>CBDBIJ010000075.1:0-6719 GCA_965205655.1 Candidatus Latescibacterota bacterium
AAGAAGTACTTCAGCTCGAAGACCCCGTGCGGCGTCTGCATGTACTTGCCGTTGCTGACGCGACTGATGGTCGACACGTGCATCTCCACGGCGTCGGCGACGTCCTGCAACACCATCGGCCTGAGGTGGGCCAGCCCGTTCTCGAACCAGTCCATCTGGGCTCTGACGAGATAGTTGGCCACTTTCAGCATGGTCGCACGGCGCTGGTTGATGGCGTTGATGAGCCAGCGGGCGTCGTTCAGCTTCTTCGAAACGTAGGTTTTGATTTCTCGCTTGTTGCCGTTCCCCTGCTTTCCGTCTTTTTTAAGCAGCCTCGCGTAAGAGGCGTTGATTCTCAGAGACGGGAGATTGCCGTCCGTGAGACTCACCACCCAGTCCTCCCCAGCCTTTTCCACGATCAGATCGGGTGTTACGTAGGGCACATCCGTATCGAGGGTGAGTAGCCCTGCGTAGTCGCTGATGCTCGTGGCGCCTGGATTGGGCTGCAATCGCTCGATGAGGCTCAGCGCCTCCTTCAATTCCTCGTCGATGATGCCGAGTCCGCGGGTGATTCGCGAAAACCGCCTCTTGGTTAGATCCTCCATGTGATCCCGGACGACCCGCAGGGCCACCTTCGTTCCATCCTCCTCGCGCTGCTCCAGCTGGATGATCAGGCACTCTCGCAGATCCCTGGCGGCTATGCCGGGTGGGTCGAAGGCCTGAACAACCTTGAGAATTCGGTCGACGTCTTCGGGCGGCTGCCCCATGGCTTCAGCGATTTCGGCCGTCGTGCAGGACAGATAGCCGCGATCGTCGATGTTGCCGATGATGAAATAGGCGATCTCCACGTCCACACCCGCGAGCTCGCTCTCAGTCAACTGCGCTCTGAGCTGATCCAGCAGCGGCGGCATGGTGGTGATGCGGTTCTCCTGCGGCTCCCGGTCTTGTTCCCAGTTGGGGTCGTACTCAGTGGCGTCGTTGTTGTAGGAGTGCTGATCGAAGGTGTCCTCGAGGAGGGCGTCCCAGTCTACCTCCTCGGAATCCTCGGGGAGCTCGGCCTCCTCCTTGAGTCCCTCCTCCGCCTCGGGCGACTCGTCGTCGGCCTCCTCCAGAGCATCGAGGGTATCGTCCAGAAGTGGGTTCAGTTCCATCTGCTGCTTGATCTCGAGCTCGAGCTCGAGGGTCGACATCTGCAGCAACTGTAGCGACTGAATGAGCTGGGGAGCCATCCGTTGCTGGAGGCTCATGCTTTGCGAGAGGCGAAGCATCAATCAGTTCTTTTCGAGTAATCTCATTATTATCAATAGATTACAGCCAGAGAAGACAATGGCGCCCGTCCTCCCTTTCCCAGACTCCCGCTGGTTGGCTGGCCGCTCTACAACAAAGGTACACCATTTGCTGTCCCGGCGGCAAGCCCCGCTATTCCATCCGAAATCGCTCCCCAAGGTAAAGCCGCCGCACCTGATCGTCGGCCGTCAACATCTCGGCTGTACCGGCGGTCAGGATGCGACCGTCCACCATGATGTAGGCCCTGTCGGTTATCTGCAGCGTCTCGCGCACATTGTGATCGGTGATGAGAATACTGAGTCCCTTCGACCTGAGGTCGGCGACGATCGACTGGATATCCTCCACCGTGCGCGGATCGATCCCGGTGAATGGCTCGTCGAGGAGCATGTAGCGCGGTTGGATAGCCAGGGCCCTGGCTATCTCCACACGTCGGGTTTCGCCTCCCGATAGTGTATCGGCCCGCTGACGAGCTCTGGGCGCAAGTTGAAGTTCGTCCAACAGCTGTTCCACACGCTGACGGCGTTCCTCCTCTTCCTTCATTCCCCGCGCCTCGAGCACGGCGGCGATGTTGTCCTCCACCGAGAGGCCGCGAAAAATCGATGTCTCCTGCGGCAGGTAACCGATCCCCTTCTGCGCCCTCAGATACATCGGAAGATCGGTGATGTCGTCGCCATCGAGCTGTATGGTCCCGGCGTCTGGCCGCACGAAGCCCACGATACTGTAGAAGGTGGTCGTCTTTCCGGCCCCGTTCGGACCCAGAAGGCCGACGATTTCTCCCTCGTCGATCGATATGCTGACGTCGTCCACGACCCGTCTACCGCCGTACTGTTTTACCAGGCCTACGGCAGTCAGAGACCTCGTCATTCGTCGCCCTCCTCTCTGGAGGGGAGATACCGACCTTCGATCAGCCCGGTTATCTCGACCTCGACGACTTTTCCCGCCGCGAGCCGAATATCCAGCTCGGCGCCGGTGACGCGGTTGATGGACGTGTTTGAGTCGTCTGCCACGGTTGTCGTGTCGTCGTCCGCGGCTGCGGGGACATCTCGCGAAGTCAGCTCGGCATCGCCGCGCGCCAGCACCTGCCCAAGCGCCCCGCGTCCATCGAAGTGCAGACTGATCATCTCGGCGCGAAAGCGGCTTCCGGTTGACGCTGTTGAACTCCGATGAGTCACCTGCGCCCCACCTCGGAGCTCGACGCGCTGCAGGCGCTCGCTGTCGAAGAACACATCACCACCACTGGCGCGGAGCCAGCTCGTCTGACCCTGCAGGCCGTGAATCCGCCCGCTGAGACCGCTCGGTATCTGCATGCTCTCGATCCGACCTTCACCCAGATGCACAGTCATCGAATCCGCCTCCAGGCGACTCTCCCCCGCGGCGTCGGAATCGGCTTGACGAAACAGGACGGTGCCTGCGACCCCGACTCTCTCGGAGGCGCTGTCGAACCAACCTGAGTCGCCGGTCACCACCAGATCCGGACCGCGCAGCGAGAATCCCCCCGAACCCGTGAGATGATTCTCCTTCAAATCAAAACCGAGGAGCGCAGCCGAAATGAAGAGCGAGTCTCCTCGCTCGCGCCACTTCGAAAGGTGGGCGGTGCCGCTGCCGGAAGAACCCCGCAGTTCGGCGCGCTCGGCACTCAGGTCGAGGTGAGTCGAGTCGCCGCGGGCGACACCGTCCATCCCGGGAAGCGTGAGAGTGATGTCCCCCCATGCGTCGATCGACTCCAGTGCGCGCGAATAGATGAGGCTGTCGGCCCGCAGCGTGCGGCCCTCATCTCTGAACGTCGCTTCCGCTGCCGTATACTCGTCGTTTAGCTCGTCGTAGGCGAGCCGGGTGGCCGAAAACGACCTGCCCCCCAGCTCCAAGTCCGCCGGCGTACCCCGGGCAGTCCAGCGCCCGAGCGCCTCATCGTCCAAACTGGATGCGGAGAGGCGCATCCCCCCGTCGAACTCTACCACTTCGACCCCGCCGCGAGCCGTCTTGCGATCTTCGACGACATCGAACTGGAGCTCGGCAGCGCGAGTGCGCCTCGAAACGGTGCCATCCTCGTTTACGTCCTCCGCAGTGACCTGCCCGGAAAAGAGGATCTGTCCGCCGATCTCATCGTATTCGGCCGAGGCGCTGTGAATGCGGTACCCCTCCACCTCGGCTACGACGCTGTCGTAGCGAGCCACCAACCCCTCTCCCCGACTGGTGCTGTCGTGCCGGGCTCGCAGCCGCACTTCGTAGGTGCCGCTTGCCGAGGCACCGGTGAGGGTAGCTGTCACCAGTTGCGCCGACCACCCATCGAGCTTGGTGGTCGTCGACAGATTCCTACCCGTCAACCGCGCCGTCGGAGTCTGCACCTCGAAATGTCCGGGAACTCGCATCCTGCGTTGAGATCGCTCCCAAACCAGGCTGTCTCCGCGTAGCTGGAGGCTGTCCTGGGAGTCGACCGAGACGGCGCCGCTGGCGTCGAGCCGATTCTCGCGGTGGCTGACGACGAGCCGCTCTGCTGTGAGTCGACTGCGTAGCGTGCCGGCCGAATCGGAGATCGTCATCTCGGCCCCGCTGTCCGCGTGGGTTTCCTGCCGATCGGCGAAGTCTCTCAGGTAGGCGGCTTTGATCGCGACGTGAGTTCCGCTCTCGCCGAGTTCGATGAGGGAATTCCATGACTCTCGGTCGGCGGCCGGAGCGGCGGGGGCGGCGTCACTCCCGTCTATGGGCGCCCCGCACCGCGCCAACCACACAGTCGAAACCATCGCGACTGTTGCGAGGCGGGTGGTGGAGAGGTGCGTCTGCCGCTGCCGAGGGGATGGCGGCGTTGCGCGCCCGGGCGATACCGCTTCGGAGCCAGTGTGTGGGATCAGGATGCCGCGGCCTGTGCCTCGGCGGCGAACCTGGCCTGTTGATAGGCGAGCGCCGCACCGACGAATCCGGAGAACAAGGGGGCCGGGTTGTCCATGCGCGACTTGAATTCTGGGTGGGCCTGCGTGGCGATGAAGTATCTGTTTCGCGGTAGCTCGATGAATTCCATGAGGCGCGTCCCGTCGATGCGGCGATGATAGCCCGAGAACACGAGCCCTTCCTCCTCGAGCAGCTCCACGAAGCGGGGTGATATCTCGTATCGGTGGCGGTGCCGCTCGATCACCACCTGGTCCCTGTGCGGCATGATTTCGCCGGCGCGAAAAGCCTGATCCGGTTGCTCGAGCAACTGTTGGATGCGCTCACGGTCCTCGGCGGTGCGGCCCGACTTTTCGTAGAGCTCCAGGACTTTCGATCCCTTTTTCAATACAGCGGCGTACGCCCCGAGCCTCATGCTGGCGCCATAGCGGCTCTGCCGCAGAGCATCCTTCTGACTCTCCTGAACCGACACAACCTGCCACTGTGAGTCGGTGCCGAACTCTTCGGAGGTGGCCTCGGCGATTCCAGCCACATTTCTGGCGTATTCCACCACGGCGAGCTGGAGGCCGTAGCACAGGCCGAGAAAAGGCAGGTCGTTTTCCCGGGCGTAACGGATCGCCGCGATCACACCCTCGGCCCCACCCTCGCCAAAAGCGCCCGGGACGATGATGCCGTCGTAGTCGTCGAGCTCGTCGAGATCCATCTCCCCCAGCTCGAACTTGTGGCCGCCGATCCAGGTGATGTTCACCTTCGCATCGTGAGCGACCCCGGCGTGGAGCAGCGACTGATTGACGGAGATGTACGAGTCGGTCAGCTGGAAATCCCCGATCTCCACGTATTTTCCCACCATGGCGATCTCGACGCTGTTGCTGGGATTCTTGCTGCGCTCGAGCAGTCCCTCCCAATGGCTCCAATCGGGTTTCTTGAGCGACTCGAGACCGAGCTTGGCGAGCAGTTTCTCGCCCAGACCTTCAGCTTCAAGTGTCAGCGGGATATCGTAGACGGTGGCCATGTCCGGCGCCGAGATGATGTGCTCGAGTGGAACGTTGGCCCCTACCTGAATCTTCTTCTTGCGCACCTCGTCCAGGGTCGTCTCCGCACGGCAGATGATGAAATCGGGAAAGATCCCGTGCTCGGAGAGCATGCGGACCGCCTGCTGCGTCGGCTTCGTCTTCATCTCGCCCACGTGCTGGGGCACCGGCAGGTAGGTGATGAGCGCGTAGACGAAATGCTCCTCGCCGATGTCCCGCTCCAGTCCCTTCATCGCGAACAGGAAAGGCTCGTTCTCGTAGTCCCCGACCGTTCCGCCGATCTCGATGAGGGCGATGTCGAACCCGGCTACTGCCTCCTGGACGCGGCTCTTGATTTCGTCGGTGATGTGGGGAATGGGCTGGACTGTCTGGCCCAGATAATGGCCGTTGCGCTCGCGCTCGATGACGGTGTGGTAGATCTGTCCGGTGGTGATGTTGTTGCGGCGCGGCATGTCGAGACCCAGAAAGCGCTCGTAGTTGCCCAGGTCCTGATCGATTTCACCTCCGTCGTCGGTGACCCAGACTTCTCCGTGCTCCGTGGGCCGCAATGTCCCCGCGTCGTAGTTGATATAGGGATCGATTTTGACCGCCGTAGTCCGATAGCCGTACTCACCCAGAATCCGCCCCATCGAAGCAGTGGTCAATCCCTTGCCCACGCCGCTCATCACGCCGCCGGCGACGACGACGAACTTGGGGCCTTCGTATGAATCGCTCACGACATTTCCTCAATAAAAAAAGCGGCGACATCGCTGCCGCCGCTCAATCGATGATTCTTGGGACCCTGAAATAGTTGTCGTGCTTGTCTGGCGCCTGACCGAGCACTTCCTCCAGATGGGGAAAGCGCTCTACGCGATCTTCTCTGAAGGCGTTCACCACCGGCACCACGTGGGACGTGGGCTCAACGCCGGCGGTGTCCAGCTCGTTGAGTTTTTCCATGTACTCGAGAATCCCGTTCAGCTCGCCGATGAGCTTTTCCTCCTCTTCGGGCGAGAACTCGAGGCGCGCGAGTGCGGCGACCCTCCTGACATCCTGAGCTGTGACCACGATTCGCCTTCTATAGTGCCCTTTCAGTTCCGGAGCCTGCAGATGAGTCGAGGCAAATATGCCCCAACGACATCGACAGCGCAAGCGCGTACTGCGGCCCGTCTGGAGACTCGCCCGCGATCCTTGCCGCGCGGTCTTTCGGATCGTACTATGCCCCCCGTGAAGAGACGAAAAGCCTTTAGCGTCGAGGAAGCGAACGCCACTCTCGCGCTCCTCGAGACGATACTCGATGAGCTGCAAGCGAAGAAAGTATCGATCCAGCAGCTCGCTGAAAAAATCGAGATACTCGATGTGATGTGGGGCGAGGCCGCGGCCCAATCCGACAACCCCGACAGCGTGGAGTACGGTCAGCTGCGCCAGTCGCTACAGCGGGCGGTTCGCGACCTCGAGGAGTTCGTGGAACGTGAAATACTCGGTCGGGGTTTGCGCTTCCCCGTCGGTGGTCTGGAGCACGGCTTGATCGATTTTCCCACGACCTTCGAAGGGCGGTGGGTG
>CBDBIJ010000076.1:0-31158 GCA_965205655.1 Candidatus Latescibacterota bacterium
TTCGAGTTTCCGTTCACCGTCAGCGGGCACGATGTGCTGGGACTTTCCGTCTTCCTCATCGGCTACTTCGACTCGTACAGCGAGGAGTCGATCGGAACATTCTACACCGATGGGGCTCACCTGTCCCGCAGCGACGGAGAGCACGGCAGCGGCTGTGCCATCGACATGAACATATGGCTCGCCCCGTTCGATCTGGGAGTAAGCCAGCACGTGCAGATCAGGGCGGTACCGGAGGAGGAGGTGAGCATCTACTCCGTGACGTTGGATATTCAACGGTTGAGTGGAGAGGACGCCTCCTGGCGGCGGGTGAACCAGCGATTCATGAACGTCATTCGAAAACAGTTTCTCATCTGGCGCACAGTGGAAAGCGAGGCCAAGGAGGCCTACCAGAAGCAGGGCAAGGAGCTGCTCGCTGGAACCAGGTCAGAAGTGACCGCGTAGACGCGGAGGTCGAGGCGAGAAGAGAGGGATCAGTTGCTGAGTCTCAGAAAATCGGATCCGAATCAGGAGCTGGAAGAGTACCGCGCATTGATGGACACGCCGTCCTCGTTCGAGAACGGCTTTACCAGCAAGTCCATCGTCGGTGTGCTGTTCGTCGCCTTCATCATGATTCCGGGGAACATGTACCTGTCCCTCATGGTGGGCGGGTCCCTCGGAGCGGCGGCAGAGTGGGTCACCATCATCCTGTTCGCGGAAATAACCAAGCGCTCCTTCACATCGCTGTCGCGTCAGGAAGTCTACGTCCTCTACTATGTTGCGGCGGGCCTGATCGCGGCTGAAACAGGCGCTTTCGAGGGCTTGCTGTGGAATCAGTATCTGCGCCAGTCGCCGGCGGCCCAACAATTCGGCATGGCCCACATGTTCCCCAACTGGTGGGCGCCGCCGCTCGACTCGCCCGCGATTCTCGCCCGCACCTTCCTCCATTCCGACTGGGTGCTGCCAATCTGCGTCCTCGTGGCGGGCATGGTCGTTTCCAGACTCTCGTGGTTCACAGTCGCGTACGCGCTCTTCAGGGTCAATTCCGACTACGAGCGCCTGCCCTTCCCGTACGCTCCGGTAGCCGCACAGGGGGCGATGGCGCTGGCGGAGAGCTCACAAGGCGTCGAGACGTGGCGCTGGCGCGTGTTTTCAGCCGGAGCAATGATCGGCCTCGTGTTCGGCGCCATCTACGTCGCCATTCCCGCCATCAGCGGGGCTTTGCTCACCGAGCCGGTCCAGCTCATTCCGATTCCGATGATCGATTTCACCACGGTGACGGGCAATTTCATTCCGGCGACTCCCCTCGGCTTCACAGCCCATCTGGGACCGATCTTCACCGGTATGGTGATGCCGTTCTGG
Organism: Candidatus Latescibacterota bacterium; assembly: GCA_965205655.1. Lineage (GTDB taxonomy): Bacteria > Latescibacterota > UBA2968 > UBA8231 > UBA8231 > CBDBIJ01. Next base: position 1,339 of record CBDBIJ010000076.1, read on the forward strand.
GGTGTTATGGGAACGTTCATCGGGATTGTCGTCATCTCCGTGGCCAATCCGATTCTCTACAACTACGGCATTCTGGAGATCTGGCAGCCCGGCATGGGGGCCATCGACACGTTCTTCATGAACAGTGTCGATTTCTGGATGAGCTTCGGCATCGGAGCGGCCGCAGCGGTGGCAGTGATCGGCGTTTATCAATTGATAAAGAATCTACTCAGCGCGCGAGCGGTGAGGATGAGCGGGGGTGAGAAGCGCTCGTGGGAGACCCCGGCAGGTCGGGGGGATTTCCCGATCTGGGGCGCTGTCGGCCTCTACCTGCTGGCCACAACCTCCCTCCTCGTCATCGCTCTGATTCTCATCCCAGACGCCGAGCGATTCGTCTGGTTTTTCCTGTTTTTCGGGTTGATCTTCACGCCCCTGCAGTCCTTCGTGGACGCGCGCCTCGTGGGCATGGTAGGTCAGACGATATCGGTGCCATTCGTGCGCGAGACGGCCATCCTGCTGTCCGGCTATCCCGGCGTCGAGATCTGGTTCGTCCCGTTCCCGCTGAACAACTACGGCGCTCAAACGCAAAAGTTCCGGGAGATCGAGCTGACGGGGACAAAGTTCACGAGCATCATCAAGGCCGAAGTCGTGATGGTGCCCGTCGTGTTGATATCGACTTTTCTGTATTCATCGTATATCTGGAAGCTGGCGCCGGTGCCCTCGGCATCCTATCCCTATGCCCAGGTCATGTGGCGGCTGCGTGCATTGCAAACGTGCCTGTGGTTTACGGGTACCCTGCGCAGCGAGAAGCAGGAGCATGCGGGCAAACCGGGAATGACATGGACCCCCTCGAACCTTGTGGGCAATACGTGGTGGTACTGGCGCGCCAGAGCGGCCGACAAAAAATGGATCGAGTCGGGGGGTGAGCGCGGGGAGGCGGGTCCGTGGACGGAAAACCGGGCGCTGTTCGTACACACGGAGGACGGAGAGCCACAGTACATTCCCGAGCACCCGCCAGGCGCGTTCGGCAGCTCCGTCGAGGAGTCGACGGGACCGGGGCTGAGTATCGTCTCACCACCCGCGGACGTAGGTCTCGTGCGCACGCCGAGGCCTCAGCTGACGGTCAAGTCGGCTCAGGTTCTGCCCGAGGGGTGGGAGTACTTCTTCGCCGTGGACACGGATCCGAACTTCGCGAGTCCGTGGATCCAGAACTCTTCCGATGAATCGTGGCTGTTCAGGGCTCTCAAGCCGGGCGTCATCGCCATCGGCGGCGTCGCCATGCTCTTGCTCTACACAGCGCTGTCCATCGTAGGCCTGCCGATCCTGATCATGTTCGGATTCGTTCGCGCCTTAACGTCCGTTCCGCACTTCATGATCACGGAGATCATCGGCGCACTCCTGGCGCGCTACTACTTCTGGAACAAGTACGGCAAACAGGAGTGGCGTACCTACGCGCCGGTGCTCGCTGTCGGGTTCGCCTGTGGCATGGCGCTGACGGGGATGGGCGCCATCTCCATCGCTCTCATCCAGAAGTCTGTGTCAGTACTGATATTCTAGGGCTGTGAAAGTAGCGGCGTGGGCGGATTTCGGCTGGCAGGTCGACTACGTCAGCGTTTCCGTCTACCGTTCCTTCGGCATGACCTCCCTGTCAGGCATGGCGAACTTGTTTATCCCCATCCTCGATCGCGACCCTTGGCGCACGGTGGACGCTGAGGCGAAGGAATCCTACCACATGCAGGGCGAAGAAACTCGGTCGGGGGTGCGCACGGAGGTGACAGCGTAAGGTGCTCTGGCGAAGAAAGACAAACCCGAATCAGGAAATCGAGGAGTACCGGAACCTCCTCGAGACTCCGAGCGAGTATCACGACGGCTTCACGCTAAAGGTCTTTCTCGGCGTCCTCTTCGTGGCCTTCATCATGATTCCGGGGAACATGTACCTCTCCCTCATGGTGGGCGGCTCGCTCGGGGCAGCAGCCGAGTGGGTCACCATCATTCTCTTCGCCGAAATCACCAAGCGCTCCTTTACGTCGTTGAGCCGTCAGGAAGTCTACGTCCTCTACTACGTCGCCGCTGGGCTCATCGCCGCCGAGACGGGATCTTTCGAAGGCCTTCTTTGGAACCAGTACCTGAGGCAGTCGCCGGCGGCCAAGCAGTTCGGCATCGCCAATCTCATTCCCGACTGGTTTGCGCCACCGCTCGAATCGGCCGCCGTGTTGAACCGCACGTTCCTGCACACCGACTGGATCATGCCCATCCTCCTCATGCTGGCTGGCGTGGTCATCTCCAGGGTGTCCTGGTTCACCATGGCGTACGCCCTGTTCCGGGTCAGTTCCGACCACGAACGACTGCCATTTCCCTTCGCCCCCGTGGCCGCCCAGGGCGCCACTGCCCTGGCCGAAACCACGCAGGGGATCGACTCGTGGAGATGGCGAGTGTTCTCGGCCGGGGCGATGATCGGCATCGTCTTCGGCACATTGTACGTTGCCATACCGGCCATCTCGGGGGCGCTGTTCACGCAACCGGTGACACTCATCCCCATTCCGTTCGTCGACCTCACGCACATCACTGGGAATTTCATCCCGGCCACGCCCCTCGGGTTTACGGCCCACCTGGGGCCCATTTTCGCCGGCCTCGTCATGCCCTTCTGGGGCGTGATGGGGACCTTTATCGGCCTCGTGGCCCGCTCCGTGGCCAACCCCCTGCTCCACGAGTACGGCTACCTCGATCTCTGGCAGCCCGGCATGGGCGCCATCGAGACCTTTTTTGTCAACAGCATCGATTTCTGGATGAGCTTCGGGCTGGGCACGACGGCCGCCATCGCCGTCATCGGCCTGTGGCAGGTATTTCAGGGATTACGGAAGGCCCGCGCGACGCGCCAGGAGGACACGCGATCGGGCTGGGCGCCACCGCCGCCGGGCCGCGGTGATTTTCCGGTGTGGTCGGCCATCGGCCTCTACTGCGTGGTCACGGCGGGTCTCATCGCCATCGCCTGGGCCCTGCTGCCGGACTTCGACCGTGCCCGGTTCCTCATGTTCTTCCTGTTCTTCGGCTTCGTCCTCACTCCCTTTCAGTCATTCGTGAATGCCCGCCTGGTCGGCATGGTCGGCCAGACCATCGAGATCCCCTACGTGAAGGAGTCGACGATAATCCTGTCCGGGTATCAGGGTGTCGCCATCTGGTTTATTCCGTTCCCTCTCGGCAACTACGGAGCGCAGACGCAGAAGTTCCGCGAGATCGAGCTCACGGGGACGAAATTCACCAGCATCATCAAGGCCGAAGTCGTGATGGTGCCGATCGTGCTGTTAGCCACCTTTCTCTATTCGTCCTACATCTGGAAACTCGCTCCCGTGCCGTCGGCATCATATCCGTACGCCCAGGTCATGTGGCGCCTGCGCGCACTGCAGACCTGCATCTGGTTCACCGGGACGCTGCGCGGCGAGATGACCGAGACGCCGGACCGGATGAGCGCCACGTGGACGCCGGCCAGCCTCGCGGGCGACAGATTGTGGTACTGGCGCGTGCGCGCCGCCGACAGCGAGTGGTTGACGTCGTGGGGAGAGCGGGGCGAGGCCGGTCCGTGGTCCCAGAAGCGGGCGTTCTACGCCCATTACGGGGAGGGCGAGCCCGAGTCGCTTCCCGAGTTCCCGTCCGGCGCCCTCGACTCCGAACCGGAGATCGCGGCCGGACCCGCGGTCAGCGCTGTGGCGGACGGCGCTGTGTCCGGTATTCTCCGGGACGACACACCGAGTCTGAGGGCCAGGGCCGAGCGAGCCCTGCCGAAGGGCTGGGTGTACTACTTCGCCGTCGACGCGGACCCGAATTTCCGCAGTCCGTGGATTCAGCGCTCTACCGACGAGCCGTGGTTGTTCCGCGCCATAAAAAAGAACATCATCTTTCTCGGGGTTGGTGTCGGTTTGGGCAGCTACATCATCCTGTCGTTTCTGGGGCTGCCGATCCTGCTCATATTCGGCTACGTGAGGGCTCTCACGACAATTCCTCACTATATGATCACCGAAGTCATAGGGGCTCTACTGGCGCGCTACTATTTCTGGAACAAGTACGGCAAGCAGCAATGGCGTCTGTACGCGCCAGTGCTCGCCGTCGGCTTCGCCTGCGGCATGGCACTGATGGGGATGGCCGCCATCTCCATCGCCCTCATCCAGAAATCGGTGTCTAATTTAGTATTCTGAAAGCTGTGGAAGTCAGAGAGTGGGTCTAAAAGTGGAAATCAGAGAGTGGGCGGATTTCGGCTGGCAGGGAGTGTGCCTTCAGGTGCCGGAGGAGTGGAACCTGGGCAAGGTGGACGGGACCCGCAAAAGCGGCTACGCGCGGCTGGACGACGCCGAAATCGTGCGCATGGAGGTCGAGTGGAGGGAGGCCCCGGCAGGACGGCGGCTGCCGATCCCGGAGCTGGTCGATCGATATCTCCGCACGCTCGAGAAAAAGGCACAGAAGTCGGATGTCTCCTTCACGGTGCGACGGCGGGCGAAGTTTCTGAAGGATAAGCGCTGGCTCGAGAATTCTGAATACGAGACCTTCGTCTGGGAGGCCGACTACCGGGCCTACAATCTCGCCCGAGCCTGCGGCGAATGCGGCCGCATCGTGCTACTCCGGGTTCTGGCGAGGCGGGACGAGAGCCTCGAGGATCTGGCGGGAGAGATCTTCGAGACCCTTCGGGACCACTCTCACGAGGGTCGTGAACACTGGAGCGTATACGGGCTCACCTTCGAAATCCCGGACGACTACTCCCTCGAGCGCCACGAGCTCAAATCGGGCAACATTCAGCTCACCTTCGAAAAAAAGAACCACGAGTGTCGCATTCAGCGGCTGAGCATGGCTCAGATGCTGCTGAAGGGAACGACGCTGCCCGAATGGTATCCTCGCTTCTTCCGCAAGCAGCTCAGGGATTTCAACTGCGAGATCGAAGAGAGCGAAGAAGCCGCACCCGGTCACGGCGGACTGAGAGTCATGGGCAAGCCGCGGAGTCGATGGCGCCAGATCCTGCGACCGCTGCCGCTCGTCAACACGCGTCCGCGGCGCCACCTCGACGGCCGGGTGTGGCACTGTGTTGAGGGAAACAAGATCTGCATCGCCGAGCATCTCTACGGCAAGAAGGACGAACAAGGCGACGTCACGCAACATCTGACTGAAGCATATGTTTGCCACCGGCAAGAAACCGAAGCTGAGTCGCGAAGCGATGCTGAGTTCGCGCCCGGCGCGCAACGACCTGCTGACGTGGGAAAAGAACGATAGCGGCGAGGCCAGGATCACGGTCACCCGCCAGGACAACTGGAGGGTGCGGCTGCTCTCGAAGGTGTTCTACGTACCGAAAGAGCGCACCATCACCCTGGACGAGGTGGGCTCGATGGTATGGCAGATGTGTAATGGGCGCACGACGGTGTCGCAGATGATCGAGGGCCTCAGCAAGGAGTACAAACTCGATCGCAAAGAGGCGGAAGTTTCCCTGCTATCTTACCTCAAAACTCTGGGGCAGAAGCGCTTCATCGGCTTTGTTCTCGAAGGCGAGACATCACAGCAGGGACAATCGAAGGGCGGGAAGGGATCGGCGAGCGGCAAGAAGTGGGAATAGGACTATTCTACCGGAAAACAAAAAAAGGGGCGGCCTTCCCTGGCCGTCCCCTTTTTTTTGTAGCCGTCGGTCGCGACGGCCGTCGACCGCGACCGGCGATCGACGGGTGTAGTTCTTTACTGCAGCAGCGCCAGGGCCTGTTGAGGCACGGCGTTGGCTTGGGCCAGCATAGCCGTGGCGGCCTGGGACAACACCTGCGCTCTTGTGAATTGAGAGACTTCTTCGGCGATGTCCGCGTCGCTGATCGAGCTCTCCGAATTCTGGATGTTCTCGATCGAGTTCTCGGTGAAGGAGATGGTGAAAGCAAGGCGGTTCATGAAGGCACCGAGATCGCCACGCTGGTGGGACACCTTGTCGATCGCCTGGTCGATCTGAGCGATCGACCCACGCGCCGAAAGCAGGGTGGCCACCGAGGTCGTGTTCAGGTTCAGCCTCGGACCGCTGGCCCGCATGTCGTCGATGTTGACCTCGATGCGGTTGTTGATACCGTCGTCGGGACCGACCTGGAACGAGCCGCCGGTGCCCGCGGTGACGATGATCGTCTGACCGTTCAACTCACCGTCGACGTAACTGCCCGTGGCGCCCCCGACGTTGCTTCCGGCGAGGGTAACCTGGACCCCGAGTCGATCGAAGTTCGCCACCACCGTCGTGCCGGTAGCAACATTGAGGCTGGTGTCGAGAATCTGGCCGATATCGATAGTCTGCGAGACGATACCGTTACCGAGTGTGATCTCGGCGTCGTTGCCGGTGTCGATGAAGGTGTAGGTGCCCGAGGAGGCGCCCGATATTTTGACGCCGTTGACGCCACTCACGTTGCTGGCGGTGACCGTCGTGGAGGCATCGTCGATGGTGTTGCCGAAGCCGGTGAGAATGACCTGATCGTTGTAGGTCGAGGACAGGGTAATCCGGTCGATTTCCTGGATGAGCTGGGTAAACTCGGCCTGGATCGATTCGCGGTTCAGGTCGTTGACGGTGCTGGAGGCGGACTGTACCGTCAGCTCTCGCATGCGGATCAGCATGGCGCTGATCTCGTTGAGGGATCCCTCGGCGACCTGGAGGAGGTTGGTGCCCTGCTCAGCGTTGAGAACACTCTGCTTCAAGCCGCTGATTTCGGCCCGCATCCCTTCGCGGACCGACAGGCCAGCTGCATCATCGGCGGCTCGATTAATCCGCAATCCCGACGAGAGGCGCTCCAACCGGACCCCGAGATCTCGGAAGTTAGCACCCATCCGTCTGCGGGCGTTCATCGCCGCAATGTTATGATTTATCCGTAGTGGCATTCGATACCTCCTTGTATCGTGCTATCGATCTCTTCCTTGACATATAACCTGTTGTAAAATAATTAGGTTATATCTGTTTTCGGCTCCTTCTCAGCAATTGGTAGGTGTTACAATGAAACGTAACTACATGATATGACTCGATACTGCTTAGTAATTCTACGCCTACTATCGACGAACTTGATGAGTTCCTTTAGGATTTTCTACGGATTTGCCCCATCACGTGGTGGCTCCAGAGGAGGCAGGTGGCTATTACATCTATAGGGAAGGCGGGCTCGGCACAGGGGAGCAATGGACTGGCATATGCCCTTTCCCACCTATTCAGCCCAGCCGGGGTCGCCTTCGTCCTCTTTACCTTTCTATCTCAGCTCACCACTGGCCACTGGCGGGCCGGTGTCGCCGGCGTCGTTTGGTACGGGGTCATACCCGCAGCCGTCATGCTGTATCTGAAGCGGTCGGGGCGCCTCCTGGAGTTGTACGACCCGGAGCCGGGGCAACGACGCTGGATCCTGCGGGTCGGAGTGGTCTGGTATGCTATCGGGTATGCGGTCCTCAGCCTGATGGCGGCTCCCGGTGTCATCCTCTGGTGCGCCGCTTCGTTTTGCGGTGGCGCCCTGCTGGTGACGATCATCAACGGCTACTGGAAGATCAGCATTCACTCAGTCGGCGTCGGTGGTGGATTGCTCGTTCTGATGGTGGCGGGGGGCTGGGGCCTGTGGCCCGCTGGCGTTGCCGCGGCTCTGGTAGCCTGGGCGCGTCTGAGACTGGGAGCACATTCTCCGGCGCAAGTGGCGGCCGGCCTGGCGCTTGGGACCGTCCAGTCATGGGGCTTGCTGGCTCTCTACGAGTAGTCGTGTGCGCCTCTCTGGCGCGCCTCGAGTAGGTTAGGATGGCCGAATCTGTACGCGGCTCTATAGAGCGGATCACCTATCACAACCCCGAGAACGGATACACGATCGCCCAGATCAGACCGGACGAGGGGGAGGACGCTGGCGCGGGCGAGGGATTCGCCATCGTCGGCTCCATGGTCGGCTTGGCCGAAGGTGAGATGGTGGAGCTCGAGGGCGGTTGGGAGACCCACCCTCGGTACGGCCGTCAGTTCAAAGTATCCTCATACAGGCAGGTGTATCCGGCGACGCTGGAGGGGATCCGGCGCTACCTCGGCTCCGGGCTGATAAAGGGAATCGGACCAGTGACGGCGCAGCGCATCGTCGATCACTTCGGCGACGCGACGCTCGTGGTCATAGACGAGGATCCGAGCCGGCTGATGGAGGTGCCCGGACTGGGGAGGAAGCGCGCCGACTCGATCGCCAGCACCTGGGTCGAGCAGGGGCGAGTCAAAGACGCCATGATCTTCCTGCAGTCTCACGGTGTCGGTCCAGGGTTCGCGGTGCGGATCGTCAAGCGCTATAGCGGCGATACGATCGCAGCGGTACGAGGCAACCCCTACCGTCTGGAGCGTGATATACACGGTATCGGCTTTCAGACCGCCGATCGCATCGCCTCCGAGCTCGGTATCGCGCCGGAGGCCCCGGAGCGGGTCGAAGCGGGACTGCGGTATATACTGAATCAGGCCGCCGACGACGGTCACGTCTACGTGCCGATGGTCGACCTCATGGAGCGAGGCCGGGAGGTGCTGGATGTCGATGTTGAGCTGTTTCCCGGCGCCCTCGACTCGCTTCGGGCCAGCGACGGTGTCGTCAGCGAGGACTCCCGTTACTATCTGCCACCCCTCTACCACGCCGAAGTGGGCGTGGCGCGCTCGCTGCAACGACTCACGAGAGCCGAAGTGAAGCCGCTGTCCGGCGACGACGCACCGGAGCGCGGAGGGCTCTCGCTGAACGACCAGCAGAAAGCGGCGGTCGACCTGGCGCTGTCTCGATCGGTGGTCGTTCTCACCGGCGGACCGGGAACGGGAAAGACGACGGTGACCCGGTCGATCGTACAGGCGCTGCAGCAGCAAGGTCGCCGGGTTCTGCTGTGCTCTCCCACCGGGAGGGCAGCGAAGAGGCTCGCCGAGGCGACGGAAAAGGAGGCCCGAACCATTCACCGGCTGCTGGAGTTCGAGCCGGCCACCCGTCGCTTCCGCAGGAACCACCTGAGGCGACTCGAGGCTGACGCCCTCATCGTCGACGAGGCCTCCATGATAGACGTGGCGCTCATGCACGCTCTGTTGAGGGCCGTGCCGTCGGGCGCCAGTCTCCTCCTGGTGGGGGATGCCGACCAGCTGCCCTCGGTGGGACCGGGAAACGTCCTGGCCGACATCATCGCCTCGGGTGCAGTTTCGGTCGCCCGCCTCGAGGAGATTTACCGCCAGGCGGGCGAGTCGCAGATCGTCGTCAGTGCCCACCGCATCATCTGCGGCGACTGGCCCCTCGAGGACAACGATCCGGACGGCGACTTCTTCTTCGCCCAGGAGGAAGAGCCTTCAAGAGCGGCCGCCCTCGTCGAGGAGCTATGCGGCAGACGGCTCCCGGACAGGTTCGGCTGCGATCCGATCGGGGAGATCCAGGTCCTCACTCCCATGTACCGGGGAGACACGGGCGCCACGAGCCTCAACAGCCGGTTGCAGCAACGACTCAATCCGCACGGGCAGGTACACCGCGTCCGCGATGTGGAGTTTCGCGTCGGTGACAAGGTGATGCAGGTACGCAACAACTACGACAAAGACGTGTTCAACGGAGATCTCGGAAGGATCAGCGGCCTCGACCGCGAGGAGGCGGAGCTGAGGGTCAGCTTCGATAGCGGCACCCGCAGATACGACTTCTCTGAACTGGAGGATCTCGTCCTGGCCTACGCCATCAGCATCCACCGCGCTCAGGGCTCGGAATTTCCCGTCGTCGTTCTGCCATTGTCCACTCAGCACTACGCCATGCTGCAGCGAAACCTGCTCTACACCGCGGTCACGAGGGCTCGCAAACTCATGGTCGTCGTGGGAAGCCGCAGAGCCCTGGGGCGCGCCATTCACAACAACGACGTGGCGCAGAGGTATACGACCCTGAGACAGCGCCTGTGCATCTCTGAAAGCGGGCACGATCCCGGGGGGTGAGCTGGTGCCGAGCGCTCACAGGGAGAGTTTCTTGAACACCCTCTCGGGAATGAGCTTGACAACGAGCATGATCCAGCGCCAGAACCAGGGGGTGTAGAGGACATCCCGGCCGCGCTCGAAGGCCCTGACGATGTCAGCGGCCACTCGCTGTGGCGAAGCCACCAGAAACAGACCTTCCATCCCCTGCGTCATGGGGGTGTCGACGAATCCCGGCTTCGCCGTAAGAACGTGGATGCCGGTGCGCGACAGGCGATTGCGCAAGCCCTGCAGGAACAGCGACAGCGCGCCCTTCGAAGCGCCGTACAGGTAGTTGGACCCGCGGCCCCGATCACCAGCCACCGAGCTGATGCCGATGATGCCGCCAGGGGTGGCACGGCTTTCCAGATAAGCGGCGAAGTGCTCGAGACATATGGCGGCGCCGACGAAGTTCACAGCCAACGTCCGATCCATCTCGTCGGTCCGGGCCCGCACCGATTCCTGGTCGCCCAGATACCCGAATACCTGGATGACGAGCTCGAACACCCCCACCTCCTTTTCCAGGCGCTCCGGCAGGGCGGCCATCTGATCAACGGCCAGGGCGTCGAACTCCCACACCGCCACCTCGAGGTCATGGCGCATGGCGATGTCGGAGGCCAGCGGCCGGAGCTGGGCGCAGTTCCTGGCGGCGAGCACGAGATTCCAGCCTCGCTGCGCCAGCTCCCGCGCCAGAGCTTCGGCGATGAGGGAGCGAGCGCCTAGAATGACGGCCCGCTTTGTCATGTCAGCCCAAGTCTATCGGACTGGTGGGACCGAAAGAAGCAGGAAGGATCGTAGTGCTTCTTCACCATCACGAACTCATCGAGTCTGGGGTACATACGCTCGAAGTGCTCCGGTTCCAGAACCGCGTCCTTCGCCAGATACACTCGACCCCCGGCACCGACGACGACCTCCGTTACGTGGCGAAGGGTGGGGGCCAGCCCGCGGCGGAGCGGAAAATCGAGAGCGAGTGTGAATCCAGCCATCGGGAAGGACAGGGGGCCTCCCTCCTGCGCACCGAAGGTCTTGAGCACGGCCAGCGTCGAGGTGGCGCCACGGCGGGAGAGCCCGGCGAGGAGATCGGCCATGATGGCGGGGCCATCATCGAAGGGCACGACGAACTGATACTGGACAAATCCACGCCGTCCATAGAGCCTATTCCAGTCCGACAGCACGTCGAGGGGATAGAAAAACGGATCGTAGTGGACGACTCTGTCGCGGCGCTGACTCCACTGGCGGCGGTAGTAGAGACCATTGAGAAACCTCAGCGCAGGGCGGGTCAGGAGCAGCTGGAGGGAGCCGGCAAGATGTCGCGGCATCCGGACAGCTCTGCCAGTGTGCAGGAGAAGGGGATCGGAGTTTTGCGCCGCCGACGCCGGGGCATGGTTGCCGAGCAGTAGCAGGCCGCGGCCGCACATGCCGCCGGTGGCGGCGGCGTCTATCCAGGCGACGGAGTATTCGTACTCGGACTGTGTGTCGACCAGTAGCTGGCAGGTGTCGACAAGGTCGATCGTGCGCTCGCTGCGAACGTGGATATACGCTGAATCGACCTGTCTGAGGCGCAGCGCCGCAGCGTAGATGAAGCCGGTCAATCCCATCCCTCCAAGGGTGGCCCAGAACAAATCGGGCAGCTGCCGCCTGGAGCAGGCGACGTGACTGCCATCGGCGAGGACCAGTTCCAGCTCTTCGACATAGTTGGCGATACTGCCGCTCTGATGGTGGTTCTTGCCGTGGACGTCGGCGGCGAGGCAGCCGCCCAGAGTGGGATACTTGGTGCCCGGTGAGACAGGGGGGAACCACCCCTTCGGCAGGGCGAAACGGATGATCTCTTCCACCGTCACGCCCGCCTCCGCCCGGAGTAGACCGCTGGAGCGATCGAACGAGAGCAGGCGATTCAGCGGCAGGGTGGAAACAACGCGATCTGACAAGCAGGCGTCGCCATAGCTGCGACAGCTTCCCTGAGCGAGGCTGGCCCCAGACTCACGGGCGCACAGGACGAGATCCTGCAGGCTGCGGGCGGAGCGCCGGCTCGACTCGACCACCGGATAGAGTCCCCAGCCGGTGGTCTTTTCTATTATTTCCATTAGGTTACTTGAGTGATGTCGAGGCTCGACCCGCAACTCGACGCCGATCACAGATCGACCATACAGTAAGAAAAAATCATGACCGCGTCCGATGAGCTCGTTCTGTTTCTGAGTCTGGCCGCCCTGGCGGTGGGCCCCATCGTCTACCAATTGGCCCGCACAGGTGGAGGCTATATGCTGGCGGCCCTGGACGGGTTCGTCTACGCGGCCATCGGCGGCCTCGTGCTCATCCACATCGTCCCCGAGAGCATCGCACTCGGAGGCTGGCTCGCCGTGATCGGCGGCGCCGTCGGTCTGCTGGTCCCATCCATGATCGAGCACCGACTGGGAAGAGTCGCCGGCCATGCCCACGCCGTCGCCCTCATTCTGGGACTCGCCGCCATCGGTCTCCATGCCTTTCTGGACGGGCTGGCCCTCACCGGGCGCGAGACGGCGAGCGACTCGTATCAGCATATGCTGCCGATGGCGGTCATCCTTCATCGGCTGCCGGTCGGCCTGACCGTGTGGTTTCTGCTGCGGCCGCTGTACGGCATGGGGGCGGCGCTGTCATGCCTTGGGCTCATCGGCGCCGCCACCGCGCTCGGTTACGCTTCCGGCGGCGTTGTCCACACCCTCATGGAGAGCGAAGCGCGAGGGGTCTTCCAGGCACTCGTAGCCGGATCTCTCCTTCACGTCGTCATCCACCGGTCATACCCGATATCCGGCGTGTCCGCGGATGCGGGCAGACAAAGGTGGCAGGCTGGATTGGGGGCAATGGCGGGATTGGCTCTTTTGTGGACGATCACCAGCCACCACGAAATCGGCGATCTGTGGCCGGGGGCTGAAGAGGCAGGCCGCGTGTTCTTCAGCCTCGCCCTGCAGAGCGCTCCCGCCCTCTTGCTGGCCTATGTGGCCGCCGGGGTCGTGTACGGCATGTTGCCCAAGGCTTCCTTCGGATGGATGGGAAAAGGATCGGGGTTCAGTCAATCACTTCGAGGTGTCGGCTTCGGGCTGCCGCTGCCAGTGTGCTCGTGCGGCGTCGTGCCACTCTACCGGAGCCTTCTTGTCCAGGGCGTACCGGCCACCGCGGGTATGGCCTTCCTGGTGGCCACGCCGGAGCTGAGCCTCGATGCCCTGCTTATCTCTATTCCGCTGCTCGGCGGCGAATTCACAGCCGCGCGTGTCGTCGGCGCCGTCGTCGTCGCGCTCGCCATCGGCTGGGGCCTCGGCCGCTTCGCCACGCTCCTTCCCTCGGTGTCCCTCGCTGAGCAGGGCGATCAGAAGACAGAGTCTGCCGGCGGCTTGAAAAAGATCGTCGCCGGAACAGGAGAAGTTCTGGATACGACGGCTCCCTGGATTCTCGTCGGCCTGGCGGTGGCTGCAGCAGTGGAACCGATTTTCCAGAGCAGTTGGGTGGAAACGATCGCCGGCGGTTTCGAGGTCGAGCTGTTCGCCCTGCTGGGTATGCCGGCGTACGTGTGCGCCACCGGAGCGACTCCGCTCGTGGCCATCCTCATCGCCAAGGGTGTCTCGCCGGGCGCGGCACTCGCCTTCCTCCTCACCGGACCGGCGACGAACATCACGACCTTCGGAGTGCTGTCGCGGCTGCACGGACGCCGCATGGCCCTCGCATTCGGCGCCTGTATGACACTGCTCGCAGTTGGACTCGGCCGGTTTGTGAATGCCGCCTTCGACTTTGAAGACGGGTTCCCAGCACTGGCTCACGAGCACGACACTGGAGCGGGACTGGCGGAGGTGTGCCTCGCCTCTCTGGCACTCCTGTTTCTCATCACCTTCCTGAGAAAGGGTCCGCGCGGTTTTGTGGGAGAGCTCTTCGATATCGAGGTCGAGGAGGTGGGACACTGCCATGACGATGGCGACGGCGCCGCGGAGGTGGACGACTGCTGCCATGAACCGGGCGGCGCGCCCCGGGGGGTCGCGCAAGCCTCGCCGACCACCGTGTTGACGCAGGCGCCCGGCTCCGGCCAGTGACAGGTCGCCGATGACAGGTTCCTCGGCGCGGGAAGCGACCCTCCAACAGCGGACTACGTCTGCGTCGGGCGTGGGCGACTACGACCTCTATCTCTTCAACGAAGGGACCCACCTCAGGGCCTACGACGTGTTCGGCGCCCACATCGTCGAGGCGAACGGCGTCGATGGCGTTCGCTTCGCGGTCTGGGCCCCTAACGCCCGGGCCGTCAGTGTCGTCGGTGACTTCAACTCGTGGGAGAGAGACGCGCACCAGATGCGATGCCTGGGCGATTCGGGGGTGTGGGAGGTGTTCGTCCCCGGCATCGGCGCCGGGGAGGTGTACAAGTACGAGATTCAAACCGCTTCGAATGAGACCCTGCTCAAAAGCGACCCGTACGCCTTTCACGCCGAGGTCCCGCCGCGAAGCGCCTCGATCGTCGCCGGCTCCGAGGTGCTCTCCTGGAGGGACGCGGCGTGGATGGAACGACGGCCACAGCGCAACTGGACAGAGGAAGCGATGGCCGTCTACGAGGTCCACCTGGCTTCGTGGCGAGTCGGGGACGACGGGCAACCACTCAATTATCGCGACCTCGCTCACCAGCTCGTCGACTATGTAGGCGAACTCGGTTTTACCCATATCGAGCTCATGCCAGTGGCCGAACATCCGTTCGGCGGATCATGGGGCTATCAGGTCACCGGATACTACGCGCCCACGGCCCGCTGCGGCACGCCCAGCGATTTCGCCTATTTCGTCGATCACTGCCACCGACATGGCATCGGTGTCATCCTCGACTGGGTTCCCGGCCACTTTCCATCCGATGCCCACGGGCTGGCTAGCTTCGACGGCACCTCACTGTATGAACACGCCGACGCACGACAGGGACGACACCCCGACTGGGATACGCTCATTTTCAATTTTGGTCGCAACGAAGTGCGCTCGTTCCTTCTGTCGAATGCCCTGTTCTGGTTCGATCGCTATCACATAGACGGCATCCGCGTCGACGCAGTCGCCTCCATGCTCTACGTCGACTATTCGCGTTCCGACGGAGAGTGGATTCCCAATCGCTACGGCGGCCGGGAGAATCTCGAAGCGGTGGATTTTCTGAAGCAGTTGAACATCCAAGTCTACGGACAGTTTCCCGGTGCAATGACGATTGCGGAGGAATCGACGGCTTGGCCAGGCGTGTCGCGACCGACTCACGTGGGCGGCCTCGGGTTCGGCTTCAAGTGGAACATGGGGTGGATGAACGACGTGCTGCGCTACATGACAAAGGACCCGGTGCACCGCAAATACCACCACTCCGATCTCACGTTCGGGATGCTCTACGCCTATCACGAAAACTTCATTCTGCCGCTGTCACACGACGAAGTCGTCCACGGCAAACGTTCGCTGGCGGATAAGATGCCCGGCGACGGATGGCAGAAGTTTGCCAACCTGCGGCTCCTTCTCGCCTTCATGTACGGCCATCCTGGCAAGAAGCTCATCTTCATGGGTGGCGAGTTCGGCCAATGGCGCGAATGGGATTGCAGTGGCTCCCTCGACTGGCATCTGGCACAATGCGATTCACACCGCGGCATTCAGGCGCTCGTGACGGACCTCAATCGGCTCTATCGCACCGAGCCGGCCCTGCATCACAGCGATTTCGATCCGGCAGGCTTCGAGTGGATCGACTGCCAGGATATGGATGTGAACGTGGTGACCTTCGCCCGGCGCGGCCGCACGCCGGATGAGACCTTCGTTTTCGCGTGCAATTTCTCTCCGATACCCCGAGAAGGCTACCGCGTCGGTATGCCCTGCGGCGGCGACTTTACCGAGGTGTTGAACACCGACGCGGCGGCGTACGGAGGCAGCAATATGGGGAACGGCGGGTCGGTGACTGCGGATGAGGAACAGTGGCACGGCCGCGACCAGTCCGCCAGCATCGTCTTGCCGCCATTGGCCGCCATCGTATTGAAACCGGCGCTTGGTGGAGGCGATTCGTAGCGCCTATATTTTGTCGCCGCGACGAGAAGCATCCCACTGAATAGGCCGAAAGATGGCGCCTGAGGCACCCGTCAAGAAAGAGAAGCTCCTGATCCAGGTGCTTCGCAAGATCCCCATCTTCAAAGGGCTCTCGCCGACCCAGGTCAAGAAAATTCTCGCTCTGTGCACCCACAAGAGCTGTGACACTGGCGACCACATTTGTAAGAGCGGAACGCCGAGCGACGAGATGTACGTGTTGCTCTCGGGAGAAGCAGCAGTGGTGACGCCGGAGGGGCTCAAAGTCGCCACCATTCTCCCGGTGACGACACTGGGTGAAATGGGCGTCATCACGGGCCAGCCGCGGTCGGCGACCGTGGAGGTGACCAAGCCGAGTGCGGTCTTCACCGTACAGAAGAGTCAGTTCGACTCCACCCTCAAGGAGGAGCCGGACATGCAGGCCAAGGTGTACCGGGCCATCATCGACGTGCTCTCCGGCAAGCTGAACAACGACAACGTACGCCTGCGCGATCACCAGATGGAGAAAGATCGCCTCCACGGGCGCATCGCCATGCTGGAACGGAAACTGACCGAGCAGGAGCATCGCACCGCTCTGGCCGTCGACATGGCGGCGGAAAACAGCGACAGGGAGCGAGACGAACTCGAGCTGCACATAACGGATCAGGTCAAGCACCTAATTCCGAGAGTTCTCATCGTCGACGACGAGCTCGAATTTCGCACCCTCGTCAAGAACGCCCTGCCAGACGCTGTTGGCCCGGTAGTCATCCGTGGGAATGGCGTCGAAGGCCAGCCCCGTCTTGAGTTCGCCGATGGCTTTTTCGTGTAGGCCGCGACCACCCATGAAGCGCCAGAGCGATTTTGCATCGAAAGGTAGGTTGGTGGCCAGCGCGGAGTATTCCCAGGTGCCGTTATCCGGCTCGAACAGGTCCAACTGGTAATTCTTGCGCGTGGGATGCATCACCCGCTTGCGAAAGATGACCACGTTAAGGGTGCGTTTCCACTTGCCGACCTTGACCGAAGAAAAGAAGCCGTCGATGCCGTCTTCGACGCGCTGCCAACGACGACGTTGGCGGATCTGGGTTTGCAGGTCCAGGCAGCGCCAGAACGGCACCTTGATAGCATACTGGGCGCGATGAGCATCCAGCGTCGCCATCACATCCTCTCTGAAAAAGGCGCCGTCCATGCGAAATCGCAGCCGGTATGAGCGCCCCAGGGTCTGTTCGATTTGCTCGAACACCGCCTGTAGAAATGGGATGGAGGAAGCGCCATCGTTGACGTTGCCCGGACGGTTGTGGAGCCGGAGAAAATGACCGCTGTCGGCCAGGTAAGCGGTGATGGGATAGTAACTGGGGACCTTGCGATGATGCGGGTTGTACCCACGGCAGGCACCGCCGACCTTGTGGCCGGTGCACAGCACCGTGCCATCGATGTCGATGCTCAGTGTGCGGGCCTTCAACAGACCGATCACCCCGGCGACGACATCGGCGTTGAGCGTTTTCAACGCCTCTTCGGCGCCCACCGTGAAGCGTTTGAGCCAGCGGCTGACACTGCCGTCGGTGGGCAGGTCTTTCAGACCGCAAAACCGCTGCAGCAAAGGATCTCCTTGCAAGAAGCCCAGATGTCGCAGTCGACGGCCACCCACCACCAGCAGACCGAGGAGCACCCGACACAGACCTACCATGCCGAAATCACTGCCCGGAACGACGGCAGACAGGTGCCGACGCAATTGACGGTTCCATCCGATGCCGCGCAAATACCGGATCAACAGCTCCAAACCGGCATACGAAGTGAGGCCTTCGGCGGTGAATTCGACGGCCAAATTGTGGTTGACGCGCGTCCTCAAATCCGCTTTCTTTCGTCTCACGGTACGTGGCCTTTCGTTTTTGGTGAAAAGGGAGTATCGCCACTTCCGAATAACCGGAACGAAAGGCCTTTTTGCTATGGGAGATTCTCAAATTCACCGCCGAATGGCGCGCACTGAACAGCCAAAATTTCACCGAGTTAATGCCGAATCAAGGCTAATTCCGAGAGTTCTCATCGTCGACGACGAGCTCGAATTTCGCACCCTCGTCAAGAACGCCCTGCCCGCATTCGAGGTGCTCGAAGCAGAGAACGGCAAGAAGGCGCTGGACGTTGTGCAGGAGGAAGAGCTGGACCTGGTGATCACAGACCTCAAGATGCCGGAAATGGACGGACCGCAACTGCTGCAGGCTCTGCGAGCGCAACACCCCGACCTGCAGGTCATCGCCGTTTCCGGATACATGGATGCTGATGAGGTCAGGGCCAACTACGATTTCGATGGTTTTGCTGAGAAACCGTTCGCGCTGCAGCAGTTCCAGGATTTGGTCAACTCGCACATGGCAAAAACCTCAGAGTCATAAGTCGAGCGATCGCCCAATACCTTCTACGTATTCGCTACGTGTTCGGAACAGACTGGCTGCGCTCCCTATCCCGGCACCCTCTGGCCCTGGTGGGATCCATTATCGTCGCCGGGCTGTTAACCGCATCACTTCTGGCGCCGATCCTGGCGCCCCATGATCCCGTCGAGCAGCGACTGTACGAGAGGTTGCAGGCCCCGTCTGTGGCCAACCCGATGGGAACCGACGAGTTCGGTCGCGACATCCTGAGCCGGGTCATCTACGGCGCTCGCATCTCCATGAGGATCGGTCTGATCTGTATCGCCATCGCCGTCGGGATTGGCGCGCCCCTCGGTCTGATTGCCGGCTACTTCGGCGGCCTGGCAGAAACACTCATCATGCGCCTGGTCGACGTCATGCTGGCCTTTCCCAGCATCTTGTTGGCCATCGCCATCGTCGCCATCATCGGCCCCGGCATCGACAAGGTCATGGTTGCGGTGAGTATCGTGCTGGTGCCACAGTTCGCTCGCCTCGTTCGGGCCTCGACGCTCTCAGTGCGCGAAATGACGCATGTCGAGGCAGCCAGAGCCCTGGGGGCCACAGACGCCCGCATCGTCGTCTTCAGCGTTCTACCCAACTGTCTCGGCCCTCTCATTGTGCAGACGAGCCTGAGCCTGGCCACCGCCATTCTCGACGCCGCGGGACTGAGCTTTCTGGGTCTGGGGGCGCAACCCCCAACTCCGGAGTGGGGTGCCATGCTCAGCAGCGGCCGCGAGCTGTTGCTGACGGCACCATGGGTAATGACATTTCCAGGTCTGGCCATCTTCCTTGTCGCCCTCGGCTTTAATCTCGTGGGCGACGGGTTGCGGGATGCCCTCGACCCCAAGCGCATGACCGTGCGAATTCCACTGTGATCGCCCACCGCAACGCTCATCCACTAAGCCACGCTCGCCACATCGCCACTCTCATAGGAGTCTGGCTGCTCGTGGTATCGACGGGGTGCGCCGTACTACACCCCGACGCCAGGGAGCGCAGACGGGAGGTAGAGGAGGACCCGCACGAACGTCAGCGACGGGCCATGCAGTACTTCGTCAATGCAAAGACCTACGAAGCTCAGAAGAATTACCTGGGTGCCATCGTCGCACTGCGCAGTGCCGCCGACCTCGATCCGTCGTCCGCGACCGTTTTCAGGCTGCTGGCGCGCAACTACGAGCGCATCGGCGACTATGACATGTCCATCCACTTCGCCCGCAAGGCGCTGAGCCTCGAACCAGATAACACGGATCTGAGATACGATTTGGTCCGCTGGCTGGAGACCAGGGGCGAGAGGGAAGGGGCCGCCCACGAGCTGGAGGTGCTGCTCGAATACGACTCGGATGTCTGGCCACTCTACTCGCAGCTGGCCAACATCTATCTGGAGACCGGTGCGGAAAAGAAAATCTCCGATCTGTTCTCGGGCTTGTTGAAGCATCCCGAACTGCCCGCGGATGTGAAGACGAATGCCGCCTACGTGCTGGCGCGCTCTGGCAACCACGCGCAGGCTAAGTCCGTTTTTCAGGAAGTACTGGCCGACGATCCCACGGCGGAAGATGCATGGCTCGGTCTGGCGGAGTTGGCGCTGTCGCGTGGCGAACGCGACATGGGCATGAGCTACCTGCGGCGGGCGGCCAGGCAACTTCCGGATAGCCAGCTGGTGATGTACGAGCTGGCGCGACTGCTGGTGACTTCGATGGATGTGGAAATGCTGCTACAGGAGGAAGACGCGGCCTTTCTATACCGCCTCGGAGTGTCGCTGTCCGAGCTGAAAAAATTTTCCCTTGCAGCCACCGTATTCGAGAGAATCGTGGGCCTGAAACCGACGACGGTCGAGGGCTGGCTGGAACCGATTCGTTACTACATCCACGTGGATGAGTTTGCCAGGGCCGAAGAGCTCCTTCAAAGTGCCACCAAAGCCATGCCCGACAGCGTCGATCTGTATCTATTCTGGGCTGGGGCTCTAGAAAAGGCGGAGCGCTACGACGAGGCCATGGCACGGTATGAGGAAGGGGTTCGACGTGTGCCGCACAAGGCGGTGCTGTATCTGCTGTGGGGGTTTGCGCTCGAAGAGCGGCAGCGATGGGCGGATGCGATAGAGATCTACAAGCGAGGTCTCGAAGCCACGGATTCAGATGCCGAGCTCTACACCCGATGGGGGATCTCCCTGGGGCGGCAGCAACGATGGCAGGAAGCGGTCTCGCGCTACCGAAAAGCGGCGGAGGTGGCGGCGGCCGACTCGACTCTCAGCGACGCCCTCCTGCATTGGGGAATCGCGCTCGAAAAGCTGGAACGCTGGGAGCGCGCAGTCGACAGACTCACCGAGGCAGCCCGACTCAACAAAGACGACAGCCTGTCTCTCTTCTACCTCGGAGGCTGCCTGGAGAGAGCGTCCAGGGCGCTCGAGGACACCATCTTCCTGTCGCGTTCGATCGAGACATTCAAGCACCTCATCGACATCAGTCCGAACGACAGCTACGCACTCAACTACCTGGGGTACATGTACGCGGAGAGAGGGATCCACCTGAATGAGGCGGTTGCGCTACTCACCAAAGCGGTTGCTCTGGATCCCGTGAACGGCGCCTTCTTTGACAGCCTCGGATGGGCCTACTTCAGGCTCGGGGAATTCGAGCGGGCAGAGCAGTATCTGGACAAAGCCCTGGATCAGCTGGATGGCCACGAATCCGAGGAGCAGGCCACCATATACGATCACGCCGGCGATATCGCCCAGGCGCTGGGAAAGTCTGACGCGGCGATACAGCACTGGCGCCGAGCGCTCGACCTGGTCCCCGACAACGAGGAAGTACGGCGCAAGCTGGGCCAAACGCTACCGTGACTTTCGTGCGAGCGCGGTTTTTCCTGCTGCTGGCCGGACTGAGTCTCGTGGGGTGGGGATACGGGTGCGCGTCGAGGGATCTGGTGCGGCACGACTGGGATCGTCGCGATGGGGTCGCCCAGCTGCTGCGCCTCTCCGACGTCGGCCTCGAGCACATGGACGATCTAACCGCCGAGGCCAGGATCACCTTCACCAATAGCGAGACCCGGCGCAGCGCCACAGCTTCGATAATGTACGCGCGGCCGGACCTGTTTCGCATCGACGTGCGAGGCCCGCTGTTCAGCCACATACTCACAGCGGTAGTGTGGGGAGACTCACTCACTGTCCTGTCCGGCGGGCAGGCGTGGAGCGGGATCCTGTCCGATCGCATGCTAACCGAGCTGACCGATTTCGACGTGGGTCCCTACGACATCCGCTATGCCCTGCTGGGCCTCGTGCGACCGGGCCGCGTTCGCCAGGACCGCGAGATGGTGTATCCGCGGGCGGATCGCGCCGTGGCGGAGTTAGCTGGGGAAAACGGCGTACGTCGCTGGGTTTGGGTAGACCTTCACCGCGGCTTCGTGTCGAGGGAAGAGGTCATGTGGGAAGGAGGCGACGGCTGGAGCCGCGACCTCAGGGATTACCGGCAGCTCGGCTCTGGCGATGAAAGACTCTACCTGCCATCGAGGATCGACATCCGACAGAGGGACATCGAGATCGACCTGCACTACCGAAGCTACGCCGTCAACACCGGCCTCGGGAAGTCGACGTTCTTTCGAGGGATTCCCCCGTCAATCGTATCTGATCCGTGGATCGAGCCAGGCGTAGAGCACGTCAACGAGCAGGTTGATGAGAACGAACAGCGTGGCCAGAAGAATGACGCCGCCCTGAACCGCGCGGAAGTCCCGCGCTAAAACGGCCAGGAAGAGCCACCGTCCCAGCCCGGGCCAGTCGAACACGGTTTCGGTGATAATCGCTCCGCCCAGAAGATAGCCGAACTCCAGACCGATAACCGTCAACGTGGGAATCAAGGCGTTCCTCACCGCGTGGCGGAGCACGACGAGGCGCTCCGGCAGCCCTTTCGACCAGGCCGTGCGGATGTAGTCCTCACCGAGCACTTCGAGCAGGCTCGCCCGGGTCATGCGGGCGATGACGGCGAGGGGAATCGTTCCCAGCGTCACCGCCGGCAGCGCCAGGTGGCGGGCGATGTCGGTAAACGTCTTCCATTCCCCGGTCAATGCCGCATCGAGCAGGTAGAAATGGGTGAGTGGCTCGAAGTCAATGTGCGGCGCCATCCTTCCCGAGATCGGAAGGAGTGGGAGTTGGACCGCGAACAAAAGGATGAGCACGAGGGCGAGCCAGAACACGGGCATGGAGATGCCCGAAGTGGCAAGCACCATGCACACCAGGTCCACAATTCGTCCGCGCCTGACCGCCGCCAGCAGGCCGAGCCCGACGCCGCCCACAATAGCGAAGGCCATGCTGGCCATGGTGAGCTCGAAGGTGGCGGGAAAGCGCTGCAGGATTTCCGTGCTCACCCGCTCATGGGTGCGGATCGACCGACCAAAGTCCCCCCCGATCAAGTCTGAAAAGAACCGGCCGAACTGCACGTAGAAGGGCTGGTCCAGCCCCATGTCCTGGCGCAGCGCCGCTACCGTTTCGGCATCCGCCCGTTCGCCCAGCATGATCTGCGCCGGATCGCCGGGAACCAGGTAGATCATCAGGAAGGCGAGCACGGAGATCCCCGCCAGCGTCGGCACGAGCAGGAGAATCCGTCGGAGGACGAAGGTGAACACGAACTATTGAGGGATGAGTGCCCCGTTCAACAAAGCACTATTGAAGCGAGACGCGGTGGAACCACTTGCTGCCGGTGGGGTGGAGGTTGAAGCCGCTTACATTTCTTCGAAAGGCGACGGTCTGAGTCGCATGGACGAGCGGCACCCAGGGGACATCCCGGTGAATGATCTCCTGGGCCTTTCGATACATGGCGGACCGCTGCGACTGGTCGACGACAGTGCGGGCCTCGACGAGAATTTCGTGAAGGGCATCGCTGCGATAGAAGGCAACGTTCTGGGCCGGCTTCTCGGCGGCGGTCTTGTCGAGCAGGACGTAAAGAAAATTATCGGGATCGCCGTTGTCGCCGGTCCAGCCAAGCAGGCACATCGGGTGCTCACCGTTGGACACCTTGTCGAGGTAGGTGCCCCATTCCCACTGAACGATGCCGGCTTCGATCCCCACCTTGGCCAGGTCGGCCTGAATGGCCTGAGCTATTCTGTCTGGTTGCGGCATGTAGGGCCGCGGCACCGGCATGGCCCACAGCTCAGTCTCGAAACCGTCGGCGAATCCAGCCTCGTCCAGTAGGACCTTCGCCCTTTCAGGATCATAGGGATAGGGTTCGATGTCGTCGTTGTAGCCCCACAGAGTCGGTGGCAACGGGTTCTTCGCCGGCTCGGCCAATCCCCTGTAGAAATTGTCGACGAGAGAGCGCTTGTCGATAGCGTGGTTGAGAGCCAGTCGCACGAGCCGGTTGTCGAAAGGCGGTCTCTCCATGTTCATGGCGAGATAGCCCACGTTCATCCCGGGCTGGGTCAGCAGCTGCAGCCCGTCATCAGCACGAACTTCATCGATAAATTCGGGACTCAGATTGTCGAGTCCGTGGATGGCTCCGCCGCGCAGCTCGAGGAAGCGCACCGAGGCGTCGTGAATCGGCTTGAAGATGAGGCGCTGCAACGACGGCGCCGGTCCCCAGTAGTCCTCGTTGCGGGCGAGCACGAGGCGCTCGTCCACGCGCCATTCGACGAGGCGGAACGGTCCGGTGCCCACCGGGTTCTTGAAGTAATCAGGGCCGTGCTGTCGAACCGCCTCGGGAGAAACGGCGGCGCAGAAATTCATCCCGAGGGTCGACAGGAGGGTCGCGTTCGGCTCGCGCAGATCGATGACGAAGGTGGAATCATTCGGGGCCTCCAGCCGCGAGATGATAGAGTCCATGCCCATGTCCTTCCAGTACTTGAAGGCTCCCTCAACGTTGTGCTGCGGGTGATCCTCATAAAACTGTCGTCCCAGGGAAAAGAGCATGGCGTCGGCATTGAACGGCGTGCCGTCGTGAAAGCGGACATCGCGGCGTAGGTCGAAGGTCCAGGTGAGTTCGTCCTCCGAGGTCTCCCAGCTCGTGGCCAGCTGCGGCCTCACCGCCGTGGTTTCGACCTCGTAGGTGACGAGGTTTTCGTAGATGTTGTCGCATACCTTGAAGGACTCGCCGTCGTTTTCGAGGGCGGGATCGAGGCCGACGGAATCGGATCCTCGACCGAAAACGAGGACGGAAGCGCTGTGCCCGCCGCCCGAATCTTCAGTCTGGGAGGTACACGAGAGGAAGAAGAGGCACGAGCCGGCGACAAGCCTGAGGGAAACGGGGAAAGCGCACCGCGTGAACACAGTCCCTCATTCACTTTCCGCTGCCGACCGCCGAGGCGGCGGCAGCTGCGGCGATCGAGTCTGCAGCGGCGGCGGCCGCCATCCGTTGCAAGACGAGGTCGCGGGACTCGCGGTGCATAAGCCGAAGCCACATCGTCATGGAACTGAGATCGGTCGTCTTGTCGGCGCCATGAAAGAGCCTGAGCCAGCGCTTGACAGCACCCTTGTTGTCGGGACTGGTGGGTGCCGGAAACTGCGTGTTAGAGGTGGGGTAGAGCATGCGCGCGTCGTGGGCGTAGATCCAGGCCTGCCGACCGTTGGAGACGTCGTGCAGATAGAAGCGCCCGCCCGTCCAGGTGGTGCTGCGGGTGTAGAGGCCGATGCGTTTACCCCAGAGGATGAACTGATCTTCGAAGGTGAGCGGATAGAGCCCCAGATGACGATCGCGAAAGCGCTCGGGATCGTAGCGCACGACGAGATCGTAGACGAAGGTGGTGTCGAAGGTATCGTCGCGAACGAGCGCCACATCGGTGATGATCTGGAGAAACGCTTTCTCCCGGGGGCCTGCGAGGGCGGCCTTCAAAACGCCGCCGGCAGCTTCCATCTCATCAGGAGTGAGCCCCTGGGGCAGGCCGACGGCGGGAGGAGGATGGGCAGCCCACACCCAAAACGCGGCGACGAGCACGGCGGCACCGGAACAGCGGCTGTTGGCGGCTGGTCGACAGGAGGGGCTCCCAGCGACGGATGACATCAGCCTCGCCGCGATTGACTCCATCGTCTCTACTCCGCAAAGGCGGCGTCGAAGGCGGCTCCCGAAGGGTCGAAGTCGACTTCCCGCACAAAAGCACAGGCCTCCGTGGCGCCGTGTTCGCGGTCCATGCCGCTGTCTTCCCACTCCACCGATAACGGCCCCTGGTAGCCGATGCGATTCAACGCCCGAATAATCTCCTCAAAATCGATGTTGCCGCGTCCAAGCGAGCGGAAGTCCCAGTAGCGCCGACGATCGCCAAAAGACAAATGTCCCCCGAAGACACCTGCTTCGGTGGGCGTCAGCGACCAGCCGACGTCCTTCATGTGGACGTGAAAGATGCGGTCCCCAAAGCGGTAGATGAATTCCACGTAGTCGACGCCTTGATAGCCGAGGTGGCTCGGGTCGTAGTTGAAGCCGAAGGCGGGATGGCCGTCGAGGGCATCGATGGCAAGCTCTGTGGAGGCGATGTCGAAGGCGATTTCGGTGGGGTGGACCTCGAGGCCGAAACGGATTCCGAGTTTCTTGAATTCATCCATGATGGGCGTAAACCGGCGACCGAAATCGGCGAATCCCTCATCGATCATCTCCTGGGGCGTCGGTGGAAATGAGTAGAGTAGATGCCAGATTGAGCTGCCAGTAAAGCCGTTTACGACGCCGACACCGATCCGTTTGGCCGCCTCGGCAGTGGCCACAAGCTCGTCCGCAGCTCGCTGGCGAACTCCCTCCGGATCGCCGTCACCCCACACGTAATCGGGGAGTATGTCCCGGTGCCGGGCGTCGATGTTGTCGCATACCGCTTGTCCTACTAGATGCGCAGAGATTGAGTAGAGTGACAGGTCGTGCTTTTCGAGCTGCTCGCGCTTTGCTTGGCAGTAAGCGTCGTCTGCCTTGCCCACCTCCATGTGATCGCCCCAGCAGCAGAGCTCAAGGCCGTCGTAGCCGAAAGAGGCGGCTTTCTCGCACATCGTTTCGGTGTCGAGGTCAGCCCACTGACCGGTGCATAGAGTTACGGGACGAGCCATCGTTCAGTCTCCTTGAAAACTAAATCTCTCGAATCTTTATCCAACTACGCTCTTTTGCAGAAAGCGTTGCCGCTTCGAGTACGGCCTGGGCCTTGACGCCGTCCTCGAAATCGGGATGCAGCCCCGGCTTCTTCTTCCTTGATGCCACCGCCTGCATGAGATCGTACACCTCGTGAATGAAGGTGTGCTCCCAGCCGATGGTGTGCCCAGGTGGCCACCAGGCTTCCATGTACGGGTGAGCGCCGGGCTCGGTGACGATGATCTCCCGGAAGCCCTGCAGGTGATCGGGGTCGCCGCGATCGTAGTACTGCAGCTCATTCAGCTTTTCCAGGTTGAAGGCGAGGGAGCCGCGACTGCCGTTGATTTCGAATCTGCTGTGATTCCGGCGTCCCGCGGCGAAACGGGTCGCCTCGAACGAGCCGAGGGCTCCGCTCTTGAAGCGGGCGAGGAACAGGCAGGCATCGTCGACGGTGACGCGCCCCTTCTTGCGGCTGCGGCGGCCGGAGGCTCCCAGAGCCGCATCGATCTCCTCGACGACGGGACGCTCCTTTATGAACGTTGCGTCCATGCCGACCACCTCGCTTATGTCGCCCAGCAGGTAGTGGGCCAGATCGACGATGTGGGCGTTGAGATCGCCGTGCGGCCCGGAGCCGGCTTTGCTCTTCTGCAACCGCCAGACGAGAGGGAAGTCCGGATCGATGATCCAGTCCTGCAGGTAGACGGCGCGCCAGTGGTAAATCTGCCCGAGGCGCCCTTCCAGTAGGATCTGTTTCGCCAGGGCGACAGCGGGCACGCGGCGGTAGTTGTAGGCGACCATGTGACGAACCCCGGCTTTCTTCGCCGCCGCGAGCATGGCGCGGGCGTCGGCGAGTGTGTTGGCCAGGGGCTTTTCGCAGAATACGTGCTTGCCGTTCTCGGCGGCGGCTATAGCGATATCGGGATGAGTGTCACCCGGCGTCGAGACATCGACGAGGTCGATGTCATCACGTTTGACGAGCGTTTTCCAACTCGTCTCGGATGATTCCCAGCCGAACTGACGTGCCGCGGCCTCGACGCCGGCGCGATTGCGACCGCAGATCGCCTTCATGACAGGTGCGGCCCGGGCCCCCGGAAAGAAGAACCCCATGTCCTTGTAAGCGTGACTGTGGGCCTTGCCCATGAACTGATACCCCACGAGACCCACATTGATCTCCACCCGTGCCATACGCGACCTCACTGACTGCGGAAACTGATGCTATGCGGACGTCGAGCCCAATATCTAGGGGCCGCACCATTGCAGTGTCAATAGGCGCTAGTCGGCGCCAGACTTTTCGCGGCGAAGGTCGATGTCGAAGATGCGCAGCGAGGCGCTGCCGAACTCACCGATGAGCTCTGGAATGTCGTCGTTGTCCACATCGAGGGTGGCGATTCGCTCGCCGAAGGCTACCGGTGACTGCCACTCCAGGTCGAGGAAGCGCGCGTCGAAGACATAGCCGTCGTTGAGGACGATCTCGTTGGCGCCGTCTCCATCGACGTCAGCGACGATGATCTGGGTCGTCTCCAGATCGGCCTGATTGCTGTGCCACTCCTCGAAGCGGTCGCGACCATCGTAGATGACGAGCCGGCCATCGGCGCACAGCAACAGCTCCTTCTGGTCATCGTCATCGACATTGTAGATGGCGGCTGCGGTGAGCTGCTCGTACTCGTCGGGCGGGTTGCTCCAGATGGTGTGATAATCGGCCACATCGAGAAAATGCAGCCGGCCTTCATCGGTGTAGAGCACGATTTCGTCGAGCCCGTCGCCTTCAAGGTCGCTGATGAGCACGCCGCCAACGGCGCTCTCGAAGAACTCGCTAACCCAGATCTCCTCGAACCCCCCCTTGCCGCGCCGCTCATAGACGCGGGCGAACCCGCGGGCATCGCCGAGGATGAAGCGGGCAGCACCTTTCTTCGGGGGCAAGGCTTGCAGGGCGTCGAATTCGTCAAGTGAACCCCCGGCGAGAGCCAGCCACGCAGAAACCCCGTCAGGGACCCAGACCGAATCGGCGTCTGCGCCGGCCTTCCCGGATTCGGCATCAACCGGCGTCGCGAGCAGATGAATGCCGAGCAGGAGAGTGAGGCAGACCCCTCTCGGATCCGACATCGAGTCAATCCTCCCCAATCGCCGCCAGGGCCGCCTCGTACACCGACAGAATCGGCACGTCGCGGGAGCGGGCGAGACGGGCGCAATCGTCGTACTCGGGCGAGTTGCGGCGTGTCCCATCGAGGTGAGAAATTTTGACTCGGACATCACCGTAGGGCGTGGTCACTGTCGCTGAGGTGCGCTCGAGCAGGCGGCGCTCGACGCGCTGGAATCTGAGCCCGATCGTCGTCGTTTCGCGCAGCACGATATCGGCCATCGACTCAACCTGGGCGGCATCCACCAGCACGCTCAGCACATTTCCGGGTCGGCCCTTCTTCATGTAAACGGGGGTGATATACACCTCCTTTGCCCCTCGGCCCAGAAGCAGATCGAAGAGGTAGCCGTACACCTCCGGATTCATGTCGTCGATGTTGGCCTCGATGAGCACCGCCTCATCGCGGCCGTGGCCGGCTCTCGAGGCTCGCCCCAAGCGCAGCCGCAGCACGTTCGGTCCCGATGCGAGATCGCGACATCCGGCGCCATAACCGACGCCGTGCTGGACGAATTCGCCGACGGCGCCAAAACCCGACGCCAGGGTGGTGATGATGGCCGCCCCGGTGGGGGTGACCAGCTCCGCATCGATGTCCGTCTGGACCATCGGTACCTCCCTGCACAGGGCGACGACTGCCGGTACCGGCACGGGAAGCGCGCCGTGCGCGCAGTCCACGATGCCGGTGCCGCAGTACAGGGGGGAGGCGTAGACGGTGTCCACGCCGAGGAGCCGCAGACCGGCGACGGCTCCCACGACATCGACGACGGCGTCGAGTGCCCCGACCTCGTGCAGGTGGACTGCCCGGCTGTCGACGCCATGCACCTCGGCTTCGGCCTCGGCGAGCCGCGTGAAGATCAGCTCGCAAGTGGACTGTACCTCCGCGCTCAGCTGGCTCCGTCTCAGGACATTGAGCAGGTCCTCGAGGCGGGCAGTTTGTCCGTCGTCGTGGCGCTCGTGTCGCACAGCCTCCCGCCGCCGCGGCAGTGTAGCCGTACGAGACAGCTCGGGGACGGCGGGTGCGCCTGCCAGCTCGAGGTGGTGCTCGCGCGCTGCGGCCACAGGTGAACCGCCACCGACACGCACAAGGGCGCGGGTGGCTCGGATACCGCGGCGAGCAGCCGGTTCGAAGGTGACCTCGAGAATCGGGGAGGTCGAGCTTGGCGATCTCCGCCTGCAGCAGGGAGGCGTCGAGTCCGGCGTCCACCAGGGCACCGAGGATCATGTCACCGCTGATTCCGGAGAAGCAGTCGAAGTAGGCGATGTCTGCGTGGGAGCTCATGCCTGTCGCTTGAATTCTGACCGACGTTTCTTCCAATCGAGCTCCACGGAGAAGTCGTACACATCGACGAAATC
>CBDBIJ010000077.1:0-27714 GCA_965205655.1 Candidatus Latescibacterota bacterium
CGGGTTGAGATACAAGCCCACAACATCGCGCACCTTATCCACGAAGAAAGGATCAGTGGACAGCTTGAAATTCTGGGTCCGGTGCGGCTGTAAGCCGAATGTGCGCCAGATGCGATGGACCGCGTCCTTGGTCAGGCCGGTCTCCTCGCCCATGGAGCGCATCGTCCACTGGGTTTTGTCCTCCGGCTTGGTCTTCAGTGTCTTGTATACCACCTCGGCCACTTGTTCGTCCGAGATCGATCGGGGCGCACCGGGTCGCAGCTCGTCGTACAACCCGTTGAGGCCGTTTTCCACGAAGCGACGACGCCACTTGCCGACGGTCACTTGTGACAGCCCCACAGCTTCGCCGATGGCCTTGTTGGGCCATCCCTCGGCGGCCAGCAACACGATCTCGGCGCGTCGCACCAAACCGTGCGGCAGGGATCGAGATTTGGCCATTGATTCCAATT
Organism: Candidatus Latescibacterota bacterium; assembly: GCA_965205655.1. Classification (GTDB taxonomy): domain Bacteria; phylum Latescibacterota; class UBA2968; order UBA8231; family UBA8231; genus CBDBIJ01. The sequence goes on from CBDBIJ010000077.1 coordinate 450, forward strand.
GCTGCCGAGTTTGCCCCGTCATTTCGAGAGGTGGAAGAAAAGCGTCCGCGTGGCATGAGTTTCCTCCGTTCCTTGTTTGTGGAATAGGTCTGGATGAAACTTAACCACACAACTGTACTAGTACAAGTTATTTGTACGACAATACACTAGTCGGGCCGTTGCCAGCATCGCGCCTCATCCGCCTCGACCTCCAGTACGACGGCACCGACTTCGTCGGTTGGCAGATTCAGAAGCAGGGGCGCAGCGTGCAGGGGGAGCTGGCGCGAGCCCTGCGCGCGTTCTTGCAGGAGGACGTCGTTCCCGTCGCCGCGGGGCGCACCGACGCTGGGACTCACGCCCGCGGCCAGGTCGCTCATTTTCGCACGACATCCAGCCACCCCACAGATGTCTTCGTGCGGGCCCTCAACAGCCTGCTGGCGGATGACGTGGCCGTCTCGGCAGCTCGGGACGCCCCACAAGACTTTCACGCCAGGTACAGCGCCGTCAGCAAGCGTTATCGCTACCGTATCGGCACGACTGAATCACCGCTGGAGCGCCGCTTCGTGTGGAGCCTCTGCCGACCCCTCGATCTGGATGCCATGGTCCGGGCCAGTTCGCGACTAAAGGGCGTCCACGAGTTCCAGGCGTTTTGCAACTGCGACCCGGTTCCCGCCAGTTTTACCTGCAGCGTCCTCGATTCCGGGTGGAAGCGCGGCGATTCGGAGCTCGTGTTCGAGATCGAGGCGAACAGGTTTCTGCGCCACATGGTCAGGATCATCGTGGGAACCTTCGCGGAGGTTGCCCAGGGGCGCCGGGACAGTGAGGATATTGCCCGTCTTCTCTCCCCCGGCGCCGGCGCCGACCGCTGTGATGCGGGACCGACGGCGCCTGCCCGGGGCCTGTGCCTGGTCGACGTCAACTACCAGAGCGATTGGACGAATGTTTATGTTACATAACGACTTGCGCCATTTGTCCCACTCTCCTTGAGGCCGCAGCTGAACGATTTGGCACGACTATCAAAACTCACCAGCGTGGGTCTTTTCGGCACGGGACTGCTGTTCGCCTCGGGGGTCGTGGATTGGCTTTCCGCGGACGATTCCGAGGAGCTCAGGCGGACTGCCGTTGTGCGTGCCATCGAACGGGCGAAGCCCAGTGTGGTCAGCATCCACGCCGTCCATCGCGAGGCCGTTTACTACCACTCGCCGTACAGAGACCCGTTCTTCAACTTTTTCGCCCCTCCCTTCCTGGGTGAGAGGAAGAGGGTGACGGCTGGTTCCGGCTTCATCGTCGATGCCGATGGCTACATCCTCACGAACGACCATGTAGTGGGCAAAAGACCCATCCACATCTTCGTCAACCTGGACGACGGCCGCGAGTTCGAGGCCGTGGACATCGGCCGTGACTACTTCGTGGATCTAGCTGTACTTAAAGTGGATGCGACAGATCTCCCGGTTGCGCCACTGGCTGAATCGGGCGATATTTTGGTGGGCGAGCAAGCCATCGCCATTGGCAATCCCTTCGACCTGGGGTCCCACCGCCAGCGCCGGGATCGTCAGTGCCGTTGACCGGGATTTCGAAGCGCCGCAGGGCGAATATTACTACCGTGACATGATCCAGACGGATGCGGCTATCAATCGCGGCAACAGCGGCGGCCCGCTCGTCAACGCCCTGGGCCAGGTCATCGGCATCAACAGCTTCATCTACACTGGCGACGATCGCGGCGGCGGCTCGATCGGCATCGGCTTCGCCATCCCGATCGATGCCGGCGTCACCTTTCTGGACGAGATCCGCACGCACGGTCACGTGCGGCGCCCCTGGCATGGAATCCTCAGCCTGTACGAAGTGACCGGGCGACATGCCGACTACCTGGGTCTGCCGAATACGGACGGGGCCTTCGTCGTCCAAGTCGCCACGGGTAGTCCGGCCTACGAGGCCGAGCTCGGCAGGGGTGACGTCATAGTGGGCATCAACGGCGAGCCTGTTCGAACCGCCGAGGAAGCTGTGGGGATGTTGGAGCGACTCCGGGTGGGCCAGGAGTGCTCTCTGGAGATCATCCGAGACGGCCAACGCCGAACGATTTCCATCGCGCTGGAGGATCGGTCTCGGATCAGACTGGGACGGTACTGATGGCCAGGGAAGGGTTTCCCTTCGTGGGCATAGCCGCCGGCGCTGCCCTCGCCTGCTGGATCGCCAGCCAGACATACCCGTTCTTTGGATACGGCGCCCTCGGCTTCGCCGTGACCACGGGTTTCATGGCGTTCTTTTTTCGCGACCCGGAACGCACGCCGCCGGAGATGGCGGGAGCCATCGTGTCGGCCGCCGACGGCAGGGTCGTCGAGGTCGACGGCAAGGTGGAGGAACGCTGCGAATACCTTGGAGGTCCGGGCGTGCGGGTGAGCGTCTTCCTGTCGCCGCTCGATGTGCACGTGAACCGGGCACCGATCGCCGGGATGGTCGATTTTGTCGACTGGCACCGCGGTCGTTTTCGCGCCGCCTACTCGCCCCGCGGCGTCAACGGAGAATGAGCACAGCGCCGTCGGCATCAGCAACGGCTCGACCCGCCTCGTCGTAAAGCAGATCGTCGGTGTTCTCGCCCGGCGCATCGCCTGCTACCTCGACAGCGGCGACGAGATTCGGCTGGGGCAGCGTTATGGTCTCATTCGCTTCGGCTCCCGCGTGGAGCATATTCTCCCCGCCGGCACCCGGGTTCAGGTGAATGTGGGAGACAGAGTGAAAGCTGGCGAAACAGTGATCGGAGTCTACGATGTTGTCTCGGGCCCTACTGCCTAACGTCTTCACCGTCGGCAACCTGGCGTGCGGTTTTGTGGCTCTGCACTACGCCATCGAGGGCAGGTACGTCCCCGCCGCCTGGCTCATCGTCCTCGGCGCCGTACTCGACAAACTGGACGGACGGATTGCCCGCCTCGTGGGCAACGATTCGGAGTTTGGCGTCGAATTCGATTCCCTCGTCGATGTGTGTACATTCGGCATCGTTCCCGCCGTCATGGTCTATCTCAGCCTGCTTCATTCGGGCTGGGGCCTTGCCATCGCCTTCCTCTTCGTGCTGTGTGGCGCTCTTCGACTCGCTCGCTACAACATCTCTTCCCATAATGATGATGAGAAGCACTTTTTCACCGGTCTGCCGATTCCTCTCGCCGCTGTTGCCCTGAGCCAGTACGTCGTCTTCACGGAGCGGGCTTGGGAAATGACTCACGCGGCCTCCCTCGGAGCGCTCTTCGTCGTGCTGCTCTCCATACTCATGGTGAGTCGGGTCGAGTACGACCCCATGCCCGACTTCCGCTCAACGGCGTTTTGGGATCGCTTCAAGCAGACCTACTTCGTCGTCGCCGTCGTCCTCATGATTCTCCCGAGTACGTCAAAGGATTACTCCTTTCCGGTTGTGGGAGTCTACCTGTTATCGGGGATCTATCGTTGGATCAGTGGTGTCCTGCGCGACGAAGTGACGGAACACGCTTGACTTTGACCGGCCACGACCTGGCATGTTGAGGGACAAACCGGTCAGTCACCTGGTCATCATTCTGTTCGCCAGCGTGCTGGGCGCGAACATCATCGGCGAAGCGCTTCGCATCGTGCTGCTGTTCATCGCCGGCGCCGGCAGCATCGTGGAACGGGCGCTGCTCCATTACGTGACCTATCAGATCGGCCCGCACACGCTGAATCTGATTATTCTGTCCTTCTCCTTCGAGCTGTCGCTTCACTTTAACGTCATCACCCTGCTGGGGATTTTCGTCGGCTGGTATTATTTCAGATATTCGTATTGAGAATATCCATATCACTCTAGGAGGCACCGTATGTGGCCGAGTCACTGGGAAATACTCATCATCTTCGTCGTCGTCCTACTCCTCTTCGGCGCCAAGCGAATTCCCGAAATGGCTCAGGGTCTCGGCAAGGGCATAAAAGAGTTCAGAAAGGCCATGCGTGACGTGCAGGAGGACGTCGACTTGACGACGAAGGAGACGGGTGCCGCCAACACCATCGCACCGCAACCGGCGGCACAGCCCGAGCAAGTCCCGCGCGAGACTCCCGCCGCCGACTCGGAAGCGCCGGCTCAAGCTCAATCGAGCGAACAGGCCAAGCAAACATCGTAGAGGCCCGTCGAGGATCGGTCCGCCGGACTTCCTCACTGTCTCCTCGACCTCGATGCCACTGAACCACCTCACTGCTCACGAAATCGGTGTGCAGTTGCGGAGCGGGGAAATCTCCTCCGTCGACGTGACTGCCTCCGTCCTCGACGCCATCGCCGACTCCGAACCAGCCATCAACGCATTCATCAGCGTCGACGGCGAGGGCGCCCTGACGCAAGCCGAGGCGGTCGATCGCAAGCGGGCTCGCGGCGAGGATCTGGGACCGCTGGCGGGAATCCCCGTCGCCGTCAAGGACGTGATCTGCGCTCGCGGCGGCCGCACGACCTGCGGGTCTCATATTCTGGAACACTATTCCGCCCCCTATGACGCCACCGTCGTCGAGAAGCTGCGCCGCGCTGAGGCCGTTCTCATAGGCAAGACGAACATGGACGAATTCGCCATGGGTTCGTCCAACGAGACATCCTATTTCGGTCCCGCGCGCAACCCCGTCGACCCGGAGCGAGTTCCCGGCGGATCGAGCGGCGGCTCTGCCGCCGCCGTCGCGGCGCACGAAACGATCGTCGCCCTGGGATCGGATACCGGCGGGTCGGTGCGCCAGCCCGCCGGCTACTGTGGCGTTGTCGGACTGAAGCCGACCTATGGTCGAATCTCCCGCTACGGCCTGGTGGCATACGCCTCGTCGCTGGATCAGATCGGTCCCGTCGCCAAGGACGTTGAAGACGCCGCCCTGCTCCTGGGAGCGGTGGCCGGTCACGACCGCCGCGACTCCACCTCGGTTGAGATTGAAGTGCCGGACTACGGAGCGAAACTCGATGGCGGCATCCGTGGTCTTAGGATAGGTATGGTGCGTGAGTATCTGGGCTCTGGCCTGGATGCCGAGATTCGCGAGGCGGTCGAGACCGCCGCTGCCGCGCTGGAGAGCGCCGGTGCCGAGCTCGTCGAGCTCTCCCTTCCGGTGGCGGGCAATCCGGACTTCTGCGTCGGCGCCTACTACATCATCGCCATGGCGGAAGCATCGGCTAATCTGGCTCGCTACGATGGGGTCAAGTACGGCTCACGCGCCAATAGCCGGGAGGCTGCGGGCGACCCCTTGCTCGAGCTGTATCGCAGGACGAGAAGCCAGGGCTTCGGAGCGGAGGTCAAGCGGCGCATCATGCTCGGCACCTACGTCCTGAGCGCCGGCTACTACGACGCCTATTACGTGAAGGCGCTCAAGGTTCGCACCCTGATCAGACAAGATTTCGAGCGCGCCTTCGAGGCCTGCGACGCGATTCTGTCACCGGTCGCTCCCACGACCGCCTTTCCGCTCGGGGAGCAGATCGACGATCCATTGCAGATGTACCTCAATGATATTTATACTGTTTCTGTGAATCTGGCCGGCATCCCCGGAATTTGCGTCCCCGTGGGAACGTCAGTCCAAGGCCTGCCCATCGGCGCCCAGCTCCTGGCGGCTCCGTTCGAGGAAGACCTGCTGCTCACCGCCGCCCGCGGCCTGGAGGTAATACAGAATTGAAGGAATCGAATATGTGGCGACTGCGTGTATCGGCGTGGGGAGCACCCGGCCTCGCCCTGGCACTGATAGCGGCTTCCTCGGTCCCGGCACCGGCCATCAACGAGAGCGCCGGCACAACCGGGTTCAATTTCCTGAAAATTGGCGTGGGTGCGCGGCCCGCGGCTCTGGGCGGCGCCTACACCGCGGTGAGCGGCGACCTTGAAGCGAGCGCCTGGAATCCGGCCGGCCTCTACGGCGTCCAAAGCCGCAGTGGAGTGCTGTCGCTGACGAGCTATCTCGTCGACACGGAGGCCGGTTTCCTCAGCGTCGCCATACCGGGTGAAAAGCGGGTCTGGGGAATCGGTATGAACTACGTCAGCTACGGAACGATGCGTCGCACCGACGTGGATGGCGGAGACCTGGGCACCTTTGGCGCCTTCGATATCGCTACCTACATCACCGTCGCTCAGCCGGTGTGGCAACGGCGCATGACGGTCGGCGTGAATCTCAAAGCGATCTATTCGAGTATCGACAGCTACTCTTCAGACGCCTACGTCATCGACCTGGGTGCCCAGGCGCGGGGACCGATCGACGGCATGACGCTGGGCGCATCCCTCCTCAACATCGGTTCCGTGCGCAGCGGCTACACCGACGGATTCGAGGATTCTCTGCCCGTGCTTGTGCGCCTGGGCATGAGCCATCGCCCCGCTCACGCGCCCCGGCCACTCATGCTGTTGGCCGACCTCAATCTACCCAACGACAACGATCCGTACTTGAGCTTCGGGGCCGAGCTGCAGGTTCACAGTAGACTCTTCGTGCGGCCCGGCTACAGCCTGCAGCAGACCGGTCTCGAGGGAGATGAACCCCTCGGCCTCACCGCTGGCGCCGGCCTCGTCATGCAGCGGTACCGTCTGGACTACGCCTTCTCTTCGTATCCTGCCCTCGGAGACGTCCACCGTCTGTCCGTTTCCGGGGAGTTCTGACCACCTCTGCCAGCGCCCGTATTCCCTCCCCGCCCACGGCGCTACTCCTTCTCCTGCGCCTCTCCCGTCATCGGCACGAACCGCACCGGTAGCATACGCTCCCTACGGATCTCGCTTCCCGCTCTCGTTATTCTGATCAATTCCTGATAGTGCTCGCCCACCGGGATGACGAGGTGGGCGCCGTCGCCGAGCTGGTCCACGAGGGCCTGGGGAACGCGAGGGGGTGCGGCGGTGACGATGATGGCGTCGAAGGGCGCCGCTTCCGGCCAGCCGAAATACCCGTCCCCGCTGCGGACGTGGACGTTGTCATAGCCGATTTCTGCGAGTAGGGAGCGGGCATTTTCAGCCAGCGATGATATGATCTCGATCGTGTAGACCTGCGTGGCGATTTCAGCCAGCACCGCCGCCTGATACCCGGACCCGGTGCCGATCTCGAGGACTCGATCGGTCGGGTCCAGCTCGAGAGCCTGGGTCATGTAGGCCACAATGTAGGGCTGGGATATGGTCTGCCCCTCGCCGATGGGCAGGGGGTGATCTCCATAGGCGCCGGACCGCAGCCTCTCGGGCACGTAACGATGTCTGGGCACCCTCGCCATTACCTGCAAAACTGTCGGATCGACGATATCCCGCGACCGCAGGTGGTCCTCCACCATCTGCTGTCTCGCCAGCCTGTACTCATCCCGCTGCTGAGAGGCGGCGGACGCGGCGGCCGTCTGCGCTTTGAGCCTGTCGTCCCCTTTGCGGCATCCGTACAAAACGGAGCAGAGCAGCAAAGCGATGAGGGCTGTCAGCAGCTGAGACTCGTATCGGTCGATCCGACCCATTCTTGGCCTGCCAGTTTCGGTTGAAATCGCACCATTAACATATACTGCCGATCGCGCCTCAGCTACCAGCCGCTCCCGGTCATATCGATCCGCCTGTCACTATGTGGAAGCAGTCCTGTGTCCCATTGGTGTCGCGATCGCCGTCGCCACAATGACGAGGATCGCTCACAACCAGTTGTCCTGCATGCCGTAGCGTGAACGACAGCCGCAGGCCCGCTATTTGCCGCCACCAGCGTCATGATTGCGCGACTCGCGGTGGTCACCCTCCTCGGCTTTGCAACCGCCGGCTCCTACCCTCAACCCGCCGACGCCGGCCAGCCTCAGATACATCCCGATCTGCTCGACTTCGATCAGGTCCCGGTGGGCGCTGTCGCCAGCCTCGAAGTTGCCGTCGTCAACGACGGGCCCGACTCGCTGTTCGTGGACACGATGCTTGTGTTCGTCGACACGATGTCTGTGTTCGTCAACACGATGTCTGTGTTCGTCGACACCGGGCTCGTGGAGGGATCCTTCGATCTGACTCCCCCTCCCTTACCCCTCTTCATCGAGGCCTCCGATTCAGTCGCGGTCGCGGTTCGGTTTTCTCCGGCGTCCGCCGGCGTCGATTCAGCCGTCCTCATCGTCGTCTCCGGCGCCGGCCAACCGGATGGTCCCGATTCGATCGAGGTGAGGCTGCGCGGTGTTGGCACCGACGTCGTCATCGACGAGGTCCTGGCCGATCCGGGCACCGGGAGTTCTGGAGACGCGAATCGCGACGGCACCCGGCAGACCTTCGCCGACGAATTCGTCGAGCTGCTCAACAACGGACCGGAAGCCGTCGACCTGGCGGGGTGGCGCCTCGGTGACGATGACACCCAGAAGGGCGCGTGGTTCACCTTTCCCCCAATGACGCTGCTGCCACCCGGACAGCGCCTCGTCGTTTTCGGTGGGGGTTCGCCTCAGGGGTTCGGCGACTCTGCCTACAGCGACGATGGGCGCATCGGCAACGGTCTCTCGAACAGCAGCGACGCGCTCTGGCTCGTCGATGCCGATGGCGACACGGCCGCGTCGGCGCTGGTGGGCATCCCGTGGAATCGCAACCAGTCCGTGACGCGATATCCGGCAGGCGCCGGGCCCTTCGTTCAGCATTCCGATCCACCGGGTGACGGCTCGCTTTTTTCGCCCGGTGCGGCGCGAACCGTCGTCGATTCCGTCGTCGTGACTCCCTCGGATACGGTGGTGATGAAGGGGCGGAGCCTGCAGTTGACGCGGTCGTTCACTGGTCGGACGGCACCGTCGAGCAGCCGCCGGTGGAGTGGACGAGCTCGGCAGCTCTCATCGCCGGTGTGGACGCCGGCGGAACCGTCCGCGCCCTCGAAGTCGGCGCAGCGTTCGTTCGGGCGTCACTCATGACCGTGACAAGTTCACCTGCTTTGGTTCAGGTGCTGCCGGAATCCGAGAACGCTCGATGCGTCGTCATCAGCGAAATCCTGGCCGACCCCCCGAGCGGGGCGGCGGGTGACGCCAACGGCGACGGCGAGCGCCACACCTACGAGGACGAATTCATCGAACTGTTCAACCCCGGTCCCGATACGCTCTCCATCGCTGGCTGGAGCCTCGGGGACGACGATGTCGCCGTCGACGACCTGTTTCACTTTCCCGACGACGCCCGCCTTCCTCCCGGCAGCTACGCCGTCCTCTTCGGTGGGGGAAACCCTCAGGGGTTCGATGGCCGCGCCTACGCAGATGACGGGCGCATCGGCAACGGTCTCTCGAACAGCGGCGACACCGTCGTCCTCCGTCACGCCCTGGGTGACACGATAGATTTCCATCGCGGCTCTGACTGGCCGCGGGACGTGTCCATCACTCGCTGGCCCGAGGACTGCAAGCGCTCTGATGCCGGCCCGCCATGCCATTTCACGCCTCACGACAGTCCACCGGGAACCGGCGGGCCCTTCTCCGCCGGGGCGTCGCGGCCGACCGCGGCGGCGGCGGCCGACACCGCCTCCTCCCCAAACTTCAATCCGCCACGCCTCGCGGTCACCGAGGTCCTTGCCGATCCCCCCTCCGGCTCGAAAGGAGATGCGAACGGGGATGGTGTGACCGACCGCTACGAGGACGAGTTCATAGAGATCTTCAACGAGGGCGATGCCGTCGACGTGTCCGGCTGGCGCCTGTCCGACGACGACACGGCAGTGAGCCGCCAGTTTCGATTTCCCGAGGGCACCGTCCTGCAGCCTCGGCAGTATGTCGTCCTGTTCGGCGGTGGCGAACCATCCGAAGATTCAGGCCGCATCTTCGTCGACGACGGGCGCCTCGGCAACGGCCTCACCAACGGTGGCGATCGGCTCCTCCTCATCGCGCCAGCGCCCGTCGACACGATCCTCGACGTGACCTACAGGTCGGCGTCAAACATCGACCAGTCTCTCACCATCATCGAGGGCGGAGAGCTGGTGCCGCACAGCCGGCTGCCGGGACGTACGATCTTTTCGCCGGGACGGGCACGACCTCTTTATACGGCCTTTGCCATCGACACCGTCGACGTCTTCCTGGGCGAAGAGCCAGAGGCGCCGCTCGTTCGCGGCATCTCGCCGGAGAGCGAAGAGCTGATCCCTCCCTCCCTGATCACCTGGGTTTCCTACGATTCCGAGATCGCCAGCTTCGAATCGTTGACTCGACCTGTTGTGCACAGCCGTGGAGTGGCGCGCATCGCGGCCTGGAACGACAAGCTGTTTCTAGCCGAGGGAATTCTCCGGATTCGGCTGCCGCCCAACCTCCCCCCGGCTATCACCTCGGCAGCCGACCCGGACGCCTACGCCGGCGGCCACTACCGCTACCAGGTGCAGGCCGTCGATCCGGAAGACGGCACCCTCATGTACATCATGGCTCAGTCACCAAAGTGGTTGCGTATCGATCTCGCCTCGGGTCTGATAAGCGGCCGCGTTCCCGACACACCGGGCCTCCTCATCCCGTCGGCTTCGAGGTCAGCGACGGACATCGATGGGTCTCGCAGCAGTACGATCTTCGCATCGTCGCCAAACCGCGGCTGCGCATCACCGAAGTTCTGATGGACCCTCCTCTCGGTCACACCGGGGACGCAAATGGCGATGGCGTGCGTCAGACCTACGGCGACGAATTCGTGGAGGTCTACAACCTGGAAGAGTTCGGCCTCGAAGTGGGTGGCTGGCGCCTGAGCGACGGCGACGTCTCGGAGTCTCGCCAGTTCCGGTTCCCTGCCGGTACCACGCTCCCGCCCCGCTCGTATTGCGTCGTCTTTGGCGGAGGGACGCCATCCGGAGCGCTGAGTTTTGTCGATGACGGTCGCATTGGCGACGGCCTGGGCAACAGGAACGACGAGGTCTACCTCATCGACCCCGAGGGACCTGATACGCTGGCCGCTGTCAGTTATGCGCTCGACAGGGAGCCCAATCAGTCGATCCAGTACTCCTCCGACCCCTCCGTGGCGCCGATCCTGCACAGCTCTTTTCCCGGACGCGATCCATTTTCACCGCGGTTTGAACGCGCCCTGCTGGAAAGGGCGCGCCTGCTGCCGCGAAGGACGGACCTTGTCGCGGGGGATCGCGCCGACCTCAGAGTGGTGGGCCGCTATTCGGATGGGCTTGAGTCGGACATAACCAGCCTGACGGCGCGGACCGAAGGCGCTGTGGCGAAGCTGTCGTGGCGATCCTCGAATCCGGCGGCGGCGGCAGTGGATGGTCTCGGCACCGTGACAGCCGTCGGCGTCGGCAGGAGTCTCATCGAGGCGCGACTGGAAAGCGCGCCCGCGCGCTCGTTTGGCGTTCGGCCCGCGGTCGTGAATGTCAGAAAAAGTCTCCTATATCTGGCCGCCTTCAAACCGGGGTGGCGGCACTCGATCGTTCCCAGGGGCAGGAAGATTCTCTTCTCAGTTGAGATCTCCGACCCGGTTGAAACCAGGGTGCGCTGGTCCGTCAACGGACGGATCTACGGCGCCGGCGAATCGCATTTCGCCTTTGCTCGCGCGTCCGCGATGTCCCAAGACCCTCAGACTGCGAGCTCCGATACGGTAGCCGTGCAGATCTCATCGCGCCCGGGTGTGTTCGGACGTACGGAGCTCGTGACTCGCGAGTGGATCCTCGCCGATAACTCCTCGCCGGTCGTGCTGTCGCCGGCGGACACGGTCGCTGTGGCAGGTGAGCGCTTTACCATGGTCGTGCGGGCGACCGATGCCGACGGAGATCGTCTCTACTTTCTGCTCGACCGCGGCCCCGCAGGCCTGCGTCTCGATCCCGTGAGCGGAGAAATCGCCTGGACGCCGGCGGCCGGTGATTCCGGCTCCCTCGAAGTCCGCATCGCCGTATTGGACGGATTCAGCTCCGTCATCCATGCCTGCACCGTCCACCTGCTCCCGCTGGCGGCCAAATCAGTTGCCGCCTTCGTCTCTGTTCCTGTGAGTTATCCCAACCCCTCGAACGATTCCACCACGATCTCCTTCCTCCTGAGCGGGCAGCCGATGCCGCCCGTCGCCGAAGTGCGGCTCTTCGACGTGGTCGGTCGATCGGTTCGCACTTTGATTCGGGATCGAGTCACATCCGGGCGCAGCCAGGTGTTGTGGGACGGCCGCGACGAGGCAGGCAGGCCCACAGCGTCGGGTACCTATGTGTTCGCCGTTCACGCCGGCAGCCTGCCGCCGATTACCGGCAGGCTTCTCCGCTTGCGCTAGTGCGGTGTCTCAGACACGGCACTCGCCTACTTCGAGTACGCGTCCTTGAATTCGTGCGTCAGATCGTGCAGCGTGCGCGCGTTTTCGGGGTCCGTGGTCTGTTTGCACTTCATGGCGTACACCAGCATCTTGTGCAGCAGGACGAGCTTGCCTTCGTAGGCCGACTGAGCCTTGTCGTCCCCGGCCGCGGGGATCTTGATGCGCTGCGTCATGAAGTACTGTGTGACGATCTCCCTGATCCGATCGGCGTGGTGCTCCTTGTTGTTTACCCAGCGGGTCAGCTGGTTGATGTTGCCGAGATCACCTGACAGTTCAGCGATCTTCGCCATCGACTTCTCGATGGTCTGTATGTCTTCCAAGAGCATGGCGAAGCGCGTTTCGTCGCCGTAGATCCCGCACGGAATCTCACAGTGAGCCAGCGCTGACTTGCTGAGACAGAGCACGCACATAATTGACGAGAGTGCAATTGCTAACGACCGCATGACACGACCTCCTGGTCTATCAGTGAGAGTGCGGAAACAAAAAATCCCTCGAGAACCAATCTCGAGGGGGCATTTCGATTGTATCGCAGGTTCGAGTCAGTCGTGACTCGTCTGACCATCCTCTATCTGGCTGATTTGATCTCTCAGTTTGGCAGCTTCCTCGTAGGCTTCTTCGGCGACTAGTCGGCCGAGTTGGGCGCGCATGATCTCCAGTTTGCTCTGCTCTTCGGCTGCAGCGGGCTCCTCCACATCTTCCTCCTCGTCTTCATCCGAAGAACTCCTGACCTCCACCTCCACAACCGCCTCGACGTTCGAAGTGCCGTCGGCTTCTGCCTCTGCGGCAAGGTCTTCGCCCAGGTCGGCGATGTTGATCATATTGCTCAATTCCCGGCCTGCTTCGTCCATGACCTCGGGGCTCATGTAAATGGGAACGTTTATCAACGTCGCCAGAATCATACCATCACTTGGGCGACAGTCGAGGTAGAATACTTCATCTTGAGTCTGAACCAGCAGGTAGGCGTGAAAAGTCTCGTCCTTGAGCGTGTGTATGACGAGCTGGTGGACTTCGCCTTTGATCTTGTCGAGTAGATTCTGGATGAGATTGTGCGTCAGTGGCCGTGGAAAGGACACCTGCTGCATGGCCATGACCAGATACTGTCCTTCGGGAAAGCCAATCGATATCGGGACGAATTTTTCTTCCTCGCCTTTTAGAACGACGAGAAAGGTCTCTGGCGGAGAAACGTCAGGATACGGATAGATGCGCCATACCTGAACCGGTATGAGATGTTCTTTTTTCTGTTTTTTCCGCTGCATGAATCGATCACCAGCTCCGTTTGCCTCCCAAATATACCTTTTCCTGACCATTAATCAAGTAAAACAAAGTCGCCGTTGTGGACAGTATTCTCGTCCTTGTCAGGCATCTACATCACCCCCCGCTCTTTGAGACTGACATAGTCCGCGGGCCCCACGATAATGTGGTCGAGGACGTCGATGCCGATGATTTCTCCGGCTTTTACGAGCCTGTGTGTGAGTTCGATGTCGTCTTTACTCGGAGAAACGTCACCTGATGGGTGGTTGTGCGCCAGTATGATCGTCGCCGCGGACTGAAACACAGCAACCTGGAACACCTCGCGCGGGTGTACGATCGAAGCGGAGAGACTTCCGATCGAAACCACTTCTTTGTGAATCACTTGATTGCGGGCGTTCAGGTAGAGGCAGATGAAGTACTCCTTGCGCTGATCCTTGACTTCCGCGAGCATGGGAATCGTGTCCGCGGGGTTGGCAATTACTGGCAGCAGGCCAAGCCCTTTATCCAGAGCTCGCCGTGCCAGTTCAAAGCCCGCCAGCAGCACGAACGCCTTTGCACCTCCGATGCCCTTTAGTTGCGCCAGCTGTTTCAACTCCATCGACATCAGCTCTTCCTTCGGATGGGACTCGATTACGGATCTCGCCACGTCGATTACGTTGCAACCTCGGTACCCCGTCCCCAGAATGATCGCCAGCAGCTCGTAGTCCTTGATGGCGGCGGCCCCGTATCGCGCCAGTCGCTCCCGCGGCAGTTCGTCGCCGCTTTCACCCAGAGCCGATGTACCGCGTGCAGCACCCGGCTCGTTTATCTGTGATCCGTTTGCGGACCATGCTCTCAACTCGGGCTTCATGACCTCTTTCTCCATCTCTACTGTGGCAAAGTGGTGACACTCCTGTCCGCCCCGCGACACAGCAGCTCGTTATCTTGCGCGCCGGGCTACGTTCCTTGCAGAATTCATGCCAACCGCATCTTCATTGCCACTGACAATGCCGCCATATATATTCTCGCCCCCGCCTCCAGCGAGCCGTCCAGCTATTTCCATTCTCATGTATCTTGATCGCAATGCTCGTCCGCAAACGACAGCGCAGGCGCGACAATGACGGTCGCGCTGCGAAAAGGGACGTCAAGGGACGTCCGAATTCCGTTGACCGCCGGCAGCGGTTGGCTGTTGCCCGCGCTGGCCGGCCTGTCGCTTTCCCTGGCCTTCCCGCCCAGCCCGTCGAATCCGTTCGCCTTCGCCTACGGCCCTTTGTGGAGCTACGTCGGACTCGTACCGCTCCTGCTCTGCCTGTGGAGCGGCACGAGAGTGGGCGCCCGAGTGGGCGAAAGTGGAGGAATGTCCTGCGCCGACGGCTTTCGCCGCGGCTGGCTAGCGGGGACGGTTTTCGGCTTGCTGACGCTCTACTGGGTTGCCTTCACCCGAGGCGGAGGACCCGCTGTCGTCGGCGGTACGCTGTTGTTGTCGGTCTATCTCGGCCTCTTCGCAGGCGCCTTCGCCTGCTTGCAGCTGGCTGTCGTCAAGCGCTGGGGAGCGATTGGCTGGCTCGCCGCCCCGGCGTCGTGGACGGCTTGCGAGTACCTGATGACCCTCGGCGAGCTCGGCTTTCCCTGGCTCGTTCTGGGTCACAGTCAGGCCGTGTATCCCGCGCTCATCCAGTACGCCGAGTTCACCGGTGTCTACGGCATCTCGTTCTGGGTCGTCGCGTTGAATTCGCTCATCTTCCTCGGTCTTGTCGCGCCGTTGCGCCCTGCGGGGCGAGTCGTGCTCGGCGCCTGCGCCGCGCTGCTTTTTGCCGTTCCGTGGATCTACGGTCGAATCGTGACCGATCGCTCCATCCGCTCGCCGGCTGCCGTGGTAAAAGTGGGGCTCGTGCAGAACAATCTCGGTCTCGAGAAGTGGCAGCCGGGAGGATTGGAGCGCTCTCTTCGCAGCCTGGAGGCGCTCTCCAAACTGGCGGCGGTCGAGGAACCGGAGCTCATCGTCTGGCCAGAGACCGCCGTGCCATGCCGTCTTTCAAGACGCGGCGATTGTCGTCGGAGGGTCCAGAGCATCGTTGACGAGGTTCGAATCCCGGTGCTCACCGGTGCTCCCGGGCGAGGCCCCCAAGGCGAGGCTCAGAACAGCGCCTATCTGTTTAGCGGTGAGGGGGGATCCGAATTGCAGTCCTACGCCAAAATGCACCTCGTCCCCTTCGGCGAACGCACCCCCTTCAGGGATCGGATCCCATTGCTGAAAGAGATCGACTGGACAGCCCTCACAGGTGACTTGGCCCCCGCCGAGTTCGCTCCGGGGACAGAGCGGACGCTCTTCGAACACCCCAAAGGTCCGTTTGCGGCTCTCATCTGCTTCGAGTCGGTCTTTCCCGATTTCGTCAGGCAAAGTGTTGGGGAGGGAGCGCGGTTTCTCGTGAACATCACCAATGATTCCTGGTTCGGGCACACGGCCGGACCGTTTCAACACGCCCAGCTCGCCGTGCTTCGCGCCGTCGAAAACAGAATTGGCATCGCCCGCTGCGCTACGAGCGGCGTTTCCCTTTTCATCGATCCCTTCGGCCGCACATCGCAGGCGACCGACATCTTTACGGCGACATACAGCGTCGGAAGCATCCCGCTGGTTCACGGAGACGGGAGCGGCACGTTCTACGCTCGGCACGGCGACTTGTTTGCCCAGATGACCCTCGTCGTCAGCATCCTCTTGCTCGTCGGCGTCGTCCTGAGGCGCTGAGTGCCCGGCATGGCCGATCCTGGGAGTGAGGAATTGAACGACGATCGCGAACTGAGCGATGCCGATCGCCAACTGAGCGATGCCGATCGCGACGAGGCGGAATCAGGATCCGAAATGCACTTTCTGGAGCATCTCGAGGAACTGCGGTGGCGCATTCTGAAAGCGCTGAGCGCCGTGCTCGCCGGAGCCGTCGTCGCCTTCATTTTTTCCGATCCCATTCTCAAGATCCTCACTATTCCCTACGAGGGTGCGGTAGCCAGCATGATGGAGGGGGAGGATTCGGGACCCGTGGAAGCGGTGCGCGGTCTCGTCGAAGAGTGGCTCGGCGAGCCCGCCACTATCATCGATTCGTCAGCAGGGGGAGAGAAACCGCGGGATCTGCTTCCACTGGGAAGACGACTCCAGGCCCTCAAGCCGATGACCTTTTTTTTCGTGCAGCTTCAGGTCGCGCTGCTCGGAGGATTCGTCATCGCCCTGCCGGTGATCTTCTTCCAGTTCTGGCAGTTCGTTGCACCCGGTCTGCTCTCCAGGGAAAAGGGCCTCGTCGTGCCCATCATCGGCCTGAGCCTGCTGTGCTTCGCCATCGGTGCTCTCATCGCCTACTGGATCGTGCTCCCGCTCGGACTCCGCTTTTTTCTCAGTCTCGAGCCACTTGACATGACCTCGCAATGGGCGGTGAACGAATACATCGGCTTCGTCCTCAAGCTGCTGCTCGGTTTCGGTATCGTCTTCGAGATGCCGGTGGTGACACTATTCCTGTCCCGCCTGGGTCTGCTGACACCAGAGTACATGCGAAGTATTCGCCGCTACGCCGTGGTCGCCATCTTCCTCCTCGCCGCCATTTTCACGCCGCCGGACCCGGTATCGCAGGTATTGATGGCCCTCCCGCTCCTGCTGCTGTATGAAGTGAGCATCTGGGTATGTCGCTGGAGTGCGAAGAAGCGGATAGAACCAGAGAAAGCCGATCCAGAAGGACCGGCCCCGTGAGGTAGCGGTTGAAGAGCTGGAGCCGTATCCTATTTACCTACTCAGAACCGACGGCCCACCCCCAGGTGCACCCGCGCGTGACTGGCGTCGATCTCGACGGTATTGTTCCATTTCATGACGTGCTGATATCCGGCCTCGAGCTCCCAACTCCACCCATTCTGGCCGACGGGCAGATGGAGCCCGAAAACGCCGTTGAAGCCGGTCTTGAACGCCGAATCACCCGACCCCATCAAATCGCCGCTGAGGCGATGCTCGCCCACACCGACGCCGAAATATGGTCCTGCGGACCCGACCCCACTGAACAGATAGTTCCAGTCGACTTCGAATGACAGCTGGTTGACGTCGGCGTCGGGCATCAGGCCGGAGGCTCGCACGGTGAAGTTGAGGCGCCCCTTGTGCCCCAGAATCCTGGCGAGGCGCAGTCCGGCGCTGGCGTCCATAATCTCATTCGTCCCCGTCAGGGCTGTGCCCTGACGCGCCAGCTCGGCCGCCTTGTTCAGATCGGCGCCTCCAACGAGATGGAGGGACCAGCCTCCCCTGCGCTGCGGACCCATTGGACCCGCCATGTCAGTCATGGCCATTGCGGTCATTGAGTCCCATCTGTCTTGGGAGATGGCGCGCTGCAGAACGTCAATCTCCTCGCCCATCTCGACCTCGAGAATCTCGGCGATGCAGAACTCCTCGTCGACGCGGATCACGCGCACCTGTCCAACTCGGGCAAACTCGTCGCCACGGTCGCGCTCTCTGAGGACGACATAGCTCGTGCCGCGGTCGATGCCGCTTGTCATGCCGGCGTCCAGGTAGACGAGCGTGGGCGTGACCTTGATGATGTAGAGCATCTGGTCTGCAGAGATGTCCCCGGCGTCGGACTGCTCCGAAGCGGTGACCACCGACGTCGCCGCCACGAGCAGTAGGAGCCCGGCGACCCAGCAGCAGCAGTATGTGCGCACCGTTTTCATGTTGGCCTCAGTATTCCTCATCGTCGTCATCCTCATCGTCGCCGAGGTATTCGTCCTCAAACTCTTCGAGCCCTTCCGTCGCATCGGAGACCCGCTTTCGCAGCACGAGCCAGGCCATGAGGATGAAGGCAATGACGAGTCCAACGGCGCCGATCATCTGCCACTGCCGCGTGTACCACGGCTCTTCAGAAGCAGCGTCGGAGGCTGCCGCGTCCGCAGTCTCGTCAGGCAGCTCCATCCGCATCATCTCCTCCTCCTCCTCGTCCTCGCCCCCTCCCATCAGCCTTTCCCAGAAACTGATTCCCTCGTCTTCTTCCATGGAGGGCATCGCACCGGGCGCATCCGCCATCTCCTCCATGTGGAGCGAATCGCGCACCACACTGATCAATAGCGTCTTTCCAGCGGCCTTGAGCTTGAGCTGTGTATCGGGTGTGTATCGAATGGTGAACTCTTCGAGATCCTGGCGCCTGTACTCGCCGCTCAGAACCGAAGTCAGTCGGTAGTGATCTTCGCTCTGCTGCTCTTCGAGCTCGACGAGGCGCTCGTCGAGAGCGACGAGATACGATTTCATCGTCGAAACCTCATCCCACACACGGCGCGCAAACGCCGGGTACTTCTTCAGCTTCTGGCTCGTCTCGCCGTACTCTTCGATGCTCGCCTCGAGCTGGCTCACCCGATCCTCGAATTTTCCTGCCGTCAGCTCATCGACCGGCATGGCGGGCATTTTCTCGAACTCAGCCATGTCGTCCGGCATCGGTGCCGAGTACATCTTCACCAATTTCGCCCGCGACGTTTCCTCTCCCACCTCGTACACGCGAACGACGGCCACAGGCTCCTGGGGAGTGCCCAGCACCTTGCCGCTGAGTGGATGGATGATCGGCTCCCCGTCCCGGAGCAGCGTCACGTCGCTGGCCAGGGCGACACCGGCGAGCGCGCCGGCAGCGAGAACCACGTCTTCACCCTCCACCTCGAGGACCCGCGTCGTGGCCATCTCGACGGCGGCGCCATCGTTCATAGTGTGACTGTCTGCCCGGCCCGCCACTGCGGTCGCGACGATGGCGAATCCCGCGCACCAGGTTGCGGTGGCGATTCGGTGCCGCCATCTGCGCAGCAGGTCTTTGTCGTTAGCTCTCAAAGTTCAGTTTGCTCGCTACGAGTTGAATGCCTTGGTTCGCACGTCACAGCTTCTCTGCGAGGGATCCGGCCATCTTCACACCATGTCCGCGCAGTTCCAGAGAAAACCCTTCGGCCCCGGCGCTCGTCCAACGCTCACGTCCCACCAGCCCGATCCCCGGAGCGTAGTAGGAAGAGTACGACATCGCCGTCTTGGGCCCCGACTCAACGGAGCGAAACCTGGTGATTACTTCCAGGCAGCCGTCGAACCGTCGATCGCTCGCCACCACTGCGGTGTCTGTGGCTCCGATGTGTTTCTCGATCACCATCCCCTGACTCGTGTAGATGTACGGCTGAGGTGCTCTCGGTTCCATCGGCACGACGTTGACGCCCTGGGTGCCCATCTCGAAGATCCGGCCCCCCTCTTTGTAGACCACCGTTCCATCGTCGAAGTAGTAGAGCTCGCGCCCTTCCCTGCGCTCGCGGCGCTCGATGGTGCGGACGATTTCGGCATTGACGTCGTCGTTTCCTTCGTGAAATCCGTAAACCCAGTAGTGCCCGACCTCGAGCGGATAGAATGAGGAGTCGGACTCGCTGTGCTGCTCCGGTGGACTCTCGACAGCTGCGGCGTGAACGACCGGCGCGTCGCCGGCTGGCGGAGTCTCTACATCATTCTCGACTTCATTTGAGACTTCATTCGAAACAACTGGGCGACCCGGTGGCGGCGCAGGCGACTGTTGCGGTTCGAGTGAGTGGAGCAGACCGAGCACTCCGGCGACGGTGAACGCAACCCCGCCGACACCAACGACAACATGGATCGCACCTGTGCCTGCATTCTTACCTTTCCGGGCCATACCTCCCTCCTCCCGCCTCCATAATATCGGATAAGTTTATGCAATCTTGATAGTTACCGTTATTCGTTGTGGCCGGATGAACGCCGCGATACAAGATATTGTGGGTTGCGGTGTTCCCGTGCTGCCCGTTTCTTGTTGAGATCGATCGCACTTGTGCGATCGATCTCCCGACACCATTGCGAAAGAACGGAGGGCTTTACCGTGGCACCGACAACGACTCGAATAGGGCTGATCGGCTACGGCCAGATCGGCACTGCCGTTTGCGGCATGATCGACGGCGACGACACGAACGGAATGGAGGTCCGTCTTCATCCACGATGCCGATCCGGACCGCCTGACCGATGTGGAGGATGAGCTGATCCTCTTCGACCTTTCCGAATTCGAGACACGACGCCCCGATCTCGTCGTCGAGATGGCGCACCCCGATGCCACGAAACAGTGGGGCCCGACCATCCTGGCGAAGACGGACTACATGGGAATTTCCGTCACCGCCCTGGCCGACGCCGAGTTCGAGAATCAGCTACGGGAGACGAGCCTGCGCCACGGCACCCGGGCCTATGTGCCTCACGGCGGCGCCGTCGGTATAGACGCCTTTCTCGAAAACCGCGACTCGTGGGAATCCGTCCACTGTGTCATGAAGAAGCCGCCGAAGAATGTGGACTGCGCCGCAGCCGGTGTCGATGCCGACAGCATCACCGAGGAGACCTGCCTCTACGACGGACCCACCCGCGGCGCCTGCCCCCTCTTTCCCCGCAATGTCAACACGCTCGCCGCCATCGCCTACGCCAGCATCGGCCTCGACCGCACCCACGCCACCCTCATTGTCAACCCCGAGTGGAACACGGCCAGAGTTTCCGTTCACGCGAAAAGCCCCGATGTCGAGCTCAAGATAGAGCGCTCCGAGGCGATTGCGGGCATCACCGGCGCCAGCACGCCGGCCTCCATCTACAACTCGATTCAGATGATCGGCTCCAAAGGACCGGGAATCCATCTCCGCTGACGGGATCGAATGAAGCCCTTCGCCGGGACTCCTGCCGCCCTTCCCAGGTCCGGAATCCGCGAAATCATGGATCTCGCCTGGGCAACGGAGGGCGTCATCCACCTCGAGGTCGGTCAACCCGATTTCGACACGCCCGACCACATCGTCGAGGCCGCCTGCCGATCCGTCAGGGAGGGACACACGAAATACGTGCCGAACGCCGGCGTTGCAGAGCTACGTCAGGCGGTCGCTCGCTATCTTCAGCGCCGTACGGGCGTGCCCACGGCCATGGAGCAGATCCTCGTTACCCAGGGTGCTGTGATGAGCATCGCCACCGCCTTTCTCGCCCTCGTGGAGCCGGACGAGGAGGTGCTGCTTCCGGATCCGGGCTGGCCCAACTACTCCATGGCCCTGACGCTGCTTCACGGACGCCCCGTCTACTACAACCTGCGGCCTGAGGACCGATTCCTCCCCGATGTCGCCGAGCTCGAAGCGCTCGTCACGTCGAAGACGAAGCTCATGCTGCTGTGCAATCCCTCGAATCCCACAGGTCAGGTCTTCGACGCGGAAATGACGCGGCAGCTGATGGAGTTCGCCAGGCGCCACGATCTCTACGTCGTCGCCGACGAGATCTACTCCGAGATCGTCTTTGACTCAGCGCACGCCTCGACTCTGCCGTTCGATGAAGACGGGCGGGTCATCCTCGTGACCGGCATGTCGAAGGCCTACGCCATGACCGGCTTCCGCGTCGGCTTCACGCGCGCCGGCCGCGATTACGTGGAGCTGGCCGCCAAGCTGCAGGAACCCTTCGTGTCGTGCGGTGTCGGCTTCGCCCAGATGGCCTCTGTCGATGGTCTCGACGGCCCTCAGGACTCTGTCGGAATTATGCGTGACACCTACAGGGCGAGGAGGGATGTCGCCCTCGAGGTCTTGCGCGAGTTCGACCTCTACCGCTACACGCCAGGCGGCGCGTTCTATCTGCTCGTTGATATCTCGTCGACGGGAATGGACTCACGCGATTTCGCCCTCCGCCTCATCGAGGAGCAGAAGGTGGCCGTGGCTCCAGGCAGCACCTTTGGCGAAACCTGTGCCGACCACGTTCGCATCTCCTTCGCATCTCCGGAGGAGAACGTCCGCGAGGGACTGCGCCGGCTTTGCACCGCGATACACGACTTCGCCCCTTGACCCTCGTCCACCCAGTCGGGTCAAGGCCCAGTTTCAGTTGAAACAAATCACAGGCTCGGGTGAGTGTGTCAGCCCATCATCGCGAGCTGTTTGATGCCGAGTTCGGCTTGTATGGCTTGCCGGAGCATCGGCAGATGGCGATAGCCCTTGACCCTGCGCAGACGTGGTTCGATGTCGAGCAGTGCCGTGGCTACCCAACGGTGACGCTGTGATGAGTTGGTCCAGCGTCGCACGTTGTGTGTGAGCTGCTCCAGGAGACTGTTGACGTTCTCGATGCAGTTGGTGGTGCGGAAGGAATCCTTGAGCATCGGCGTCAGTCCCAACCGATGGAGTGTGAGGGTCTCTTCCATGCCTTCCTCGAGGCTGTGTAGGGCGGACTGATTCATCAACTTCAAGCCCGGTTTGAGCGCGTCCAGTGCCGCCTTGGCCGCCTCGTATCTCGGTTTGCCGTAGGCCGCCTCCATCTTGCGACCCATACCGGACTGCTCGCTCTTGGACAGATACGACACGACGTTCTGGCGCTTGTGATACTGGCAGCGCTGCACGCAGGCATGTCCTTTGAGCACCGACATCACCGCCTTGTAAAGCCCCTTGGCGCCGTCGATGACGACCAACAGTCCGGCTTCGTACTGCATACCGCGTTCGACCAGATCGGACAGGAAGCGACGGCAGACGCGCTCGTTTTCCGTGGCCGCCTGCACGAAGCCAAGAGGAATCTTCTGTCCGTCGAGGGTGACGCCCAGGGCGATGATGATCTCCTCGTCCGCGAAGCTCTTGCCGTCGAGGAATAGCGCCACCAGATCATATCCTTCCAGGGATCGCTCCTGGAATTCAGCCAGCTTTCGAGCCGTGCCTTTCACGTAACGACGGGACACCGATGAGGATGACAGACCAAAGGCCTCGGGTACGGCCTCAGCGCAGGCCTCGTAGTTGCGCGTGGCGATGCCCTTCAGCATCCGCAACAGCAGACCTTCGTCCATCTGTCGAGGCGTCTGCAGTGCCTGGTAAACATCCAGCGGGACCTCGGTATGGTTGGCCACGTTGCGCACCCGCGGCACATCGACGGGTAGTTTCTGGTCGGCCAGGTACACCGACCCGAGCTGAGACCCCCAGCGGCGTAACGGCTGATCCGACCCCTTGCGCTGATACCGCGGCCCAGCCAACTCAACGACCGCTCTTTGCAGCTCCTCCGCGACCGCCTGCAGCCCCAAGGGAATCAGCCATTGGATCGCCTCGATCCGGCCATCCAGGTCCTCTACTTGCTCTGCAGTCTCGGGTGCTACCTTGCCGATGCTCACCGTTCGTTTGACGCCCTTCTTCCGTGCTACTAGCTTGCTCATTGCAGGCTCCCCATCGTTACCGATGCGAGACTTCTTCCAACGGGCTTCTCGTATCAAAACGTAACGATTGGAGCCTGTGCTGTTTCAACTAAGATCGGGACAAAGCGCGACCAATCAGTCTATCTAATAGACAGCTGCCAATCAGTTCATCTAATAGTCTATCTAATCTAAACCGCGCGGGAAGGACGTGAGCTGCACGAGGCCGTCATCGGACAGCAGGTAGTTCTCTTCCAGGCGGATGCCGGCCTTCAACTCGTCGTTGTACAACCCAGGCTCCATGGTGAACACGTCGCCGACCTCGAACACGGCGTCGTAGTGTGGATTCAGCTCCGGCGTCTCGTGCGGCGCCAGACCGATGCCGTGGCCGAGATGGTGCACGAGGCCGTCGAATTCACCTTGTCCCAAGTAGCCGTCGGCAACGCCGAACAGGTCGACTGCCGGCAGGCCCGGTCGCACTGTACTCACCAGTTCCGCGAAAAGAGCATCGATTGTCTCCCACGCCCGCGACTGCGCCTCACTGGGCGCTCCGTCCACTGCAAAAGTGCGGCAGTTGTCGGCGTAGTATCCGTGCAGCACTGGTCCAACGTCCAGGATGTAGAGCTCGCCGGATTGCATCTGGCGATGTCGCGGCAGACCGCCGATGTCGTTGGCGCGAAAGTCGTTTCCCATGAACTCGAGGTCTTCACCGGCCGCCTTGGTGGCCTCGGCGCGGATGTAGGCGAACACATCCACCTCGTCTGCGCCTGGCTCGATCGCCTCTTTCGCGGCGGCGTACATCGCATCGCCCACGGCGATTGCACCGCGAATCGCCTCTACCTCATCGGCGTGTTTGCACCGCTTTGTCCCGATCTTAGTTGAAACAGCACAGGCTCCAATCGTTACGTTTTGATACGAGAAGCCCGTTGGAAGAAGTCTCGCATCGGTAACAAAAGGAGCCTGCAATGAGCAAGCTAGTAGCACGGAAGAAGGGCGTCAAACGAACGGTGAGCATCGGCAAGGTAGCACCCGAGACTGCAGAGCAAGTAGAGGACCTGGATGGCCGGATTGAGGCGATCCAATGGCTGATTCCCTTGGGGCTGCAGGCGGTCGCGGAGGAGCTGCAAAGAGCGGTCGTTGAGTTGGCTGGGCCGCGGTATCAGCGCAAGGGGTCGGATCAGCCGTTACGCCGCTGGGGGTCTCAGCTCGGGTCGGTGTACCTGGCCGACCAGAAACTACCCGTCGATGTGCCGCGGGTGCGCAACGTGGCCAACCATACCGAGGTCCCGCTGGATGTTTACCAGGCACTGCAGACGCCTCAACAGATGGACGAAGGTCTGCTGTTGCGGATGCTGAAGGGCATCGCCACGCGCAACTACGAGGCCTGCGCTGAGGCCGTACCCGAGGCCTTTGGTCTGTCATCCTCATCGGTGTCCCGTCGTTACGTGAAAGGCACGGCTCGAAAGCTGGCTGAATTCCAGGAGCGATCCCTGGAAGGATATGATCTGGTGGCGCTATTCCTCGACGGCAAGAGCTTCGCGGACGAGGAGATCATCATCGCCCTGGCGTCACCCTCGACGGACAGAAGATTCCTCTTGGCTTCGTGCAGGCGGCCACGGAAAACGAGCGCGTCTGCCGTCGCTTCCTGTCCGATCTGGTCGAACGCGGTATGCAGTACGAAGCCGGACTGTTGGTCGTCATCGACGGCGCCAAGGGGCTTTACAAGGCGGTGATGTCGGTGCTCAAAGGACATGCCTGCGTGCAGCGCTGCCAGTATCACAAGCGCCAGAACGTCGTGTCGTATCTGTCCAAAAGCGAGCAGTCCGGTATGGGTCGCAAGATGGAGGCGGCCTACGGCAAACCGAGATACGAGGCGGCCAAGGCGGCACTGGACGCGCTCAAACCGGGCTTGAAGTTGATGAATCAGTCCGCCCTACACAGCCTCGAGGAAGGCATGGAAGAGACCCTCACACTCCATCGGTTGGGACTGACGCCGATGCTCAAGGATTCCTTCCGCACCACCAACTGCATCGAGAACGTCAACAGTCTCCTGGAGCAGCTCACACACAACGTGCGACGCTGGACCAACTCATCACAGCGTCACCGTTGGGTAGCCACGGCACTGCTCGACATCGAACCACGTCTGCGCAGGGTCAAGGGCTATCGCCATCTGCCGATGCTCCGGCAAGCCATACAAGCCGAACTCGGCATCAAACAGCTCGCGATGATGGGCTGACACACTCACCCGAGCCTGTGATTTGTTTCAACTGAAACTGGGCCTTGACCTTTTGCACTTGCGCAGCCGGTAGAGCTCTCGAGTGAGATCGACGGCCTCGCCACCGGCCAGGCCGGTGATGCAGGCGGGCCCCCCGCCCAGGTCCGCCCCCATGCTGGCGCCTGAAGGAACGGCGGCCCGAAGCTTTGCCGCCACTTCCTCGAACTGTGAGCTGTGCATGGTAGCGAAATAGGAGTTGTCGTAGGTGACGATCTCGTCAACAGCGGTCACCTCATCACCCACCTCCGAGCCCACGAGCGTCGTGCGGCCCTTCGCGTCGATGAAACAGGCAGCGACCGAGTGCAGGCGGTGATGCAGAAAACCAGTGAGGTATTACACATGTTCACGCCTGGCGATGACGGCGCCGTCGAGCCCCTTCGCCGCGAGGATCTCCACCAGCCGTTGCTGGCGCGATCGACAGCCGTCTACCGAGAGTTTCACTCCTCTTCCTCCTTATGAATGTCGCTTGAGTCGCTCGTCTGCCTGTAGCTGATCGACGATCTCTCTGGCCCGCTGCGCTTGATCCTTGCGACACACGAGCAGCGCGTCTTTCGTATCGACGACCACCAGGTCCTCGACGCCGACGAGGGCGATGAGTTTTTCAGGCGGGCCGTACGCAGTGACCCCTCTGGCGTCGAGGGCGATCACCTTTCCTCTGAAGAGATTCCCGTCGGCGTCGGTCTCCAGCACGTCGGTGAGCGCCGCCCAGCTGCCGATGTCGCCCCAGTCCAGCACCCCCTCGAGGGTAGCGACCTGCTGCGCCGGCTCCAATATGGCGTGGTCCACCGAGATCGACGGGAGCAACGGGTACTCGTGCTCGATCGCAGACCGCACCTCGTCACCATTCGCCGCCGCATCTGCGATTCGACGGAGCGCTGCATGGATGTCCGGCTGAAAGCGTTCGAACAGAGCCAGGACGGTCTGCGCCTTCCACACGAACATATTCGTGTTCCACAGATAGTCCCCGCTGGCAACGTAACGTTCGGCCACATCCGGTGCCGGCTTCTCGGTGAATTCCCGGGCGACGAAGACGGACTGCCCGTCCGCTTCGCACAGCACCTCCCCCTTGTGGATGTAACCGTATCCCGTTTCCGCTCGGCTCGGCGTGACACCGATAGTGAACAAGTAGTCTGGCTGCAGGTCCGCCGCCTTCTCCGCCGCCGTCAGCAGCTGGCAGAATTCATCCGGCTTGCCGATGTAGTGGTCCGAACCGAGGCTGGCGACGGTGCAGCCAGGAGACGCGGCTTCGAGCAGGGCGCATTCCAGGCCTACGGCCGGTCCGGTGTTGCGCAGCGCCGGCTCGATGATGAGGTGATCCTGCGGCAGGTTCGGGAGCTGCTCTTTCACGAGGCCCGCCAGTTCGGCGCCGGTTGAGACGTAGATGTCCTCGGATGCCGCCACCGGCGCGATTCTCTCGACCGCATCCTGGATCATCGTCTGGCTGCCGGCCATCGAGTGGAACTGCTTTGGCCGTCCGGCGCGGCTGTAGGGCCACAGCCGCGTGCCGATGCCGCCGG
>CBDBIJ010000078.1:0-18206 GCA_965205655.1 Candidatus Latescibacterota bacterium
CAGCGGGGCGATTAAGGCGGCGCGCGCCGACGAGGATATTCCGCCGAGTCAGGAGGCGAAAACCTACAGCGATCTAGGTGGATGCCACTACCAGGAGGGGAATCTGAGGAAGGCGGAGGAGTGGTTTCGGGCAGCCATTCAGGTCGATTCCGGCCTGGTGGAAGCGCACTTCAACCTGATCAACCTGCTGCTCAAGGAAGACCGCAGAGATGAGGCGAAGGAAGCGCTCGTAACCGCATCGCGCCTGGCGCCCAGTTCGCGTTACGGTCTGTTCGAGGGGAGGTTGAAGAGCAAGGAGAGCTGGGAGGAGTGGAACCCCTTGTGGATGAAGATCGTCGCCTTCGGACTCCTCGGTGGAATCATCATCTTCGCGATCTATCGTTCCCTGAAATCGAAATAGCGCCCCTTACGGCAGCTGCCTGACGCGTTTGACGACTTGTGAGAACGCTGCTACATTGGGTGCCAGATAAACGGCTCGTGGTGCTGGAAAATGGACTCGCCGCCACAGGCGGCTCACCCATTTTTTTGAGAATAGGGAAGGCGGTGAAAATCCGCCACGGCCCCGCCACTGTGACCGGTCGCAACGGTTTCGACCGTTGCTGCGTTGCACGGACGGTTTAAAGTCCGCAACCACTGATCTTCGAAGGGTCAACACCCCATGGTGCTGACTGCTCGAGATTGCGAAGGAGCGACGCAGGCCGGAAGTCAGGAGACCTGCCCAGAGCCGAGAGAGCAATGCCTTCGCGGGAGAGGCGTACCTCAGCTCGGATTCCGGCCACGCCGTCGAACCGACCTCACCGCAGGTCGGTTTTTTTTTTGGCCAGACAAACCTTCCCGCAGAAGCTCGTCGACTTCGTAAAGGACAGCGCCAGGGATGACTGCACCCGAATCACTTCTCGAGCTCGTATCGGTGTCGGCCGGCTATGAATCCGGTCGGTCAGTCGTCTGCGACGTCGATCTCTCGATCGAGGAAGGGGAGTTTGTCGGCTTGATCGGCCCAAATGGCTGTGGGAAAACGACGCTCATGCGGGCAATCACAGGCATACTTGCACCCAATCAGGGACATATCAGACTCTCAGGGAAAAGCCTTAATTTGCTGTCCCGCAAAGAAATAGCAAGGAGCTTTTCGGTTGTTCCTCAGGAGACGGCGCAGGTGTTCGCCTTCTCGGTCAGGGAAACGGTTGCCATGGGTCGAAGTCCGTACATCGGTCGATTTCGCGGGCCCAGCGGCACAGACGAGGAGATCGTCGAGCAGGCTCTCACCCGCACTGATACAGCAGCTCTGGCCGCTCGCTCCATACTCGAGCTGTCGGGCGGCGAGCGGCAGCGGGTCGTCATTGCCAGGGCCCTGGCTCAACAACCGCGCATCCTGTTGCTCGATGAACCCACCAACCATCTGGACATCAATCATCAGATAGAGGTGTTCGATCTGCTTCTCGAACTGAACCGCAAGCGGCGCATTACCATCATCTGCGTGACTCACGATCTGAATTACGCCGCCGAGTACTGCGACAGAATCGTATTGATGCATGAGGGTCGAATTCGCGCAGATGGACCGCCCGAGCAGGTCATCACGGCAACGACGATCCGTCAGGTGTACGGCGTTACAGTTCTGGTGGAGGCATCCGGCGATGGCCGACCCCGCGTGAGTCCGCTCTCTCGACGGGACGAGCTGACGGGGATCGGGACAATTACATCGCAGGAAGTCGGGTTGGACCGCTGATTCCCGTGATGACACACCAGTGGCGGTGCTTCCTCTCCCTACTCTCGCTCGTCTCCCTCCTGGTCGGACGCAGTGCTGAGGTCGACGCAGAGGCGGACCCGGATCTAGAGAGCACCACGCGCTCGCGAATCCCCGTTGCCACCATTGACGATCTTGGCGATACGGTTGCTCTCGAGGCTGTTCCTCAGCGGATCGTGTCACTGGCACCGAGCAACACGGAGATGCTCTTCTCCCTCGGTTTGGGAGATTGGGTTGTCGGTGTGACAGAGTATTGCAACTACCCCCAGGCAGCCGACCGGATCGAGCGCGTGGCCGGATTTTCGACGCTCAATGCAGAGAAAGTCGCCTCGGTCGAGCCCGACCTCGTGCTCGCGGCGCGCGGCAACGATTTGGAAGGGCTTCAGACCATTCGGCAGATGGGTATTCCCGTCTTTGCTCTGGATGTTCGGTCCGTGGAGCAGCTCATCGCCGCCGTCGGTCGGCTCGGCAGGCTCACCGGTGCCACCTCCAGTTCAACTGATCTCGCGCAGCGTCTCCGTGTCCGTGTCGATCGCGTCCGAAGAGCGGTCGCCAGGATCGACGCGGATCCGCCACGGGTTCTGTGGGGCTACTGGGGAGAGCCGATCTATACGGCCGGGGGAGGCACCATCATCGACAATGTCATTCACCTGGCAGGCGGACAGAACGTGGCCAGATCGGCACCGGGGAGCTGGCCGCAGATCAGCCTCGAATCGCTCGTCGCCCTCGCTCCCGAAGTGATCATCACGACTTCCTCGCCGGGCGGCGCCGGCGCTATGGCTGGACAAATCGAACGACTCCGCACCCTCGAAGGCTGGAAGAGCCTTCCGGCTGTAAGAGCGGGCCGCGTGCATTTCGTCGACGCCGACCTGCTCACCCGACCAGGTCCGAGACTGGTTGAGGCACTGGAGCAATTGGCTGCGATTTTCTATCCGGAGATCGAATTCACGGAATGAGCCCAACGGCGCCGTTCGGGCGAATCGGCATCGCGCTGCCGGCCCTCTTTCTGCTGCTCCTCATTCTCGTTGTCCTGTCGCTTGGAATCGGCCCGGTCGACATCGAAGCGGGCCGAATCGCCGAGCTCATCTTGAAAGGGGAGTCGGAGACGGCCGCCGCGCGTAGCGCCGAGTCGGTTATCGTGCGTTCCATTCGGTCTCCGCGGGTATTGCTGGCGGTGTTCGTGGGGGCCCTGCTGGCGTTGAGTGGCGCCGTCATGCAGGGATTCTTCCAGAATCCGATGGCCGATCCGTACATCATCGGCGTCTCCTCGGGGTCCGCTCTCGGGGCCACGCTGGCGCTGGCGCTGTCAATCGACTTCTGGATTTTCGGCATCCATTCAGTTTCCGTGCTCGCCTTCGTTGGCGCGCTGTCGGTGACATTCGTCGTGTACGGGATTTCAGTTCGCGGCGGGCGAGTGCCGGTAACGGTCCTGTTGCTCACGGGAGTCGCGGTAGGCTCGCTGGCAGCGGCGCTCACCTCATTTGTGATGATCACCAGTCACGAAAATCTCCATCGCATTCTCTTCTGGCTGTTGGGAAGCCTGTCGTCGCGCCGCTGGGAGCACGTGCAGATGATCTGGCCCTGCGCCCTGGTGGGTATCGTAGTGCTGCAGGTCTATGCGAACGACCTGAACATTCTCCTGCAGGGCGAGGAGACCGCCCGCTACCTCGGAGTCGAGGTAGAGCGAGTGAAGGCACTCCTCCTCGTCGTCGTGGCTTTACTGACAGCCGCCGCCGTCGCTGTGAGCGGCATCATCGGGTTCGTCGGTCTCGTCGTGCCGCACATCATGCGACTGCTCGTCGGCCCCGATCACCGCAAGCTGCTTCCAGCCTCAATTCTCGGCGGGGCCATTCTGCTCGTGGGGGCCGACATTCTCGCCCGAACGCTCATCGCCCCCGCGGAGATTCCAATCGGCGTGATCACCTCCGTCCTCGGTTGCCCGTTCTTCTTGTTTCTCCTGAGCCGCCGAAGAGAGCTGAGACTATGAAACGAACGCACGCGCGGCCTGTCGCGCCGTCATTTTCTCGGCAGAATCCTCTTCGGAGGCGGCACTGCGGTCGCCGTGGGCGCCGAGCTGGCTGCCTGTGCCACCACGAGCAGCCTTGCAGTCGCCGTGGAGGGCGGCCGAATCAGCATGGATTTGACGGAGTTGAACGAGCGCATGAGCGGGGGAAACGCCATCGTGTTGACAGCTCCCGAATTGTCCGAGGCGATTCTCCTCCTGCGTCGGGATAGCGGCGAGTTCGAGGCGATCGGCTCTCGATGCACTCACCTGGGCTGTCGAGTGAGACCCACCGGTCACGTGTTGAGCTGTCCCTGTCACGGATCGGCGTTCGACCTCGACGGCACGGTGCTGCGCGGCCCCGCCCAAAAGCCTTTGAACCGCTACAATATCTCGATGACGGACGGGCTCCTCACCGTGTCTGGTGTCTGAAGGTGAACGGCGGGGATAGGATCACGATCGTATCGGGCCTGCCGCGGTCGGGAACCTCTATGGCAATGAAGATGCTGGAGGCGGGCGGAATCGAGCCGCTCACGGATCGACTTCGGGTGTCCGACGAGGACAATCCCGGGGGCTACTACGAGTTTGAGCCGGTGAAAAAGCTCATGGAGGACGCCGGCTGGCTCGGCTGCGCCGAGGGCAAGGTCGTGAAGATCATCTCGCGGCTGCTGTACGAGCTGCCCGGCGAGCGCACCTACCGGGTAATCTTCATGGAGCGAAGCATGGAAGAGATCCTCGCCTCGCAGCGGCGGATGCTGAAAAGAGGAGGGGTAGAAGAAAAAGATGAGCTGGGCCCGCTGTTCGAAAAACACCTCGAGGAGGTGAGACGCTGGCTCGAGCAGCAGCAGAATTTCGACGTCCTCTTCGTCCAGTTCAGTGCCGTGCACGCCGACCCTCAGGGCGAGGCTGAACGCATGAACGGGTTTCTGGAAGGGTGTTTCGACGTCGCCAGCATGGCAGCGGTGGTCGAAGGGCGACTCTATCGGCAAAGAATTGTAAGAGAGAGCGAGGCGACGTCGTGTTCGGGCGAGTCGGACTGACGAGCGAACCGAAGCCCGCCTGGGGTCTGGTTGCATCCCTTGCGTTCCTGTCGCTGGCCGCGCCGGCGGTGGCGCGAGCGGAGACCGAGGAGGTGCGCGGTCGAGTCGTGGATGCAATGAGCAAACGGCCGTTAGCTGGCGCCGTCCTCGAGGTCGTGCTCGAACCGAAGAGCGACTCGGGTGACGTCGTGAGGCTGCACGCTGTGAGTGACAGCGGCGGCAACTTCGTTTTTCGAAGAATGGCGGCGGGCACCTGGCGCATCAGAGTGTCGCAGTTGGGGTACGACTATGGACAGATGAGCATCTCAGTCCCCCTTGAAGTTTCACCCGTGCAGATCGAGCTGCAACCACAGCCCGTCGTCATGGACGAGATGATCGTCCGCGGGCGAGCCGCGCCGGAAGAGGACTACGCCGCCGCTTTCGTGGAAGTGATTCCAGTAGCCGATAAATCGGCTATTTCGCTCGCCGAGATACTCGACCGCTCCACTGGTGTTAGCATCAGACGCTACGGCGGCCTGGGCAGTTTCAGCACCGTGTCGATTCGGGGATCGACGGCAGAGCAGGTGCTCGTTTTTCTGGATGGGGTCCCGCTCAATCACGCCGTCGGAGGCGCCGTCGATATGGGGCGGCTGCCGGTGAGCGGAGTGGAGAGTGTGGAGATTTATCGGGGCGCCGTTCCCGCCCGATACGGGGGCAACAGCATCGGCGGTGTCGTCCACATCCGCACCCAGTCGGCCTCGATGTCGGCGAGAAGGCAAATCAGCGCCACAATAGGATCCTTCGGGACGACGCTGCTGACCGGCAGCTTTGGCAGGCGTTCCGGAAACACGGAGTTTTTCGGCCTGCTCGACTACGGAACGAGCCGCAGCGACTTTCGGTTTTTCGACGACAATGGCACCGAGTACAACAAGCAGGACGACGAATGGGTGAAGCGCCGCAACAGTGATTTTCGTTCGCTGAGAGCATTGGGGAACGTCCGCAGGGCGTGGGGCCGCTCACGTGTGCGCCTCAGAAACGCCTTCGACCTCAAATATCAGGGTGTCCCCGGGTTGGGGAATTTCCAGGCCCTGAGAGCACGATCCGACGGCTGGAGGAACATCACCGAACTTGAGATCTTCGGTTCCGTCGACGCGGGAGTACCTGGCGGCTACCGGATGGTGGGCTATCACGCCTTACAGCGCGACGCCTATCGCGATCCGGACGGGGAGGTCGGGACCGGGGTTCAGGAGGATCGCAACGACAGCAGGGCGACGGGCTTGCGGGCAGAGCTCAACATTCTGCTCAGTCGAGCGCTCGTCAGCGGCTTCGCGGCTCTGCGTCGCGAGACCTTTTCCCCCGAGGATCTGCTGAGGCCGGAGAGCCGACTGCTCGGGAGCAGGCGTCGATCAGCCACGGCGGGATTGGAGACGGAGGTTCCGCTCGCCGACCGCAGAGTTCGAGTCGTCGCCGGCGGGCAGGCCGAGGTCATCGACGACGCACTGGCGCCGGGCTACCACGGCGAAACCAGAATTGCGGGACAGGCCGAGGAGCGGCAAAGCAACCGTCAGGGCCTGATAGGAGGCCGGATCGGCGGGAGAGCGCACCTGGCGCGAGGGCTGCACGTGAAATGGCACCGCGGCATATACGAGCGGGCGCCCAGTTTCTACGAACTCTTCGGTGACCGCGGCGCACTCGTGGGAAACAGGGATCTGCGCAGCGAGCGCGGCGACAACTCGG
Organism: Candidatus Latescibacterota bacterium; assembly: GCA_965205655.1. Classification (GTDB taxonomy): domain Bacteria; phylum Latescibacterota; class UBA2968; order UBA8231; family UBA8231; genus CBDBIJ01. The sequence goes on from CBDBIJ010000078.1 coordinate 6,500, forward strand.
ATTTTGGCGTGGTCTACGAAATCGATCCAACAAGGCGAGACTGGCGAGCGCGGGCGGAGCTATCCCTGTTCAGCAACAATGTTAAACGCCTCATCCGCTTTGTGCAGAATTCGCAGTATGTCTCCCGCCCGCACAACATCGGCAAGGCGAGAATTCGCGGGATCGAAACTCGGGCAATGGTAAAATTGGGTGAGACCGCAGGAATGGATGCGAGATACGCATACCAGAATGCAGAGAATCGCTCATCTTTTCCACACGAACGCGGCAACGACCTGCCGAATGCCCCGAGGCATATCGTACACGTGAATGCCGATCTGTCTGTCGGGAACCATGATCTCCGATATGAACTGAGCCGCGAAAGTCAGCATTTCCTCGACAAGGCAAACCTTCGTGAGGTGCCGGGGCGGTTCGTGCACAGCGCGGTGGCCCGAAGGCGGCTGTGGGCCGCAAGTGAGTTCAAACTCGAGGTGCGCAACCTCACAGACGACCAGGTCGTGGACCTGTGGGGATATCCACTGCCAGGTCGCTCGCTGTTTGTGAGCGTGACGCAGCGAGGGGAACACGCTTTCTAACCCACGCCAACCAGGTCGGGAGGAAACATGAGATCGTTGTTGACCAGCTCAGTCTGCGGATTCGGGGTCCTGTCTCTCTTTTCCACCGTCGCCGTGGCAGAATCTGGCCTTTTCGTGTTGACGTCTGACTTCGAAACCGGCAGCACGGCCTTTCTGCCGGCGGGCGCCAGTACGGCAGATATCGACTTGCTTACCATTCACAGCGACGCCTCCGCCCGCTATCGCAATGGGCGTGTCTACGTGCTGAATCGCCTCGGCCAGGACAACGTCCTCGTCCTCGACGCGGACGATTGGCGTAAACCGATTACACAGTTCTCTGTCGGCAACGGGATGAATCCCCATGACATCGCCTTCGCGGGACCGTCCAAGGCGTACATCTCACGCTACGGCAGCGTCAGCGTGCTCATCGTGGATCCGAGAGACGGAACAGAGCTCGGCGAAATCGATCTGAGCGGGTTCGCCGATGCCGACGGGCTGCCGGAGATGTCGCAGATGGCCATGATTGGCTCACGGCTTTACGTGGCCTGCCAGCGCTTGGATCGCGATGGCGGTTTCGAACCAGTGTCGCCGAGTGTGCTCGCCGTCATCGATACGGAAACGGACGCGCTCGTCGACATGGATTCGAGCCGCGATGGAGTTCAGGGGTGGGAACTGAGCGCGACGAATCCGAACAGTCTCATCGCGGTGGGTGGAAACCAGCTCTTCGTCTCGATGACGGGTTCTTTCGGAGACATGACGGGCGGGATTGAGATTCTGGATGTAGCCGACGGCAACACTCGCGGACTGGTCCTCACAGAGACAGAGCTGGGGGGAGATCTGAATTGGCTTGAGCTTGTCTCGAACGTAAAGGGTTTTGTCGTCGTCTCCGACGAAAACTTTATGAATCACATCAAGCCTGTCGATCTGGCCAGCGGCACTGTTGGCCAGGCCCTTCCCGAGCACTCGACGGGATTCACTCAAAGTCTGTCCGTTGACGGAGCGCGACTGATCGTCCCCGACCCAGGTACGTTCGACAACCCCGAGAGTGCCGGCCTCCTTATCTTCGACGCCCACACCGACGAGTTCATCGAGGGGCCCATTCCGGTGGGGCTTCCGCCGCTGCGGGTGGTCGTGCTCGATGACGCCCCTGTCATAACGGCGGTTCTCGAGGAGGGTTTGCCCGTGCCGCTGCAGTCGTCTCTGGAGGCAGCCTACCCGAATCCGTTCAACGCTGACGTCTCGATTCCCTTCGCCGTCTCCAATGCCGGAAAGGAGGTGCGCCTCGTAGTCTACGACAGTCTGGGTCAGACGGTCCGCACCGTTTTGAACGCGAGACTGCCGGGCGGAAGATACCGGGTCGCGTGGGACGGGCGAGACGAATCCGGAGAGGTATTGGGCAACGGTGTCTATGTTATCGCAATGCGAGCCGGCGACATTCGGCTACGGCAAAAGGTGATCTTGCTTAAATGAGAGTACCGCTGGTTGGCGTAAGATTGCCGCGGTGGATCTTGTCCAAAGGCATTTAGATATGGTCAGACTATCCAGAATCTACACCGGTGTGGGAGATGGCGGCAGCACTCGGCTCGGCAGCGGCGATGCGGTGCCGAAGTCGCATCCTCGCATCGAGGCGTACGGAACGGTGGATGAGCTGAATTCCGCCCTTGGCGCTACCATCGCCGAGGGTGTTGGCACGGATCACGGCAAATTGCTCCATTCGATTCAGAACGACCTGTTCGATGTGGGGGCGGATCTGTGCCTGCCTCTCAAGGACGACGAGCCCAAGGGGGCGGCGCTGAGAGTCCGGAGTGAGCAGGTTGAGCGTTTGGAGAGCGCCATCGACGGCATCAACGAGAATCTCGAACCGCTGCAGAGCTTCGTTCTTCCCGGGGGAAGTCGGTCGGCAGCTCAGCTACATGTAGCGCGCACCATCTGCCGCCGCGCCGAGCGCTGCGTCTGGCAGCTGGTAGAGAGCGACTCAGCGGTGAATCCTCAAACGGCGGTTTACTTGAACCGTCTGTCCGATCTGCTGTTCGTCATGGCTCGGGCTGAGAACGTCGCAACGGGAGCCGGGGACGTCATGTGGGAGCCGGGCAAGACACAGCAAGTCGATCCTCCGTAGGACTTCGCCCGTGGCCAACTCGTTGATGATCCTCGGTACGCACTCCCATGCCGGCAAGAGTGTGATCGCCACCGGGTTTTGCCGCCTCCTCGCTCGCAGAGGCTACGACGTGGCGCCCTTCAAGGCTCAGAATATGAGCAACAATGCGGGGGTGACCGCTGCGGGGGGTGAAATGGGTCGGGCTCAGATCGTCCAGGCCGAGGCCGCCGGCATCGAGCCTCATACGGACATGAACCCTGTGCTCCTCAAGCCCGAGGCCGATTATCGCAGCCAGATCGTTCTGAACGGCAAGGTCTACGGCAGCATTGATTCGGCCAACTGGATGGATATGAAGCACCATTTGTGGGGAGCGGTGAGGCAGAGCTACGATCGCCTCGCCGGGCGTCACGATGTGATCGTACTCGAGGGTGCAGGATCGCCAGCCGAGATCAATCTCAAGGAGATGGACATGGTCAATCTGCCCATGGCTCGCCATGCCGAGGCGCCCTGCATTCTGGTCGGCGACATCGATCGCGGCGGGGTTTTCGCCGCCCTGGCTGGCACCATCCTCCTGCTGGAGGCCGAGGAGCGGGAACAGATCAAGGGACTGCTCATCAACAAGTTCCGGGGGGATGCATCACTGTTGGGCGATGGACTCGCGAGGCTGGAGGATTTTGCCGGCGGAGTTCCCTGTCTTGGCGTCGTTCCCTTTCTCCCGTACTTGAAGATAGCCGCCGAGGACGCCGTGGTGCTCGACCAGTTCGGCGAGGACGGGCATTCCGTCAGTTGCGAAGTGGCGATTATTCAATTGCCGCATATCGCGAATTTCGACGAATTCGATCCTCTCATTGAAGAGCCGGGTGTGCGGGTCACCTTCGTGCGCGCCGCAGAAGAGCTTGGACGGCCAGACGCTATCATTATTCCCGGCACGAAGGCGACGCCCTCCGATCTTCGTTGGCTCGAGCGTACGACGCTGAGCGAGTCTATCAGATCGGCGCGAGCGAAAGGCGCGGCAGTGGTGGGAATATGTGGCGGTTATCAGTTCTTGGGAGAGTCTCTGCTCGATCCTGAAGGCGTGGAGGATTCCGACGGCAGTCGGCTGTCCGGACTCGGTCTGTTGCCGACGGAAACGGTCTTCTCCTCCAACAAGGAGACATACAGAGCCCGACTGAAATTGCGCACGGGGGATGTTGTATCGGGATACGAGATTCACACGGGAACGACGGCGATCATCGGCGAGGAGGCGACTGCGCTAGGGACCGTCGTTGAGCGGAACGGCGTGGTGCAGAAACTAGACGACGGTGCCATCAGCACAGACGGGCGGGTGTGGGGGACCTACCTTCACGGGTTGTTCTCCGATTCGCGCTTCAGAAGAAAGTGGCTATGCAGTCTCGGATGGCATCATCCCCACAGGCCGACGGGTGAATGTGACGGTGGTTACGAGTCCGTCGACGGCGGGGAAGAGAGCGATCCCGTTGTCGCGGAGTTCGATCGAGTGGCCGACGCTCTCGAGGAGGCAGTCGGCTGGGCGGCCATCGCTCGGTTGGTCGGCTTGAACTGATAGCGAGTTGAATTGATTATAGGATCATGATGCTTTACGAATGGCGAACAGCAATCTTGCCGCTAAGCTGCGCCTTCCTGTGCGGCTGCAGCCAGAATTACAGCGACCGACCGGCAGCGGAGGCGCTAAAGGAGCGGCAATTGACGCCGCTCACCGCGCCCGATGAGCGGGCTACAGCGCCCGGGGCCTCCTCTGCTAATCTATACTACGCGGCAGGCGGTCGTTCGCGAGCTGACGGCGGCCGACGGCAAGTCCTCGGAAGTGTTACGGCAGTGGTTCCCCGAGGATGGCGATCGGTCGAGCCGACGAGCTCGATGAGGATAGCCGAATTCGCGCTTCCCGACACGAGCGAGGGATCGGACGACGCAACGGTGGCCGTCTTTGAGGGAAACTGGGGCACCGTGGAGGACAACGTGACGAGGTGGAAAGGCCAGTTTGACACCAGCGATGCTCAGCGCCCCTTCTCGCGCCGGGACACTGTATTGGCAGCCGGCGAGGGTGGCGGAGGAGGAATCGCCGTCGCCGTGGTGGATGTGTCGGGCACGTTCGGTGGTGGCATGGGGCCAGCCGCAGGGATTCGCCAAAGCGGGTTCCGCATGCTTGGTGCGATCGTAGATACCGGCGACGTTGGCTCGAGATCGCGTTTCTTGTACATCAAGCTTCTCGGCCCACAGGAATCAGTGAACGACTGGGCCGCCAGTTTTGACCGATTTATCGAGAGCATTTCCCGGGGGTAACAGTATGTACATGCAGCTGGAGGATGAGCTTGGGGATGTCGTTGGAAAGGCGAGGCGAGGACAGGAGCTATCGCCCGGTGAGGTAGCGTCACAGGCAGGCCTGTCCGAGGCCGAGGTTGAGAAGATCGAAGACTACGAGCTGACACCCGAGGATGGTGTGGTGGAGCGCTTGGCGCGAGCGCTGGGCCTGGATGTGCAAAAGCTGAAGGGGAGTGCCGCGAAGCGCTATTTCCCGCTCTATCCTGGAGGGCGAGCGACCGACGGCATAGACGTAGAGATGTTAGTTCTGGGAAGTGGCTTTCTAATGAACGGGTACGTCGTCGGCTGCACGCGGACGCAGCAAGGAGTCGTTATCGATCCGGGATTCGAAGCGGAGAAGATCCTCAAGGCAGTCGAAACGTCAGGTCTCGAGGTAAACATGGTCCTGCTGACGCACGGCCACGACGATCATATCGGCGCTCTGTCAGAGGTCTGCCAGGCGACTGGCGCCCCGGCATTTATCAGCTCCGCTGACGCCGCTCTACTCGGCAATCTCAGCACAAAAATCGAGGGATACATCGCCGAGGGTGAAACGGTGTCGCTGGGAAACGTGACGTTGAACGTCGTTGCCACGCCCGGCCATACGCGAGGGGGCATCTCGCTCGTTCACGAGCAAGTCGCTTTCGTCGGAGACGCCCTGTTTGCGGGCTCGCTCGGGGGAACGAGGGCGAAAGCCGATTACGAATCACAGCGTGGCGCGGTGGCGGAGAGAATACTGACCCTCGATGAGCACGTGGTGCTGTACCCGGGCCACGGACCGGCGACGACCGTTGCCGAGGAGAGGGCGAGCAACCCGTTCTTCACCTGAGAGCCGTGTACGGGCAGAGAGAGTACGTCTACTTCTGAACGTTCAGGCTCCAGTCGTACTCGTTGAAGGAGATGGCGACGTCCGGATGCCGGCGAAGGTAGTCGGCGTCGATTTCAGGCAGGTAGAGCGTCAGATAGTCGAGGAGGGTCGGCTTGTCTGGTGGCGTGGCGCCTTCCTCTCCCGTCGGCAACCAGTCCACAAAATCCTGACGGTACCACTCCAACAGCCGTGATAGGTGAATCTTGTTCCCGGCTCTGTCGATGCGCAACATGAATGGGTCGGTCAAAAAACGCTCGAGCGCCGCATCGAGCCGCGGATCGAGATCTTCCGCGGTGAACGTTTTCGCCTCCAGCGGCGGGCAGCTGACGGCGGCGCAATTGACGGCGAAATGAATACGCGCATCCTTGAACTCGGGCCGGATTATGCCGCTTTCGATCTTGTCCAGGGTCAACACTTGGCCCCCCGCCACGAAGGTCTTTTGTCGAAAAAAGCCATCGAGGCCGCCGATTTCTGATACACTTTCGACCGGATACGCGTCTATTACACCCTTGAGAACGAAGGCGTTGTAGGCGTTGATCCAGTAGGCGAGTTGGTGCTTCGCCGTCGGAAATCTTTCCGGATGAGTGCGCGGACTCACGGCCGCCACGCTGTCGATGTAGCGGTCCAGCACGGCGCGTGACGACTTGAGGGTGGGATAGTCGACGCGCCCGGCAGTGTCGACGTGGGGACTCAGAGCTTTGTCGAGGAGCTCATGCGAAAAAGGGAGGGCGGGAGCCAGCTTGTCGGTGTCGCTGTCACCAAAGGCGTCGGACGTCAGCAATCCGCCACACGTGAAGAGGACGATCGAGAGGTGCCGCACCGACAGGGCTCGCTGAGATGGGGGTGACGCTACGCGGGGTAGTCCGGGATTTCGTCGACCTCGACGTCTGACAAATCGGACGGATAGCACGAAGAATGGCGCAAGCGGCTCAGGGCGCGCTCCTTGATTTGCCGAATCTGCTCTCTGGTGACTCCGAGCTGGTCGCCGATCTGGTCGAGAGTGAGAGGTTCGTCCCCATCCAGGCCGAAGTAACGGACGATGACATACTTATCGCGGCCGTCGAGATTGATGAGGACTTCGTCTATCTGCTCTCGGGCCGATTCTCCGACGACGAAGCTGTCCGGCTGCCACTGCGTTGCGTCGGCGATCGTGTCCAGGAGATTTCTGCCGTCGTCGTCTTCGAAGGCGGCGTCGAGGGAGCGAACGGTGCGGGCGCTTAGCATTGTGTTGACGACGTCTTGCGCGGGCAGATCGAGCTCCTCGGCGATATCCTCGACGTTCGGCTCCACCTCTCTGCCCTGTCCCAGGCGTCCGGCGGCCTCGGAGATTTCCCGGAGCTGGCTGAGTTTGTTCAGTGGCAAGCGAACAGTGCGGGCCTGATCGGCGACGGCCTGAAGAATCGATTGACGGATCCACCAGACGGCATACGAGATGAACTTGAACCCCCGCGTGCCGTCAAATCGTTCGGCCGCCGTGAGGAGCCCCAGGTTGCCGGCGCTGATCAGATCCGGGAGAGAGAGCCCTCGGTTCTGATTGTTCTTCGCAACTTCAATCACGAAGCGGAGATTGGCCTGAACGAGCTCGTTGCGAGCCTCCATGTCGCCGCTGTTGATGCGCTCGGAGAGCTCGACCTCCTTCTCTCGCGACAGGGGCCTCGAATCGGTGATGTCGCTGAAGTAGAGGCGGATGGCGTCGTCGCCATCGTACATCGAATCAAGCATGATCTGTCTCCGCTTGGGCAACCCGCGGGCCGCTGCAGGCAGGCGGTACGGTACGGAGCAGCCGTCGCGAGGTCAAGGGAGGATGTGGACACGAGTCGGCGTTCTGTTGAACGGTGCGAACCGGTCGAGGCTATGTGTGAAGCGCGACAATAGAATTGAGGTGAGGGAGGCGCGGGAGGGCCCTCTCGCTGATGTGAATGTCGATCTGCCGCTCGGTAGTTTGATCTGTTTCACCGGGCGCAGCGGCTCCGGTGCTCGCACGATGGCAGTGGACGTACTGTTCGCCGAGAGTCGCCGGCGCTACATGCTCGCCCTCTCAGCCTTCGAGAGGGAAAGCCTGGGTGGCCTGGTAGACGTGGAGGTGGAGAGCATCAGCGGACTGCCACCAGCGGCGCTGATTCCGGGTCACATTCGCAGAGCCGCTTCGGTGATGAATTACCTGGACGTCGACCGCGCAATGGCGCGTCTCTTCCACGCCGTGGGTCTGATTCGGTGCCCCGAGTGCGGTGCGGGTCGGTGTCGATCATTCAGTCCGGAAGCGGCCGCGAAGGAACTAGTGAATCGCTTGCAGGGAGAGCGCAGCCTTGTTCTTGCGCCCGTGACGCTGCATGGGCAGGCGGGCATCGGCGCGACTGTGAAGGAGATTCAACGCGCTGGCTTTACCCGTCTTTGGGTGGACGGTGATGTGGCGAGAGTCGACGACGACTCAGTCGTTGAGCTTTTGTCCAAGGATGCACGTGACGAGCTCGTCATCGTCGTCGATCGCCTCATCGCTGAGCCGAGTCGCATGAGCAGGCTCGCGGATGCGATCCGATCCGCCCGGGCCATGACCCGGGGTCGAGCGCAGGCCGTCGGGACCGACAGCGGCCGCGAGGTGTGGCTGAACAATCAGCTCACCTGCCAGGCCTGTGGTCAGATGTTTGACGATTTGAGTCCGGAGGATTTCCAGGCATATCTGGAAACCGATCGTCGCAAGGACTGCGACCCTCATGGCGACGGAAATCATTGGCTCATGCCATTCGTAACCGTCGCAGGCAGGACGATCGGCGACGTCGCAGGTATGGCCATCGAGGACGTAAAGGAGTTTTGCGCCGAGATCAGGAGCTCGCCGCTCGCTATGAGATCCCTCGGCGAGCGTTCGCGAGATACAATTCCGGAGGACGAGTCGGCTTCGTCGGCCTCGGAGTGGCAGTCTCTGGTGCTGGCGATCGAGGCTCCGGTCTCCGGATCTCAATCGCTGGCGCTCGGTCATCTTTCCCTGGCGAGACCCGTAGAGGACTTGGCAGCGGGGGAGTACCTGCGCCTCGGCCTCGCCGCCGCTGCCAGCCGCGGGCTCGTAGGTGTCCTTTACATCGTAGACACGCCGATCTCATTCCTCGATGCCGAAGCTCGCGCCGCTTCGCTGCGGCAGCTGCGCGAGCTCGTCGATGGCGGAAACACCGCGCTGATTGTGGATAACTCGCAGGAAGTCCGTGAGGTCTGCGACTACGCCTTTGCCTTCGACGCCGGTCGAATAGAGCAGCTGGGGGAGGAGAGTTTTGCCGGTGGCGCAAGTGCTTCGATCGAGGTAGCAGATCGGAGATCGCCCGATCGGAGATCGCCCGATCGGAGATCGCCCGACACCCGAAGCCGCGGGCCGGTCACGGAAGCCTTGCAGTGCAGATTTCGCGCCAGCGGTGTCGGCAACCTGTCCGATATCGAACTGGGTTTTCCCAGCGGTCGTTTCGTGTGCCTCACCGGGGTTTCGGGAGCGGGGAAATCGACGCTCATGCGAGTCATCGAGTCAACTCTGTCAGCCATCACTGGCGGCAAGCGCGCAGCTCCCAATAGCGGAGGGTCGGCGGTCTGTCTGGAGCATGGCGGAATCCGCAGGCAGGTGTCGATCGATGACCAGGCGCGGTCGCTCCGGGAGCGCACGGCTCTGGGGGCCTTGGGGCTCTTTCGTCGCGTGGCTGCACTATACGCCAGGACGGCGATCTCCCAAGAGCGCGGGTACTCTGCCGAGTGGTTCGAACTCGAGCGCCCGGGCGGACGCTGCACAGCCTGTGGCGGCTCGGGCCGGCTCCGATACGAACTGGAGTTTCTGGAGGATCTGTCCCTGACGTGTCCCACATGTCTGGGCAGGCGATACAGGGAAGAGATTCTCGCTGTCACGATCAAGGGTTTATCGGTCGGGGACGTGCTCGACATGCAGGTGGGAGAGGCGAGTCATCATTTCTCCAGAGAAAAACAGGTGGCCGCGAGGCTGGCCGCCGCCGCGCGGTGCGGTTTGGAAACGCTGCTACTAGGCAGGGACACCTCTACACTCGAACAAGGAGAGCGGTTGCGGCTGCGGCTGGCAACGGAGCTGGTTCGCGTCTCGCCCCAGGATATCATCCTCCTCGATCAGCCAGTAGCGGGAGCGCATGCCGATGACGTGGAACTCGTGATTGACATCGTGAATCAGCTCGTGGACGAAGGCGCCACTGTGGTTGCCGCCGGGAGCCACTCCCGAATACTCGATGCGGCCGACTGGATCGTCTCAGTAGGGCCCGGACGCGGCGAGTCGGGCGGGCGAATCCTTTACTCTGGCGCCCCCGAGTCGGATGGATGAAAAGCACAGCGCGGCGCCGTCGAATGTCCCTCCCACAGGCGGATCAGATCTGCTTGACGCCTTATGCGGGCAGTGTATATTCTTGTAACAATTGAGCTTTGGCGAATCGAGCAGATTTGAGAAACGGTGAGGAAAGCGCTCACATGCAGTATCTCACGCGCGTTGAACAGGACCTTCAGCAAGAGAGAATCTCTCATCTCGACCTCAGTATGTTCATCACGGTTTCTTCAGGTACGTCGATTGCACTGACACTCTCGCAGATGAGAAATGAGCGCGTCGGCGCCGCCTTGGTCCAGGACGACAACGGCAGACTGAGCGGCATCTTTACCGAGCGCGACGTCCTCAAGAAAGTGGCTGGCGATCCGGCTATGCTGCAGCAGAGTGTCGACGTGGCCATGACCACGAATCCGGAGACCGTATCTCCCGACGATACAGTCGATCACGCCTTGAAGCTGATGAACGGCGGTGACTACCGAAACGTTCCCGTCCTCGACTCCGACGGCAACATCGCCGGCAATCTCTCCCAACAGGCTCTCATCCGTTTCCTCACTGATCGCTTCCCTCGCGAGATCTACAATCTACCCCCGGATCCCGAACTGATTGCCCAGACGAGGGAAGGGGCTTAGATCCGCACTTCAGACCGATTGCAGGTGAACGGTCGATACACTCCCCGAATCGAGCTTACCTAAGGAGATTCGAGTCAATGAGTGATTCGTCGGCCGGTGCCACTGCCTCTAAACGGCGTCCCGCGCAGCAGAATTCTTCCGATGGAAAGGGAGATCAGTTGCGGGTGCGGGAGTCAGTCGTGATCCGCTTTTCGGGTGACTCCGGAGACGGCATGCAGCTCACCGGCGACCAATTCACCAACGCCTCAGCCGTCTTCGGCAACGACGTCAGTACCTATCCCGATTTTCCCGCTGAAATCCGCGCTCCCGCCGGCACCATTCCGGGGCTGAGTGGCTTTCAAGTCAATTTCGCTTCCGACGACATATACACCGCGGGCGATGCGCCCCAGGTACTGGTCGCCATGAATCCGGCGGCCCTGAGAGCGAACCTCGAAGAGCTCGAGTCGGGAGGCGCCATTATCGTCAACGTCGACGCCTTCACCCGCAGCAATCTGCGCAAAGCCGGCTACCAGCAGAGCCCGCTCGGCGACGGGACTTTGAGCGGCTACGAAGTGCACGACGTGCCGCTCACGACGTTGACGCGGGCGGCGCTGGAGGATCTCGATGAGCTGACGACGCAACAGAAGGACCTGTGCAGGAACGCCTTCGCACTCGGTCTGGCCTTCTGGATGTTCGACCGGCCGCTCGACACCACGCTCGGCTTCTACGAGGAGAAGTTCGCCAGTCGCCCCCAGGTGATCGAGGCGAACACGCGTGCCTTGAAGGCCGGTTATCACTTCGGAGAGACGAGCGAGGTCTTCCAGTCCCGGGTGACGGTGCCCACCCGCAGGGGAGTCGAGCCTGGAACCTATCGGCGCATCACGGGAAACGAGGCGCTCGTCATGGGCATGGTTACAGCGGCCAGAAAAGCGAACAAGCCGTTGTTCTATGGCA
>CBDBIJ010000079.1:0-32091 GCA_965205655.1 Candidatus Latescibacterota bacterium
TGCCTTTTCGATTTCAATTAGGTGATTCGTACTCGTGAACCACATCCACGAGCCACCTCACGGAGTCGAAGGGCGTTTCGGGGTGGACGCCGTGACCGAGGTTGAAGATGTGTGGGATGCCGTCGGTGGCCGTCAGCAAGTCGCGCGCATGACCTTCGATGTGCTCAGGCGAGCCGAAAAGAACGATCGGATCGAGGTTGCCCTGCACCGCGAAGGCGCCCTCAAACCGATGGAACACCGCGGCCAGTTCGGTCCGCCAGTCGAGGCTCAACACGTCGGCGCCGACCCGCGCCAGGTGCGCGTAAAGATGTGAGGCGCCGTTGGCGTAGTAGATTCTCGGCACGTCGAAGTGGGCAAGTGAGGCGAATATCTGTTGTAGATAGGGCAGTGCCACGGTGGAGAATGCCGCTGCGGAGAGGGCCCCCACGCATGTGTCGAAGAGCTGGATCGCCTGCGCGCCCGCTTTGATCTGGGCGCTGAGATAGGCGATGGTGGAATCGGTGAGTTTGCTGAGCAGTGAATGGGCAGTGTTGGGCGCTGCCTGGACCATGCGACGAAACTGGGTGAATTCCCGGGCGCCGGCGCCCTCCGCCATGTAGGTGGCAAGCGTAAACGGGGCACCGGCGAAGCCGATGAGAGGCACGGCGGGCTTCAACTCGCGTTTTGCTAACGCAATCGTCTCCAAAACGTGAGGAAGGTCTGACTGCGGTTCAATCGTCCGCAGGGACTCCACCTGCCGCTCGTTGCGGATGGGAGATGCCAACTGTGGACCCGGACTGAACTCGACGTGGCAGCCCATCGGCATGACGGGGGTGAAGATATCGGCGAACAGAATAGCCGCGTCCACATCGAGTAGGCTTACCGGCATAAGGGTGATTTCAGCCGCCAGCTCGGGGGCCTCGAAGAGATCCCGTATCGAACCTGATCTTTTTTCTTTGAGATCGCGGTACGGCTTGAGGATTCGACCGGCCTGACGCATAAACCACACAGGCCGCGTCGGTGGGACGTCGCCGGAGCAGGCGATCAGGAAAGGGGATCTGTCAGGTCGAGCTGGTGCTTCGACGGCGATGCTCGTCGACGCCTGTGCCCCGGCGCTCACTGTCCCGGTTCCACCATCCATTCCGGCAGTGTAATTCTGTACTTGTACACACCTTCGGTCGGGTCGAGAACGACGGTGCTGTCGGACAGATTGGCGCTGATCACCTGGGGCTCGTCGTCTTCGTCATAGTATCCGAGAACGCGCAGCTTGGGCATGCGGCGCTCAGGCCACAGCCTGCCGGGCTCGATGCTGATGGCATCCTGGCAGTCCACTGGAAATACGTCAATCGTCCACTCCTGCTGACGAACGAGGGCCGCACCGTTTACCGTCAGAGGTCCCAGCTCGAGAGCCTGCCCTCGCGTGTCGCAGTAGAAATAGTCGTTTGATTGCACGAAGTCGATGCGGCCCGATCCGGTGTCAGCCGAGTAGACGAGCAGTTCGTTCGGCCCTCTGGCATGAAACGAGGCAGGCGGCAGCCTGTAGGTGATGCCGCTGTCATCGATTTCCCATTCCTCTGACCAGCTTCCGTTTACGTGGACCTGGAGGCCATTCTCGTAGGTGACCTGTACCTGGCTGTGCTCGTAGGCTCCGGAAACGAGGGCTTCGGAGGTTTCCAGCAATTGGCCGTCGTGATGGTAGAGGATGGATGTGGTTGCTATGCCGAGGTAACAGGTCTGGAGCTGCTGAGTCATGCAGTAGTACTTGATGACCGCGGGCATGCCCCAGGCATCGACATCTGGCAAGCATCCGGCGTGACCGAAGGCGACCGTTGCGGCGAGATAGCGGTCGAACCAACTACTGCGGCCATGCATTTCGTCAGCTGCCACATCCTCGCCGAAGAACTCGGACGGTTCGCCGATTCCCGCATCGACCTGGAGCGGATGGAGCCGTTTCAGATCGAAGTCGACGAGCAAAGGCTCACGACAGGGAGCACGGCCGTTCAAACGCGCGGAGTATCCGGGCAGCAGCCCGGCGTAGAGCCAGTGACTGCCACCTTCTCCGACTACGGCTCCGCCGGCGGCGTCCGCTATTTGCACGAGCGCCGACTGCTCCGCCAGGAGGGTGGAGCGAAAGCTCGCACGTTCAAGTACGCGAGAATCGAAGTCGACGCGGTCCCACGGAGGGGACGCGGCGTGCTCGGCAAGGAAGGTCGCGTCCGCGTTGTACTTGTCGACCAGAGTACGGGCATGCGCCGGAGCTAGACGGATCGCCTCAGCCGGCTTGAGCAGATAGCGCCCCGGTCCAGTTCGGGCGTAGCTGCCGTCAGACAGTCTGGCGACGGCGTCCTGCGTCCACTGCGGATCCGTGGGCGTCACATCTCGCAGGGTGGTGCACAGCGTGTAGTGATAGCCGAGATCCCTAACCGCTTCGAGATATTCGATGAGCGCATCGTCGCCTCCCTTGGTGCGAGCCCCCGTGAGCGCAAGGCTGCTGCCACTGTCGCTGTCGCGCCAGGTATCCGTTGGGTGGTTGACGAGAAGGTGGTCGAGACCGCGCTGCTTGAAAGTCCGCAACCGTTCGTAGGTGTTGACGTAGGCCTCTTCGGATGCCTCCAGATGCGGAATGCTGTACCACACCAGATTTCGCAAGGGTTCCCACACAGGTCTGTTGGTCGGTTGGGGAAGTGAGGGCAGGACCTCCTCGAAACTTCTGGAGACGGTGAGGACCCAGCGTTCTTTCAGTAGGTTGCGCTTATCGTCCGAGGCCGGTTCGTAGCGGCAGCCGCCATTGATACGGAGCTCCTGGTGGGCGTTGTCGGAGGGGGGACCGAAAAACCTGGACGCGGAGGATTCATACCAGTCGAGCAGACTCGATATGAAAACGCCGGAAGTGCACAATATGAGTGGATCTTCGTCGCCGAAAGAGAAATACGGCACTCTGATGAGTTTCGGATGAATGGCACCGGCGGTGTACCCCAGATCGACACCGGTGGCCTTTCCGTTGCCACCGTCGATGTCGACGACGAGGGATTTCCCGACGATCGAAAGGCGATAGAGGAAGTCGGCCAGTTCGTCGCCCCGCCGCCATTGCCAGCGCGCTTCCACGACGTCGCCCACTTGCTCGCAGGAGACGAAATGTCGCTCTACTTCCTCATCGTCGGCGGCCCAGTCCCGATTTCCCATCTCGATCGTCACACCGCCGCTCTCGGCGATCTTGATCGACTCAGCGTTGTTGATCTCGACCTCGATATCGGAGAAGCTCCCCTCGATCGGGGTGTAGACGTAGCGGACGACGGCGGTCAGAGATCGGGCTTCGAAAATGAAGGAAATTTCGTCCTTGAAAACCGATGTCGTCACTTCCTCATCGGAATAGGGAAGCATGGAGCGCGGCTCCGGATAAACGGAGGGAGTGTCGACGGCGATCGGGTCGAGTGGAAGGGCGTGACCGGTTTCGAAGCCGACGCCGCCAATCAGCAATTCCTGCTCGTCGCGACTGAAGAGGCCTCTGAGGATCAATCCTTCCAGAGATCCCGGTGCTGTTGAAACCGAGCGATGCAGCAGGTGCCAGCCACTGAAGTCGAGCCGGCCGAGCGAGCGCTCCTCACCATCGGAGAATAAGAGCAAGAGCTCAGGGAGGGTTTCGAGCTCGCACTGGTCGGTGAGGTGAACCCAGAGGTGAGCCGCACTGGCGTCGGGGGGTATCGGGCGGGGTTCAGGCGACCGCAAGAAAACGTCGCCCGCTCCGGAGACAACGAGCCTGGCCAGAGGCGCCGAGGCATCCTCATTATCCACCACATCCGCCGCCGACTCGAGCCTGCCAGTGACGCCCAGGCGAAACTCCGCCTCCCATTCCGATACGCCGTCGATGATTTTGAGGGATTCGGGCAACTGGCCGGGCCGGGGTCCCGGTTCGATCTCCTCGCCTGGCTGAATCGTCATAACCCGCTGTGATCCCCGCAAAATGCGTGCAGAATGCAAAAGCAGCAAGATAGCCCACGCCCCTGTAGGTGTCAAGCGATGCCGGCGCGGTTGACGGTGTCGCGAACGAGCTGTATCGTCATATTTTACAAGGTGATCCACCGTTTGTGAGGTCCCGGAGAGAAGCGGCAATGGCGAAAACGGAGACCCTCGTCGTAGGCGGGGGGGCGGCGGGGATGCGGGTGGCAATCAGTGCGGCCGATCGCGGAGAGCAGGTGACCTTGCTGGAAGGTAATGAGAGCCTCGGGCGAAAGATTCTGATCTCCGGAAACGGTCGCTGCAATCTCACCAATATTGATGCAGATGCCACCTCCCACTACCACGGTGACAACCCGCTTTTCGCGCGACCGGCGCTGGAGTCACATCCGGTGGCAGATACTGTCGAATTTTTCCGCGATCTGGGTGTCGAGACGAAGGAGGAAAAGCGAGGGCGTTTGTTCCCATGCTCGGATCAAGCCCAGTCGGTCGTTGATGTGTTAGCCGACCGCATGCGGGTGCTGGGGGTCGAGGTGCGGACCGGCGCCAAGGTCCGAGAATTGAAGCGCGACGGCCTCTTCCATCTCGCCACCGACAGCGGTCACCGCTGGCGGGCAGAGCGGGTGGTGCTGGCCAGTGGGGGTCTTAGCCTGAGCAAGCTCGGCGCCGACGGAAGTGGTATCGAACTGGCCGAGGGCTTGGGGCATCGCACGACGCCACTACTCCCGGGGCTGGTCGCCCTCGTCAGTGCCGATGCCTGCGTTCGCCGCATGCAGGGCGTCAAGGTCCGGGCCGAGGTACGGGCGCGGCTCGGGGAGCCGGAGCGAGTGGTCGTCGACACGGACGATCTGCTGCTTACGAAGTACGGCGTGTCCGGCTTTGTCATCCTCAACCTGAGCGCCCAGATCGTACCGCTGCTCGAGACCGGCCCTGTGGAGCTGTTGGTCAATCTCTTGCCGGGAAGATCTGCCGAAGAGGTGAGCGAGCTGCTCAAATCCAGATGGGAGAAAAACCGACATCGATCTCTCGACCTGAGCTTCGCAGGGCTGCTGTCGAGCAAGCTGGTCCGGCCACTTCTCGACAAGCTCGAGCTCGCCCGTGAGCGCACTGTTGATAAAATCACGAAAGCGGAACGCTGGCGACTTGCTCAGACCCTGACGGCATGGCCGATCGTCGCCTCTCAACCCCGCCCTTTCGACTTCGCCGAAGTGACGATCGGCGGCATCCGAACCGATGAGATCGATCCGCACACACTCGAATCGCATATCTGTCCCGGCCTCTATCTCGTCGGGGAAATGGTGGACATTCACGGCGACCTGGGTGGGTACAACTTTCAGTGGGCATGGTCGAGCGCAGTCGCCGCAGGACAGCGTCTGGGCAATTGAGCTCCTTGACGTTGGCGTCGAGCGGACAGCGTTTCCCATCGCGCGTTTGACTCTTCGTAAGGTACAATCTACACTGTACGTTAGATCATGATCGTCGCCATCGTTCTGGCCGCGGGATTGTCCACCCGGATGGGTGCGCTCAAACAACTGCTACCTCTTGGCGAGTGTGGGAAAACGGTCATTGAGGTCGTTGTGGAGCGGGTCCTGAGCTGTGTTGATGAGGTCATCGTCGTGCTGGGGCACCAAGCCGAGCACATTTCACAGCGGTTATCCGGCTCCGGGGCTCTCTGTGTGGTCAACGACGACTACGAAGACGGGATGATTTCGTCAGTTCGATGTGGAATCCGGTCGGCCGTTCCAGCGCTGGGCTATCTGATCTGCCTCGGCGATCAACCTGCCGTCGAAGAGGAGATCGTCGCCACTGTCGTCGGCGAGGCGCGCTCGAGCAGGGCCGGCGGCATCGTCATCCCCACCTACGACGGCAAACGGGGGCATCCCGTTTTCATACACCGCAAGTATGCCGACGAGATTCTGAACCTGGACCGGGACGCGGGGCTGAACGCCGTAACCCGCGGACATTCTGAGGACACGGTGGAGATTCCCGTGAACGACAGAGGCGTTCTCGAAGATATGGATACGCCAGAGGACTACGATCGGACCCTGTCGCGCTTTAACAGTCGCGAATCTCGGGACGCGCTCTGAGGCGCCTTACTGACGACCACACGAGATGGAAGACATCGTCAACAGAGTAGCAGAGTGCGAGCGCCGTGGTGAAGCGGTGGCGCTGGCCTCTCTGGTAGAGAGCAGCGGCTCGATCCCAATGAGCGAGCGCGCCAAGATGGTGGTGAAGAGTGACGGTGCTGTGTTGGGGACAATCGGTGGCGGTTGCCTCGAAGCCGAGATCATCAACTGCTGCAGGGAAGTGCTCGAAACTGGACGGGCGCAGACCACCCGATACACGATGACGGAGAAACAGGCCGGAGAGACCGGCCTGAACTGCGGTGGCTCGGTCTTCGTTTATACAGAGCGGGTCGGAGTGCCCGGCGATTCCGACGTTTACGATGCAGTCTCGACAGCCAAGGCTGATCGGCAGCCCTGCGTGCTGGCGACACTGATGTCTACCGAACGTCTGGAAGCATCCGGCGCTGGAAGAGTTCTGTACTTCGCGGATGGGGCGCGGTGCGGATCACTCGGCGACGAAGAGTTAGATGCCGTGGTCGAGAAACACGCGGCTGAGATGGTCGAAACGGAGAAGGCGAAGGTACTGCGCTTCGATGGCGACAGCATGTCGCTGTGCGGGGATGGGGTCGTCCCCGACTCCGGCGGCGCTTCCAAGGCCGGCGGCGTTGTCAACGCCGCTAGTCGAATCGAGGTCTTTGTCCAGCCCTTCCTGCCGCCGCCGGTGCTCTTCGTTTTCGGAGGCGGTCACGTGGGAGCTCAGATAGGCAAGCTGGCCACGGAGGTGGGCTTTCGCGTTCTCCGTAATCGACGATCGACCCATGTTCAGCAACGCAGAGCGGCATCCCTACGCCGCTGGTTGTATCGTGGACGAAATGGACAACGCTTTCAGGGAGCTCGAGATCGACGATCAGTCTTTCATCGTCGCCGCCACCCGCGGTCACCAGCACGACGAAATCGTTGTGGAGCAGGCGATCCGTACGTCGGCGCGCTATATCGGCATGCTGGGGAGCGAGCGAAAAAAGATGATTCTTTGGAAACGAATAGCGGACCGGGGAGGCGACAGCTCTCAGCTCGACAGGGTGTACGCGCCGATCGGCCTGAACATTGGCGCGGATAATCCAGAGGAGATCGCGGTCAGCGTCGTGGCCGAGCTCATCAAGGTGCGAAGGGGGTCTCGCAAAAAGTGGAAGACGAAACGGACCGAAGCAGTCGGCTAGCAATCGCCGGGTGGCACCACCACCTGCCTGCTCGGACCTGAGGGAATTCAGCCACACCCGTCCCGGACTTTGCAGCCAGGCAGAAACGCCGTTAAACAGTCGGCGCCACCCGCCCGTCCAAACCAGTAAAGCCCAGCGGGTAGCAAACTCATGAGTGGAGACCAGGCGACGACCGTCAGATCGCCAATTTTCGGATCGTCGATCGCCGCGCCCACACAGATGCCGGAAACGGACGCCGAACTCTTAGAGCGATTCGGAGCGGGTGAGGGGAGCGCTTTTGACGAGATCGTCAGGCGCTACCACGAGCGAATTTTTTTCAATTCGTCTACCGGGTGCTGCAGGATTTCGACGAAGCTGCCGACATCGCGCAGGAGACGTTTATCCGGGCTTATGACAAGCTCGAACGCTTTCACGGCCGTTCGTCACTTTATACCTGGCTTTATCGAATTGCATTAAATCTGAGTATTAACTCTTTGCGCAAGAGGAAATTACGATCACTAGTAGGTCTGAATGAGGTGCCCGGCGGAGAGTTGAGATCTGGCGAAGCTGATCCGGCGGCGTTGCTGGATGACTCTGAGACCCGCCGCCGTATCGAGCTGGCTATTGCCGAACTGCCCACGCGCCAGAGGAGTATCTTCGTGCTGCGGCAGTACGAGGGTCTCACCCATGCGGAGGTCGCGTCCGTGGTCGGTTCGTCCGAAGGGGCAGTGAGGGCCGGCTACTTTCACGCCGTGCGCAAGCTCCGGCTGGCCCTTGAGGATCTGGTAGTTGAAGATCTCCCCGAGGAGGGAGATGAGCGATCAGAGCGATCACAGCGAGCAGGGGGTGGATGAATGAAATGCGATGAACGCGCGGTTCTCGAGTATCTCGACGGGGTTCTGCCGGCGGCCAGGCAGGCGGAGGTGGAGGATCACATGGCCGCATGCTCGGCCTGCCGGACGCGGATGCAGTCCCTAGAGCAAACGCTGCAGCTGGCGGGTCACGTCAAACCGCCGACGCTGAGTCCGCTGCACGCGAACGCCGTGGCTTATCGGGTCAGGAGCGCGGTGGCCAGAAGGGATGCGCAGAGACGGATGCGACCTGCTGCAAGAGCTTGGGTGCCCGCACTCACTGGCGCCACGAGCGCCGTCGTTGCCCTGGTAGCTCTACTCTTCGCGTTGGACTGGCTACCTCCGACAGCTCAGTTGGGTCCCGCCCCTGTGAGGGAGTCGGCGGTTGCGGCCAGCGACCTGCAAACAGGGAGCTGGCCTCTCAGCCGAAACGCTTGCATATATGACGGATGAGCAAGCCTGGCCGGAGGACAGCGACGCGGTCGAGCTCACGGTCTGGATCGACGAGTACCTCGTTGACACCGCATCTGACGAGGAGTTGTTCGACGAGGCCGAAGCGCTCGTGATGGACGATGATTTGTACAGTCTTGTTGAGGTGTACTGACCATGAAAGACCCTTTCAGCATGATGATTCTGGTAGTCGCCGCTACGATTTTGGTAGCTTTCACGATTACGCCCTCCACCGCTCAGCCGATGAGGGAGTTGGGCGGACTGCCAAAGGAGCGAATCGATCTGCTCCGCCTCTGGCGCCTCGTCGACGTGCTGCAGGTGGACGAGGCGCAGGCCGCAAAGCTGTTTCCGCTCTGGAGCCGTCACGATCGGGACAAGAGAGGGCTGCACCAGAAGAGGAAGGAAGTTGAGGCGACCCTCAAAGAGCTGCTCGGCGAGGAGGCGGCCTCGGACGAGTCCCTGACGAGGAAGATGGATGAGCTGCAGGCTATCGGAGTCGAAATGTCGGAAATGAAGGAGGGATTTCAGGACGAAGCTCGCCGCGCTTCTCAGTCTCCGCCAGCGGGCCCAGCTCATGCTTTTCGAAGGTCGATTTCGGCGTGATCTGCGGGACATCGTGAAGGATTTTCGTCGTCTCGGTGAGGGTCGTAGAGGTCGCGGCCGGTGGTTCGGTCCGCCGGGGTCGGAGCTCCCGGAGTAACGGGATTAGGAATCGCGTCGCTGCGAAGGGGCCGTCGTGAAGCGTTACTCAGCTCGGCAGATTCGCCGCACGCTGCGCAAGTACGACACCAAAGAAACTGCCGTTCAGCTCGGCGACGCGGCTGCGCTCGATATTCTGGAGATTACCGACAGCTACGCCCTACTCGATCGGCTTCTCGAACAGGATGAAGCGGTACCGTCGCGCCGGGTCCGTTTCCCTTACTGGGCCGAGATCTGGCCTGCGTCCCTGGCTCTATCGAGCTGGTTCGAAGACGCCGACATCGAAACGCCGAAGGAGCGGGTCAAGGAGCTCGGCTGCGGCCTCGGGGTGGTGGGGATCTCGCTGGCGCAGCGGGGGTTCGATGTCGAGGCAACCGATTTCGTGGAAGACGCTCTCGTATTCGCCAGCCACAATGCCGCTCGAAACGGCGTGAACAGACGCCATCGAGTGTCATACCTCGACTGGAGCCACCCGGTCGGTCGCTTGAGCGACTGTCTCGTGGGCTCGGATGTGACCTACGAGAGGAAGAGTCACCAGTTTCTGTATCGAGTGATACGCAAGCTGCTCGCGCCGGGTGGACGTCTCTATCTCAGTGATCCACAGCGACCGGTGGCGAAGGCGTTTTTTGCCTCACTCGAAGGTCAGGGGTTCGACCATTTCTGCGAAACCCGGACCACGCGATGGAAGGCGATGGAGCACCAGATCGATATACACGTTTTTGTGAAGCCCGATCACAGCTGATCCGTCTCGTCCCGGCCCAAAACCTCCAAGTGCCGCTCGACCGATGCGGCTGTCGCGTCCAGGTTGTAGCCCCCCTCCAGGACGGACACGAGCCTCCCGCCGCAGTGTTCAGCGGCGATATCCATCACCAGCTTCGTCAAGGTCTCGAATCCATCTTCCGTCAGCTCCACACCCCCGAGAGGATCGCTCCGGTGGGCGTCGAACCCCGCTGATACGAAGAGGAAGTCTGGCTGGAATTCCTCCATAGCCGGTATCAATACTTCGCTGAAGATCTGTTCATACTCGGCGTTCCCGTAACCTGCAGGCACCGGTGCGTTCAAAGTGGTGCCGAGTCCGGAATCCCGGCCGCATTCACTTCTCGCCCCTGTGCCAGGGTAGTGGGGGAACTGATGAATACTGAAAAAGAAGACAGTCGGATCGGCTTCAAAACTGTGCTGGGTGCCGTTGCCGTGATGCACGTCCCAGTCGATGATGCCGACCTTCTCGAGCCCATGTCGCTGTTGAGCGTAGCGGGCACCGACGGCGACGTGATTGAAATAGCAGAATCCCATCGCCTGTTCGTATTCGGCATGGTGACCCGGAGGGCGGTGCGCGCAAAACGCGTTCTTCGCGCTTCCCGCCATGATTTCGTCTACGGCGCGCTGCACCCCGCCGCATGCCAGGAGGGCGGCTCGATAGGTCGCCTGAGAGATGACGGTGTCCGCCGCCACCGGCACCAGGTAACCGGCATTCGAGAGCTCCTCGATGTGGCTGATATGCTCTCGAGAGTGAATGGCCTCGATCGTCTCTACGGCCGCCTCATCGGGAGTCAGATAGCGAGCCCGGGTTCGTCCACCTGACTCTGGGCCGGCACAGAGACGGTCCAGGATTGCCCTCAGTCTCCCCGGGCACTCAGGGTGGCCCGGACCAGAGTCGTGATCCATGTAGAATGGGTGGGTCAGAAGAGCCGTGCTCGTCAACTCGCCTTCATCCTCTCGGTCGCAGCTCTGAAACGGCGGCAATGGCGTTTCGAGCCAGGATGCGTATGTCAGCGCCGATCTCAGTGGAGTCCAGATCGTCCATCGCGCACCAGCGAAAGGCATCCGACTCCTCAGGATCGAGCCGAAGGCTGCCGCCTCGAACTCTGGCGAAATAGATCAGATCGATGTGCTGATGACCGGGGGTGATGTCCTCGAGAAGGATGCAGACCGGTCGCCTCAGCACCGTCACCCTTCCCCACGTATCCCGATCCCCGAGAAGTTCCACCTCAAGGCCGGTTTCCTCCCAAACCTCACGAAGCGCCGCCTCCTCCGGCAGTTCGCCATCTTCAATGTGTCCTCCCGGCGGCAGCCAGGCGTCTATCTGTTTGTGCCACAATAACAAAGTGGACCTGCCTTGAACCACGAACGTGGTCGCTGTAAAGTCGCGGGTCAGGTTAGGTGCTGAAGGCACGAAGGTTATCGCCGAAAGGGGAGATAGTGGGGTGAATCCGAAAGGATAGTCACGCCGATTGCCGAATATAGCGTCCGCGATTGCGATGGCAATGGCATAACTCCAATTCCCCTGAGGACTTAAACAAGCGGCAACGGTGCCGATACATTAGGGTAGGGACCGGGAAACACCAAGAGTCGGAGTTTGCCCCCCCCTCGGACCGCATTCGCTTGACAGAGGTCCGGGGGGCGCTATACTAGCCACCGGACTCTGACTGGTATGGCCGCAAGGCCGGGAAGCAGCAGCCATGAGCGTTCAGCCACATCTGGCGAGTGAGCCCGTATCCAATCTCATCGTCCTCGACAGCAAGGTGCCGGATACCGCCATCTGGCCCGTTGCCGGCGGCAAGGGCGGAACCGGAAAATCCACGCTGACGGCGAATCTCGGCGTTGGGCTGTCGCTTCTGGGATACAAGGTCATCCTCGTCGACGGCGACCTTGGCGGCGCCGACCTGCATCTATTTTTCGACCAGATTTCGCCTCCCCGCAGCCTGAGCAGCTTTCTCACCAAAGAGGTTCCATCGCTTAAGGATGTCCTCCTACCGACGCCGAATGAGAATCTTCGCATCGTCTGCGGGGGGAGCGAGTTGGTGGGAATGGCCAACCTCTCCCATCTCGCCAAGACGAAGCTCATTCGCCACATTCGTGCCCTCGACGCAGACTACGTGCTCGTCGATTTGGGAGCGGGCTCGGCGTACAACACCCTCGATTTCTTCACGCTCGCCAATGACGGAATCATCGTCTGCACGCCGGAGCCTCACGCCCGAGTAGACGCCTACGGCTTCATCAAGAATTCGGTATATCGAAAGCTACGCAGGCTCTTTGGCAAGAACGAGGAGGTCAAGGAGGAGATCAATCGATTCGCCCGTCAGGCGGGCCGCAAGAGCGGGCGCGTGGCCGAACTTCTCAAGTGCATTGGCACCATCAATCCTGTCGTGGCATCAGAGGCACAGGCGATGCTCGACGAGTACAGGCCGAAGTTGATTCTGAACAAGGTTCGTTGCAAACGGCACATCGAGGAGGTTCGCCGCTTCCTAACCCTGGTCGAGGAGTATCTCTCCACCAAACTCGAGTACGTCGGCCATGTCCGCGATGACGGAAAAATCCTCGATGCCTGCGAACGGCGCCGCCCCGTTCTCCTCCACTCTCCCAAAGCCTCGGCATCGACAGACCTCTACAGCGTTATCATGGCCGGTCTGCGAGTGCCGGATCGTCTACACCGATTCACATCTCAGCAATGCCGCAAGCTGTCACAGGTGGCCCGAGCCGAAGCGAAATTCTGGTAGTCCGCTGCAGCATGTCCCCGGGTGGCGTCCGACCTGCCACGTGCGTGCTACCTACACTTTCCCCGTGACCGATCGTTCATGACTGGAGCCTGGGTCAAGGGATCAGTTGCCGAGCGCCTGTTGGTCAAGTGGCGGAGATCCGCGCCGGCGGCGACGGAACCGATCGCCATCTTCGACGAGCTCAAACAGGCCCGCAAGGTATTGATCGTACCGAACGATCGGGTAGGCGGCCTGTTTATCGGCGCTCCCATTTACAAAGCTATTCGACACCACTATCCGGATACGGAGATCCACCTTCTTTCGGATGCACCCAAGGCTGTCCTGGCAGGGCAAATACCGTTCATCGATGAGGTAGTGAGCGGCGACCTCCGCCAACCAGTCTGGAGGAACACCTTCAACGACATCACTCGACGTCTGCGCCTGGAACAGTTCGATATCGCCCTATGCCTCGGTCCGGACTGCAGCTTCCGCTTGGCGCTCATCTGCGGGGCGAGCGGCGCCCGGCTCCGAGTGGGTTTTCGGCGCCAGGGGATCGAGCCCTTCAACGTGGAGATCGTGAGGCGCTCGACGCAGGTGTACGAGGGTGATCAGTATCTGATCATGTTGAGACTCTTGGGGCTCGAAGGATGCGGAGAAGTCAAGTGGGCGATTTCCCAGGAGCACGCGCAGCACGTCCGTTCCCGCTATCTCGATGGCGAGTTCTCGCACGGCAATGTCGTGGCCGTGGATCTGTCGAGGGGGGAGGGGCGGGGCATGAGTGGGCGGCAAATGGACGACATCGTGGGTCGCGTCATCGAACGGGGTGCCCGGGCCGTTCTATTCTTTTCTCTCGCGGAGAAAAAACAGGTCAACTATCTTAGAAAGACTTACGGGAGCCGCATTCTGGCCTTCGAGCAGGACGACCTTGCGAGCGTTGCGGCAATACTGGAAGGCTGCCGGGCACTCATATCCTGCAACACAGACCTGCTGCACCTGGCCATCTCGCTCCTGATTCCCGCTGTCGGCATCTTCGAAGAGGATTCCCAGCGCTGGATCTCCCCGCACAACCAGCTGGTCAAGGTCGTTCAGGCTCGAGACATCCGGGCCGCTAACATTACCCAGGTCGTGCGCGCTTTGGAGCGGGCCTTGAACCTGCCTGCCAGGCCGGTGCCCGCGTGAGGCGGCATTCGGCGGCGGGCCGATGAAAGAGAGTCGAGCGAATGGAAGAAATGGTCGAGCCAGATCGCACGATCATGATCGTGTCGATCATCGCCCTCGTCATCATTTGGGGCAGTGTGGCGTATCACAAATTCGTGCAGGACGGGGGAGGAGTGCCGGATAGGCCGGAATACGAGCCGGTGAAAATGCAGGCTGGCAAGACCGACGCGATCGAGACCTCATCGTCGGGCTCTGGCGATGGCGGCAAGGCTCGCAGCAGCGACACTGGCAAACAGCGCGGCAAGAAACGGGAGAAAAAGAAACGCTAGTCGAGGCTTGGGAAGCAGTGGAGCTTGAGAAACAGCGTTGGAAAAGCGCCCGCTTGAAAAGCGACAGAGGCGCAGAGGAGGGGTATGGCTACTGAAGTCGTGATGCCGAAGCTCGGGCTCACAATGGAAAAAGGCACCATCGGGGCCTGGCTCGCTGGGGAGGGAGATGAGGTGGACAAGGGCAAGCCGATCCTCGAAGTGGTGACGGACAAAGTGACCATGGAGGTCGAGGCCCAGGCCTCCGGGGTACTGAGAAAGATTCTCGTACAGGCCGGAACGGAAGTCGATGTGAGCACGCCCATCGGGGTCATCGCGGGCGCGGAGGAGGACATCGACGACATGCTCGCCGCCTACGAGGCGGGTGCTCAGGCCGCTCCAACACCGACGGCCGAGCCGGAGCCTGCGCCACTGCCGGCTGTTTCCGCTCCTCCGGCACCTGCGCCGCCGCCAGCCGCCGCCGGCCCGGTGCCCGGTGCGCCGTCGGCATCCCCACAAATTCGTGAATCCAACGGTCGTCCCCATCGGGCATCGCCAAAGGCGAGGAAGATGGCGGCGGAGCTGGGTGTGGATCTGAATCGGATTCGAGGCAGCGGCCCCGGAGGTCGAATCGTCAGCGCTGACCTGACCGCTCCTGCAGCGGCGGCGCCATTGTCCGCTCCGCTACAGCCGAGCGTCGCCCCGGTTTCAGCGCAACCACAGCGGCCCGCAACGGCGCCGGCGGTTGCTCCGCTCGAGGAGACCGTCGTACCGCTGACACGTGCGCAGGAAATCGCCGCCGAACGTCTGACCGCCAGCTCGCGCGATGTACCGCATATCCATGTCTGGATGGAAATCTCGGCCGTGTGGCTACAGCAATTCAGGCAGGGATACAGTCTAGGAGGCAAGAAGATCTCCTACAACGACCTGGTTGTGAAGGCTGTCGCCCGTACCCTGACTGAGTTCCCCCGGTTCAACGCCGCCTTCGAGAATGGGGCGGTTCGACAGCTCGGCGAAGTCAACATCGGAATCGCCGCGGACACACCTCAGGGACTGCTCGTGCCGGTACTCCGCAACGCAGCGAGCCTCACGGTGGAGCAGATCTCACAGGAAACCACCCGCCTCGTCGATGGCGCGCGACAGGGGAGGCTCTCTCTGGACGAGCTGTCTGGAGGCACCTTCACGATCTCGAACCTGGGGATGTTCGGGGTTTCGAGATTCACCGCCATCATCAACCCGCCCCAGGTGGCCATCCTCGCTGTCGGGGCAGTCGAGAAGCGAGTCGTCGCCCTCGAGAACGACGCCCTGGCCGTGCGTCCGCACATGTCGGTCGATCTGGCCGCCGACCACCGGGCACTCGACGGCGCCATGTGCGCCAGGTTTCTGCGCCGTCTCAAGGAAGTGATCGAGACTCCGGGATTGCTCGCTTAGCAGTAACCATCCCCAGGGGAGGAAGGTGCAGGAGGATGGCGGGCGCTCGGCCCACGGCAGCATCGACGACTCCAGAAAGCGCGGCCGATCGACGCGGGCGTGCCATCCGGGAGCTGGTGCGCAGTAGCTACGAAGATCCAGCCGTCGTTTCCCGATACGTCACGATTGGCCTGTGGCCGTCTGAAGAGATTCTCATCCTCGACTTCGTCCCCGACGGAGCGCGCGTTCTCGATGTCGGCTGTGGCGCCGGGCGCACGACAATCCCGCTGGCCGAAATGGGCCTCGATGTCGTCGCCATCGACATCAGTCAGGCCATGGTCGATGCTGGCCGGGAGCAGGCCCGTCTCGCCGGCGTCGAGGTAGAATTCCACGTAATGGATGCGCTCGAGCTCGAGTTGCCGGACTGCAGCTTCGATCTGGCGCTGTATTCCTACAACGGGATCGAGCTGTTGCCTGGTCGAGAAGGCAAGAGGCGCTTCTTCGAGCAGGTCTGGCGCATTCTCAAGCCGGGAGGCCGGTTCATTTTTTCCTCTCATTCCCTGTTTGCCATCAACAGCTTTGCCCTCGGGAGGGTCACGGCCTTTCTCAGGTTTTGCGCCGGTCGTGCGCTGGGAACCCCGGTGCGGGAACGTGAGTTGGGTGAGCGTTTCATCGATTGGGAGTTCGAGGAAGCGAAGTATCTGCAGGTTCTGCCCCCCTCCAGTCTGAAGCACATGTTGCGTGAATGCGGCTTCGAGATTCTCCACTTCAATTCGAGAAAGCGCCTTGAAACGGGCAAGCGATGGGGGTTTTTGGGCCATTTCGAGGATGGTGAGCGTTTTTATGTAGCCGAAAAGTAATGAAGATTCCCCAACCTGCCGATGAATCGTTCGGGAAGGAGTCTGCATGAGACCGCGGGTGCGCTCGCGCCTGGGCACGGGCATTTACAGCAAAGAGGAGCGTTCTAGAATGGCGACTGATTTTGTGCGTCTTGGATACCTGGTTACCGACCACCCACTGAGCGCCGACGTGATTGCCGATCTCGTCCATGCCCTCGAGGGAGATTCAGCCGATCAGGAGTCGACTGCTCAACTTTCGAGCGACCCGTTGCTCGAGGAGCCCGACACTGACTGATCGATCCGGTCCCTCCGTAGCGAACGCAACTTGACCCTTCCATATTCGCCATTTATCTTCCCTCTTGGCAATATTCCGTAACTGATTTGTCCTCAGCTTGTTAGGCACCTACCGACCCCTCCCCCGGGTGGGTGTTGGATGAACGCACCGCAAGTCCAGCCAGCCTTCGGCACTGACGCACAGAGTTGGTCTCCCGCAAACCGCCGTCATCTGTGACCGCGGCTTTGCATATCTCGCCTTGATAGCGGCCACACCGAGGTCGCGACCGCACAGAGATCGTGACCGCACATAGGTCGGTTGATTCAAGATGAAACTGGATAAGAAAACACAGCTTTCGATCGCCTACGCCGTCTTGACGGTTCTGCTCCTCCTGGCCATGCAGAGTTACTTCGATGCGCAGGTGGAGAAGCCGTCGTATACCCAATTCAGGCGCTGGGTGATTGAAGGTCAGGTCAAGCTCTGTCACATCGGGTCCGAAGAAATCACCGGCAGCTACTTCGAGCCGGGAATTGGCGAGAAGGCCTTTTCAGTTGCCCGCATCGAGGATCCAGGGCTCGTGGACCTGCTCCTCCAAAACGGCGTGGAGGTGTCGGGGCGGCAGGAGAATCTCTGGCTTCAGGCGATCCTCTCGTGGGTCCTGCCGGCGATCGTCCTGGTCGGCGTCTGGATGTTCATGGCACGTCGCCTTGGAGGCGGATCAGGCGGCCTCATGTCGATCGGCAAGAGCAAGGCCAAGGTCTACATGGAGAAGGGCACGGGAATCACATTCGACGACATAGCCGGCATCGACGAGGCCAAGGAGGAGCTGGAGGAGGTCGTCGAATTCCTCAGAACGCCAGAGCGATTTCAGGCTCTGGGTGGTCGCATCCCACGCGGCGTCTTGCTCATTGGCCCGCCGGGTACCGGCAAAACCCTGCTCGCCAAGGCCGTAGCGGGACAGGCGGATGTGCCGTTTTTCTCGATCAGCGGCTCGGATTTCGTGGAGATGTTCGTCGGCGTGGGTGCCGCCAGGGTGCGTGATCTGTTCGAACAGGCGAAGAAGCACGCGCCTGCCATCGTCTTTATCGATGAACTTGACGCCCTCGGCAAGGCCAGGGGAGCGGGTTCTTTCGGCGGCCATGACGAACGCGAACAGACACTCAATCAACTGTTGACGGAGCTCGACGGCTTCGATACGAACGTCGGGACGATCTTGATGGCCGCTACGAACCGGCCCGAGATTCTCGATCCTGCACTGCTGAGACCGGGCCGCTTCGACCGGACGGTAGCCGTCGACCGGCCAGACGTGAGGGGACGGGAGGCGATCCTCAGGATCCACGCCAAAGAGGTGAAACTCGGAGAGAAAGTGGATCTCTCCAGGGTGGCGGTGCGCACCCCGGGCCTGGCCGGCGCAGACCTGGCCAACATCGTCAATGAGGCGGCGCTGCTGGCGGCGCGACGAAACAAGCTCACCATCACCATGGGGGAGTTCGACGAGGCTATCGAGCGCACCGTGGCGGGCCTCGAGCGCAAGAGCCGGGTCATTACCGAGAAGGAGCGTCGCGTCACCGCCTATCACGAAGCCGGACACGCGGTGGTGGGAGAGCTGCTGCCAGACGCCAATCCGATCCAGAAAATATCGATCGTGTCGCGCGGCTCATTCCTCGGGTATGTCTTGCATATGCCGGTCGAGGATCGCTACACCAGGAGCAAGGATGAGCTCCTCGCAACAATCACGACGGCGCTCGGTGGAAGAGCTGCCGAGGAGGTGTTCTTCGGAGAAGCGTGGACTGGTGTTACGAGTGACCTCCAATCCGCGACGTCGATCGCCGAGGCCATGGTGAAGGAGTACGGGATGAGCGACGCGATCGGCCTGGTCGCACACGCCGAGGACCGGCATCAACAGTCGATGGGGCTCGGACCAGCTGACCGCGGATACAGCGAGGAGACAGCGCGGCACATTGACGCCGAGGTCGCCGCCATCGTGAACACCTGCTTTGAGAAGGCCAGGCGAATCCTGACCGGACGCAAGCAGGTTGTTCACAAATTAGTCGAGACCCTTCTGGACAAGGAGGCGGTCGAGGGGGACGAACTGCGACGACTTCTGAATGAAACCTCAGCTGAGCCAGGGGCCGACGATGGCGCCGATGCGACGCGCACCGAACTTCGGCGACCAGCAGTGACGCCCCAACGCCGGACAGATTCCGGCCCAGTGGCGGCCCCAACAGCATCGGGCACCGATCCACTTGGCGAGCCGCCACAGCAGAGCGGCTGATTCGCGCCATATCCACCTCGGCAATTACTTCCAATTCCACAGCGACTCCAGGGGGCGGCAGCTCTCTAACACCGACGGCGAGGCGAGGGTGGCGTGAACACCCCTGTCGCCGAGCGCTGCCATCAGCTCCTCCGCCCATCGTATCACTCTTCCAGGCAGCTCTTCCCCAGCTTTCCCACAGTCGTGAGGCGCAAAAGATCTGGGTCGCGGTTGTGACAGCAGGAGTGGCGTTAACCGATGTCCGGCAGTAGGCAGAAAAGTCAGCCGCACGATGCGGTCGACAGCGTATTCCGCCTCCTGAGGAAGGGGGACTTTCGGCGACTCTGGATCGCCGACGGCTTGTGGTGGCAGGGGATGTGGGTGGAGCAGATTGCCATCGGCTGGCTGGTGCTCGATCTCACCGATTCGGCCTGGTGGGTCGCCATGATCGGCTTCGCCCGATCTGTTCCACTGCCATTCGTGGGTCTGTTCGGGCCGAGCCTCTCGGACCGATTCAAGAGACGACACGTCATCCTCGCGGTGCAGGCAACCAGTTTGGCCACTATGGCGCTCATCACCTCGCTCTACTGGCTCCAGCTACTTCAGTATTGGCACCTAGCGGCGGCAGCTCTGGTGAGCGGCTGCTCATGGTCGCTGGAATGGCCGGCCCGCCGCGCGATGTTTCCGGATCTGGTCGGAAAATCGAAGGTTGTGGACGCCATGGTTCTCGAGAGCATGTTGCAGAGCGTATCGAAGGTATCGGGCCCGCTTCTGGCCGGATCGATCATTCAGGGCTTCGGCATGCTCGGGGCGTTGACTTTGCTCACGGCGCTTCTCGCCCTGTCTGTGTTCACTCTGGCTGGCTTGAAGACGGATTCCCGATCACCAGATCCGCCCAGGGGTCTCAGAGAGTCGTGGCACCGAGTTCGTGTGGGGTTCCAGCACGTGCGCCGAAGGCCGCCCATCCTCGGAGTACTCCTGATCACAGCCATCATGAACGGGTGGTCGTTTCCATATCAAGTGCTGCTGCCAGTCTTCGCGCGAGATGTCCTCTCGCAGGGACCGATGGGCCTGGGAATGCTCGGAGCGGCAGTCGGTTTGGGTTCCTTGATCGGACTCGTCGTGGTAAATCGGATTCGTCGAAGGCTATCCAACGAGGTGATCTTCGCGGTTAGCTCAGCTGTGGCCTGCGTGGGGCTCGTGGCGTTTTCCGCATCCACCTCGTTTGCCTTGTCTCTGGGGTTTCTCTTCCTGGCGGGTACCGGGCACGCCGGTTTCAGCACCATGCAGAGCTCGATCACGCTCTTGCGCTCCGCCGACGAAATGCGCACCCGAACGATGGGAACGGTCGTGTTGGCGATCGGCGTGGGACCGCTGGGTCGCCTTCAGGGGGGGGCTATGGCTCAGGCCTGGGGAGCGCCGCTCGCGGTGGGCAGCATGGCGCTCGGTGCTATCCTGGCAATGGCGGTCGTCACACTGGTTCTGCGCGGATTCATCATCGCGGGGCGAACGTCGCAGGATGGCTCGGAGCATGCTGCGGAGTCATCCCCGGCTCGTTGACCGGGGAATCTGCTATGTGTAGAGTTTGCGAGCTTGTCACAGTTGCGGAGCAACCTGAACCGGAGCAGGGGCGATGGCATCTACGATAGGGCCGCAGCTGTTCACCCTCAGGGATTTCATGGAAATGCTGGACGACATGCGGCGCAACATCCGGATGGGATTGCAGTAGCGATGTCCCACCTGGCCAGGTTCGAGCTCAGCGACAAGATCGTCGCAGTCACCGGCGCCGGCCGCGGCATCGGGCGTGTGATAGCCCTGGACGCGGTTCGCTCCGGTGCGCGAATCGCGGTGGGCAGTCGGACCACGAGTGAGCTGGAGAGTCTCAGCGCCGAAGTCGCCGGAATGGGTGGGGAGTGCATTTTCACCCACCTCGACGTCACTGACGTTAAATCGATTCAGCAGTTTGTCGATCTGGCGGTGGAGCACTACGGCTCAGTGGACGTCTTTGTGAACAACGCCGGATACAATAAACTGGGAGCCGCCCTCGATTACGACGAGGAGCTTTTCGATTTCATTATAGAAGCGAATCTCAAGAGCGTTTTCTTCGGCAGCCAGATCGCCGCGCGAAAGATGATCGAGGCTGGAAAGGGCGGCAGCATCGTCAACATCTCCTCCCAGGCTGGAGTCGTGGGAGCACCCGAGCGTTCGCCCTATAGTGGAGCGAAAGCCGGCGTCAACAATCTCACTCGGACGCTGGCTGCAGAATGGGCGAAACACAAGATCCGAGTCAATGCCGTGGCGCCCACGGTAACGCGCTCTCCCATGGCCGAAGTGGCAATGAAGGAGAGCAAGGCCTTTGCCGATGCGGTTTCCGAGAAGAACCTCCTGCGAGGAGATCTGGCCGAACCCGAGGAGATTTCCGCGCCGGTCATCTTCCTGGCCTCGGATGCGGCCAGTATGATCACCGGCCACACGCTCGTGGTGGATGGGGGGTGGACGATCGTCTGAAAGACGATCGTTTGGGAGAAGCGATCTTTGATCGCTTCTCCCGACGGCGGCGTTCTCAAGGCCTCAAATCGAGCTTCACTCCAGGAGTTTTTTAACGCTCTGTTTGTAACGCGTGTTCATCATTCGATCCATGTTTTTGACAGCGCTGCGGCAGGCGGCGCGCAGGCCTCCGGGCCTGGTGGCGGCGCGGACGAGCAGGTCGACGAGACCGAGCGCGTCGTCCAGGTGAACGACCTCGGGCCGCAGTCGCTTCTTCCCCTGGTTGTGGTAGTTCCTCAGCGGCAGCGCCACGGCGCCAGTTTGAATGCCGGCGCTGCTCAAGGCGCTCGCTTCGCACATGCCCCCATCCATCAGGCGCCGCTGAAAACGAAACCGTCGGTCGGAGTCAGCCGACTCCTTCCTCAGCTCATCGGCGACGGTGACGAGCCCGCCAGAGATGAGAGGGTCGAAGATCCAGCCTCTGTCGCCGACGCGGATCACCGGGCCGTCTCCAAGCGGGGCTCCCGCCTTGCAGCTCGAGCATTCGATGTTGATGTGGATGCTGCGCCGAATGAGGTGGCGCTCGCGGGCGGCGGCGATCATGCCACCGAAGCCGATCTCCTCCGCCCTTGTCAACAGCAGCCCGACGCGAATTGGAGCTTCGAGGCGCCCGAGCTCGCGGAGTACGCCCAGCCCCACGCTGACCCCCGCCAGGTCGTCACAGGCGCGACCTCGAAGACGACGCCCCCGCAGCTCAAAGGGCTCGAGGTCCCACATGGCAAAGCTTCCGGGCCCCAGCGTTTCTGCTGCGGTCTGCGCGACTCGCACTCGGAAGGCGCCGACTCCGCCTCCTCTCCCAACCATGCCACCCCGGCGATGGGAAGGCGTGTTTTCAGAGTGTTCAAGATAGGCGGTGATGCGGCCGGCCACCGGCTGCCGGTCAGGGTCGCGGTCAGATGGGTAGATGACAACCTTGGCGCCGCGGGCGAAGTCGTCGCGAACGCCTCCGAGTTTGTGGAAGATGATGTCCCTCGACGAGACGCGCTCAGCGAAGACGAGACCGGGGTGATCCATGTGGGCGGTGATGATGAGATTTGGTGCCCTGCGCGACGCTTCTTGGAGGCCGTCGTAGAGGAGATGGAGGTTGCCGAAAGGATCCTCGTCCACTCGAACCGACTTCAGATCGTCAGCGACCGCTCGAACTTCCGCGGCCACCAGGCCCTCGTGAAAGGGTGCGGTCGGCAGCGCCATGATGCGCTGTGCCAGCTCGAGGAGATCGGCCTCATCCATGGCCATTCAGTTCGATTGCAGACTGTGAGGAGCCGCAGGCAAGGTGATGTGGGTAATGAGTTCGATGATCTGCGCGGCGTCAAGCTGGACCTTCCCCCGCCGCCCTCATATATTGCCTTGGGTCGGTATTGGGATGGAAATCCTTCGTCGTCTCTACAACATCGCCAGGATACATCTGTCCGAGCTTCCACCGGACGGTGGTGAGCGATCGGGTACGGGCAGCGGCAACGGCTCCCGGTGGAATGATGCTGATCGGGGGAAGCGCTCCGAGTCAGATGGCTTCGACTCCGAGCTGGCTTCCTACTACGCGAATCTGGAAATCCCGTATGGCTCCGATCTCGACACAGTTCGGGCAGCGTGGCGACGCCTGATGAAGAAGTACCACCCCGATCTTCACAGCGCCGATCCTGAGAAGAGAGAGCTGGCGAATGGACTGAGCGCCCAGCTCACGCATGCGTATCGTGAGTTGGAGGCGGCTCTCAACGTCAAGCGAAAGATGTAGAGTCATGTCGCAGAATTTCGAACAAGTGAAGGATTACATCCTCGAGCTCGGATTTCGAATCGATGAGGAAATCCCCGAGGAGGAGATCGTCATCATCAACGATGACGACCGCGGGATAAGCAATCTCGTCATGGATTGCGAAGACACGATCCTCGTCATCGAGCAACTGATCCTGAAGCTCGACAGCAGCACATCGCAAGACACCTACAAACGGATTTTGCAGATGAACCGGGAGCTCGTTTTCGGCGCCTTCGTTCTCAACGAGACGGGCGATACCTTGATATACCGCAACACGCTGGCGCTGGAGAATCTGGACCTCAACGAATTGGAAACGACGATCAACGCCCTCAGCCTGGGACTGGCCGAGAACGGCGAAGAGCTTCTTTCGTTCGCAGCGGGAGAGTGAGAGATCATGGCTGGAATTTTTCAACGACTGTTCAAAGCTGGCGAGGCCGAGGCGCACGCTGTAGTAGACAAGCTCGAAGATCCGATCAAGATGAGCGATCAGGCCGTCCGCGATCTCAAGAAAGATCTACAGGCGAGCCTCCAGAGTCTCGCCGAAGTCAAGGCGATAGCCATCCGCATGGACAAAGATGGCAACGACGCCCGTCGGCTGGCCGAGGATTACGAGCGCAAGGCGATGCTGCTGCTGCAGCGTTCCCAGGCGGGTGACATGGCCGAGGCGGAGGCTGATCGGCTGGCGACAGAAGCCCTGAGCCGAAAAGAGGATGCCGCAGGTCGCGCCATGGAGGCGGCGACGCAGGCCCAGGCACAGCATGACATGGTGGCCAAGCTCCAGAATAATGTGAACGAGTTGAAGTCGAAAATCGGCTCCTACGAGAACGATCTGGTCATGCTAAAAGCGCGCGCCAAGACGGCGAATGCGACACGCAAGATTAATCAGCGGCTTTCGAGCGTCGATTCGAAGGGAACGGTTGCTCTTCTCGAACGAATGAAAGAGAAAGTGTCGGAGCAGGAGGCGCTGGCCGAGGCCTACGGAGATATGGCCGATGCGTCCACGTCGATCGACGATGAGATCGATCGCGCCATCGCCAGCGGCTCGACTGCGAAAGCCGATGATTCGCTCGCCGAGCTCAAGGCGAAGATGGGCCTCAAACAAGGGGGCTCGGGTTAGTCGTCAGACTGCCTGTAAGTATCAATCTTTCCCCATCACTGCTCGCAAATCCCGCACAGTTGACCTGATTCGACCGGCGCCGCGCCTATGCCACGCCTGAGCCGACGGAATTTCATCCGTCGGAGCTTTCGTATGTTCGCTGCCGGCGGCGGTTTGCCCCTCGCCAGCGCGTTCTCCCTGTCGTGTCTTCGCGATTCGCCGGGCCGCTCCTTTCACATTCCGGGCCGCATAGCCAACCCCTCCTCCGCTTCGCGGGGTCATGTGCTGCGGAATCGTTTGCAGTGGGACGATTTTCCGGTGTCTCGGGAAAAGCGCTGGGACGCTGTCGTCGTCGGCGGGGGAGTCTCGGGGCTGGCGGCAATGTGGAAATTGAAGCGAGCCGGGCTCGAGCGCATCCTGCTGCTGGAGCTGGAGGAGCAGCTGGGCGGTACCTCGAGGGTCGGCCAGCTGGGACACCAATCCTTCCCTTGGGGTGCCCACTACATCAACATTCCGCCCAGGGAGGCGGATTGCATTCACGAGCTTCTGGTCGATCTGGATGTCATCGCCGGCTACGACGCCGCCGGACGGCCACAGATAGAATCCAAGCATCGGTTGAAGTGGCCTCGAGAGCGCCTTTTCGCCGACGGCGAGTGGAGGGAAGGGTTCGATCCTTTCAGTACCGGCTCGGCTGCGGGCCGTGAGGTGTATCGACAGTTCGAAGACGACATGCTTCGGTGGGCGCTGTACACCGGACGCGATGGACGCAGGGCCTTCGCCATGCCCCTGGCGTACAGCTCGCGAGATTCAGTCGTCCGCGAGCTGGACGGTATGACGATGCTCGACTACGTGCGCTCGCGAGGTTGGGACTCGAATCAGCTCGACTGGTTCGTCAATTACGCCTGTAAGGACGACTACGGCTCTCTCATGCATCAAGTCTCCGCCTGGGCGGGCATCCACTACTACGCCTGCAGGTTCTACGATCGCCGTATCGCCGACCAGTATCCCGCCGACACCCTGACGTGGGAGGAGGGCAACGGGTATCTGGTGAGGGCTATGGGGGAACAACTGGAGCCAGAGCAAGTCAGGCTCAACACTGCCGTCGTTGGCGTGCATTGCATGTCAAATAAAGAAGCCGAGCTGGCATACATCGATCTGTCCAGCGGCGAGCGACGGCGACTTCTCGCCCGGACGGTGGTGTACGCGGGCAAACTTCACACGGCGCCACACGTCGTTCGTGGCCTGCCGGCTGAGCGGAGGCAGGCGCTCTCCGCGCTTCACTACAGTCCCTGGCTCGTGGCTGCTATCCAGGTGAGCCGTCTGCCCGACGAGCCGGGAGCCCGCACAGCATGGGACAACGTGGCCTACGACAGCCAATCCGTGGGCTACATCGAGGCCTCTCATCCGACTTCGAGGGCCGCGAACTCAGACGATGCGGGCCCCTCAGTGCTGGTCTACTATCTCCCATTCGTCGATCGCTTGGCCGCTTCTCGCCACGAACTGCTCGAGCGCGATCACGCCTTCTGGGTCAATACGATCATGACAGACCTCGCCAAGGCGCATCCCGGTATCGAGGAAATCGTCGAGCGCATAGATGTCTACCGCTGGGGCCACGCCATGGTGAGGCCGGTGCCAGGGCTCATCTGGGGAAAGGCGGCCGAGGAGCGCCGGCGGGCCTTCGAGTCCGTTTCTTTCGCCACCTGCGATGCGACGGGGCTGCCGCTGTTCGAGGAAGCCGTTTTTGCCGGAGTCCGGGCCGCCGAGGAGTGCCTCGATCGGCTGGGAGCCAATTACGAAACGTCGCTGCCGGGACTGAGCCGTGCCTGAAGCGAGGCTGTCTCCCGCCCGCCTGATTCTGTTGTTGGCCGCCATCTTCGCGGCCTCCGCCTGCGCCATCGTCTATGAGCTGCTCATCGGCAGTGTGTCATCTTATTTCCTCGGCGATAGCATCGAGCAGTTTTCTCTCACGATCGGGTTCTTCCTTTTCGCGATGGGAGTGGGATCGTTGGGCTCTCGCCTGATTCGGTCCAAACTGATCGATCGGTTTATCGGCATTGAGATCTGGCTCGGCCTCGTGGGCGGCGTCTCCGTACCCATCCTCTATCTGGCCTACGGCTACACGAGCCACTACCGGTATTGCATGCTTCTCCTCATCATTGCGATCGGCACGCTCATCGGCCTGGAGCTGCCTCTGATAACCCGCATCCTGCGCGAACGGGGAGGCAGTCTGAGGGCGACACTATCCAACGCCCTGTCGTTCGACTACTTCGGCTCCCTGGTGGCGGCGCTGCTGTTTCCCTACGTCCTACTGCCGTTCCTGGGCACCTTTCACACCTCTCTTGGCGCCGGCTTGATCAATGTGGCCATCGGTGCGGCGTTGTTGGTGTGTCTATGGAGCTTGATAGATCGCAGCTCGAGGGTGCGGCTCTCGCTGCTGGGCATCGCCGCAGCCGCCGTCCTCGGCGGCGTTCTCGGATTTGCCACGCCACTGAAGGATCGATGGGAGAGCGGTCTGTACAGCGACCGGATCGTCTTCAGCGCGCAGTCGCCGTACCAGCAGATCGTCCTCACCCAATGGCGAGACGATGTGCGTCTCTATTTGGACGGCCACCTCCAATTCTCATCCGTTGATGAGTACCGTTATCACGAAGCCCTCGTGCACCCCGCCATGGGACTGAGCGCGAACAGGGCCCGCGTTCTCATCGTCGGCGGTGGCGATGGGCTATCCGCCAGGGAAGTCCTCAAGTACGAGGAAGTGGAGACGGTCGATCTCGTCGACCTCGATAGAGCGGTCACGAATCTGGCGAGACGGGATGCGCGCCTCACGACTCTGAATGAAAACGCCCTCAACAAGCCGAAAGTGCGTATCTTCAATGAAGACGCTTTTCTCTTCATACAACGCGCGCACGCTCCGTACGGCGTCATCATCGTGGATCTTCCCGATCCCCGCACCGATTCGCTGGCAAAGTTGTATTCGGTCGAAGGGTACGAGCTGTTCCGGCGCCATCTGGCCCCCGGGGGCATTCTGGCAACGCAGGCCACGAGTCCGTACTATGCCAGAAGGACGTTCTGGAGCGTCGCCGCCACGATCGCCGAGGCGGGGCTGCACGTGGTCCCGTACCACGTTCTCGTGCCATCATTCGGTGTATGGGGGTTTCAGCTCGCGGCGTCGAAGCAAGTCGAGCTCGAGGAGGTCGAATTCTCCGTGCCCCGACGGTTTCTGCGGCCGGAGCTGCTTCCGCAGATGAGAACCTTTCCGCCGGATATGGGCCCAGTGGAGGTGGAGACCAACCGACTGGACCGGCCGGTGCTAATTCAGTATTACAAAGATGATTGGAGTCGCTGGTAGGCGATTCACGGGGAATATGGGAATTCGCAAGTGGTTGGCTGATCGAAAGGATGACGACCTCCCGCTGGAGCTCTCTTTGAGCACCATGGAGGTGGGATTTCTCGTAGACTACGACCTGAAGACGTGGGAGGTCATTGGCCGCAACACGTATGATTACGACGGGTCATCGGCGCTCGAGTGGGAGCTAAGAAGCGGCGAGGACGTTCGTTTTCTGGAGCGCTCCGAGGATGAAGGCGAAGTCGAATTGACCTTCACCCGTCGCATTTCTCTCAGGGACGTGGATGAAGACGTTGCCGGGACAATCCTCGATAATGGGGACGCACCTGAGATCGCCAACTTCGAGGGGAGAGGGTACCTGGCGGTGGAGTCTGCGACGGGAATTCAGTTGAAGGAGGGAGGGGAGGGTCCGGACAACGACGAGGGCGAGGGGCGCGAGTTCGTGAGCTGGTGCTACGAAAGCGAAGAGGGACGCGTTCTGTTCGTCACGCAGTGGGGGGATCGAGACTTCACCGCCTACGAAGGCGAGCATGTGGAGGAGTATCAATTTACCGATATCCTGCCCGGCCGGTCGTAGGAGGACGGCTGGCGCCGTCCTCTTCCAATGGAGATGAGATAGTGCACATGTTTGCGATGTCTCGAACTGCGGCGGCAGTCCTCATCGTGGCTTCGGCGCTGCTGAGCTGCGGTCGCGGGCGCGATCCCGTGGAGCAGCTGAAGCGGGATTTCTATAGATACCCGGAATTCTCCCTCATCGTGGACGATCTGCGCGTCGAGGAGGGGTTCTTTCCCGACTACTTCATCCAGTTTCGGGCGCTCACCGCCAAGGGGCAGCGGGTCGCCGGCAGGGACACCCTCGTGTACGAGGACCGAAAACTCGACTGGATGCAGGTGAGGGAAGAGGTATTCGGACGCTACCAGCACTATCTGGGAATGGTGGTGGCATCCAAGTCGCTCGACGGCGCCACGACAGGTGTCAGGCAGGCCCATCCTCCGGGCTATCAGCACGTCGGTAACTCTCAATATGGAAGCTGGGGCGGCGGCGGCTTCTGGCAGTTCTACGGCCAGTACGCCTTCATGAGCCACATGCTGGGAGGCCACCGCATCGGCCGTGATGACTACAACGGCTATCGAAGGTCTCATGACAGGGGGCGGCCCTATTTCGGGCCAACGAAGGGCGGTCGTTCGACCTTTGGCACGGCGGGTACGGTAACGCAAAAGACGCGTCCGGCGTTCGCGCAGCGGTACCGCCAGCGCCTGCGATCGCCGGGCCGCGGCTTCGGCACGCGAGGTCGCTCAGCGGGGAGTGGAAGATCCGGTTTCGGAAGGGGATTCGGGAAATGATCAAGTTGCGGAGGTACCAAGAGCATGGATGAAATACAGATAACCTCCATGGCGAGGTCGGCCGTCTATCTGTTGGAGGCATTCGTCCTACTGTGGATCGCGAAGGTGGCCTACACGGGCGTGTACCGCCGAGTCAATCTGCGCCGGGAGATTTTCGAGCGGGGGAACAATGCGCTCGCCATTTCCACCGTCGGCTACCTTCTGGGCATCGTCATCGCTCTTGGGGGAGTGCTCACGGGGCCATCCTCCGGCTGGGAGGCGGACCTGAGCAGTATCGCTTTGTTCGGACTGCAGACCGTCGTGCTCATGCTCATCGCCAGTTTTCTGTGCGAGAAAATTCTGCTGCCGAAATTCGACAACACGAAGGAAGTCGTCGAGGATCAGAACCTCGGGACCGCCTTCGTGGAAGCGGGAATGCATATCGCCAACGGACTTATTCTGCTCGCCATTCAACAAGGCTCCGGCGAGTGGTGGATTGCGCTCGTTTTCTGGGCCCTCGCTCAGGTCGCCCTCATTCTGGTGGGACTCCTCTACGAGGTCGCCACACCTCACAGCATCCACTCCGAGCTCGAGAATGACAATGCCGCGGTGGGACTGGCTTTCGGCGGTGTCCTTGTGGGGATGGGCAACATCGTCAGCATCGCCGTGGCCGGCGATTTTGTCGGCTGGACGTCGAGCCTCGTCCTCTTCGCCTCGGACGCCGTGTTCGGGCTCGTCGTCCTCTTCGTCATCAAGAAACTGACCGATGTCCTGCTGGCGCCCGGCGTCAGTCTGAGTCAGCAGCAGACGGAGGCGGATCCCAGCGTCGGTGCCGGATTGCTGGAGGCCTTCGGGTACATCGGTGGATCGATGCTGGTGGTGTGGGTGTTTTAGTGTGGTCGTTTGGCATCCACTGATCCGCCTCTGGCACCGGATCAGACGCCATTCCATCGTCTGGATCGCCGCCCTGGCACTGGCGTTGATCCTGCTATGTGGCCTTCTGTTCTCTCTTGTAGAGAATCGCGGCATCTCGGACAGCATGTGGTGGGCCGTCGTTACGACGACGACGGTTGGCTACGGGGACCTCTACCCCGTCACGACTCAAGGTCGCGCCGTGGGCGTGGTGCTGATGGTGCTAGGCATCGGCGTGCTCGGCGGTTTCACGGCTGAGTTGGCGACGATCATAATCGAACACCGCTCCAAAAAGAGCAGGGGACTCATCAGGGTGAAGACAGAGGGACATATTCTCGTCTGCGGATGGAACGAGACCGGTGACGATCTGGTGAGGAATCTACTGGCCGACCGCCGGCGCCTATCCGTCGTCATACTGGCCTCACTGGCGCAGGCACCTTTGGCCGACAGCCGGGTCGAGTTCGTTCACGGCTCGGTCTCCAAGGAAGGGCTGCAGCGTGCGGCCGCAAGCGCGGCCGAGTCGGCTGTCATTTTCGGCAATCAGCAGATCGAGGATCTGGCCGGGCGCGATGCGGCTACCTTGATCAGCGCCCTCACCGTGAGAGAATTCAATGCGGGAATCTACGTCTGCATTCAGCTGTTCGATTCGGGCAGCCTGTCTCACGCCGGGCTCTCGAAGGCAGATGAAGTCGTCGTCGTCGGTGCCCTCGCGGGAGGTCTCTTGAGCCGGGCCGTGCTCGACCACGGTAGCTCGAGGGCGATCTCCAGCCTCGTTCGCAACGAAGAGGCCTGTGAGATCTACCGCCTCACCGCACCCGCCAGCTGGGAAGGCAAGCGTTTTGACGAGGCTCTGATCGCGGCGAAACGGGAGATGAACATCCTGCTCGTTGGCGTCGAGCCCGCCGGGGGCGAGCTCATCCTCAATCCCTCGGGCGAGTACGTCCTCACTTCTCAGGACATGATTGCCGTCATTGCGGAGGAGCGGCCCACTGTGTGAGTGGGTGGGAGGGGTGAAGGGTCCGGCACGACTCCCTGAGCCAGGACTCAGCCTGCCTTGACTTCGCTCGCGGTTGCCTCCATGTCGATCCAGTTCAGATAGGCGGCGCTGCCGCCCAGCACCGAAAACGCCTGAATTGCCGGCACTTCGTAGGTGTGCATTCTCGAGATTTCCCGCTCCACTGCCTCGTACAGTCCCGCTCTCGTCTTCACCACACAGCGCCACTCGCGCGCCGATTCGATCCGGCCCTTCCACCAGTAGGTGCTGCTGATCGGACCCTCTGTCTGGACGCAGGCAGCCAGTCGCTTCTCGACGAGAGTGCGGGCGATGCGTTCCGCCTCCTCCTCGTTGTCTGCGGTCGTAACGACCAGAATGAAATCGGCGCTGTTCATTTCAGCTGCTCCTGTGCGGTTATCGTCGTCTCCAAGAGGGGGCGATTTCTGCCGCGGCGAAGGCGCTGAACGATCAATGCGGGGCCGCCGAT
This sequence comes from Candidatus Latescibacterota bacterium, assembly GCA_965205655.1. Taxonomy (GTDB): domain Bacteria; phylum Latescibacterota; class UBA2968; order UBA8231; family UBA8231; genus CBDBIJ01. The sequence continues at coordinate 31,367 of CBDBIJ010000079.1, forward strand.
GACGACATAGGTGAGGTTGCATACAATGTGTACGACGGTCGCACAGGCGAGTGCCGCAGCATGGGGCACAGTGTACAGCAGGTGTAGCGACCGGGCGAAGAGAAAGTGGTAGGTGCCGGTTCCTCCCGGGATCGGGGCGATGAAAGCCAACGACGAGATCGCCATGATCACGAGCGCTGCACTCGCGCCCAGCTCGAGAGGGGGGCGGTGGAAACCGAATGCAAGAAAAGACTCGTAGACGAGGAGGATATAGCCAATGTTGAGGATGATGGAACTGATGAGGATCTCCAGGTAGGCTGACGGAGTGTGAAGGGACGCGAGCCCGCGGATAAATGTCTCCAGTAGATCGACCACCGCCGTCGCCAGTCGCGGGGAGAGACGTCTCAGCATGCGTTCTACCGTCACCAGGGCTCGCTGTCGGTACGCGGAGACGAGCACGAGGACGGCGAGCAGGATGAGGCAGAACACCGATGTGGCAAGCAGGGCGCCTTCCATCCACGAGTAGGTCTCCTGAATGCGAGTCCGTTGCAGGAAAATCGAGGCGCCAACCAGGCAGACGACCCAGATCAGGTCTATGATGCGCTCCACGACGACCGTTGCCAGAACTGAGCTTATGCTGGTGTCGCGGGCCCATTTAAGGCTGACCGCCCGCAGAGCTTCGCCGGATCGCGGCAACACGAGGTTCGCCGTATAGCAGATGGCGAGGGCGATTGAGGCATCCCACA
>CBDBIJ010000080.1:0-4738 GCA_965205655.1 Candidatus Latescibacterota bacterium
AGTTCGGAGGCCTTCAGTTCGATATCCATGGTTTCGACGAAGCCGATGCCCAGGCACTTCGTCAGCTCGGCGCCATCCACCGGTCCGCCGCACAATTCGCTCAGGTGAGTGCTACCCGCTGTCAGCTGCCGCTTCAACTGACCTCGCCGTTGCGCGTCGAGACCCAGCAGCAGGTCAGGGAGCTGACGATGCTGCGGCCCTACGAGGATGGAGCCGTGCTGCATGAGGCCGCCACGGACGCGGCGCTGTGCGCTGCCCACCAGCTTCCTCCCTTTACACGTGATCTCCCATCGGGCGGCGCTCGAAAAGCAGGGCCTCATCACAGTGCCGAGCTTGCCGCGCTTCGCCGCCGGGCCGTTGCCGGCGCATTGCCGCGGCGCTGCCGCCGGGGACTGCCGCTGCAGCCGCGCCTCGATTCCGAAATGCTGCAATCCCGCCATCAGGCTCAAGGCGATGGCTCGGTGCGACGCGGCGACTGTGACACCGAGGCTCGGATCGTCGTCCCGGCAGACGACGCAGTAGGTCAGCTCCTCGCCGTGAAGAACGGCTCTCCCGCCCGAAATCCGTTGCACCACATCGATCCCCGCTTGACGGCACTTTTCGAGATCCAGCTCCCGCGCCGGCTGCTGCCCGTGTCCCAGGGAAACCGCCGCGGGATGCCATCGATACAGCCGCAGGACTGGCCCGCTTCGTCCGGCCGCGACCTCGCGCAGCAGGGCCTCATCCACGGTCATGTTGTACACACCGCAGTCCGGTCCGGTGTCGATCAAACGCCAGACAGGGAGCGCGGCTCCGTTCATTGAGCCTTTCGTTCCTTGGGGTCAGAGCTGGCCGAGCCGTTCGAGGGCGTCTCGCGCAGCCATTTGCTGAGCTTCCTTCTTGCTGCGCCCCCTGCCGCTGCCGATGGGGTCACCGGTGACACTCACCTGAACGCTGAAAACCTTTTGATGATCCGGGCCCTCTTCGTCGTGGATGAGATACTTGGGGTGGCCAGAGCCCGTACTCTGCGTGTGCTCGAGGAGTCTACTCTTGAAGTTGATGTGATCTTCGCGCTGGCTGAGCTCATCGAAGTCGTCCAGGATGATGTTGCTCACCGAATTGCGCGCGGCAGCTATGCCGCCATCGAGATAGATGGCTCCGATGATGGCCTCGAGTGCATCGCTGAGGATCGAGGACTGATTGCCCCCTCCGGCGTTTCGCTCTTCGCCGCTGAGCAGGATGAACCGACCCAGATCCAGCGCCCGCGCTTTTCGCGACAGCACCGTGCGGCTCACCACCAGCGACTTCATCTCGGTGAGGTCGCCCTCGCGTAGCTGCGTGAACTCGTTGTAGAGGAACTCCGCCACGAGCAGATCGAGAACGGCGTCCCCGAGGTACTCGAGTCGTTCGTTCGATTCGACTCCCGTTCCGTGCAGGGAGTAGACATAGGATCTGTGTTTGAGGGCCTGCACGAGCAGGGCGGAGTCGCGGAATCGATAGCCCAGCTGTGCCTGCAGATCTCGCAACGAACTCTCGGGCAGATCTTCGGGAGTTTTGTTGGCGCGCCGAAACAGCGAAGCGATCAGTCCCATTGCCGTTGCTGACTCTGGCGACGAGTCTTGGGAATCAGTTGAGGTGGCCGAAGACGAGCGCCACGTTGTGCCCCCCGAATCCGAACGAGTTGTTGACAACGTATTCCACCTTCGATTCTCTCGCCTCGTTGGCGACGTAGTCGAGGTCACAGTCGGGATCGGGGTTTTCGTAGTTTATCGTCGGCGGCAGGACGCCGCTCTCGAGCGCCAGAAGGCAGGCGATACTCTCCACGGCCCCGGCCGCTCCGAGCAGGTGTCCGGTCATCGACTTGGTCGAACTGATGGCGAGTTGGCGCGCGTGATCTCCGAAGACGCTCTTGATGGCTGCCGTCTCCTGATGGTCGCCGATTGGCGTCGACGTCCCGTGGGCATTGACGTAGCCCACGTCTTCCGGTTGAATGCCAGCGTCCTCCATGGCGATACGGATGGCGCGGGCACCCCCCTCTCCCTCCGGTGCCATGTCGGTTATGTGGTAGGCGTCGGCGGTGAAACCCAGACCCTTGAATTCCCCGACGATCTCGGCGCCCCGCGCTCTGGCGTGCTCGAGCTCCTCCAGGACGATGGCGCCGGCACCTTCACCGAGGACGAAGCCGTTCCGTTCCGCGTCGAACGGTCGGCTCGCGCGTTCGGGCTCCTCGTTGCGCACCGCCAAGGCGCGGGCCGAGGCGAACCCACCAACCGAGATCGGCGTCACGGCGGCCTCCGTTCCTCCCGTGATCATCACGTCCGCTTCCCCATACTGTATCTTGCGAGCGGCCTCGCCGATCGCGTGGGCCGCCGACGAGCAGGCGGACACGGTTGTGTAGTTGGGGCCCTTGGCGCCGAGCTTGATCGAGATCATGCCCGCAGACATATCGCAGATCATCATCGGAACGAAAAAGGGACTAATGCGGTCGGGGCCTTTCTGTTCGAGAACGGAGTGCTGACTCTCGAGCGTGCCGATACCGCCGATACCGGAGCCGAAGATGACACCAATTCGTTCCGGGTTCTCGGTGGACATGTCGAGGCCGGCATTGTCCGCCGCCTGCATCGCCGCGTGGACTCCGTAATGGACGAACGGGTCCATGCGGCGAGCTTCCTTTTTGTCCAGGGATTGCGTTGGATCGAAATCCTTGACCTCACCCGCGATCCTCACTTTGTGATTCGACGCGTCGAAACGGGTGATCGGGCCAATCCCGGACCGGCCGTTCGTCAGGGCGTCCCAGTAGGCAGCGACGGTGTTGCCGTTTGGGGCCAGTACCCCCAGTCCGGTCACCACCACCTTACGCCTGGAGTTCGACATGCTCTCCACCTATCTCCCCGCGTCGGCGCTGTGCCGGGCGACGGGTGACGCGATTCTTAGGGTTTGCTGTGTTGCTCGAGATATTTTACGGCGTCCGTGACCGTCATCATTTTCTCGGCGTCCTCATCCGGAATGTCGAGGCCGAACTCCTCCTCGAAGGCCATGACCAGTTCGACCGTGTCGAGCGAATCGGCCCCGAGATCGTCGACGAAGGAAGCGCCTTCGGTCACCTGGTCGGCGTTGACTCCCAGCTGCTCGACGATGAGGTCTCGCACCCGAGCATCGATATTTGCCATACGTAACCCTCCTAGCGGTGTGTAAAGTTCCCTCGTTCCACTATATATATCATCTCCGCAGAAATCAACACTGAATGAGTGGGACACGGCTGTGAATACGAGGTCTCACTCATTTACATCGTCATGCCACCGTCTACGGCGAGGACCTGTCCGGTGATGTAGGCGGAACGATCCGAGGCCAGAAAGAATACAGCCTGTGCCACATCCGCCAGGGTGCCGGGCCGTCCAAGCGGAATGTTGGCCGTCATCGCCTCCATCGCGGCTTCCCCTAATTCACTCGTGATCCCCGTCTCCGGCACCAGACCGGGCGCCACAGCGTTGACGGTGATGTTCCTGGAGGCCAGCTCTCTGGCGAGGCTCTTCGTGAATCCGAGCAGGCCGGCCTTCGAGGCGGCGTAGTTCGCCTGCCCCGCGTTGCCGGAAACTCCGACGACCGACGAGATGTTGATGATGCGCCCATTGCGAGCCTTCATCATCGGCCTCACCACCGCCTTGCTGCAGTTGAACGCCCCTTTGAGATTCGTCGCCATTACGTTGTCCCACTCCTCCTCTTTCATGCGTACGAGGAGGTTGTCCCTGGTGATGCCGGCATTGTTGACGAGGATATCCAGACGCCCCCAGCGCTCGAGCGTCGCCTCCACGAGTTCGCCAACCTGGCTCGCATCGGCGACATCGACGCCGCGGGCAAAGCTCTCCTGACCCAGTGCCTCGATTTCGTCGGCCACGGCTGTGGCTGTCGCAGCGTTGCGGGCACACACTGCCACGGAGGCGCCGCCGGAGGCAAGCTCGAGCGCGATCACGCGCCCGATGCCGCGTGAGCCGCCGGTTATCAGCGCGACCTTACCGTCGAACTCGGCCACGATCAGACCTTCCTCTGGGTCTCCGACCGGAACATTTCGACGGCGGCGGCGATGTCATCGACCGTTGCGGCCGTGGCGACGCTGAGCTCGGGAGCGATGCGGCGAACGAGCCCCTTCAGGACACTGCCGGGGCCCACTTCGACGGCTCGCTCGATGCCCGCTTGGCATATGCTGCGAATCGAGTCCGTCCAGCGCACCGGACTGGTGATCTGAGCGATCAGATGTTTCTTCAGTTCCGCGACGTCGCTCACCGGCTGTGCCGACACATTCGTCACGATCGGAATCTGCGGTGCTCGTAAATCGGCCGCATTCAGAAGCGAGGCCATCTCAGCGGCTGCGGGCGCCATGAGGCGCGAGTGAAACGCTCCGCTTACCGGCAGCTCGAGCACCCGCTTTGCCCCTGCCGCACGTGCTTTTTCTGTGAGTTCCTCCACGGCCACCGCCTCGCCGGATATGACGACCTGCCCCGGTGCGTTGAAGTTGGCGGCCACGACGCTCTCCCCGCCATCGACCTGCGCGCACAGTATCGAAACCTCATCGTCGTCGAGCCCGATGACGGCCGCCATCGTGCCAGCTTCGCGCTCGCCGGCGTCTTGCATGAGCCGGCCGCGCTCCAACACCAGCTCGAGCCCCTGCCTGAAGTCGACGACGCCCGCCGCGTGGAGGGCGGAGTATTCGCCCAGGCTGTGGCCGGCAGCGCAGACCGCCGTCACGCCTTCCGCCGTCAAC
>CBDBIJ010000081.1:0-52888 GCA_965205655.1 Candidatus Latescibacterota bacterium
TGTCAAAGAGCGCCTGTGGATCGATCGCAAGCGCCTCTTCCACGAGAAAAACTGCATCGAGATTTCTGAGCCAGATTCTACCTCCACACGTCATTCCGGATGTTCTGCTCGAGGACCGAACGAACTTCGTTCTGGTGACCAGCGCGCCACCTAGAGACGCGTTGGTGTGGGAAGAGGAGTTGGGCTCGGGCCGCATCGACCTGCAGATCGCCGCCCAATGCGGCGAACTCCTGGCGACGGTTCACAATCAGACGGCTGATGCCGGCGACCTCAAGAGGATGTTCAAGGAGACGAAGTCCTTCGAGCAGCTCCGCATCGATCCCCTTTTCAAGCACCTGGCGAATTCGTTCCCGGACTTGAAAAAGGTAGTCGAAGACCAGTCCCGGAACTTGCTCAAGACTCACCACACCCTCGTGCTCGGCGACCTGCGTCCGCGCAACGTGTGGCTCAACGGGGGTCAGGTGTACCTCGTGGACTTCGCCACCGCCCACTTCGGCAGTCCCTCCTTCGACCTGTCGTTCTATTCGAGCGATCTGTGTTTGAAGGCGGTGTTGAACAGCTCTCAGAAGGCCGCCTACCTCGAGGGTATCAACGTCTTCTGGACCTCCTATTTCAGGATCGCAGCGTATTCGAGACGGCAGGAGGTGGAGAAAAACGCGGTGCGCGACTTTGGTTGCCTGCTCTTGAGCGCCGCCAGCAACAGTCGGTCGACTCTCGAGCTGGACGATCAGACGAGAGATCTGATCAGCCGTATCGCCGAGAGTCTTCTTTTCACCGAGCTGGAGAAGATCGAGGACATCACCGAGTTCATCAATCGGACTCTCATCGACGGCTGACTCACACACCCCCCGACCCCAGCTCCGCCCCAGCGCTTCGAGCCCCTCGCTCTAAGAGCCCGGCTCTAGTGTTCCGTCGCAGAAATACATTGACATAGTCGTTTGACCTTGGCAAGGATCGAGTCGGCCGTGGCCGTCCACACAAAGGGATGGGCATTGGCGTTCCATTTGTCGGTGTAGCGCTCGATCCTCTGAATGAGCTCTTTGACCTTGCGGAATGAGCCACGCCGGATGGCTCGCCGCGTGATGATGTTGAACCAGATCTCGACCTGGTTGAGCCACGAGGCGTAGGTCGGAGTAAAGTGGAGGTGGAATCGGGGCCGGCTGGCCAACCACTTCTTGACGCTGGCGTACTTGTGGGTGCCGTAGTTGTCGACGATCAAGTGAACGTCCAGATCCGCAGGCACGTTCGCGTCGATATGGCGTAGGAACTGCAAAAAACTCCTGATGGCGATGACGAGGCTTGCACTGAGTCAGGACTTCACCGGTGGCCACATCCAGAGCGGCAAACAGCGTTGTGGTGCCGTGTCGCTTGTAGTCGTGGGTGACGCCCTCCGCGTAGCCCAGGCCCAGCGGCAGCAACGGCTGACTGCGCTCCAGAGCCTGCACTTGGCTCTTCTCGTCAACGCACAGGACGACGGCATGGTCGGGCGGGTTGAGATACAAGCCCACAACATCGCGCACCTTATCCACGAAGAAAGGATCAGTGGACAGCTTGAAATTCTGGGTCCGGTGCGGCTGTAAGCCGAATGTGCGCCAGATGCGATGGACCGCGTCCTTGGTCAGGCCGGTCTCCTCGCCCATGGAGCGCACCGTCCACTGGGTTTTGTCCTCCGGCTTGGTCTTCAGTGTCTTGTATACCACCTCGGCCACTTGTTCGTCCGAGATCGATCGGGGCGCACCGGGTCGCAGCTCGTCGTACAACCCGTTGAGGCCGTTTTCCACGAAGCGACGACGCCACTTGCCGACGGTCACTTGTGACAGCCCCACAGCTTCGCCGATGGCCTTGTTGGGCCATCCCTCGGCGGCCAGCAACACGATCTCGGCGCGTCGCACCAAACCGTGCGGCAGGGATCGAGATTTGGCCATTGATTCCAATTGCTGCCGAGTTTGCCCCGTCATTTCGAGAGGTGGAAGAAAGCGTCCGCGTGGCATGAGTTTCCTCCGTTCCTTGTTTGTGGAATAGGTCTGGATGAAACTTAACCACACAACTGTACTAGTACAAGTTATTTGTACGACAATACACTAGTCCAGTCGGAAGAAGGTGCCGGCAACGTGGCGGATGACCTCCGGTTCCTGGATAGGCTCTTCCTGGTCTTTGGCACAGAACCAGTAGGCCGTGAAGATGCGACCGTCCGGCAACTCGGTGAGCACCTGGTAGCCGAAGTCCCAGCCGTAGGCGTCGCCGCGTACGACAAACTCCTCGCTCCAGGTTTCGCCCATATCCTCGCTCATCACACCGACAATGCCGCGGTTGCCGGGGCTGGGCGTGCGCCGCGCGAACAGGATGAGGATGCGACCGTCCCGAAGCACGAGGGCCGAGGGGCAGCGCCGGCGGTTGGCCCGGGATGCTTCGTTGAGCGGACGCTCGGGCAAGGGATCGCTCATGTTGCCGTAGTGAGTGCCCGGGCCGGTGACGTAGCGCGGTTCGGACCAGGTCATGCCGTCGTCCTCCGAAAAGGCGACGCAGGGATTCTCGGGAGGATGTTTGTGCATGCTGCACATCACGCGTCCGTCCGGCAGCCGATGCACGCCCGAATAGTTGAATCCGGCGATCTCGTTTCCGCCCCCGAACTCGGCGATGCCGCTGCTGACTCGAACGACTTCGCTGCAGAACTCCCACGAGATGCCGTTGTCGTAGCTCACATAGTAGCACTGGGCGTTGCGCCGATAGACGCCACCGACGATGCCGAGTACTCCGTTGTCGAAGCGGACATGGCCCAGATTGACGGAGAGATAGCCGCCGTCGGGGGCCCAGCCCGGGCTCTCGATCACGGTCGGGTTGCCCTCCCAGGTGCGGCCCCGGTCACGGCTGCGCAGGCTGATAGAAGGGGCGTGGTGTCTGCGGCCGGGGTTGTAGGTTTTCGCCTCGAGCGTCTTGCCGTCAGTCCCCCGGTTGCCGATGGGGTATCTGAGATAGTCACCGTGACAGAAGTGGATGATGGAGTCGTTGTCGCCCAGGTCGATCTCTTCGCGTTCATGGCGCGGCCGCGGGCGCAGCCAGTCGAGGATCTCATCGACGGTGCCGTTGTTGTTCCAGATCCACTGGTGCTGATCGTCGGGCCAGGTCTCGCCGTAGTTGAAGGAGCGGCTCAGCATGATCCCCGTTTCGCTGCCCCAGCGTTCGTGGGTGTTCCACGTGTGGCGTGGCCCTCCGGCGTGGCGCTGCCAGGTCTTGTTGTAGCTGTCATCCATGGTCTTGTAATCCATGGGGACGGCGGCGTAGGCGACGGCGATCTCGCCGTCACCGAAGTTCCAGATACCGCCGCGATTGGTGGCGTAGAAGTACATGTCCGGGTCGCGGTGGATGATGATGTTGCGAGGGTCCTGGACCTCCACCTTGCGCACGCCGACTCGTCGTCTCGATGAATGCTGTGCCATTATATATGGTTTCCTTTCGGGGTTGATCGAACGGGCGTCTGGGGCATTCTAGGCCGGGCTGTCCTCGACCCAGTCGTCGCGGCTGACGTCGGCGAGCAGCTCCTGGGCCTCGATCATTCGCCGGTAGGGGCCGTCGTCTGTCAACAGCTGGGCGTGGCGCCCCGTCTCCACGACGCGGCCCTGCTCGAGGACGACGATGAGGTCGGCGTGGCGCACCGTCGACAGGCGATGGGCGATGACGAGGGTCGTCCGGTTCGCCATCAGGCGGCTGAGGGCCTCCTGGATGAGCAGCTCGGTGTGGGTATCGACGGCAGAGGTCGCCTCGTCGAGAATGAGGATGGGCGCATCCGAGAGCAGGGCGCGGGCGATGGCGAGGCGCTGCTTCTGGCCCCCGGAGAGGCGCACACCACGCTCGCCGATAACGGTGTCGTAGCCTTCGGGGAGCTGCTCAATGAACTCGTCGGCATTGGCGGCGGCTGCGGCGGCGCGCAGGTCGGCATCGGGGATTGCCGTCTTTGCCGCCGTGGAGGTCGCCTCCACGCCCGAACCCAATGTTTTCGGCCACGGTACCGTGGAAGAGAAACACGTCCTGGTCCACCGACGCGATGTGGCCGCGCACCCAGGCCAGCGGCAGCTCGCGCACGTCGTGGCTGCCGATGCGGACGGCGCCCTGCTGCGGGTCGTAGTAGCGCGGCAGCAGGTGCGAGATCGTCGTCTTGCCCGCCCCCGTGGGTCCCACGAGGGCGACGACAGCGCCGGCTGGTACGTGGAAATCGACGTCGTGCAGCACCGGGCCATCGGGTTCGTCGTAGGCGAAGGTGATACGGTCGAAGTGCACGTCCCAGGTAGCGGTATTGGGGATGCTGGCGTGGGGCGCGTCGACGATGTCGGGCTCGACGGCGAGCAGCTGGAAGACGCGGCCGGTGCTGACGGCGGCCTTCTGCAAAACATCATTGATCGATGCCAGCTGCAGGAAGGGCTGGTAGATGTGGCCGAGGTAGACGATGAAGACGAAGAGGTCGGCGACGCTGATGCGGTCGGCCAGGGCCGCCGTGCCGCCGGTCCAGATGACGAGCACGATGCCGATGCCGCCGGCAGCCTCGACGAGGCCGGCGGGAATGAGGGAGACGGAGTTCGCCTGAATGGAGGCGTCGCGGAAGGCACTGCTGTGATGCTCGACGCGCCGCGCCGCGCGCTCCTCCTGGACGAAGGCCTTGATGACGCGGATGCCGGCGTAGTGGTCATGGACGCGGGCGACGAGCTCCGACAGCCGCGAGCGCACGTGGCCCCACAGCCGGTGCACACGGCGGACGAAACGGAAGACGAGAAAGCCGGCGACGGGGATCGGCAGCAGGGGTGATGGCGGCGAGCTCGGGGTCGAGCGTGAAGAGGACGACCATCATCGCCGTGGGGATGACGAAAGCGAGGATGGTCTCGGGCACGCCGTGGGCGATGAAGTCCTCTACGGCCTCGATGTCGTTGATGGAGCGCGAGATGAGATTGCCGGTGCGCTCGCCGGCAAAGAATCGATGCGGCAGGCTCTGCACGTGCCGGTAGACGCGCACCATCAACTCGTGGAGGGTGCCGTAGGCGGCCTGGTGGGAGAACCGCCCGTAGCCATAGCGCGTGGCGCCGCGTAGCAGGTAAACGCACAGGAGGCCGGCGCTGAGCAGCAGGAGCTCGTCGGGGGTGCCACCGCCCTCCGTGATCCAGGCGATGAGCTGGCGGATGAGCAGCGGCGGCACCAGATTGGCGCCGGCGAACAAGAGGCCGCACAACACCGACAGGGTCAGCAGCCGGCGGCGTCCGGCGAGGATATTCCAGAATTGGGCGAGGAAAGCCATGGGCAGAGAACAACGGGATCGGAGCCGCCGTTGGCGAATCCGATGCAGCGAGCCTGATTTTTCGCTGGTACTAGTCGCCCAGCGCTGCGAGGATGTGGGCTGCCACGACTCTGGCGAGTTCCGCCGAACCCTCGGGGGTGAAGTGCACGTCACCGGGGTTCTGGATAGCGGCGAGGCGTTCCAGGGCGTAAGCGTGGAGGTCGTTGATGGAGATGCCGTGGGCGCGCATGATGCTCTCGGCCGCTACATTGTAGGGGATCTCGTCTCCCTTCGTGCGGCGGCCGGAGCCTTTGGGCACGGGCGTGGTCGTGCACCAGATGAGTGAGGCGCGGGTCTGTTCCAGGCGTTCGGTCAGGCTGCTCAGGTTGGTTTCGTACTGATCGATGGGTACCTGGTGCCGGCCGTCTTCCGGAGTAGCGCGCTCATCTTGCTCGTTCATGTGCTTGATGTCGTGCAGACCAAAGTTGAAGTGGATGACATCCCAGGGACCATCGCCGAGCCAGGCATCGAGTTCTGCCACGCCGTAGCTTGTGGGGCCGCAGTTCGCGGGTGGGCGGTGGATGTTGGCCTTGTCCCGGAGCAGCTCGCGCACGGGGAGGGTGTAGGCTATGGAGATGGAATCGCCGATGAGAAGGACGCGCGGCAGGCCGGGAACGTCCTGGATGGGCTCGTAGGGTTCGGGGGTGTCTGGTGTGCTCATGGGTTTCGGCTTCACTCGCTGGAGAGGCGGGCAAGCAGGCTGACAGCAAGCGTATTGACATTTACTGTTTGGTCAAGGACGCTCCCTACGCCGATAGCACCGGCGATCCGCCCGATGAGAGCTCCTATGCGACCTGGGATAATCCCCTTAGATTCAACTCCCGACCTTCACACAAATTAGGGTTACGCTGACATGAAGATCACAGATGTGAAATGCGCGGTCCTTGGCACCAATCCGGTCGTTCGAGTCACGACCAATGAGGGTATCAGTGGGCTCGGTGCCATGGAGTCGGGCAGGGCCTACAACCGGGAGCAGGTTCCTTTCTACAAGGGCCGCATTCTGGGCGAAGATCCCACGAGCGTCGAACGGGTGATGATGAGCATCCGCAGGCTGGGGGCCTTCAAGCCCTGGGGCAGCGTGGTCAGCGCCATCGAGATGGCTTTGTGGGATATCGCCGGAAAGGCGGCGGGCCTGCCCATCCACAGGCTGCTGGGCGGCAAGGTCCGCGACAAGGTGCGGGTGTACAACGGCGGTCTGCGTTTCCCCATGGACGGCTCCTCTCCGGAAGCCTACGCAGACAACATGGCCAGGATGAAGGCGGCCGATGAAGGGTTCACCATCATCAAACAGGGGGTCGTCTTCCACAGCGGGATGCCGACCGAGGTCCCCAACTTCTTTTACGGTGACCGGATCGGGAATGCACATTACGCCAGCCGCGGACCCATGACCGAGCGCGGGCTGAAGCATGTCGTCTCCTGCGTAGAGGCCATGAAGGGGGGTCCTGGGAGACGAGGTCGGCCTGGCGCTGGACTGCGGACCGGGAATGGCCGTCTCCGATGCCATCAGACTCGCCCGGGTGCTGGAGCCCTACAACCTGATGTGGCTCGAAGACATGATCACCGGAGACTACACGCCCTACGTTCTGGCCGATCTCTATCGCGAGGTGACGCGCAGCACGTCGATTCCGATCCACACCGGCGAGCAGATCTACCTGCGACAGAATTTCAAGGAGCTCTTCGAGAAGCAGGCGATAAACGTCGTCGGACCCGACCCCTGCGACGTCGGTGGTCTGGCGGAATTGAAGTGGGTGGCCCGAGTACGCCGACCTCAACGGCATCCTGATGGCACCCCACGGAACGGCTGTCGGTCTGATCGGTCTGGCAGGGCTGGTGCAGGTTGCGGCGGTCATGCCGCAGAATTTCATGGCCTTCGAGTATCCTGTAGGTCGACCGGAATGGTGGTATGATATCGTCGAGGGGCTGCCGGACCCCATCGTCACGGACAGCTTCATAGAGGTCTGGGACACTCCGGGGCTGGGTGTAGAGATCAACCCGGAGGCGGCGGCACAGTATCTGCAGGAAGAGGACGCGGATTTCTTCGATTAGCGCCGCGGCGATTCGTGGAGCAACATAGCCGGTAGAGGGCTTGCGTCGGTTACATCTCCCCGGCTAATTGATGCAGGTGTCCGATTCGAATTCGATCTTTCTCGAAGGTCCTGCCGGCGCCGGCAAGACCACACGGGCCATATCCCGGATTCAATCTCTGATTGATTCGGGCATCCAACCCGGCAACATCCTCCTCCTGACGCCACACCGCAGCTACACTCTGCCATATCAGGAAGCGTTCGATCTACAAACATGGTACGGCCTCGGCAAGGCGACGATCGGTGGCCTGGCCCGGCGCTACGTCTCCCTGTTCTGGCCCGAGATTCCGCCGCGCGCGAAGTACTCATTCTTGGAGACCCGGGAGCCGACGTTCCTGACCTACGAGGTGGCCCAGTACTTCATGGCCCGTCTCGTGTCGCCTCTGCTGGAGCAGGGCTACTTCTCGGATCTGAAGCTGACGAGGCACCGGCTCTACAGCCAGCTTCTCGACAATCTCAACAAGCCAGCCGTCAACGACATTCCCCTCGACGATCTGAGCAGCTATCTGCAGGCGGCGAGGATCTCCGATGAGACAGCAAAGAGCAGGGTCGATGAGATTTCGAGCACGGTCGTGTCCTACCGTGAGTTCTGCGCGACACACAATCTCATCGACTTCTCGCTCTATCTCGAGCTCTTCCGCGATCTGATCAGGGAAGTGGAGGCGGCGCGTAGCTATCTCTACGCCCAGTACCGACACATCGTCTACGACAACTGCGAGGAGGATGTGCCGCTGGCGCACGAGCTCATCCGCGAGTGGATGCGGCACCCGGATTCCCAGTTGGAGTCCGTCCTCATCATCTTCGATCGGGAGGCGGGATTCAGGAAGTTCCTGGCGGCGAACCCGCACAGTGCCCGCGGCCTGGCGCAGGAGTGCGCCGAGTCGGAGGTGCTCGAGGAGACCCCACACACACCGAAACCGCTGTTGAATTTCGGCTACTGCCTCATCAACGCGATCGCGAATGCGTCGCTCCACGAGGTCGGGCCAGGCTCAGGGGAGCGTCACGTTCACGTCTACTCCGACCGCCTTCATTACCAGATGGTGCTGCGGGTCGTGCGCCGGGTCGCGTCTCTGGTCGAAAGTGGCCTCTCGCCGCAGGAGATCGTCATCATAAGTCCCTTTGTGAGCGACAGTCTCTACCATGCTCTGTCGACGGGGCTCGAGCGGGCCGGCCTCGACTACTACTGTCATCGTCCGTCCCGATCGTTGCGGGATGAACCAGTGACGAAGGTGCTGCTGACGCTTGCCGAGCTCGCCCATCCCTCCTGGGAGCTGGCGCGGCCGTCGCAGGAGGCCGTCGGTCACATGTTCACGGCGATTCTGGCCGACGCAGACCTCGTGCGCTCGGCGGTGCTGGCGGCGGCGGTGTACGCTCCAATCCCCGGGGGGCTGAAGCCGTTCGACGAGGTGCGGGCCGATGTCCGGGACAGGGTGACATACCGTCTCGGCGAATCCTACGAGAGGCTGCGGGTCTGGCTCGAGGAGTACGTGTCGAAGGAGGCGCTGCCAATCGATCATTTTCTGAGCCGCGTTTTTGGGGAGCTTCTGTCACAGCCGGGGTTTGGGTTCTACAAGGACATGCAGGCGGGGGCGCACGTTGGATCTCTGATGGAGTCGGCGCGCAAGTTCCGGCGGGCGGTCTCGGATGTGCTCGAGCGCGAAGCGGAATCGGTCGGCAAGGCGTATGTGGAGATGGTGCGGGAGGGAGTGGTATCCGGGTTCTACGCGGTCGAATGGGCCGATCAGCCGGACGCCGTCCTGATCGCGCCGGCTCACACCTTTCTGGTTCGCAATCGCAGTTGCGCTCATCAGCTCTGGGTCGATGTCGGGAGCACGGCGTGGCATCGCCGCATTCATCAGCCGCTGACGAATCCGTACGTGCTGAGCAAGGACTGGAACAGGGACGACCAGTGGTCGGCGGTGTGGGAGCAGCGTTTCGAAACGGAGCGGCTGACGCGGATTGTGTCGGGGTTGGTCAGGCGCTGTACGGACTCGCTCCACCTCTTCGCCAGCGAGCTGAGTGCTCACGGGCAGGAGCAGACCGGGGATCTGCTCGTGGCGCTGGGGTACGCGATGCGAGAGCTGCCGGGGGAGTGGGATTCATGAACCAGCTGCGTCCCGCTCAGGAAGAGATCCTGAAATACAAATCCGGCACGATGGGAATCGCGGCGGTGCCGGGCAGCGGCAAGACCTGGACGCTGTCGCAGATCGCCGCGTCGCTGATCGTCAGCGGGGTGCTGAAGCAGCGGCAGGAGGTGCTCGTGGTGACGCTGGTGAATGCGGCGGTCGACAACTTCCGGCACCGGATCGCCGGGTTTTTGCAGGAGCGGGGGCTGCTGCCAGGGTTGGGATACCGGGTGCGGACGCTGCACAGTCTGGCGCACGAGATCGTGGCGCAGTCGTCGAGTATGGTGGGGTTGGCGAGCGACTTCTCGGTGGTAGACGAGCGCATCGCGGAGTCCATCCTGAAGACGGCGTTTCGGGCGGCCTATCCGCGGCACAGGGAGGAGCTGCTGCCGTTTCTCATCGACGACATCTCCGACTTCAGACGGCGGAAGGTCATCGACGACGATCTGCCGTCCGTGCTCGAGCATGTGACGCGGAATGCCATCTCTCATCTGAAGAGCCGACTGTGCTCTCCGCCGGACGTTCGCGATCGTCTGACGCCTGATAGCCCGGTGCTGGCCCGGCTGGCAGTCGACGTGTATGAGCGCTACGAACAGGCGCTGGCGACTCGGGGCTCGCTCGATTTCGACGACCTGATTTCGTCGGCGATTCGAGCACTGGACATGGACGAAACGCTGGTGGAGAGGCTGCGGGAGAGGTGGCCGTACATCCTGGAGGACGAGGCGCAGGACAGCAGCGCCCTGCAGGAGCAGATTTTGCGGCGGCTGGCCGGCGAGGATGGCGGCAACTGGGTCCGTGTGGGCGATCCGAATCAGGCGATCTACGAAACCTTCACGACAGCCGACCCGAAGTACCTGCGCGCCTTTCTGGAAGAGGCGGACATCAAGCACGATCTGCCGAATTCCGGCAGGTCGGGAGGGCCGATCATCAGCCTGGCGAACGAGCTGATCCGCTGGTGCCGCCATGAGCATCCGGTCGACGAGGTGCGCAGCGGGCTGAGTCTGCCATTCATCGAGCCGACGCCACCGGGGGATCCGCAACCGAATCCGGAAGACGGAGCCTGCCGGGTGGCGCTCGAGGATCGCGGCGATGGTCCGGAGGAGGAGTTGGAGGGGGTGATCGCGTCGGTGCGAACCTGGCTGGCGCACCACGGTGACGCAACAGTGGCGATTCTGGTGCCGACGAATGCGCGAGGGGCGCAGGTCGTAAAGGCGCTCAACGACGCGCGAATCCCCTGTTGCGACGCGCTGCTGCGAACGGCGACGGCGACCCGCGAAGCGGCCGGCGCTCTGGGCATCGTGCTGCGGCACTTGGCGCAACCGGATGCGCAGAGGACGGTTTCGGGCGTCTACCGGGTCTGGTATCACCGCGTGCTCAAAGAGGGGTCGACGGAGCAGGGGGAGGAGCGACTGGCAACGCATCTGACGGCACTCCAGCAGTGGGAGCGGAGCGAGGATCTCCTGTGGCCACTGCCCGGAACGGATGACGGCGAGGGCGTGCCCGAGGGTATGAGATCCTACTTCGACCGCTTCCGCGAGCAACTGCAGCGCTGGCACGGTCTCGTGCTGTTGCCGATCGGCGAGATGCTGACGGCGATTGCGCAGGACCTGTTCGAGGAGCCGGAGAAGCTGGCGATGACGCAGCTCTTCGGTGAGATCCTGCGGGACCGGTCGCAATACAACCTGGGAGTAGACCGGCGATTGACTACGCTCGAAGAGCTGGTGGAGGAGCTCGTCGTCATCGCCAGGGATCAGCGTCAGCTGCGCTCGATCGAGGCCGACAGCGCTGGGTTCGATCCGGAAGCGCACACCGGCGAGGTCGTCGTTGCGACGATGCACGGCGCCAAGGGGCTGGAGTGGGATCGAGTCTACCTGCTTTCGGTGAGCGACTACGAGTTCCCCGCCGGCCGGCCGGCCGATCCCTTTCGGGCCGAGCGCTGGTACGTGCGGGACAAGCTAAGTCTGGAGGCGGAGACGCTGGCCCAGCTGGACGCCGCGATCGATGGGGGAGAGTATGTCGAAGGGGATGCGACGCGTGAGGCGCGGCTCGACTATTCCCGGGAACGGCTGAGGCTGCTCTACGTGGGGATCACGCGAGCGCGGAAGGAGCTGATGGTGACGAGCAATGTCGGACAGTATGGAAAGAATGCGCCGGCCGCGTCTTTCACCGCCCTGCAATCGTATCTGGAGCGAGCCGATGGCGAAGGATAGAGAAGCGCTGCTGTTCAGCGCTCACAGTCTGCAGGCCTACGCCGATTGCGAGCGGCGGTTCGAGCTGAGCTATCTCGAGGAGCTGACCTGGCCGGCGGTCGAGAGCGAGCCTTTGCTGGAGAACGAGCGGCACATGGCTGATGGGCGGCGCTTCCACGAGATGGTGCATCGCGATACGCTGGGGATATCAGTGACGGTGCCATCCGGTGAAGGAGATGAAGACCTGGCGCGCTGGTGGCGGAACTACATGACCCATCGGCCGGCGGACAGGCCGGGGAGGCGGTTCGCGGAGAAGACGATGGTGGGGTCGGCCGGTGGGCGCGCGCTGGTAGCGATGTGCGACCTCATCGTCGTCGATGCGGAGGGGGATCGGTGCAGGGCGCGCATCTACGATTGGAAAACATGGCGCAAGAAACACTCGCGGCAGTGGCTGCAGGGGAGGCTGCAGACGCGGGTGTATCCCTATCTGCTGGTGCAGGCTGGTGCGGCGCTGACGGGTGGGAAGGGGGAGGTGCGGCCGGATGATGTGGAGATGGTGTACTGGTACGCGGATTTCCCCGAGGCTCTCGAGGTTTTCTCATACAGCGAGGCGCAGTTTCGCGAGGACGAGGAGTACCTCGCGGGCCTTGTGAAAGAAATCATGGCGCGGGAGGCCGGCGCCTTCGAACTGACCGAGAACGAGAAGCAGTGCACGTTCTGCGCCTATCGCTCGTTTTGCGATCGTGGGGAAGCGGCGGGACGTGCGGAGGACGACTTCGATTCGGAAGTCGAAGCAGAGGCGAGTCCGTTGCTGGCGAATCTGGATGATTACGAGGCCATTGCCTTTTAGGGGCGCCATGTGCGAACGATGCGCTGGATGAATTCACATCGATGAAACTCGAGTGGCGACTACCTAGGACCGTCGAGGTCTCCGGAGCGCTGCTGGCGGCGACGTCACGCCGGCCGCTGGTGGCGCGCATTCTTGCAGGGCGCGGGATGTGCGATCCGGAGGAGGTGCGACGATTTCTGGAGCCCGAGATGTACGAGGCTGCGTCGCCGGAGATGCTCCACGATCTGGAAATTGGCGTGGAGCGGCTCGACAAAGCGATTCAGGAGGGAGAGCGGATTCTCGTCTGGGGCGACTTCGACGTCGATGGTCAGACGGCGACGTCGCTGCTCGTCTCCGCGCTCGAAGGGCTCGGCGCGCAGGTGAAGTATCACATTCCGATCAGGGAAAACGAGTCCCACGGGATTCGGCCCGATGTGTTGCAGGGGTACATCGACGAGGGGATCGATCTGTTGTTGACGTGCGATACGGGGATCGCGTCGGTCGAGGCAATGGCCCAGGCGAATGAGGCAGGCGTGGATGTGGTGGTCACGGACCACCACGATCTGCCGGCGAAGCTACCGCAGGCGCTGGCTCTCATCAATCCGAAGTTCCACGACAACGAAGAAAGAAAGCACCCTCTGCGGGGGCTGCCGGGGGTCGGGGTGGCCTACAAGGTCGTCGAAGCGCTCTATGCGAAGGCCGGGCGGGACAGTGAGCTCGAGCGCTATCTCGATCTGGTGGCACTGGGCATCGTGGCGGACCTGGCGATTCAGCAGGATGACTCGCGGTATCTTTTGCAGCGGGGCTTGGAGGTGTTGCGCAAGACGGAGCGGCCGGGGCTGCAGGCGCTCATGGAAAACAGCGGCGTGCAGGCGGAGTTCCTCAACGACGAGGATATCGGCTTTCAACTCGGGCCGCGACTGAATGCGGTGGGCCGGCTGAGTGACGCGAATGTGTCGGTGCCGCTGCTGACAACGGCGGAGGAGGCGCGGGCGCGCGAGATAGCGGAGCAGCTGGAGCGGCTGAACGAGGACCGGAGGTTCGAGACGGCGGTCGTGTATGACTCGGCAATGGCGCAGATCGATCAGGAGCCGTCGCTGTTGCAGTACGCGGTCCTGGTGATGGTGAACGAACACTGGCATCAAGGTGTGATCGGGATTGTGGCGAGCAGATTGGTGGAGGAGTTCGGCAAACCGACGATCCTGTTCGCTTCGGGGGGAGAGGTGGCGCGCGGGTCGGCGCGGTCAGTCGAAGGATATCACATCACGCAGGCCATCGGCACACAAGAGGAGATGCTGCTGGGGTTCGGCGGGCATCCGATGGCGGCGGGGTTGTCCATCGGGACAGAGAATATCGACGCCTTTCGCCGCGGGGTGTCGAAGGCCATCATCGACCAGCGGCACGGCCGGGGGCCGGAACCGACGCTGGAAATCGAAGCGGAGCTGCCGCTCGGCGAGCTGACACTCGAAACGGCGCTGCAGCTCGAGGCGCTGGCGCCCTTCGGACCGGGGAATCCGCCGGTGAATGTTCTGTGTCGAGGACTGCGGGTCGAGGGGGACAAACAGATCGGCAAGGACAAGACGCACCGGAAGCTCGTCGTACGGGACGATGGCATGAGCAAGGCGGAAGTCCTGTGGTGGGGCGGAGCGGGAGAGCAGCTGCCGGAGGGCAGAATTGACGCGGTGGTGCGGATACGGGCCGGGGCATTTGCCGGGAAGCAAACGGTGACGATCACGCTGCAGGACTTCAGGCCGAGCGGAGATCTCGAGGCGGAGCTTCAGGGAGTGGACGCCGTCGTCATCGACTGCAGGGGAGAGGCCGATGGGATGAAAATGCTGGAGGAGATTCTGCGGCGGGAGGCGGGAGCGCAGATCTGGGGTGAGGTGGTGGGGGACGAGAGTATGAGGACGAGGGAAAAGTTGGAGCCGGCAGAGGTGCTCGTTCTCTGGACCGTGCCACCGGATCGAAAGGTGCTGGGTGAGATTTTGGGTCGGGCGAAGGCAGAGCGGGTCTACGTGTTCGCCGTCGATCCGGGAGTAGACGAGTACGAGGTGTTCATGCGCCGATTCGGCGGGCTGGTGAGGTACGCGCTCGAACACTACGACGGCAGCAGCACGATCGCTGAGTTGGCGGGCGCAATGGGGCACAGTGAGCGGGTAATCCTGCGGGGGATCGAGGTGCTGCCGGCGCTGGGCGTGATCGCCGTTCGCCACAATGGGGGCGTGAGGTTCAAGCGCCGGGAGGTGGCACGCGAGGAAAAAGTGGAAGAGGTGCTGCGGCTGATGCTGGCGGAGTCGCGGGCGTTCAGGCGGGCATATCGGGAGACCGGGGATTTGCAGCGGTTCCTCTCCTGACTGCGACCCGGCCTCTTGCGTAACTTAAAGAAATATCTTATGTTACGAGGAGTTTGGTAATCCTACCTTTTTATTTCTCCGCGATTTTCCGCGTCAATTCTCGGCATTTCGGTCTGTCTTGATGGCTTCCCGAGTGCAGTGTCGCTGTAATCCCGGGTCACCAAGACAGGAGTCTTATGCAGTTTCAGAACCTTTCTTTGAACAAATCCCTTCTTCGCGCCCTGGCGGAAGAGGGGTACGAAAAACCAACTCCGATTCAGGAGGCCGCGATTCCGGCTGCCCTGGCCGGCGAGGATCTTCTCGCTACGGCGCAGACCGGAACGGGTAAAACGGCGGCGTTTTCGCTGCCGATCCTGCAACGTCTGGCGGCGCGGCTACCGAAGGGTGCGAGACCAATCCGCGCCCTCGTGCTGGCCCCCACGCGCGAGCTGGCGCTCCAGATCTTCGCCAGTTTCCGTACCTACGGACGGCACCTGCCATTCCGCACCGCGGTTGTGCTTGGCGGCGTATCGCAGGGTCCTCAGATCAAGGCGCTGCGCAATCGCGCCGACATCGTGGTGGCCACGCCGGGCCGCCTGCTCGACTTGTGTCGCCAGGGGCATGCCCGTCTGGATCAGGTAGACGTGCTCGTCCTCGACGAAGCCGATCGCATGCTCGACATGGGTTTTGCCCCCGACGTGCGTCGAATCGTCTCGACGTTGCCGCGCGAACGACAGACGATGCTGTATTCAGCCACGCTGACGGCGGAAATCGCCGGGCTCGCTTCGGATATGTTGCGCAATCCGTCGATGGTGGCGGTGACGCCGGCCGCATCGGTTTCCACCAACATCACGCAGCAGGTCATGTTCGTCGAGCAGGTGAACAAACGCCGACTGCTGACGGAAATTCTAAGCGAAAAGAGCACTGAGAGGGCCCTCGTTTTCACCCGCACGAAGCACCGGGCGAACAAGGTCGTGCGCCAGCTTCTCGGTGAGGGCATTTCCGCCGACGCCATCCACTCGAACAAGAGTCAGGCGGCGAGGCAGCGGGCATTGAGCGCCTTCCACCGGGGCCGGGTCAAGGTCCTGGTCGCCACCGATATCGCAGCACGAGGAATCGATGTCGAGGGCATCTCCCACGTGATCAACTACGAGATGCCGAACGACCCGGAAAGCTACGTCCACCGCATCGGACGTACCGCCCGTGCGGGAACGGCCGGGACGGCCCTGTCGTTCTGTAATGCAGATGAAGTTCCGCTGCTCGGCGGCATCGAGAAACTGACGAGGAGCCCCCTGGTCGCAGTCGACGACCACTCGTTTCACTCCGCCGCGATTGCCTCCCTGCACGGCCGCACCGGTCCGGTGAGTGCTGTCGCCTCACCACCCAAACCGAATCCTCCCCGATTCGGGCGCAGGAGAGTCATGGCGAATCCCTCTACTCGCTCGCGATCGCGGCGTTGAGACCAGCCGCCTGGAGACCGTCGTGGGGAAGAAGAAACTGAACTTCAGTAAAGCCTCTACCAACAAGAAACTTCGACCAGACAAGGCACTCGCCGTGATCGTCGGCAAGGAACCTCGCCCGCGTACGGAAATCCTCAAGGACTTCTGGCAGTACATCGAGGACCATGGGCTGCAGGGTTCAGACCGGCGGGTGATCAATGCCGACAAACAACTGCAATCGGTGCTCGGGGGGCAGAAGCAGGTGAACATGTTCCTCGTCGCCGACCTGGTGGGCAAGCACCTCAAGTAGGACCGGCCCACTCCTGCCTAATCTGAGGGTTCCTCCGGAGGCGTGCCCTGCGCCTCGCGACCGAGACGCCCGGCGGCGAAGGCCAGCCGTCCCGACGCCGGGATGAGCTCTGCCACTTTGCCGAGACCGCGAGGCGGCATGTTCGTGTACACCGCCTCGTAGTCGCCGGCGCGGATCAGGTAGGTCTCGTGCCATATGCCGACGTCTCCGCCAAAGCCGATGTTCTTGTTGAACCACACCCAGGCGGGGTAGTGCGTCGACTCCTTGCTACGGGCGAAGCTCTCGAGGTGCTCCCACGAACGCCAGTACTGCACGATAACCGACCTCAGCATGCCGTAGGTCTCGAACCCGAGCAGGCCGAGCTCGGGCTTGCGCTGTAATTCCGCCAGCATTTGAGGCATCGTCTTTCCGAATGAAAACAGCTTGCCGATCTTCCACGGCCGGTTGACCCTGGCGCCAATGAGGAAGACGACGAAGTCTCCCTCGATGCGGGCGGTCATGCGTCGATTGATCGTAGTCATGTGATTGGTCGGTTTCTCCGAGATCGAGCTTCTGTCAATCCGTTGACTGTGCCACCACGCTACACGCGGGCGAATTTCTGGATGCGCTGCCCGAGGTCGCCCGCGCCGATTTCGGCGACGTAGATGCTGCCTTCATCGTCGACGCAGACGCCGTGGGGGGCTTCCAGCACGCCACCCTGAGAGCCCGAAAAGCGACTCAGGCATTCGCCTGCTGGCGTCCACACGCTGGCGCGTCCGAAATCACTCTGCTCCACGACGTAAATCATGCCATCCTCCGTGATCCAGACGTCGCCGGGCATCGACACGTCCGTCCACTCTTCGATGAACACGCCGTCCGGATCGAAGATCTGGATGCGGTCGTTCTCGCGATCGCACACGAGCACCCGGCCTTCGCGGTCGCAGCCGATGTTGTGGACGACGGCGAACTGACCCGGGCCTGAGCCTGGTTCGCCCCAGGTCAGCAGATGCTCGCCTTCCTTCGAGTACTTGTGGACACAGCGGTTGGCGTATCCATCTGAAATGTAGATAGCTCCGTCGAGCCCGATGGCCACGCCGGTGGGCATGTTGAACTGCCCGCGGTGGTAGGTCACTGCGGCTACCCCGCGGTTACCCCACTCGCGCTCCATGTCGCCCAATCTGCTGTAGCGCCGAACGATGTGTTGCAGGGAATCGGTCAGGTAGACCTCGTCGTCGGGTCCGATGAAGATGCCGTGCGAGGTGCTGATCAGGTGGGGTGAGATCCCGAACTCGCCGTAGCCCCAGGAGGTGATGAACCGACCCTCCTTGTCGAAGACGATGATCGGGTGTTTTCCACGCGTGAAGATGTAGATGTGTCCCCTCGAATCGATGGACGCGTCCGATACCAGGGAAGAGACCCATCCTTCCGGGTATTTGGCCCAGCCTTCTACGAGCTCGTACTTGAAATCACCTTCTCCGTGTGCCAAAGGATCGTCTCCTGCTTGAATTAAGAGCCTGCGAGGTCGAGGTAGGATTGCGCATAGCGCCGGCCAAACTCGCGGAGCGAGGCAGAGTCGAAGTGCACGAAGTCTCCGCTGTCGGCCAGACCTTGTGAGCTGACAAAGGCACAGGCGGGAAGAGTCTCGGCTAGCTTGTCGAGAGCGCCGTTGACAGTGGCATGTCCGACGAACTCGTCCTTCAAGGAGCGCACGAGTTCACCGGTGATGAACGGCGCGCTAGCGGCAGACAACTCCTGCCTGAACGCTGAGATCGTCGCGGTCAGGCGCTCTCCATAGGACGCCGACAGGCTCTCGTCCCTGGCGTCCGATTCGCCCTGATGCCAGAGGAAGGCGCGAAGCCGGCCTTCGGATAACGCCGGGCGGACGGTGGCGATGGCGTTCTCGTACAAGTCGGCGCCGGGTTCCCACCGAGACAGCGGGGTGCCGCCGACGGCACATGGAACGAGACCGACGCCGGTGTCGGGGTCGCGCTCCACAAGCTCGGCGGCGAAGCTCATGCCGGGGCCGACGCCGGCGCGGGGTCCGTCGTCGTGCAATGGATCGCGGGCCTGCTGCCAAGCGCCATCCCGGAACATGAAGATGTTGTGATGCTCGATCGGAGGCACCTCTTCGAGGGCGCCGCGGCCGGCCATGTTCGACTGGCCGATGAGAAGGAAGATATCCATGCGATTGTCGCCTAACTCCTCCAGTGGGTGTTGAGGCCGCCGTCCGTGCCGCCGACGGGATCAGTCGCCGGCAAGGGAACGCGGGCGACCTCGTCGACCGCTTTTTCGTACTCGGCGTGAGTGTCGCGGCACAAGTCCCAATCGGGTCCCGGCGGATAGGCGCCGATCACCAGTAGGTCGGCGCTGGCACCCAGATTGTAGTGGCTCACGCCGGCCGGAATCAGCACAGCGTCTCCTGCGGATACGTCGAGCTCAACACCGTGGGGGCCTCCGAATTCCACCTTCGCCTCGCCGCAGGCGATTCCCAGCACTTCATGGGCTGTACTGTGGTAGTGCCGGAAGGAGTAGATGCCGTTGCGCCAGGAACGGTCCCAGCCGTTGCCGTGGAACTGACGCTCGAAGGCGCCTGCCGAATCACCTGCTGCCGGATCGATCGAGTGTTGGTAGACGAGCAGTGGCAATCCGTTGTTCGGGAAGGTGCCGTCATCGGCGAGATGATGGGTTTCGATGAGAATGCTGGCCATGGCCGGATGACTGAAAATGTGGTGTCTGCCATGAACGCGCAATTGCGGGAAGCCGGAGGCTGGCACAACTTGTGAGCATCGTGGTCGTGTGTGTGTCGTAGATGACGCGAGGAATTGGAGGACCGCTGCAGCAATGAGAATCGCAACAGGTGGTATCAATCATGAAACCAGCACCTTCACGCTCGTGAAAACCGATCTGGATTCATTTCGAGAGCGGGAGTATCTGCACGGTGCGGAGATAACCGAGAGGTTTGCCGGCACGAACACAGCGATCGGCGGTTTCATGGAGGGTGCCGCCAAGCACGGATTCGAGATCGTCCCGACTCTTCAAGCTGACGCGTTCCCGAGCGCGCCGGTGTCGCGCGGGGTTTTCGATGGCCTTCTGGACGAGCTGCTGAGCGGTATCGAGGCATCGAGGGCGAATGGTGTCCTGCTGGATTTGCACGGCTCCATGGTGGTCGACCCACCCGGTTCGGCGGGCCATATCGGCGATCCCGAAGGTCACCTCCTGGAGGCCGTCCGCGCTCTCGTCGGCACCGACGTTCCGGTGCTGGCACAGCTGGATATCCATTCCAACGTCTCCACACGGATGGTCGAGATGGCGGACGTCCTGATCGGTCGCAAGAGCTATCCGGAGACCGATATGGCCGAGCGCGGCCGCGACTGCGCCGATGTCCTGGCGCGCATTCTGAAGGAGGGTCTGCGACCGACCATGGCGCTGCATCAGATCCCGATGATGTGGGGCATGAATCAAGTGACCGCCCATTCGCCCATGAAAGAGGCGATGGCCGAACTGTACAGGATAGAGGCGAAGCCGGGGGTGGTCTGCGGTTCGATCGCAACCTGTTACCCCATGTCCGATGTCCCGGACATGGGGGCTTCCGTGTACGTGGCGACCGACAATGATCAGCAGCTGGCGCAGGCCTGCGCGGACGAAGTGGGTGAGTGGCTCTACGAGCGACGGGCGGACTGGCACTACGACATGCCGACGGCACGGGAAGCGCTGGCTCGGGCCGAAGAAGAGGGGTTGTATCCGGTCGTCTTCGCCGATCGCCACGACAACACGGGCGGCGCCTCACCGGGCGACAGCACCGGGGTGCTGCGGACATTCATCGAGGCCGAGCTGCAGGACGCCTGCGTACTCTACATGGTCGATCCGGAGGCGATCGCGCAGTGCCACGAGGCCGGACTCGGCGCAACGTTGACGCTCGATGTCGGGGCTAAGTCGAGTCCGCTCCAGGGAGAGCCGGTGCGCATGACGGTGGAGGTGATGGGGATGTCACAGGGAGAGTTCACCTACGACGGCCCGATGTACGAAGGGATGAGCTCTACGATGGGCCCTTCAGCCTACATTCGGCAGGATGGTATCCACGTCATTTTGGCGACCAAACGCGAGCAGCCGTTCGACACGGCTTTCTCCCGCACGCTCGGTCTGGATCCACGGAAAATGCGCTACATCAGCGTCAAATCGACGGCTCATTTTCGCGCCGGCTTCGAGCCGTGGGCCGGGGCGATTCACGCAGTCCTCGAACCGAGCCTGCACGCCGCGCGCCACATCAAGTTCGAGCATCTGGGGCGGGAGCTGTATCCGCTGAATGAGAAGTGAGGACTGATTCCGCGCCGGGATGCGCCTTTTACAGAACGATCCCGCATTGACAGCCCTGTTCGACGAACTGCATGCGCGGCACGGTGATCACGACACCATCGCGCTGAGCTCGGATCGTTTCCAGTCGACTCCCATACAGGTCGCGGATCTCGCCGAGCACATCCCCCGTACGGACGCGGTCCCAGACTTCTACCGTGGGCCGCCAGAGCCCCGCGACCGGCGTCTTGTTGTGGGTGGCCATGTCGCCGGCGCCGTGGCCGGCCGACTCGACTACTGCGCGCGGCTCTATGGGCTCGTTTTCTCCTGCCAACATGCCCAGGTGTATGATCAGCCGATTCAACCCTCGCTCGTACTCCTCCTCGCCGCCCAGGCTCCAGGGCGTCTCCCAATAGATCGCGGGGATCTCCGCAAGATACGCGGCATATAGTGCGGTGCGTCCACTGGCGTCGTCGCCCATCGCCGCCACCGCAGCGCAGCTCGGGTCAAACTCGTGGCCCCAGACGAGAGGAAATCCAGTCGCCAGACACGCCAGGCGCTGGGTTTCCGTCAAATCGGGCGTCTCCGGATTGATGTTGTAACCCGAAAGTGTCGCGCCCAGCCGGCGCGGTCCATAGGTGTGAAGCGCCAGCAGGAAGTCGGGCTTATTGGCGCCCGACTGGCCGAGGAAATCGTTCTGCAAGGTGTAGGCGATGCGCTCGGTGAGGGTGCCGTTTGGGTTGCCGGGATAGCAGCGGGCGAGATTGTGGCCGTCGGCCCGGGCGACGCGGTCGCGGTGCAGGTAGCTGTCGACGGAACAGCAGTGGACACCGACGACCCGACCTTTCAGGACAGCCGGATCGAGGCCGTCGAGCGTTTCCTGCAGGGCGAAGATGTTCTCGTACTCGTCGCCGTGCTCGCCGGCAATCAGCAAGAGCAGCGGGCCTTCCTCAGCGCCGGCCACAACCGTGACCGGTAGGCCGCGCTCGCGCGTCAGGGCGTCGTCTCCGAACACGGGATGCTCATAGCGCGTCGTCCGACCACGAGGGGCTTTGGTCCAGGTGGAGTCGCGAATCTCCGCTGCCGGGTCGAGGTGCCACGGGTCTCGGGCGCGGACGGTGTCGAGGGTCGATGGCATGGAAGTCCTCTCAGATCATCCCAAGCAGCTGCTCTGCGTGCGCGCCCGCGTCTACCTTGGCGTAAGCATGAGCGATGTTTCCGTCGGGACCGATGACGTAGGTGATGCGTTTGGCCGCAGTGTCGGTCTCACTTTCAACCGCGCCGTAGGCCAGGCAGATTTTGCGGTCGGTGTCGCACAGCAGGGGGAAGGTGAACTCGTTGCTGGCGGCAAACTCGGCGTTGGCCTCGGCGTCATCGGTGCTCACTCCGAGGATCTGCACGTTTTTCAGTTCGTAGTCGTGGATTCGGACACGGAATCCGTTGCCCTCAGCCGTTCACCCTCCGGTGCTGGCCTTGGGATAGAACCACATCACGACGGTCCGTCCGGAATAATCGCCGAGACGAACGGTGGCGCCGGTGTGGTCCAGCACTTCGAAGTCGGGGGCTCGATCGCCTACCTCAAGCATGGTTACCTCCGCGGTGAGTAGTGCGCCTCGGTGAGTCGTTCGGCTCCTACAATAGCAAAAGGTCATCCTGGGCGCGACATGATCGGCGCGGCGATGTCGGGCTCGAGGGCCGGCCCGCGCTTGAAGTTTATCCGGACCGCGACAACATTACCGGCAACACCACCAGACACTACCATGCCAATCACTCACCCAGGGCGCAGTGGGCAAGAGAAAGAGGAGATGGATGAAATCATGAAGCGAGTGGGATTTCTGCTGAAGGTCAAGGAGGATGTGATAGAGGAGTACAAGGAACACCATCGCAATGTGTGGCCGGACATGCTGGAGGCACTGAGGCGACGCGGCTGGCACAACTACTCCCTCTTCATGCGCGCGGATGGCTTGATGTTCGGATACTGCGAAGTGGCCGACTCTTTCCAGGCTTCGCTCGACGGGATGGCGGCCGAAGAGGTAAACCTGAAATGGCAGGAGTTCATGAAGCCATACTTCGAGAGCCTCGAAGGGGGCCGGCCGGATGAATCGATGATCGAGCTCGAAGAAGTGTTTCACCTCGACTGAGGGAAGACCGGCGCCCGAGAAGGATTGATAGCGTCCGGAGAAAACATGGCCAATCGAGTCAGATGAAGGAGGCGGACCGCGATCCATACGGCGCTCTGAGGGTGCCGATTTTTCGGCGCTTCCTCGTCACTTCCTATCTGGTCTCGATCGGCACGGCAGCCCAGGGGCTGGCAATCGGTTGGGAGATGTACGACCGCACCGGGCAGGCCTTGGCGCTCGGCATGGTCGGCCTGGTCCAGGCAGTGCCGATGCTGCTGTTCACCTTGCCCGCAGGCTACCTTGCCGATGTCCTCGACCGCCGCAAGCTGATGATGGCCAGCCTCGCAGGCGCCACGCTGTCTTCAATCGGCCTGGCTGTCTGCAGCTGGTATCAGGTCCCTGTCGCCTGGATGTACGTCATGCTCTTTGCCGACTCGACCTTCCTGCGCATGGGCTGGCCGGCGCGCACGGCCGTCACGCCCTTGCTGGTGTCGCCCGAACTGTTCGAGAACGCGATCAAGTGGCGCACGACCTTTTTTCAGATCGCCGGTATCGCCGGGCCCGCCATCGGCGGCTTCCTCATCGCCAGCAACATCCAGCTCGCCTACGTCTTCAGCGCCCTGACGTCGGTCGTGTTCATCATCTTCCTGTCGACGATGAGACTCCCGGCGGCTCCGCGCAGCCAGCGGGGCGACATGCTGGGGCAAATGGTGGAAGGGGTGCGATACGTCTGGAACCAGAAACTCGTGCTCGGTGCAACGTCTCTCGATCTGTTCGCCGTTCTGCTCGGCGGCGCCGTCTATCTGCTGCCGATCTTCGCTCGCGATATCATCGATCTGACCGGCGTCGGTCTCGAGCCCGAAGCGGCCCTCGGATGGCTGCGCGCAGCTCCCGCAGTCGGCGCCCTGATCACGGCCCTGCTGATGGCCCACCTGCCACCCATCCAGCGCACGGGAAGAACACTTTTCTGGGCCGTCGCCGGCTTCGGCGCGGCAACCATCGGCTTCGGTCTCTCCGGGAATTTCTGAATATCGCTGCTGTTGCTCGCCCTCACCGGCGCCTTCGACAACGTCAGCATCGTGATACGCCACGTCGTGATGCAGATGTGCACACCGAACGAGATGCGGGGGCGGGTCAACGCCGTCAGCGCCATATTCATCGGCTCGTCGAACGAACTCGGGGGCTTCGAGTCCGGAGCGGTGGCGCAGTTGTTCACGCCGGTGATTTCGGTGGTCAGCGGCGGCATCGGCACGCTGGCGGTGGTCGCCGCGTGGACGGGGCTGTTCCCGGCTCTCAGAAATCTCGGATCGCTGTCGTCGCTGGCGGCGCAGCGCCCTGCGGCGCCGGATTAAGCTTCGAGCCGCCACATCTCCAGCGGGTGGCGGCGCTCTTCGAGCGGCAGGTCGACGCGGCGCCCGTCCCGCCGATGGGACTCGTAGATTCCCAGAATCATCTCGAAGGCCGAACGTCCCTCGGCGCCGCTGCCGGGAGGTTCCAACCCCTCGGCGTGAGCCCGCATCAGCTCGCGGTACATGGTGGCGATGGCATTCTGGTCGCCGGCGGATCCGAGATCTACGGTCTGCCAGTCGCCGTAGTCGGCCGGGGTCCCTTCCATGGGACGCGGAAGATGCCAGAGGTGATGATCCGTTTTAGAAATCCGCGTCGCCAATTGGCCATCGGTTCCGAGAACGTCGATGCCATAGTTTCGGTTGTTGCCGGGTTCGTAGTCGATGAACTGGACTTCGCCCAGGATTCCCCCCGGGAATCCGTAGTGTGCGATGGCGCGCGACCCCATGACCGGTCCCGAGTCGCGGTCCAGCGGCGACATCTCCTTCGCCTCTATGATGTCGGCGGCAGTCGCCCGGCGTCCCTCGTAGTAGACGGTGCCGGCACACCAGTCCGCCGTGCCCCCGAAACACCGCATCATGTCCGTCACGTGGGTGCCCATTTCCGTGAACTCGTTGCCGCTCTTGCGGCCGGCCTTGTTGCGCCCACGGATCATGACCACGTCGCCGATCGCACCCTGTTGAATCATCTCCTGCGCCCTGAGAATGCTCGGGTGGAGGTGGTTCTGCTGATTTATCGCCAGTTTGGCGCCCGACTTGTCGGCGGCGGCCACCATGTCGTCTGCCTCTGCGAGGTCGATGGATATCGGCTTTTCGCACAATACCGAGATGCCCCGCTCGAGCGCGGCGACGGCCGGCGCGTGATGTCCCCTCGTCTGTGTGGCCACGACCACGAGGTCGAGCTCTTCACGATCGTAGATTTCTTCGAAGCTCTGGTAACGGACCTGCAGGTCGAACTCCTCCTTGATCTTTGTGGCGGCCTCGGCGGAAGGGTCGCACAAGGCGGCGACCTCGAACTCGGGGAGGTGCTCGCGGATGACGTTGAGGTGTGAGCGCCCCATGCCGCCGCAGCCAACCAGGCCAATCTTGTATGCCACAGATACGTCTCCTTGTGCTCGGGGGATGAATTCCCGAACGTGTCCGGCTAGTATTCGGTACTAGAGGTCCAAATGTACGCAATGGGGCGCGGGGCGACCGTCCAGGGTGCCGTCTCCGCCGGACTGTTGGATCCCTGACGCGGTCCCGCGACACTCCGAAAGAGAGATATCATGTCCAATCCACATTCGCTCCACGGAATGAAAGCATTCGTCACCGGCGGCAAGCGCCACATCGGTCGCGGAATCGCGCTGGCCCTGGCCGAAGCCGGCGCCGACGTGGGCATCAACGATCTGGAGGCCGACGACGATGTCGAGGAAACACTGCGACTGATTCGCGAGATGGAAAGGGAGGCCGAGTTCTTTCAGGGTGATATCTCCGACAGCGCTCAGGTGCAAGAGATGTTCGCGGCGTTTGTGGCGCACTTCGGCCGCGTCGACATACTGTGCAACAACCCCTACGGCGGTACGGCTTCGGCCTTCCTGGAGACGACCGAGGAGAATTGGGACGCGAATCTGGACGTCGGGCTGAAGGGGTTCTTCCTATGCAGTCAACAGGCGGCTCGAGCCATGGTGGAGCAGGGGGAAGGGGGCTGCATCGTCAGCACGTCGTCCGTCCACGGCAAGCGAGCCTGGAACACGGATACCGCCTATGGGACGGCCAAGGCCGGAATCATCCGCATGACCGAGAGCATGGCGATAGAGCTAGGAGGGCACGGCATCCGCTGTAACGCCATACTCCCCGGACACATGAATGTGAAGCACGTCTTCAATACGGCCGCACCCGAGTGCGGCAATATCGACGAGGGGTTGCGCGAGGCGGTGCCCCTACGGCGGCGGGGTACGCCCGAAGACATCGGTAGGGCAGTGGCCTTCCTGTGCTCGCCGGCGGCGGGCTGCATCACCGGAGTCTCACTGCCAGTAGACGGGGGGCTGTTGCTCTACGGTGTGGGGCCCTGACGAATCGCCATGGACGCGCCCAGCTACCTGAAGCGCTGTCTCCGCACGCGCGAGGAGATCGAGGCCTTCCTGAAGGAGGACTACGACGACCGGTACGATACCACCGGGCTCGGCTGGACCTACGACGCCGACTGCGGCTGGATCCTCGTCGACTCCGTGAGGCCCGACGGTATCGACAACTCGAACACCTTCTATCACTACGAACCGCACGGCTGCCGCAAGCGCGTCAATTTCGCCGACATGGAAGCGCGCATACATACCTACGGTGACAGCTTTACCCACTGTGACCAGGTCAGCGACGGCGAGACCTGGCAGGAGTACCTGGCCGCCCACCTGCAGGAGCCGGTCGAGAACTACGGCATCGGCGGCTACAGCGTCTACCAGGCCTACTGCCGCATGCTCAAGATCGAGGCCGAGCACCCGGCCGAGTACATCATCCTCAACATTTACGACGACGACCACTTCCGCAATCTCGACCGCTGGCGCACGATCCGGTGGGGCGGCAAGACGCGATGCGGCTATACTCTCCCTTACCTGACGGTGGATCTCGCCGCTGACAGCGTCGAAGAGAGGGACAACATCTGCACGCACCCCGAGGAGGTGTACCGTCTTTCCGATCTGGATTGGGTCATGGATACGTTCGCCGACGATCCCGTCCTGAAGATCGCGCTGGCGTTGCTGGCCGAGTCAGACGAGACGATCGCTCCCAGCGAGGTGCCGACCAGCTTCGGGTTGCCTGTCGGCAGCGGCGCCGAGGATCTGAAGGCGACCCACACCAGAGCGGCTTTGAGGGCGACGCGACACGTCCTCGAAAGGACGGAGGAATTCGTCGAGCGGACCTCCCGCAAGCTGCTCGTCGTTCTGTCATTCCATGCAGAGATGATCAGGGCGACGCTGATGGGCGAAGACGACTGGGATAGGGATCTGCTGAACTTTCTCGAAACGCGAAACTATCCCTACGTCGATTTGCGCGATTTACACCGGGAAGAGTTCGCCAGTTTCAACGGCGATGTAGAGAGCTACATCGGGCGCTACTACAACGGCCACTATGCGCCTCATGGCAACTACTTCTGCGCCACAGCGCTGAAAAACGCCGTCGTCGACTGGCTCGATCCGAAACCAATACCGTACCTGCGGTTCGAGGAGGTCGTCGCGTGATAATCAGTCGTAGATACTGCGCATCTGCCAGGCGTCCAAAGAGCGCAGGGTCGCGTCGTTTCCGACCGCACGAACCGACACGCCCGCACTTTCCGACGGCCGCTCCCGCCTTGGTGCCGTGGTACATGGCAATAACGCGGTCGTCCTCAACGTAAGCGCTGCCGCTGAGACCTTGTCCTCGGGGTTGGGGTAAATCGCTAACGGCAGATCCTTCCACTGCACGAGGTCGTCACTGCAGGCGTGGCCCCAGTGTTGACGCGTATCTTCCAGGGGATAAGCCTGGTAGAAGAGATGGTAGCGCCCCTGCCAGAAGCAGAAGCCGTTCGGGTCGTTGAGGGTGCCTTCCGGACTGACGTAGTGATAGATGGGGCGGTACGGATCGGCAGCCAGCTTCCGGCGCGAGGCCTCGAAGCGCTGCAACAGCTCATCGCCCTTCAGCTGCTCGAGCTGCTCACTGAGCGTCGTCGCGTAGGTCCGTTGTGGAACTTTGGAGGTGCGGTCCATGTCTGTCATTCCGTTGGTGTGGGTCACGTTGTTGGTAGGAAAGGAAACTAAGGAACATGAAGCTCGGCGCCTCGACAATCCCGTTCCGGAGCGAACCACTCACCGAGACGACCCTGGCAAATTTCAGAGACGCCGGCATCGAGTCGCTGGAGCTGAGCGATTACCATCCGAATTTTTCATTCAACGACGTCGACTTCCGCGGCTTTCTGCAGCGATCGCTTCGCGACATGGAGTTCCATCTCAACTCCATCCACATCCACCTGACACACCGCGATCCGGCCTGCGATCTGGCCAGTCTCGAGCCGCGAGATCGGGCCAGGGCCCTCGCCGACCACAAACGAGCGGTGGACCTCGCCGCCGAGCTGGGGGGCTGCATTCTGGTAACTCATGATATCGCCATACCGGAGCCAGATGAAGAAGACGGTCCGGCCAGACGCGACGCTTTTGTGAACAATCTGGGAGAGCTTGCCAGGTACGCGGTCCCGGGAGGAGTGCGGATCGCGCTCGAAAACTCACCCGCAGGCTTTACCCGCGAGCCGGAGCGGCTGGTGGGGCTGATGCAGGATCTCGGGGCGCCGAATGTGGGGGTCGTCATCGATACCGGCCACCGTAATATGATTGGCGATCCGGCCGCGACGCTGCGAATCGTGGGGAACCATCTGATTACCCTTCACCTGCACGACAACAATGGATCAAAAGACGAGCACCTGCTGCCGGGACGGGGCAACATCGCTTGGGGCGAGGTGAGTCGGGCGCTGCGCGATGCCAACTACGGAGGAGTGTTCATGTACGAGATCAACCGTGCCGAGGATGTGTCGGAATTGCGGGAAAACGCGGCGTGGATTCACGAGTTCACGCTCTTTGATCCTCCTGCCGCTGCAGGAAGATGATGCCCAGGGCGATGATGGCGCCTCCGACCAGGGCCATGAGCAGATTGGAGGGTACTCGCAGTCCGAGACTCGGCTCGATGGCGTTGATGGCGACCTGCAGCGCTACGGTAAAGAAGGCGGCGGTGAGAAACAGGACCGAGCACCGCGACGCTCCGATGTGCGGCATGGCGATGTTATACATCAACCAGGATACGCCGAGGAGCGCTGCCCTGACGATAAGGAGTGAAAAGACAAGCCATCCCACATTGTGCAGAAGCGAGAAGTCATAGTAGCGGTAGCACGGGACCAGAAAAAGCGCCCCGAGCAGCAAGCCGCTTCCGGTGACGAACTGTCCGTCGCGACGATCTAACAGCGGTTTGAGCGTCACGATTCCCGCAGCCACAGCAAGGGCCGCCAGCACGGCCAGCAATTCACCGGGGCCAAATCGCAGCTGCCACACACTGGGGTCGAAGTTGATCAGGACGGCGCCCGCCAGGGCGAACAAACTCGCCATCCAGTGTCGCAACGACCAGTACTCTCCCAAGAACACGACGGCCAAGGCAACGACGAAAACCGTCTCCAACCGACTGAGCATCGTGGCTTTGCCCGCTCCGATCGAATCGATCGCCGCGTAGAGCAGAAGAAACCCGACGGCAAAAGCCATCAGCGCAGCGGCGGCGAGGCGGCCCCAATCTGCCCCGGGCCAACCGCGCCAGCAATCCGGACGTTTCACGACAGCCGGGACGAGCAGAATGATCCCGCCAGGGACACTCGAGAAAAAGACGATCTGCAAACTGGTAACGCCGTAGCGGCGAAGCATGATCTCGGACAATACGAGCCCTCCTGCTGCCGCGACGGCGGAGAAGAGAACGCACAGACTGTAGCGAGCCTTGGCCGTCATCGATGCGGCACCGTGCTAGCGGTCATCCAATGCCTGGGCGGCGGCGACCACAACGGCCTGCATGGCTTTGCACTCGCTCTCGTTGTGCTGAAGCAGCTTCGTCCACTGGCCCTTGACCGTTCCCGTCAGCAATTCATAGGAGCCTTTGCGCTCCAGCATGGTCCGCACGGCTCGCAGTCGTTTGGCGGAGGACCGGTTGCCCAGTTGAGGGAAGCGATCACCGGGAATGAGCGACACCAGATCGGCGAGATGCCATTCGCGCGGTTGGCGTTCGGGGTGACACCGTTCCACCCAACGTCCGCCGATTTCGCGGGCGTCGCGAAAGACATCAGCCCAATCGATGCCGGCGTGCTGCCTGAGGGAGATGAGCGCCTGGTCCGAGCAAATGACGAGGGCGCAGCTCTCGAGCCGACAACGGGCCCGCAGGTCGGCCGCTACGTCGGCGAACTCGGCGAAGGGCAGGCCCTTCTCGGCGGCAGCCGGCATCAGCGCACGATCACAGATGATCTGCGTGAGTTCGTCGTGCACGAGGATCCCGGCGAGCGAGGGAGGCTGATTCTGGAGCCCCTCGAAGGCGGCGTACACGGCGGTCTGCGCCTCGTGCGGGGACGCTACATCTTGTGTCACCACTCGCGAAGCGCACAAGACGGGGTCTGAGGCCGAGCGGACCTGGCCGAGCAGCAGGAGTGCTCCGGCCCACCGAGGTCGGCGGCAGGCATTCGGTTATCTTTGCGTCAGAGGGTCGGCGGTGGTCATGGGGCCCTCCTATCGTCATGAGTGCCTACTATAAGGGCTACAGACGAAGTCGGCGAGTCTAAACACCGATATATATATAGATTTGCGACACTGAGGCGTCGCAATCTCCGCTAGGCGGAAATCGCTGCGAACTTCGCATTTCGCCTGATTTTGCGACATCGGCGCGTCCCTTGTCGCCCGACAACCGGAATAGAGGACTGGCCAACCAGGTGGGACATACATCTAAGAGGTGCTCACGGCGCCGGCAGGGGTTCGAGGGAAGAGAGACATGATCTGGATTGCCCTCGTCATCCTCATAGGCGAGATCGTCATCTTCTTCAGGCTCATGCTCGGCTACCGGCAGAGAGCGAACCGCCTGTTCATCGCCCAGAACCCGGTCAAGCAGCGGATGGAGAAGCACCGGGAAAAGCTGCGGGAGCTGGCCAAGCAGATACGGGAAAATGCCGCCAACGGCATCGAGAAGCTCGAGATGACCATAGAGCAGCATACCGAGCAGTCCGGCTTCGCCGCCAACACGGTAGCAGAGCTGGATTCGGAGGCCCGCGAGGCGGAGGAGGAGGAGGAAGAGAATGGGGAGGGAGAGGAGGACATTGAGGAGGGGGAGGAAGGGCCTACCGGCGAGGGGATCATCGGTCGAACCGGGGGCGGAGTATATACGGTGGATCTCGACGCCGACCGGGTGAAGCCAATGGAACTGGTGCAGTCGATTCGCCACGAGCTCGAGGATGTGTACGAGTACATAAACGGGATAGGCCGCGACATCACCATCATTCGGCACACGGCGTCCCGACTCGGCAAGGAAAAAGGCGACGGGGAGACCTCGTCATGAGCGAGAATCTCTTTGTACTCGGAGGCGCCGCCGTCGCCCTCCTCATCGCGATCGCGCGCGCGAGCACGGAAGTCAGGCTGGCCCGTATGCGCACGGAACTGATGTCCCTGCGCAACCAGGAGCGGGGGTTGGAAAATCAGATCGCGGAGATGGAAAATACGAGAAATCAGGTCCGCGAAGCGATGACTCGAGCGGAGGGACGCCAGACCTCGGTAGGGCACCTCCTGGAGTCGATCTACCTCGGCCTCAATCGGCTCCATGAGCACCTTCGCGGGGTCGACCTGCCCGAGAATCCGCAGGCGGCGCTGGCTGCGAAAAAGACAGAAGAGGAGGAGGGAGAAGAGTAACTCCAGACGTGCAGTTTGCACCATCCTGCCAAGTCGGGTACTTTTCCCAACTTCCCCAAGCCGGGGCGAAGGAAACCGGGGGCTGGATGGCCAAGAAGAAAGCGGCGGCGAAAAAAACGAGCTCGACCGCTCAAAAGAAGAGTTCGAGCGCCAAGAAAACCTCACCACGGTGGAAATGCCCCAAATGCGGGCGCAGTTTCGCCAAGAAGAATCAGTGGCACTCGTGCCAGACCGCTCCAGTAGACACCCACTTCAAGGACAAGGATCCGAACGTTCGCAAGATCTACGACTCCCTGGTAAAGGAGCTCGAGAAATTCGGCCGGTTTCGGGCCGATGCCGTCAAGTCGTCGATCAACCTCATCAACAAGTACCACTTCGGCAGCGTGACGGTGCAGGAGAAGGCGCTACGGCTCGGATTCGTGTCCGACGAGAAGGCCAGAAGCGCCAGGATCGTCCAGACTCAGGAGCTTGGCCCGAATAGGGTAGGACATTCGGTCAAGCTCGAGTCTCCCGATGACGTCGATGAGCAGCTGCTAGGCTGGCTCCACAGAGCGTACGAGCTGCAGGGCTGATCCGGCGACATGGTGCCGGAGAGTCAGGGTGCCTCTGGCGACGAGGACGCCGCCGGCGCAGGGGCGGACCTGAAGAACGAATCGGAGCGCCTTCCCCGGGAAGTCCGCGAGCACGGCCAGCGCCGCCTGATTCAATACGTCGCGACCGGGGCGATCGCCGGTCAGTTCAGCTATTCGAGCAGCCCCCTCTTTCTTCTCGCCCTGGGGGCCACACCCTTTCACATCGGCCTTCAGGCCACCGTCCAAAGCCTCGGTAGCCTCGCCAGGCTCGCCGGACTGCGAGCCATGCCGCATCTCGGCAAGGTGCGGACAGCTGGCGTGGGGGCGGCTGCTGGCGGGCATCGGTCCCCTTCTCCTCATTCCCGTCGCCCTCCTCGGCGACGACGGGTCGGCCACCGGTGTGTGGCTGGCTCTCGGATTTCTGGCGCTGCGCCACGTGTTCATGCAGGGTGGCGGGGCCGCCTGGTGGCCGCTGGTTCAGGACAGCACCGCCGGTTCATCCATCGCCTTGTTCATAACCCGACAACGCATGACCCAGCGCGCTGCGGCTCTCACCGTTCCCCTCGCGGCCGGCTGGTATCTCGGATCTCAACCGAGTGTCGCGAGGTTCGCCGTCCCTTTTGCGTTGATGGTCGTCCTGATGGTCGTGGGCAGCGTGCTGGTGCGCGGGGTGAGCGAGCGAGCGATGCTGCGATCGCAGCAGGGCTATTGGAAGAGACTCGCGGGCGCCCTCCAGGTGCCGCGATCCGCCGCTTTTGCACCTGCTTCGGCGTATGTCAGCTCGCCTTCACGATGATGGTGCCCTTCTGGGTCGTGCTGCTGAGGGATCGTGGCATACCGGTGAACTACTACGTGTGGATGATTTCGCTCAGTGCTCTTGGTGAGATTCTGACCCTCCGCCTGTGGGCAAGGCTCGTCGAGGCTCACGGCAGCCGTTCGGCACTGGCGAGCCTGGCGGTGGTGGGGTTGGCAGCGCCGGTGTGGTTCACTCTGCCAACCGGGCCAACCTCGCTGATCGTGTGGGCGTGCATGCTCTATTTCATCTGGGGTCTCCTGCAGGCGGGGTGGAGCTCGGGCGAGACGAAGGCGATGCTCGACGCCGTGCCCCGGCAGTATCAGGGTGAAGGCTTCGTGGTCATACAACTCGTGCTGGCTGTAGTCGGCGGTGTGGCCGGAGTCGCGGGCGGGGTCACATTCGAATGGGTCCGGAGACTGGAACCTCTGGAGTCCGGCACGGAGCCGGCCATCATCTACCTGGCTGCGGTTCAGATGCTCCTGCTGGTGGGATGGGCTCTCAGTACGAGACTGGTTGGAAGCGCCGACCAGGCGCCTCTCACAGCGCTGCTGCGTCAGGCGGCGGTGCGGGCGGTGAGGCGGTCTCGGTAACGTTCGTCGTGGCGCGCGCCTCAACCTTGCGGGGGCAGGCGCGGTGTCCGTTACTCATCCAACCCGGTGATGATGTCGGTGAAAGAGCAACTTGACCAAAGGAGTTTTAGATGACGGTCGTCCCACCTGAATTACTGGAAGGGCTCGGGCAGTTCGATTCGCCCACACTGTTCAACGCGCTCACAAAGATGAACGGCGAGCCGAACGAGGATTACACGGGTCATACGATCCGTTGCCTGCTGCCGGAGTTCGGTTCAAGCATCGGCTACGCTGTCACGGCGGAGGTGACGACGAACGACGCCGACTCGGCGGCCGTCGACTGGGACGGCTACTATGACGTCCTCGACGCTCGCGACGGGCCCACGATTGCCGTCATGAAGGACGTTGATTCCCGACCAGGACGCGGGGCGTCGTTCGGTGACGGCATGGCGACGGTCCACAAACAGCTCGGCGTGGTCGCGGCAATCGTCGACGGCACGGTGCGAGATCTGCCCGGCATTCGCAATGTCCCCCTGCCGATGTACGCCTGGGGTGTCGTCCCCGGCCACGGCCAGTTCAACTTGACGCGATTCGAGGAGCCACTCACGGTGGGCCAGCTCCGAGTTCGTCCCGGAGACCTGTTGTTCGCCGACTCGGACGGGGTGGTGCGGATTCCGAACGATCGGGCCGAGGATGTCCTGCGCTGCGCAAACGAGGTGCGGGAATTCGAATCGGAAGTCATCGGCTACTGCGCCTCAGACGAGTTTACCCTCGAAGAGATGCGCCGGCGCAGGGCGCAGAGGAAGTAGCCCGGGCCGGCGGCCACCGACGCCATGAAGAAGAAATACGTCAAGGAGTTCGACATCACCGGCAAGGCGATGAAGGGGTGGGCGATGGTCTACAACAAGGGGCTCGATGACGACGGGCAGCTGAAGAAGTGGATCGATCGCTGTATCGAATTCGTGAAGACGCTACCGGCAAAAGGGTGATTGAGGTGATCCGTTCACATGCTGGATGATCCGGTATCACTGATCCTGGCCGTTACAGCCGCCTTTCTCGTGGGGCTCACGAAAACCGGCATTCCCGGGATCGGAAATGCCGTCGTCTTGCTCATGGCGATGGCAATTCCGGGTAAGTACTCGGTGGGGTTGCTGTGCACGCTCCTGATCATCGGAGATGTCTTCGCGCTCAGGTACTACCGTCTCGATGGGAAGATCTGGCTCATCCTGAAGCTGTTGCCGTCCATGGCGGTCGGTGTGGCGGTCGGCGCCTACATGCTCGCGGCGCTGGACGAAGAGATATTCCGGCCGGCGCTAGGACTGCTGGTCGGAGCCTTGGTCCTGGTCGAGCTGCTGCGACGTCGCGGCGATTCCGACACCTTCGCGGGACATCCCATGCTCGCCAACGCCGCCGGACCCATCATGAGCATCTACCTGCTGATGATGGGGCTCAAGAAGCGGGAGTTTCTCGGCACCATCACCTGGTATTACTTTACTTTCAACGCACTGAAGATTCCCGTTTTCATGTATATCGACGTTCTGCCCGTCGAACATTTTCGCTACACCGTCTGGCTCGCCGTCCCTGTGGCTATCGGCGCAATTACCGGGGCCATCATCTTCAATCACATACCGCAGAGGTTGTTCGATGTCCTTGTGCTGGTGTTGACGGCAGCCGGGGCGGCGTGGATCCTGGTCAGCTCGATCGTGTAAAAGGTGCAAATACCCCCTATTGAGCCCGTTGAAAAAAGCCCATTTGGACTGAGGCTGGCCCTTGCGGCCGATCTCTGCGTTGCGCTCGCACGCTGCATTTCCCCTCAATGCAGCTTGCTCGCGCGCCTTGATCTCGGCCGCAATGACTCAGCCTCGCCTTCAAAGCGACTTCTTCAACGGGCTCTTCAACAGTTGGAAGTGAATGATGATCCACTACAGCTTCATGATTATCAAACCGCCGTCAGAGCTGGAAGTCGAGCTGGCCGACCTCTTCCCCCTCCTCGAGGAATTGGGCTATGAGGGGGTTGAGCTCAACCTGAGACCGTCGCTGATCGAAGCGCTCGACGAGGTGGAAGAGCTGGCAAGTGCCAGCAATCTCCTCATTCCGTCGTTTCTCACAGGGGTGGTGTACAGCCGCGAAGTATGCCTGAGCTCGCCCCAACCGGCGGCGCGTCAAGCGGCAGTTTCAAAGCTCATCGAGTACTTGCCGATCGCCAAGCGCTTCGACGCCATTCTCGTGGTCGGCCTGCTGCAGGGGTTTCGCAGCGATGAACCGGATGAAGCGGTGGCGAACGAGCGAATCGTAGCGGCCCTCCGCGAGGTTGGGAGCGCTGCGGAGAAGGTGGGCGTCGACATCGTCGTCGAGCCGATCAACCACCTGCAGGTCGGCTTCAACAACTCCGTCGGGGAAGTGCTCGAGCTGGTTGCGGCAGCCGGCTCGCCCGCCCTTAGGCCGATGGTGGATACCATCCACATGAACATCGAGGACACCTCGCTTTTGCAGCCGATCATCGACTGCGGCTCCAAGCTGCGCCACGTGCATCTGTGCGAGAGCAACGGGGCAGTACTCGGCACCGGTCGCATCGACTTCGCCTCCGTGCTTACGACGCTCGGCGAGGTCGGCTACGACGGGTTCGCCTCGGTGAAGGTGTACCGCAAGGCGGGCGTCGAACAGGCGGCGCGGTCGAGCATGGAGTACCTGCGTGCGAATGAGAAATAAAGGCAGTGAAAGATAATATGGTCACCAAGTCAGCCGATGAGCTGCTGCAACTGGTAAACCGTATCTTCGCAGCGGCCGGGGCGAGCGAGGCGCACGCCGCCGAAGTGTCGCAACACCTCCTTCAGGCGAGCTTGAGCGGCGTCGATACACACGGCATTTGGTTTGTGCGCCACTACGTCGATAGTGTTCGCAACGGGGCAATCGATCCGGTGGCTGAACCCGCGATCCTGAAGGAGTCCGATACGAGCGTCATGGTGACCGGGAACTGGACCTTTGGCCAGGTGGCGGCGCGGTTTACGCTCGAGAAAACGATGGAGAAGGCCAAGGAGAGGGGGATCGCCATCGGCGGCCTGGTCCAGGCCTACCACATCGGCCGTCTCGGACACTACACTGAGCTGGCCTCAGCCGAGGGACTCGTGGCCCTTGTCTGTCTCGGCGGCCAGGCGGTCAAGGAGGCTCACGCAGCACCATTCGGTGGTCGGGAACGCGCGCTGCACACGAATCCGCTGGCGGCCGGCTTCCCAGGGGCAGGTGACGATCCGGCGATGATGTTCGATTTCGCCACCACCGCGGGCGCCGGCGCCAAGGTCGTTCAGGCGCGCGATCGCGGACAACAGGTGCAGGAATCGTTCATCATCGACAAAGACGGCAATCCGACAACGGATCCGAATGACTTCTTCGAGGGTGGGGCCATTCTTCCCTTCGGCGGGCACAAGGGGTATGGCGTCATGACGCTTGTGGACTATCTGGGCTGGATCCTGCTGCGCTCCGACAAATACGGTGTGGACGACCCCAAGCGCGTCTTCACGGCGTTTTCCGGCACCTGCATGATCGTCCTGAGAGCCGACCTGTTTCAGCCATTGCAGGAGGTCACCGCCATGGCCGACGAGTTTGCGGAGAGGCTGCGCTCGAGCGCCCCGGCACCGGGCGTCGATGAAGTGCTGGCGCCCGGCGACATGGAGGCGCGCGCCCGCCGCCAGCGCGGCCGCGACGGCATTCCGATCGAAGACGACGTGTGGCAGTGGATCGTCGAGGCGGCCGAGATGGTCGGGATTACCGATCTGGAGGCGTGATCGATGTCGAGCGAGGCGAAGAAGAATCTGCTGGCCGTCCTCGGTCCGGGGATTCTGGTGGCGGCCACCGGGGTCGGCGCTGGCGATTTGGCGACGGCGGCGCTGGCGGGCACGAAGCTCGGCGTCGCCATTCTGTGGGCCGTCGTCATCGGAGCCTTCGTCAAATTCGTTCTGAATGAAGGGCTGACCCGCTGGCAGCTCGTCACCGGGGAGACGCTGGTCGAGGGGGCGATGAGCCGCCTCGGTCGCCCCGCCCAGTACATCTTCCTCGTCTACCTCGCGGCCTGGAGCTTCATGGTGGCGGCGGCGCTCATGAGTGCCTGCGGGGTTGCGGCGAACGCCATGCTGCCCATCTCCGACGATCCCTCAACGGGCAAGATCATCTACGGCGTGGTTCTCAGCATCGCCGGCGTCATCATGGTGCGGGTGGGCGGATTCCGTCTGTTCGAAAAGGTGATGGGTATCTGCATCGGGCTGATGTTCGTCACCGTCGTCGTTACGGCGGCGCTTCTGAAGCCGCAACTGAGCTCAGTCATGGGAGGTCTGCTGTGGCCCGCGATTCCGGATGTCGAGGGCGGCCTGGCGTGGACGATCGCCCTGATGGGGGGTGTGGGCGGCACGGTGACGGTTCTGTGCTACGGCTATTGGATCCGCGAGGAGGGCCGTTTTGGCGTCGAGGATCTGCGTTCGTGTCGCATCGACCTGGCGGTGGCATACGGAATGACCGCGCTTTTCGGCCTCGCCATGGTCATCATCGGCGGCACCATTCAGGTGGAAGGCAAGGGCGCCGGGCTGGTGATCAAGCTGGCCGACAGTCCTGGGTCAGCAGCTGGGGGTGTTCGGTCGCTGGGCTTTTCTCATCGGCGCCTTCGGGGCCATCTTTTCGAGCCTGCTGGGCGTGTGGCAGAGCGTGCCGTACCTGTTCTCCGACCTGTGGGCGATCATATGCAATGACCCGCGGCCAAAAGGGCGCGGGGTCGGGATCAATACTGATTCACCTACCTACATGTGGTTCTTGTACGGCATGGCGACGCTGCCGATGGTGGGGCTGTGGGTGGGCTTCGCGAAGATGCAGAAGCTCTACGCCATCGTGGGAGCCGTCTTCATGCCGATGCTGGCGATCGTGCTCCTGCTGCTGGAACGGCCGTAGCGCCTGGATCGGCGAGCGTTACCGCAATCACCCGGCGACATCTCTTTTTCTGATCGCGGTGCTGGCGTTCTTCGTGATGGCTGGGTGGATGAAGCTCCGCTGAGGCGGATGACGTGAGGTCGCGCGACCTCAACGTGCGAGTCAGTCGAGGAGTTTCGAGCGGATGCGGTCCACCTGGTCGTCGCTGACACCGAGCCTTCTCCACGTACGATCGGATGCTGCCGTACTTCTTCTTCAAGTCCTCGAGCGTCAGCTGCATGGCTCTTGGGGGAGAAGCGGCCTCCTGGAATTCCTCCTGCGTGGCGTGACTCCCGTTCTTCTCCTGATACGCCTCACGTTCGCGGGGCCACAGATAGGTGGCGCTGAGGGCGTAGTCAGCGACGATGGTCTGCTGCGGAACACCGGCGAGTCCGAGGAGGAGCGCCGACACGATGCCGGTCCTGTCCTTGCCGGCGGCGCAGTTGTAGAGGGCCATTCCGTCCGACTCGGCCAGTGCGCCGAGGATCTGTGAGATCGCATCCTGACTGTCGAGGAACCACTGGCAATAGGTCCACG
Organism: Candidatus Latescibacterota bacterium; assembly: GCA_965205655.1. Taxonomy (GTDB): domain Bacteria; phylum Latescibacterota; class UBA2968; order UBA8231; family UBA8231; genus CBDBIJ01. Next base: position 39,208 of record CBDBIJ010000081.1, read on the forward strand.
CCGTGCTCTCTGCGTGTCCGTCCCCTTCGGGCGGCTGCGGACGGAACGCGTCCTCGCCGAGCATATCGATGTGGATGTAGGCCGGAGCGGTCGAACCTTCGAACACGCTGGGTCTGGATTCCAGCTCGCTGGGCCATCTCAGATCGACGACCGTGTTCAGGCCGAGATCGACCAGGGCCTGGCGCGATGCGGGGGTGAGCTCGTCGAGCCCGGCCGCGCGCAGGAATGTCCGCCACTTCGTCGTACGGCCATCTTCGGTTTCGTAGCCGCCCAGGTCTCTGACGCTGTGGGCGCCTTCCAGCTCGAGACCACGCTGCGGATCTTTATCAGGCATATTCTCTCAGTCCAAAGTTAGCAGTAAGGCACATCGAAGTCTCAGGCTCTACCGGCGGCGGCCTTTTCCCGCCTCACCCGCGCCGGGCACATTGTCGGCGTGCGCCTCAGCAGACTGGATGCGGAGACTGCGATCCCAGGGACAGGCAAGTGGACGCGCACGCCCCCGCGCCGATGCGACTCGCGCATGGCGATGGCGATTTTCAGGGCGGCGCGGCCGTCCCTGCCCGAGCAGCTGGGATCCCGGCCCGCCTCGATCGAGCCGACGAGATCTTCGACGATGGTGAGTCCCATGCCGCAAGGGTAGGCCGGCTGCGGAAAAGGGATGCGAGCCGGCTGACTGGTGCCCTTCGGGCCGCCGGGGACTGGTATGTAGAGCTCGCACTCGGCGCCGCTCTGGAGCAAGCGGATGCGGCCCGCGGAACCGATGATGTCCATATCCCAGTTGAGGGCATCTCCGGTCGACATGCCGCGGAAGTAGCCCCGGACCCCGTCTTCGAAGGCCAGATAGCCGTTGCCCACGAGGTCCCGGTCGCCGGCGGCTTCTTCGTCCGATTCCATGTCGCCGAAAACCCACCGCACCTCTCCGCCGGCAATATAGCGCATGATGTCGAGGCCGTGGCTGCCGTTGTGCGAGAGGAAGCAGGCGGCGTAGTGGGTGATCTGCAGGAGCTCGCCGATTTTGCCCTCATCGATAAGGCGACGGGCGGTGATGTAGCTGGGGTGCCAACGCCGGGCGCAGTTGACGGCGAGGGTGACGGAGTTGTCGGCGCATACCTGCACCATGCGGTCCGCTTCGGCGAGGCTGAAGGCCATGGGTTTTTCGGCCCAGATGGCGCGGACGCCGGAGCGCGCTGCTGTCTCGACAATTTCGGGGCGGATATGGGTAGTCGTGCAGACGCTGACGATGTCGGGCTGCTCGCGCTCGAGCATGGTTCGGTAGTCACCGTACATGTGTTCCGCGTCGACACCCCAGCGCTCCGCGTAGATCTCCCGCTGTCCTTCATGGGGGGTCGACGCCGGCGATGAGCTGGGTATGTGGCGAGGCGACATAGCTCGGCGTATGACAGAAGGGAAGGTAGACGGTGCCGCCCGAGCTCGATTCGTCGTCGAAGGTGCTGCCCATACGACCGAGGCCGATGACGGCAGCGCGATAGGTTGTCATGAGTGCTTTTCGCTGTCACGTATGAGGGCGGGCAAAATCACGAATCCCGGAGCGGAGCGCAACTTGGCGCCCCGGGTGCGGCAGATCACGGTGCCCGTATGGTTGTTTTTGTATCTTCTCCTTCGACCGCAGCACCGAACCACATCGAGAGGTGAGAGGCAATCATGAGAATTCATCCGAAGCGGTACTCCAGTATGACCTTGGCTCTGGCTATGGCGCTGTCGACGGCGCTCTTGCTTCAACCGGTTGAGGGGCAGAAACGGAGGTCGCGGCCGGAGGGCCCGAGAAAGGGGACGGAGGAACGCGAGCCTCAGGCAATGCTCGCCCCCGAATCGATGGATTTCCTCCATGAATTGGCGGAACGCACCGGACGGATGTCGGTGGTCGACGAGCTCAACGAGGAGACCGTGCAGTTTGTCGGAATCGTCAGGCTCGGCAGGTCCCACGAACCGCGAGAGGGGGGACTCGTGCTGGACGAGGGGCGGTCCCTGGCGGTGTTTCGCGTACCAGTCGAGACCGAGAGACGGCCTCGCCGACCCGCGAAACGACGTGGGGAAGGTCCTAATATTGTACCCATTCTTAGTGGTGAAGAGGCGGAGGATGGCGGCATCCATATGGTCAGGATTCACAATCCGGAAATCGGTGAGCCGTCAGTCTATGTGGTCAGGCCACTTTCTACCAGCAAGGAAGACATGTCCGAATTTGCCCAGAAGACGGAATCTGCAGATCAGGACTTCACCGAGCAGGATCTCGAGGATCTGCAGGCGATTCAGGATATGTACGACAACGATGCAATGGATCAAATGTATATGGACCAGGCGGACAATACCGGTGGGGGAGGCAGCGAGACCGGTGATGGGGGAGGTGGTGGTGACGACGGAGACGACGGCGGAAGCACGGATGATGGCAATGGCGGGGACACGAGTGGAGGCGACAGTGGTGGGGGAGGTGATGGTGGTGACGGTGGTGGTGGTGGTGAATAGGGTATAGGCGAGTTCAATCCGATTGGTAGAAGCCCCACGGGACATCTGTTCCGCGGGGCTTCTTCGTTTGGACTCGGTGAGAGAGCACATCCGCAGGAAGGATTGACTAAATTATCTGCTCAGGCCAATCTGGACGGGAGGACTCCATGCATGCAATTCGATAGAGCCAAATACGACGAATTCTGGGGCCGCGGCTGGACGGCGGTGGAGTCGGTATTCGAGGCTTCCGAGGCGGATGCGATCGCCGAGCTGGCAGTGGAGCTGTGCGATCGGGAGGCGGAGGAAAAATCCGTAGGCCAGAGAGATCAGTCACACGAGGGAGCCACCGCACCGCGAAAACTCGGCGCGCCTTTTCTCAAGCACGAGGATATGCGGCGGTTCGTTCTAGACGGCCGGCTTCGGGGTCTCGTCGGGCAGATTATCGGCAAGCCGGCAACTCTGTTCGCCGACCAGATCCTGATGAAACCTCCTCACTTTGGGTCGGCGAAGCCCTACCACCAGGACAATGCCTATTTTCAGTGCGACCCGGGAGACGAGGTGGTGACGGCCTGGATCGCTCTCGACGACGTGGACGAAAGCAACGGCTGCCTGCGCTACATCGAGGGATCGCATCTCGGCCCGGTGCTGGAGCACATTCGAGTTCCGGGCGAGCCGCACAACAAGGTGCCACCGCCGGAACTCATCGACCTGGAGCGGGAGGTGTCGGCGTGTGTGGGCAAGGGTGGGGTCGTCTTCCACCACAGTCACGAACTGCACACCTCACACAGAAATGAGTCGAATCGATGGCGCCGGGGCTATGCGACACACTGGTGCAGCGCCGACGTCACCAGTGTGATTACGACGATCTCGGATGGCTATCCACACACGCACCCCGACCTCTACGCCCGGGCGCTGGGCGGACAAGTGTGACCATGACGGCGTCCTTTTCATGAGCAGGCTGTCCGATACTGTCCCCGAATACTGTTCCTCCGAACATTTCCTGCTGCTCGATTCTGATCTCAAGGAGCACGCGGAGACGCTGCTTGTATACTGGTCCGAGGCGGTGGGCGACAGCGCCTCCGTCGACGGCATGGAGCGGGCGCTCAAGCACGTGGCTCGTCTCGACGTGCCGCTGGAGAGCCGCAAGGCGTTTCCAGAAATGCTCCGCGGCTTTCTCGACTACGTCGTCACGACGGGCAGTTTCAGGGAGGCAGAGCGGTGGTCGTCGTACCTGCCCCGGATCGAGGACAGGTATCTGGAGAGCTTCCGCGACGATGGTTCGGTGAAAGGGGAGACGTTCCGCAAGAAGCACGAAGGCGTGGGGCGGAACGATCCCTGCCCGTGCGGCAGCGGCAAGAAGTTCAAGAAGTGCTGCAGGGGGCTTCTGGCGTAGTCCGATCGAGGGGTGCGTCCTTTTCGACCTGGTTCCGTCTGTATAGGGGAGTGGCAGTCGCGGCGGTCGCAAACAGGGCGATTGCCTAAGCCTACAGGAAGGAGCTGAGCCATGTCACAGCAGTCCGCAGTTTCGTTTCCGGGAAAGAGGAGGGTTCACGTGGCCCTGGGGGTCAAGGATCTGGAGCGATCCATCGCATTCTACGAATCGATGTTTGGCGGGCCGCCGTCGAAGCTGCGGCCGGGCTACGCGAAGTTCGAGCCCGAGGAGCCGTCGCTCAATCTTGCTCTGAACAAACATGCCGGGGCCGTGCCGATGACGTTTCCGGCACACTTCGGGATACAGGTGAAGTCGACGGACGAGGTGGCAGAGATGACAGGGCGATTCGAGGAAGCCGGCCTGTCGACGCGCACAGAAGAGAATGAGACGTGCTGCTACGCGGTGCAGGATAAGGTCTGGGTCACCGATCCGGACGGCAACGGCTGGGAGGTCTTCGCCGTGCTGGAGGAGAGTGCAGAGCACGACGCTCGCGACGCCGACGGTGAGGAGGCCTGCTGCACCACGAGCGAGTGCTGCACGGCCTGAACAACGGGTTCAAGTGGCACCGACGACAGAGCAGATCTGGGAGGAGCTCGGTTCCTCGCTGCGTCAGTTCATCCTGCGGCGGGTCGGCGACCGGCATGTGGCCGATGACCTGCTGCAGGATGTGTTCGTCCGCATTCACCGTGGCATCGCCAGTCTGACTGACGAGGAAAAGCTGGCGCCGTGGGTCTACCGGGTGGCCCGCAATACCCTGGCAGACTACGGTCGCCGCCGCCGCGAAGCGACGGTTCCGCTGGCAGAAAGCATCGCCGACGACAGCGAGGACGACAGCCTCGAGCAGGACCTGGGCTCGTGCATCTCCGGGATGATCGATTCGCTTTCCGACCCCTATCGGGAGGCGCTGCGACTGGTGGAACTGGAGGGGCACACTCAGACAAGAGCGGCTGAGCTCATGGGAGTGTCGGTGTCGGGAGCTAAATCACGAGTGCAGAGAGGGCGCGATCAGCTCAGGGAGATGGTGCTGGAGTGCTGTCACGTCGAGTGCGATCGATTCGGCGCGCCCGTGAGCTTCGAGCCGCGCGGCGACTGCAGTAGATGCTCGTGCGCGTAGTCGAATTCACCTGCTACGTCGGCCCACCAGAGCGCTCGGGCACGCGTACGGTGAACGTAGATCCGCGGCCGACTTCGCTTTCCACCTCGATCGATCCCCCGTGTTTCTGAACGATGTTGTAGCTGGTCGACAACCCCAATTCGACGCCGACACCCACGCCGTGAGTGGTGAATCCCGGGTCGAAGATGCGCTCGAGGTTCTCGGGCGGAATTCCGGTTCCCGTGTCGCCAATGCTCACGCAGACGCCTTCGTCGCGGGCTGAGGTCTCGATGGTCACGGTTCCCTCGCCGTTCACACTCTGGATGGCGTTGGCGATCAGGTTCATGAAAACCTGATTGAGCTCGCCGGGAAAGCAAAGGATCTTCGGGATGTCGCCGTATTGTCTCTCCACGGTTATGCGGTCTCCCAGGTCTCGCCTGAGAAGGGTCAGTGTACTGTCCAGGCCTTCGCGGAGATCGGCCATCTGATATTCGGCTTCATCGAGGCGGGCGAAATTCTTCAGGCTCCTGACGACCTCGGCGACTCTGTTTCCGGCGGCGATGGCGTTACGGTTGTTGGTCTCGAGCAGGCGGATGAGTCTGTGGAGCTCGGCCTCCTCGGCCATCTCCCTGCCATCCTCGTCCACCTGCTGCTGCAGACGCTCGATGGCACGGCCGACGATATCGAGGGCGCTGCTCATAGCGCCGATGGGGTTGTTGATCTCGTGGGCGATGCCGGCCACCAGATTGCCGAGAGCGGCCATCTTCTCGGACTGTATGAGTTGGCCGTGACTCTCCTCGAGCTCGCGGGTGCGCTCTCGCACTCGCCGTTCGAGCTCGTCGATCTGCTCGTCCCTTGTGTCGGGCACGACGTTGACACAAACAGAGGCGGGTTGTTGCGAGTAGACGAGATCGCGGTCGACGGCTACCACTTCGAAGCAGTACTGACCGCATTCCAGCCCCTCGTACTCGACTCTTTGTTCACGGGTGACGCGCCAGTCGTCGTGACCGCCGCTCAGACGGTAGCGGTAGACGAGGGCATCGGGACGGGTCTTGAAGCTCATTCCGTGAAACTCGAAAGCCACCAGCCCCACGCTCTCCTCGATGTCCAGTTCATCTTCTTGCCCGTAGCGTCGGCCGGCCACGACAGCGTCGACGAAGACGGGTGGCGGGTACTCGTCAGGGGCGCGGTACCGCGTCATGCCGCTGTTGGTGCCGATCCAGACGTAGCCGTCCCGATCCTGATACAGCCGATGCGCCAGGTTTCCCGCCAAGCCATCGGCGGTGTTCATCGCCTGGATGACGCGTCCGTCGTAGCGGGCGATACCGCCTCCACTGGTGCCAAACCAGATCGTGCCGCTGCGATCTTCGAGAATGGACCAGATGCTGTCTGACGGCAGTCCGTGCTCTGTGGTGAATTTCTCGAAACTCTCTCCATCGTAGCGACAAACACCGCTGCCGCTGGTGCCGAGCCAGAGGTTATCGCGGCGGTCCTCCTCCATGGCCCAGACGCTGTTCGACGGGAGCCCCTCCTTCGTCGTGAAGGTGTCGAAGGTCTCGCCGTCGTAGCGACTGAGTCCGTGGAAGGTGGCGAACCAGATGTTGCCGTCGCGTCCCTCCAGAACCTCGCGAACGCGGTCGGTGGGCAGGCCGTCGTCGGTGGTGTACCCGAAGAATGTCTCGCCGTCATAGCGCGTTACGCCCCCCGTGGACCCGGCGGCTGTCGGTGCCGTGCAGAACCAGAGGTGGCCGTGGCGGTCTTCGAGAATGTTCCAAACGCGGTCGCTTACCAGACCGTCGGTCGAGGTGTAGTACTCGACCGTCTCCCCTGTCCAGCAGGCGGCGCCGCTGTCCCAGGTGCCGAACCACATCCGACCCTGTCGATCTTCAATGGCTGAAAAGACGATGTCTTCTACGAGGCCGTCCTCCACGCTGTAGGTGGTGAACGAAGTGCCGTCGAAACGCGTGACGCCGCCGCCCCATGGAGCGAACCAAAGACCACCGTCGGCGTCCTCGGTGATGGCGATGACGGCGTTTTCGCGGTTGGGATCTTCGGTGTGGTAGGAGACGCAGGTGGAGTCGTCGTAGCGGCTGGCGCCGCTGAGGGTTCCGAACCAGAGGTGCCCCTCGCGATCCTGCATACCCATCCAGGTGCGATTGTTGGCGAGACCGTCCTTTTCCGTGAACGTGACGATCTCTACGCCGTCGTAGCGCGCCACGCCGCGGAAGGTGCAGAGCCAGAAGGTATCGGTGTTGTCCTGCAGAATCGACAGCACGCCGTTGTTCGGAAGGCCCTCGTTCTCGGTGAGAGTCTCGAAGCGATTGCCGTCGTAGCGGGAGGCTCCACCCTCCTGCGTGCCGATCCAAATGCCCCCCTCCCGGTCCTCATAGACACAGCGGATCCAGTTGTCGCCCAGCCCTTCCCGTCTCGTGAATGACGCCATTATGCGGCGGCCGTTGTAGCGGCTGACCCCGCCTTCGGTGCCGAACCAGTAGTGACCGTCGCTCGCCTGAAGGCCGTTCGTCACCTGATTGGCCGCGAGGCCGTCCTCCATGGTCAGAGTGTCGAAGGATTTGCCGTCGTAGCGGCAGGCCCCTGCCTCCGTGCAGAACCACATGTCACCGTCGCGATCCTGGAAAATGAACGAGACCTCATCGTGTGGAAGACCGTCTGCGGCGGTGATGGTTTCGAACGCATCGCCATCGTAGACGCTGACGCCGCCCTCGGTGCCGAACCACAGACGACCGTCGGCATCCTCGAAGGCGGCCGCGACTTCGTCGTGCGCGAGACCGTCCTTTGTCGTGAAGGTCTCGAATTTCTGGCCATCGAAACGGGATACACCGCCGCCGTAAGAGGCGAACCACATGTAGCCTGAACGATCCTGCACGATATCCCAGACGAATCCGCCACCCAGACCGTCGGTGGCATCGTAGGTACGCCAGGTGCCGGATCTGCGAGTGAGCTGAGTGTGTCCGGCGCCTGCGGGCGCCGAGTAGAGCTCGAGGCGATGCTCCATCATGCCGTCGGGACCGGCCCGGTCGAAGGCGGCACCCCATTCCTGGAGGAGCTGGCGCCACGATTCGTCCTTGAGAAGAGCCTCGCGCCCGGGGACCAACTCGGTGGGACTGGGCACTTCGAAGAGATGGGCGAACACTCCTTCCTTCGCGGGGCGGCCCGGCTCGAGGTGTTCGATCAGGCCGTGCTCGGAGAGGAGGGGAATGGCGTTGTGTCGAAACAGCTGCTCGAATTCAGCAACCCGATCGGCAGGAAGCTGAAAGGCGAGTCGGACGAGTGTGGTCATGGAGCCGAATATATACAGAAGGGAGAGCACGTGGGAGGCCGCCACAAACTGGCGGTTGACTCACGGGGCCAAATCCACGTCGTTGACGATGGCGCGAGTGCGCTGGTCAGTCGAAAATTCTCACGACCACACGGAAGGACCGGATTCACGGAAGGACCGGATTGAGGATGAAACAGAAAAGCATCGATACAGCCAACCCCGTCGAGATGTTGGAGGGGATTACGCGCAGGACTTTGACTTACAACGACGACGCGATGCTGTGCCACATTTCGCTGAGGAAAGGCTCGACGATCCCCCTGCACAACCACGAGCCGGTACAGATCGGCATGTGTATCTCCGGCAAGATTCGCTTTTTCGGCGAAACGCCTGAGGATGAATTCATCGCTGCCGACGGGGACGGGTATGTTATGGAAGGGAACAAGCCCCACGGAGCCGAGGCGCTCGAGGATTCGGCCGTCGTGGAGGTGTTCTCACCGTCGCGGCCGGAGTATGCCGATTTCTAAGACGTCTTCGTCGGACAGATCCTCAAAGGGTGACCGGATGGAACACCGGATGCCCTCGCTACAGAGACTCACCAGTAAGCATGTGAACGGGGAGGCCTTTGCCGCGAAAGGTTTTTGGCGGGCAGTCGACTTTTTCTCCCGCTATCATTTTCTGCAGAATATCCGCCACCCCGGCAATCGCCGGCTCGATCAGCTTCTCGCCTTTTTCCCGCGTCGCCACTGCGGCGCCCTCGTTCTCGATAGCGTCGGCGTGCACGCGGTCGGGGGCGAGCACGAGCATGGTGGAGGTTTCGAACTCGCAGGCGTGGCCCGGCAAACTGCCCTTTTCCATCGTAGCCTGCACGAGTGCCGGGTCGTATACGTCCCAATAGGACTGAAAGCGAAGCTCGATGCCCAGCTTGGCCCGATACTCGTCAATGCGTCTCATCAGGGGTTTGACGTTGCCGCCGTGCCCGTTGAGGATGAGAATGTTCTCGATGCCGGCGCGCTTCAGTGAGTGACAGACATCGAATACATACTCGCAGAAAATTTCAGCCCGCACCGTGAGCGTGCCGATGTGTTCCATCCAGTGTTCGGACACGCCGATCGGTATCGGGGTGGCGACGACGACCTGCGGATGCAGTCGCCTGGCCGCCTGCTCCGCCATGTGCGAGCAATGAAAGATATCGTGGATCATTTCGAGGTGTTCGTTGTGCTGCTCGGTGGCGCCGGTGGGCACGATGGCGGCGCGAATGACGCCCTCCTGCATGCGCTCACGGAACTCCCTGCGGGTGAAGTCTCCAACAAACACGCGTTCATCAGACATCGTCGACCTCTCAGCTTGTCATGTTATTGGCGTAGCCGCCACTCAATCGCGATTCAGCGTTCAATAGATAAACCGGGTAGTCGGTGATATGGTCAAGAGGTTGTGCAGCTGACAAATCAAGTGATGACTGAAAGTCCGCCGGCAGTTCCCAGAGCGACACTCGGCCGCAGCGGCATCGAGACAACGCGCATCGGACTCGGTACGGCTGTGTGGCCCTTCAAGATGCCGTACGAACAGGTCCTCGAAATGGTACAGACGGCACTCGACTGCGGGATCCGATATTTCGATACCGCAGCGCTTTACGGCACGGAGGACATCCTCGGTCGGGCACTTGGGGATCTGGATGTCCCGGAGGATACGGTGATTGCCACGAAGACCTGCTCCTATCGCGACGAGCTCGGCATCAATTACATGGAGTACTCAGGCGATACAGTATACGGCTCTGTAGAACGCAGTTTGAAGCGGCTGCAGCTGGATCGCCTCGACATCGTCCACATCCACGACGTGCTGCCAGAGGACTCTGAAAGGGTCTTCTCCGGCGACGGCGCCCTGCGGGCACTGTTGGACCTGAGGGATCAGGGAGTCGTGGGATCGATCGGGATGGCGACCGACCACCTCGGCTGTCTATTGAAAGCGGTTGACAGCGGCGAGTTCGATCACCTCCAGATGTACCATTCCTATACGTTGCTGAACTGGGAGGCAAAGAAGGAGTTGATTCCGCGTGCTAGGGAAGCGAGTCTGTCGACGATGAACGCCGCACCGATGGCCGGCTACATCCTGGCATCCGGAGCGGTTTGGGGCGCTTTGTACAACTACCGGCCAGCGTCCGAAGAAGTGATGGAAGCGGTTCGTCGCCTCGAGCGATTCTGTGAGGAGAAAGCGGTCGCGCTGCCAGACGCAGCCCTGGCGTTGTCGTTGAACAGCCCCGATGTCGACGTGACGGTGATCGGGGCGGATACTCCAGACCTGGTGCGGCAGAGCGTGGCGGCATTTGGGGTCCGCCTGGCGATCGAAGAGATGAAGGAGCTGGTCGCCGAGGTCGGGGGGCCCTTCGAGATTGAGGCGGCGCGGCCGGGTAATCCGGCGTTCGCAGGACGGTGGAAGAAACCCGAATCGTAGGCTGGAAATTTCTAGCGGCCCGTCAATCCCGAGTCATCACACCATAGCCGCGGCATCGCTACTGAGCAGGTTGCCTCGTTCCGCAAAGCTGGCGATCACGCTGGTAACCTCGACTCCGGCAGACCGGCAGCGGCCGGAAACATCTGCCAGTTCGCCATCGCTCATGTCGACCCTCAGGTCCTTGCGCTTGTCAAACGTGAGCTTGACGGCATCGTAGCCCGCCGCGTCGCACAGAGTCAATGTCTGATCGAGTGACATGTCGCCGAGTACGATCTGTGTGATCCCCAGCTTCACGATTTTCCCAACTGTGATCCGGCGATGACCACGCGCGGGAGCGGGACTCAGAACCCCAGTATCTTGCGAGCCAACCCCCAACCGCTCGTGACTGCAAAGATAATCAGGACAACCGACGATATCGCCGAACCGATCAATATCGGGGGCCGGGTGCGATAGACGGCTGGCAGCTTGAAGTTCAGATAGAGGGCGGCGACCATGATGAGAGCTATGGCGAGATTTGCGAAGAGAAAACCGGCGATCTGGATGAGTATGTTGAATGGTATTTCCGACCACACGAGAACCATGGTGACCAGAAATAAGTAGAGGCAGATCGCGCGCTTGACCCCGTGATAGGACCACTTGCGCTGGGGCCATATCGATTGCAGGAATTCGTGTGTTACCCGCCCGTAGATTTCGGGCAACGCCTGCAGGGATCCCCACAGCGCGGCGATGACGCAGATGTAGTAGATCCATATCAGGGTCGGATGAATGGTAGCCCACACGTGAGCCTGGTTCGTCAACAGACTCCAACCCTCGAATCTGCTCTGAAGTGGCATCAGGACCGCCGCCCCGGACAGCATGAACGCCGCCGTGACAATGAAAAGGACGAGTGCTCCCATGCTGACATCCCAATGCAGCGGTGAGCACAGTCGTCGCAGGCGGTCGACCGACTCGGCATCTTCCGGGAGGTAGTCGATCCTCTCCCGAGTGAGGGCGTGGCTGCGAATGGCGTCGATGTCTTTGTGGCTGTTGAGACCCCATTTGTGAAGACCGACCCAGTTGGCATAGACGACGTAGGCCATGACCGAACCACCGACATACCCGAATGTCGTGGCCATCGTCAGCATCCGGTGTTTGACCGCGTCCTCCGGGGCCCACGCGGGAAATTCAGGAAAATGTCCAAAGCTGAACGTGCCCACTAACGCTTTGAAGAAGTCGGGCCGGACCATGAGGGTCCCGAGAATCGTGCCGGTAACCAGAATCCCGCAGATCAGCAGCTGTTGCTTTTCAACCTTCTCGTACGAGAGTTTCAGGCCCAGCCCCAGGGCCAGGGCTATGAAGAAGGAGGAGATGAGATTCTCCCAAACAGGTTCCGAAAACGTGTCGGGGAAAGGCAACACGTAATGAAACAGGTCCCCGCACGGTTTCGAGATGGCCACCCATCCCATGGGCGCGGCAAATCCCTCCATCAACAGAATGATTATGAGCAGCCAGCCCCGCGGGCCCGGGAACCTCACCATGCGGTGTCCGATCAGCTCGCCGCTCACCGCTGTGTAGCGGCCGATCAAATAGGTGACGAAGATTCCCTTGGCGAGACAGCTGAGCAATACGAGCCACAGGAGGTCGTACCCGGCCCAGGCACCGGCGCGAACGACGACGATGGTCTCACCGGCACCGATTGCCACGGAGGCAACGATGGCCGCCGGACCGAACACACCCAGCAGGCCAACGAGCTTCCTCCGCGACCACGGCTCAGCGAGGATTCCCTCGAGTTGGGGTATGTCGAACTTCTTCATGATTTCATCCGATGTGTTTCGAGTGATTGCTCCAAAATAGCACCATGCTCGCAATAGCGAAACGCGGGCTTTGTCCGGCATAGTATCAGCACTATCTTACCTACGGTCACTCAGAAAATCGGAATCGCCAACGTCTTTCGCGGAGGACAACATGCAGCCAGAGATAGCAATCAACCATCTTGCCGTGATCGTTTGTGTCATTGCCTCGATGCCGGTAGGCTACCTGTGGTTTGGCCCTTTGTTCGGCACGGCCTGGGTCAGGCATATGGGCATGGAGGACATGGAGCCGCCCGGCGGTGGCGCGATGGCGAAGTCGCTGGGGCTCTACGCTCTGGGATCGCTCCTGATCGCCTTCGTTCTCGCACACAGCATCCAGGTGTGGATGCCGTCGACGTGGGGCGTGGGAGAGAATGCCGCGCCGCATGTCTACGGACTGAACGGTGCCATCTGGACGTGGCTCGGTTTTTTCCTTCCTCTGCAGATCGGCCGCGTCGCGTGGGAAGGGAGGCGCTGGGGGCTCGTCGTCATCAACAGCAGCTTTGACCTTGTCCGACTGTTGATGTTCGGCATGATTCTGGCGTACTGGCAGTAGAATGTGCAACCCCTGAAGCTTCTCGTATTCGTCGGCACCGAAGGCATCTATCACGACCATGAGGGCCAGGGTAAGTTTCTCGCCACTACGCTCTCGAAAACAGACGAGTTCGAAGCCGATTTTTCGCGAGACTATGCGATCATGGCGGACGGCCTCAACGTCTATGAGGCCGTCCTGTTTTACACCGACGTCGGTGACTTCACAGAAGCGCAGGAAAGCGGCCTGTTGAACTTCATCAGGGAAGGCGGCGGATTCTTCGGCTTGCACACAGCCGCGGCGTCGTTTCTCGAGTGTGACGGCTAGCACGACATGCTGAATGCGCGCTTCAACGGGCACAGTGAGTACATGGATTTCACCGTCGACATTGCCGATTCCAATGACCCGATCACCGATGGGTTGCAGGCGTTTGGTGTGACCGATGAGCTGTACTACCTACAGCACGACCCCTCGAAGTCACATCACCTGATGAATGCCTACGATCCGGCGAAGGATGAAACGCACGTTATGGCTTTCAGACACACCTTCGGACAAGGTAGGGTTTTCTTTTTTGCCCTGGGTCACGATATGGCTGTGATCGAGAATC
>CBDBIJ010000082.1:0-10146 GCA_965205655.1 Candidatus Latescibacterota bacterium
GCTCGCCGATGACGGCGGTGAATCGGCCCTACCATTCACGGCGCGGCTAGCGGGTGATGCCACCATCGAACCCGGGCACACCGGCGAAATCGTCATCACATTCAACCCGAGCGCGCGTCAGCAGTATGCGGGCACACTCTCCATTCATGCGAACGACCCGGTGGCACCCATTCGCACCGTATCCATCAAAGGCACCGGCGGCCGGGCGGAGCTAGTGTTCCCGTCGGTCTACGACCTCGGCGCTGTCCGAGTTGGCTCACGTAGGACAGATCAGTGGAAGCTGACGAACACGGGCGAGCTGGACCTGGATATCCGCTATATCCTCACCGGCAATCGTCGCATCATCCTGACGCCGCGCCGGCTGCTCATCAAACCCGGCGAAACGCGCGCCGTCGAAGTGGAGTTCAGTCCGGATGAGTTGCGGGTCTACGAAGGCGAGTTCCGATTGCTCACGAACGACCCGCGGACCCCCGATTGGAGGCTGGCTTTTCTCGGCAGAGGCGTCAGCTCCCTGATAGAGCTGAGCGCGGTCTCTCACAGGTTCGAGCCCGCCGCCGTGGGGGAAGCGCGGCGATGGCAGCTGGAGATGACCAATTTCCAACCTCGGGTCCTGAGCGTTCTCAGGGCGACCACGAACAGCCGTCAGTTTCGGGTGGTCGACAGGCCGACCCGACTGGAGCCCGAGGAGACCGGGACATTCGAAGTGGAGTACAGGCCGTCGCGCCAGGGGTCGTCGCGGGCGATCATGACCATCGAAACCGACCTCCAGAGCGCGAGGCGCATCGAGGTGGCTCTGAGTGGCCGGGCGCGCTCGGCCTCGGCGGTGGCGATCTGGGCACCGCCAGGAGAGGGCCCGCGATCACTGTGGCCGGGGGAAATCGTCAGACTGCCGCTGCGCATCGAGGGTGCAGCTCGACTAAAGGGCGTCGCGCTTCAGCTCGCGGGTCCCTTCGAAGAGCTCGAATTCGCCGGCATGGAGTACCCGCCGGAGAGTCTGTTCGGTCAGCTGTGGACTCAGCCTCTGACGGTGTGGCAGGACGACGGCGCCGGAAAACTGCAGATCGGGATATCGCTCACCGGTCCGCAGGCCGCGACGGGCCTCAGCGGCAGTGGCCTCCTCGGGGTGCTGAAGCTGCGAATGCGCGGCCCCCTGCTGCGGGCATCTCACGTAGTCGCCATCGAGCAGGTGACGTTCAAGTCCGCCCTCGGAGGCGAGGATGCTCTCACGTTCCCGACTCCGGTCGCCGCAGCCGAGCTCGATCTGAGATTGAAGGGTGACTTCGACGGAGACGGTTTGCTCGGATTTCCCGACCTCTTCATGCTGGCGGACGCGGTCGGTGTCGCAGTGGCGGGCGAATTCGCCAGGTTCGACCTGAACGGGGACGGCCTGATCGGGAAAGCTGACGCGAATCTCCTCATGGAACACATGCCCAATTCCGCGGCCGCAAAGGCGTCGACTCTGACCGGGGCATTGTTCGAGCTCCCAGCGGAGCTGGCTGTGAGGCCGGCACATCCAAACCCGTTCAACTCCGAGACCACGCTCACTATCGAGCTACCGGCGCCGCAGTTCGTCGAGCTGGCGATCTACAATACGCTGGGCCAGCCCGTGCGCCACCTGGTTTCACAACCCATGCGAGCCGGCGTGCACACCGTCGTCTGGGACGGGACAAACGACGCCGGCCAGGAGTTGACGACGGGAATCTACATTCACGCCCTCACGAATGGTTCGCACAGGGCAACGGGACGGGTGCTCCTGCTGAGGTAGGTGCCGAGTTCAGCACGGCACGAGCCGATTTCTTGACCCTCGCACTTGCCGCCTCTACCTTGCGATCTCTCATAGCGAGCCCTTCCCCGTGGCAGAATCCCCCAAACGATTAACGCAAGTAGCGCGCCGGCGCGACGTCGCCGCACTCCTCCTCATCACTGCCCTTCCGGTCATAACTGCGGGGCTTCTTCTCTTGTGCCAGTCCGCGACCATTCCATCCGATTCGGAGGACCTGGCGACCGGTGTCGTCCACCACTATGTGAACCTCATCGAGGGACCATGGGCAATACACGTCGTCGAGGTGAATCTGCCCCGGGCATGGCGCGACGGGATCAGACTGCGCGCGGCGCGGGCTCATTCGTCCGAGCCGAGCCTGGCAAAGACGAGCGTCCTCGCAGCCGAGGCGATTGCCGGGATCAACGGCGACCTGTGGTATAGAGACACACCGGGGCGAACGCTCGGACTGCAGATCACCGAGGGACATCTCATCGAGGAGCCGCGCAAGCAGTCGGCCTTCGCCATCACTGACGACGGAAAACCACTGGTCGCCGTATTCACGACCGAGGCCGGACTGATCACGTCATCTGGTGAGACCCTGTCGATACCGGCGTTCAATCGGGCGCCGTCCAACGGCGGTCTGACCTACTACAACCGCTTCGCCAACGTCAAGCGGGACTCAATCAGGGCCGAATTCGGCTTTCACTTGGAGAGCCTGAGAAAGCAGTCTGTCATCAACGACACCGTCGTCGCCCGGGTGCGCCAGGTGCGACGTCGAGTCTGGCCCTTAAGGCTGAGGGCGGGCGAGTGGCTGGTGGCGGCAGGCCGCAACTACCCACAGGCGAGCTCGATCTCGGCCGGCGACACAGTGCAACTGTTCTGCCTCCTCCACCCCGCCTCGGAGAGCTTGCAAGAGGCGGTCGGGGGCGGTCCAAGGATTATCAGGGACGGCCGTATTTCGATCGAGTACAAACAGGAGCACCTGGGGCGGGCGCCGGCGCTCGAACGGCACCCGCGATCGGCGGTGGGCTATTCGCGCGACAGAGAGACGTTATTCCTCGTCACCGTCGACGGTCGTCAACCCGGTTACAGCGTCGGCATGAGCCTGCGAGAGCTCGCAGACCTGATGGCGAACAAGCTGGCGGCGTTCACGACGTCGCGGAAGAGCGCTTACCAGGCGCTGAATCTCGACGGCGGCGGTTCGACGACGATGGTTGTGGGCCAGCAAGTCGTCAACAGACCCTCCGATCCGACGGGCGAGTCGCCGGTGGCGAACGCACTGCTCGTCGTTGCCACCGATCAACAGAGCTGATGCCGCGTTTCCAGGCAGAGGCGCTACGCCAACTGGGCGTAGACCTGTTCACCAAAATCGACGTACCCGCCGACGAGGCCGAGCTGGTGGCCGGCCACATGGTCGAGTCGGGCCTGTACGGTCACGATAGCCACAGCGTTCTGCGCTATCCCCAATACGTGGAACTGGTCCGGAAAGGCGACGTCATACCCGGCGCGCAGCTGGAGATCGTCACGGAAACAGACCGGGTGGCGCAGGTGAAGGGCAACTGGAATTTCGGGCCCGTGACCGCGGCGGCGGCGATGAAGATCGCCATGGCAAAGGCGCGCGACGGCGCGTTGGGTGTGGTCACAATAAAGGAGTGCAACCACGTCGCTCGTCTGGGCAGCTTTGCGAGAATGGCAGCCGACGAGACCATGATCGCCATGATGTGCTGCAACGGACACGGCGGCGATCACAGCACGGTTCCCTTCGGTGGCAGCCAACGTCGGCTGCCGACCAATCCGCTCGCTGTGGCGATACCGACGAGACGCGAGTGGCCGGTGCTGCTGGACATGACGACGAGCGCGATTTCGGGGGGCGCCATGCGGCTCTTTCGCAACAGAGGGGAGCCGGTTCCGGAAGACTGCATCATCGACAGCGATGGGAGCCCGACAACGGATGTGGAGGAGTACTACGGACCCCCGTCCGGAGCGCTGCTGCCGCTGGGCTTTCCCATGACAGGTCACAAGGGGTTCGGCCTGGCTTTCGTCATCGACATACTTGCCGGGGCTCTGTCGGGAGCCGGCTGCACGCGGGAGAGCCCGCCGCGCAGCGGCAACGCGCTGTTTATTGCGGTGCTCAACATCGAGGCTTTCACGCCGCTTGCCGAATTCCTCGACGAGGTCGAGCGCTACATCGGATGGGTCAAGTCGTCACGGCTGGCCGACGGCTTCGACGAGATTCTGTTTCCCGGCGAGAAGTCGAATCGCACCTACCGGGAACGGGTCCGGGACGGGCTCTACGTCGACGAGACTGCCTGGAGGCAGATCTACGACCTCGCCGAGGAGTTGGAGGTAGCCGCGCCCGAGCCGGTCTCGTGAAGCAAGGGAGCACGCGGGCCAGGAGGAGGAAGAGATGCTCAGAGTTGGTGTGATCGGACTGGGGGGAATCGGCAACACCCACGCCGATGTCTATCACCGAAGTGACCGCGCCGAGCTGGTGGCCGTCTGCGACGCACTCGAGGAACGCGCTCGTGACGCGGCAGCGAAATTCGACGTTCGCCCGTATGCCCGTGTCGAGGAGCTGCTGCAGCACGACGGTCTGGACGCCGTCAGCGTGGCGACGGCGGGTGCGGAGAACGGCGGCGACCACCATGAGCCGACGATGGCCGCCCTGGCGGCGGGCAAGCACGTGTTGTGTGAAAAGCCGATCTCGAACGAGATCGAGAAAGGTCGGCAGATGGTGAAAGCGGCGCGGGAGGCGGGTCTGTGCTTCGGGATCAATCTGAATCACCGGTTTGTGCCGCCGGCCGCGAGAGCGCGCCGATGGATCGACGAAGGGAAGCTCGGCGAACTGCTGCTCATCAACATGACCATGTGGATCGACAACCCGAACGAATCATCGGAATGGTTTCACCTGCGAGCGCTGCACCCGCATTCCATCGACGTCATGAGGTTCTTCTGCGGCGACGTGCATCGGGTGCAGTCCTTTCTCAACCGGGCGCCGGAAAGAAAGTGCTGGTCGAACGCCCAGATCAACATGGAGTTCGACAGTGGTGTGGTCGGCCATTTGACCGGGAGTTACGATGCGGCGCCGCGGCACAATCTCGAACGCTGCGAGGTGATGGGAACGGAAGGTCGCCTGGTGCTCGACAACTGCTTCGAGGAGCTCACCTACTATCCGCGGCGGGGGGAGGAACTGATCGTGGTGCGCAACAGCATCATGGGGGGCGTTCAGGGGTTCGGCGATACCTTTGACACGCGCATCAACCGATGGATCGAGCAGCTCGACGAGGGAGCCTCACCTCAGGATATCGAGGCGTCGGGTGTGGAAGGCCTGGCTGCCCAGGAGACAATCGAGGCGTCGATCAAATCGTGGCAGGAGGGGCGTGTCGTGGAGGTGGAACGGGTGGTGTCGTCTTAGCTAAAGCTCGTACTCGGCACCTTCGCGAGCGGCCTCTACCGGAAAATCGCAGCTCGACCTGGAGCTGACGAGCGCGTCGATGTCGTCGTCGGTGCGATCGGGGTGGTGGTGGAACAGCACCAGACGTCTGGCGCCGGCTCGCCGGGCGATTTCGACGGCGTCGCTGTCGCAGCCGTGTCCGCACCCTCGCCGGTCGGCGTACTCCGAGACCGTGTGATGGGCATCGTGAATCAGTAGATCGGCCTGAGCGGCCAGCGCCAGCGCCGGCTCCCGATGACCCTCATCGAGGTACTCCACGTCTGGAATGTAGGCGACGGTAGACTCACCGTTCTCCAATCGGAACCCCAGACAAACGGTATCCGGTACGTGATTGACCATCCGAGTCGTCACGCGGGTGTCGGCGATGTCGAATTCGACCTCATCGATTTCCTGAATAGACAACAGGGCCCCGATTTTGTCGTCGAAGAAGTTGGGTACGGGACAGTAGTAGGAATCCATCTGCTCGAGCAAGAGATCCGCCAGCGAATCCGCGCTGCCGCCGTTGCCGTAAATCGAGAAGTGGTTTCCAGAAATCAACATTGGCAGACAGAACGGGATCCCCTGGATGTGGCCCCAGTGGGTGTGACTGAGGAGAATGTGGCCGTTGCCTTTGCCGCCCCCGAAGCCGTCGGCCATGAGCTCGTCGCCGAGCCAGTGGAGGCCGATACCGGCATCCAGGATCAGGAGCTCGCCATCGTCGGCTCTGACTTCGACACAGGGGGTGTTGCCGCCGTATCGCGAATTAGCGGCGTCGGGTGTAGCGACGGAGCCCCTCGTACCCCACAACCTCAGGCGCAACGGATTCCTTTCTTACAGGGTGAGCTGCAGTCCCTCGCGGCAAGCGACGAGCTCGACTTTGCCATTCACCTCCCCTTTGTAGCGTTCCAGAATGGCATCGAGCTGATCGTCCTCTCGACCCGGTCGGTGGTGGAACAGCCCCACCCGCTTCGCCCCGGACTCCGCGGCGAGGCGGATGGCATCGTCCGGGGTGCTGTGACCCCAGTCGGGCAGGTACTCGTCAGGTAGGAAAAAGGTATCGCAAACGACGAGATCGGCTCTGTGACCCAGGTCACGTGCACCCTGCTGCAGCTCCTCGAGGCGGGCACGCCTTTCGTCGGCCGAGGAGACCGGCATCTCGTCGGCGAACTGGAGGTCTCCGTACAGATCCGTGTCGCATATGTAAGCGAACGTGCTGCCGTTCGATTCGAGCCGAAAACCCCCGGCGACGCCGGGATGGTTGAGGCGGCGACAGGTAACGCGGATTTCACCGACGGAGAATTCCACCCCTTCGTCGTGCTCGACGAAGGTCACGTCCGCCTTGACGTCATCGAGTGATATTGGAAAGAACGGGCTGCGTTGCTGCTCGTGGACGATGTCGTGCAGAGAGCGCTTGTCGTGCACGATCGAGTGGATGGAGACCTGGGTGCCGTCGCGGTAGAGAGGATCGAAATGGGGGAGTCCCTGGATATGGTCCCAGTGGGTGTGGCTCAGGAGCAGCGCGATCTGAGTCTGGCCGCGCTCGACCATCGCCTTGCCCGCAGCCCGAATGCCGGTACCAGCGTCGATCAAGATGGATGAACCAGAAGCTTCGACCTCGACGCAGGGGGTGTTGCCGCCGTAGCGCACGTGGGCGGGCGCCGAAACGGGGAAAGAGCCGCGTACACCCCAAAAACTGACGTTCATCGGGAACCTCGGTGATCGGTGAGCATCGACAATAGGAAGAATAGCAAGGATCTCACTGTTTCACAAGGACTTGCTTCGCTCCAGGCGCGTCTGAAAGGGCGCTTCCGAAGGCGATCATCACGTCGATTTAATCCGTACTACTACGGATGCAATCGCGCGTTTACAATCGAAAACCGCTTGCTTATACTGTCTTTGATGCCGAAGACGACCAAACGATCCGTGAAATCACAGTCATCCGTGAAATCACAGTCAGGGGTTCCCGTCGCCACTCGGGTGGAGCGCAAGTCGGGCTTCCGCGAGTACGGCGATTCCATCCTCATCGCGGTCGGTCTGGCACTCATCATTCGAAGCACGGTGGTGCAGGCCTTCTATATCCCCTCCGGCTCGATGGAGGACACGCTATACGTCGGCGACTATCTCCTGGCGAACAAATTCGTCTACGGCGCACCGATAGAGCTACCGTGGATGGACTCCCCCCTGTTCAGACTACCGGCGCTGCGCGACCCGCGGCAGGACGATATCGTTATTTTCCGATCCAAGACCGAACCGAACAAGGACCTCATCAAGCGCTGTGTGGCGGTGCCAGGCCAGACCGTCCAGGTCGTAGAAAAGGTTCTCTACGTCGACGGTGTGCCGTTCGAAGATCCCCCTATGGCAAAGTACACGGATCCCGTTGTGCTCTCACCGTCGGGCCGGTCGCTGGACAACTATGGACCCATCGAGGTCGGAGAGGATCAGTTCTTCATGATGGGGGACAACAGGGACAACAGCAGGGACAGCCGCGTCTTCGGCACCGTACCCCGGGAGCTGATCAAGGGAAAGGCGATGATCCTCTACTGGTCCTCCACGCTCGTAAAGGGTCCACTCTACCGCGGCCTGCCCCAGTTCCTGATGGACATCGGCAATTTCTTCTGGAACCTCCCCACCTTACCGGGGCGCACGCGGTACAGCCGACTCGGCGACGTAATTCATTGATTAGATGAGCTGATTGCCAGCGATTAGATGAACTGATTGGCAGCTACCTGGGGATCGGCAGCGTTCAGGGAGCTATGGGCAAAGACGACGAATTCTTCGATCTCGGAGACGGTGGAGCCGAAGAGTCAGACGGGGCAGGTCTGCCCGACGCGAGCTGGCACGACCTCGACGCCGGGCCTATGCACCCGGAAGGCGAGATCGACGACGAGCCGCTGCGTCTGGTCGATCAAGTGCTGATTCTGCTTCCCGAGCGGGATCCGTCGCGGCCGTTGCTGTATCAACTTCGACGTCAGCTCATGGAGAGGGAGATCACCTTCCAGGAGGCGCGCCGTGCGCTCGTCGAGCTCGAGGCGGCGCTCGAAAAGGTGACGGCACCCGCCAATCGGGTCGGCATCTATCTGGGCTCACCGCGGCAGGGGATCGCGACCATCTTCGTGGGCGGCACCGAGTATTTCGCCAACGTCGATCCCAGAGTGGAGCCTGACCAGCTCAGCGTCGGCACGCGGGTCCTGATGAACGAAGCCTACGCCGTAGTCGGCGTCCTCGGCTACCCGCCGGCCGGACCGGTCGTGAAGATATCGGACGTGCTCGAGAGCGGCCGCTTGCGGATAGGCCAAGAGCACGGCATGAACGACTTCGTACTCGAGCGTGCCGAGGAGTTGGAAGGTGTCGATTTGAAGGTGGGCGACGAAGTCCGCGCCGACCCGGCGATGAAGGTTGCTGTCGAGAGGCTTCAGTCGAAGGAGAGCAAGGAGTACTTCCTGGAAGAGATCCCGGTCATGTCGTGGGACAAGATCGGCGGTCAGGAGAACGCGATTCAGGCGATCAGGGATACCATCGAGTTGCCCGCCCTCCATCCAGAGCTGTTCGAAAGGTTTCAGTACTCGACGCCTAAGGGGTTCCTGCTCTACGGCCCTCCCGGTTGTGGCAAGACCCTCATCGGCAAGGCGACGGCCTACAACCTCGTTCAGCACCTGCGGGAAGAAGAGGGGCTCGACGTCAAGGAGTATTTCATGCACGTCAAGGGCCCGGAGATTCTCAACATGTGGCTCGGCGAGACCGAGCGCATGGTGCGAGAGATCTTTGCGCAAGCGCGTCAGAAGCGAAAGGAAGGGTTCCTCCCCTTCGTCTTCATCGACGAGGCCGAGTCCGTCCTCGGAACAAGGCGCTCGATGCGCAGCCACCACATCGCCAACACGGTGGTGCCCATGTTCTGCACGGAGATGGACGGCATCGAATCCCTTCAGGACGTCGTCCTCATCCTCGCTTCCAACCGGCACGACCTGATCGACCCGGCCATCCTGCGTCCGGGGCGCATCGATCGCAAGATCAAAGTCGGGCGCCCGGATTTCGAGGCCACGAAGGAAATTCTGGGCATTTACCTGACCGACGATTTGCCGCTCGACCCCGGAGAGGTCGAAGCATCCGGCGGCGCGAGCGCCGCGAGGGAATCTATCATAAGCGACGCCTCAAACGTGCTTTTCAGCAGGACGGACGAGACGAGGTTTCTGGAAGTAGGCCTGCGGAGCGGCCGCCAGGAGGTCCTCCACTACGGCGACCTCGTGAGCGGGGCTCTCATCGACAATATCGTGCAGCGGGCAAAGGAGATGGCGATCAAGAGGGCCATCGCCGAGAACGACGCCACCACAGGGATTCGGATCGACGATCTGACTTCGGCCATTCGGGCGGAGTACCGCGAAAACGAAGTGTTCCCGCCTTCCGATAGCGTCGAAGACTGGCTGACGCTGCTCGACTACGATCCCGAGAACGTGGTTCGGGTGGCGCCGGTGAAGTACGAGGACAAGGGCCAGGAGGCCTCACCTGCGGGGAACGTTATTTGATCGGAAGGCGCCTGGCGCCCGAGGGCGCACACGCCCTACGAACTATGAGCAAGCGGCTTTTCGGTCTCGAGACCGAGTACGGCATCCAGGTAGACGGGGTGGACGAGGTAGACGTGGTGGTGGAGTCGATGGAGCTCATCCGCTGCTACCTGCGTGAAGATTTTGTCGCCCTCTGGGATTACGACCTGGAGAACCCGCGCAAGGACATGCGAGGCTTCGAGGTCGACGAGCTCCTCAACGACAAGGACGAGACCGTCCACCTGCAACGTGACCGGGACCGTCGAATTCCGCTGAAGGAGCTCAAGAGCGACCTCATCATCTCCAACGGCGCCCGGCTTTACAACGATCACACCCACCCCGAGTACTCGACCCCCGAGTGCTACAGTCTGCGCGACCTGATCGCCTTCGATCGAGCCGGCGATCGCATCGTC
>CBDBIJ010000083.1:0-6796 GCA_965205655.1 Candidatus Latescibacterota bacterium
GCGACGTGACCCCGGACGCTTACGCCCTCGGCGACGCCTATCCCAACCCCTTCAATCCGACGAGCACGATCGAATTCAAGGTGCCTGAGGATACGCACGTGACGCTGAATGTCTATAACATGGCCGGCCAGCTCGTGACCAGCCTGGTCAACGAGGAGCTGACTGCCGGAACCTACAAGACGGAGTGGGATGCTCGCAATCTGGCGGGTACCGAAGTCTCCAGCGGCAGCTACATCTACCGCATGGAGGCCGGCAACTTTGTCGAGAGCGGCAAGTTGACCTTCCTGAAGTAGGATGATACGAGAGTGTGTTTGAGGGTCCTTCTCTCACACACACCTCCGGTGTCACTCTAAAAAGAATGACCCTTCCTCGGTATCGGGGGAGGGTCATTCTGTTTTCCATGACTTTTTGTTCCACTGAAAGGAGCGGCGAATGGCTCGATTGAAGGTGGCCGAGGTCGGCACCGGCAAGAAAGGCGGCCAGCACATGGGCATCCTGGATTCGTTCGATGACGTGGAGCTCGTTGCCGTGTGCGATCCGGTGGAAAAGGCCCGCAATGCGGCCGGCGACCAGTTCGGCGTCGAGCGCCGCTATGCCGACGTCGGGGCCATGCTGGATGAGGAGGCGAACTCTCTCGACGCCATCTTCGTGGCTACCCCACCGGATCTCAACGCCGCAACAGCGCTGCCCTGCCTGGAGCGAGGGGTTAACACCTTCCTCGAAAAGCCCCCGGGCCTGAGCTCGGCCGAGACCGCCGGCTTGCGGGATGCGGCGGCGCGCCAGGGCGTGCAGGGCATGGTCGGCTGGAACCGCCGTTTCAACGCCATGGTAATTCAGGGGCGGCAGATGGTCGAGGAGCGCGGCCCCATCGTGCAGCTCGTCGGGGAGTTCCACAAGAGTCTGACCGCTTTCGAGAAAGCGCGGCCTCTACACGGAGGAGTTCCTCGATAACATGATGTGGAAATCTATCAACCACTCGGTGGACCTGGTGCGGGCGCTGGCCGGCTCCGAGGTGTCGGAGGTCCACAGCTTCGTCAGGAGGGCTCTGCACAAATACCGGGACGTGTTCGGCGCCCTCGTCATATTCGAGAACGACTGCGTGGCGCACCTCATCTTCAACTGGACCTCGGATGGACGCCTGGAGCGCTACGAGATCCACGGAAACGACATCTCCGCCTACCTGGAGGGCATCGACAAGGGATGGGTGCTGCGCGACAAGGACCGCATCGAGCTCGACGCGGAGGGGCGGCGGCGCCCGAGGAGGAAATCCGCTACTTCATCGACTGCGTCAAAGACGACAAACCTGTCGCCTTGCCCGCCTGCAACCTGGTGGAGGCGGTCAAGACGATGGAGCTCGGAGAAGCGATTCTGGCCGGACAGCGGCCCTGATGCGCGACTTTCAGATTCCCCGCGGACAACGGCAGCTCTTCCTGGACGATCACGGCGTCGCCCGAAGTCGACAAGCTCACCCACACCCTGCACCAGCCGGCCAAGAAGGGTGCGGTCCTGCGTTCACCCGGCGTTACCGTGCAGACCCACAACGCGCCGATCTGGGGGCCCGACGAGGAGCGCTTCGCTCTGCGCGCCACGCCGCTCAGAGAGGGTGGGGAGTCGGTCTATCACAGCGTCGACGGCCTGCACTGGATGCCTGGGGCAGTGGAGAACCCACCGGTCGGCATGGCCGTCTACGACGGCCGAGATCCGGATCCGCAGCGGCGCTACAAGGCGGCTCTCCAGAACAAGGGATTCGCCGTTTCCCCCCGACGGCCTCGAGTGGACGAGGCTGGATGTCCCGGCCATTCAGAGCCAGGACCAGTCGAACTTCTCTTACAATGCCGAAAACGGCGGGCAATTCATCCACACGGTAAAGCGCCCGGGCATCTATGGGCGCTCGGTCGCCATCGCCGTCAGCGAGGATTTCGAGTCCTGGGAGGACTTCGGCGTCGTCTTCCAGTCCGATGAGGAAGACCAGCAACGCAGCTACGATATCATTGGGGAGTACGTCGAGGGCCCCCACCGCGCCCCTCGATATCGACATACCGGACGACAGCTACGAACCCTGGACCTGGCACAACGTCGACGTCTACAACATGGGTGTCTTCCGCTACGAGGGACTCTACATCGGGATGCCGGCCGTCTACTACCGTCGAGGCGAACGCTACTCTCGCTGCATCATCTGCTTCACCGAGATCCAGCTGACCTGCAGCCGCGATCTGCAGCAGTGGCAGCGGCTGGGAGAGCGACAGCCGTTCATTCGGTGCTCGCCCCACGGTTCGGGGGCCTACGATCTGAGCAAGAACCTGCCTCCCTCGGACGCCGTCGTGCGCGGGCGACGAGCTCTGGTTCTACTATAACGGGAATCAAAGTATCAGGGCAGCCAGCGCAAGGTCGAACCGGACACGGGCGCGGTCTGCCTGGCGACCCTGCGCCGCGACGGTTTCATGTCATACGATGCCGGCGATACCGAGGGTTCCCTGCTCACAGAGCCGTTCACCGTGTCGGGCGAGAAGCTCTGCGTCAATGTGAACACCTATCCGTTCAAGGATCAGTGGTACTGGCGCTACGGAGCCAAGTTCCGCAACGATGGCGAGGACACGCCTCCCGAAGTTCCGCCCGGCACCCTCCTCGTAGAGGTGATCGATCGAGACGGCGAGGTGGCGGCGCGATCGGCGCCCGTTCAGGGGGACCAGCCGCGCGCCGAAGTCGCCTGGCAAGACGGAAACATCGCCGCTCACAAGGACAAACAGGTCAGGCTGCGTTTCAGGCTGCAGCGCGGTGAGCTCTATTCCTATTGGATTTGACTGAGGACCACGACGAATCAGAGGCGGGGAATTCTCCGTTGACTGAAACCGGCAAGCCATTTTCGCGGGCTATGGAGCTCGGAGAAGCGATTCTGGCCGGCCAGCGGCCGTAACACTCACCAGTCCGTCACCGATCCATCCTCCCGCCGCAAATGTGTGGGTTCCTCGGGCGAATACGGGTGCGCCAGGGCGGCTTCCTCGTTCAGATCGATCCCAAGACCCGGTCCCTCTGTGGGCAGCAGGTAGCCATCCTCGGTCCGCAAATCGTGCTCGATGACATCGTTTATCCAACCCGACGCCGGTGAATACTCCTGCACCGCGCAGTTGGGAATCGACATGTTCAGATGCAGCATTGCCGCCGTGCTGACGGGGCTTGCCGTGAAGTGACACGCAAGCTCCTGATAGTGAACTTCTCCCATAGTTGCAATCTTCTTCCCCTCCGTGATTCCGCCGCTGTGGCAAATGTCCACCCGGATGTAGTCGATCAGCATCCTGCTCGATCAGCTCTCGAAACATCCATTTCGTCGGCAGCTGCTCGCCGGTGCCGATCGCAACGTTCGTGTGCGCCCGCAAGGTGGCGAATGAGGCGGGGTTCTCGGAGCGAATGGGGTCTTCGACGTAAAAGGGGTGATATTCCTCGATCCCGTTGCACAACTCGATGGCACAAGGCGGCGTCAGGCGGGTATGCGCCTCGAAGATAATCTCGGGCTCTTCGCCGATCGCCTGCCGCAATGCGGCCATGTGTTCGATCCCGCGCCGGACTGCCTGTTTGTGATTGAAGCCGCCTTCGCACCTGATCGGCGAAATCCGCAGTACTTTCCAACCTTCATCCAACAGCTGGCGCGCCTGTTCGACTAGCTGCTCGGCAGCCCCTCCTCCGGTGTGCCGGTAGACCAGAACCTTGTCCCTCGTCGCTCCACCGAGCAAGCCGATAGGTCGGCACGCCCAGCGCCTTGCCCGCCAGGTCCCACAGTGCGATATCAATCCCTGCGAGTGCGGATTGCAGCACCGGCCCGCCGCGCCAGAACGTGCCTCGAAAGATGTCTTGCCAGATGTGCTCGATTCGGGTTGCGTCCTGCCCGATCAGCAGTGGTTTGATGTGTTCCAATGCCCCGACGACAGCCAGCGGCCTGCCGCTCAACGAGGCTTCACCGACTCCGTGCACCCCTTCGTCGGTGAGTATCTTGACGTAGACGAACTGCCCGACTGGAAAGACTTTGAGATCTGTAATCTTCATGGCGTTATCCTTCGACAGGTGAGGTGAAGCAATACTCCCCGGGACGCGAGGGATATTGCCGAAGCGCTCATGAAGGTTGCCATTTTCCGGGACCGTCGCAACTTTGACTCGACCTGGCGTATTTTGCAACCTATCTCGTGTTAGAGAATTCAGGAGCGAGGGATTTTTCGATGACTGAAACGGGCAAGCAGTTTCGCTACATCATTCTCGAAGACGCGGCGCAGTGGTTTCACGAGGTCTTCATGTCCGATGACGGCCCGGCGAACATCCGCATCGAGGAGGCGCGGCGGCGGGTGCTGGCGAAATTCGTCGACCCCCTCATCGCCGCCAACGTAGAGGCCGTCGTCTACCGCATCTGCCAGGGTCTGCACTACATGTTCTACGACACCAAGGTCAGTGAGTGCATCGGCGACACGGTCGAGATCCTGGACAGGTTTCGCTTCGCCCACCGGTCCAAGCAGATTTTTGCCGCCGACGGCACTCGCGGGCTGTGGAACATGGCGCAGAACTTCCACCGCTTTCGGGAAGTCGGCTACGACCCCCACGCCGACATCATCGCCCGCCTGCACGAGGTCGGCAAGCAAGTCTACATCAAGACGCGCATCGCCGATGGCCACGTGGACGCGTCGCGCCTCTGGTTCGATCAGGCCGGCTCGCGCGCCCGGGCTACCGATTTCCTGTTGAGCCACCCAGAGTTCATGCTCGGCTACAAGGACGCCAGGAGCAGGCACGGCGGGCCCAGCCTGGTTCAGGACTTCGCCCACGAGGAAGTGCGCAACAAGCGACTGGCCGAGCTCGAGGAGTTGGCCCAGCGCTACGATCTGGACGGCATCGAAATCAACTTCTGCCGCAGCTACCATCTGTTCAAATACGACGAGATAGACCAGGGACGCGAGTTGCTGACCGATTTCTTTCGCCAGTTCCGCGGCATCCTGGATCGCGAAGGAGAAAAGAAAGGCAGGCGGCTCAAGTGTATCGTCCGCTTTCATATTGCCGGCTCCTCGCGCACTTACCAGGACATGGAGTACGCAGACGGCGCCGATATCATTGGCTGGATGGAGGAGGGTCTCGTAGACATGGTCGTGCCCACGGTGCCGGTGGCCGCCATGGAAGGGGCCGTCTACGTGAAGAAATACATCGAAGCCGGCCGCGGCCTGGACTGCGACGTGTTCGCGGGAATGCGCAACCCCAACCACGACGACTTGAGTCTGCGGCCGATCACCCGGGAGATCTTCTGGGCCCAGCTGCAGTCCTACGCGCGGGCCGGCGCCGACGGAGTCTACATCTGGTGGCCCCGCATCGATCCCCAACATTCCAACTGGGAAACGCTGACCGAATTCGGCGAGCCTCGAGCGCTGACGCGCAGCGACAAGCACTACGTCTGCTCGCGCGCTCTGCCGTTGACTTTGCAGCCGGGCGACAACTCCGTGCCCATCAACGTGGCCGATGATGTGCGGCAAGCGGCCGAAGCTGGAGAGCTCGGCGAAGTGCGGCTGCGACTGCGCATCCTGCACCTGAGTCCCGGAGATGAGCTGAGCTTCAAAATCAACGGCCAGCCGGTTCCGCCCGACGCCCTCATCTCCCCGGCTCATCCGTCGGCGCTGACCATCTTCGGGCGCATCGACATGATTCTGAGCGGCGCTACCTTGCCGGTCCAGGACGACAACGAGGTGACGGTCAAGCTGGAGCGGCGGGGCAGTCCAACCCAGGGCGAAGGCGCCTCGGATGATCCGCGGTGTCTGGGAGATCTCATCCTCAAGAATGTGGAGCTGACCGTCCGCTACGAGGGCAAGACGGCGGCGCAACACCGATGAGCGATCGAGACTTCCCCATCTTCGCCGCCGACACCGGCCTGCAGTGGTACGGACCCAGCTACGTGCCCCAGGACTGCCCGGCAAACCTGCGCCCGGAGATCACTCGCGACCGCATCCTCGACGACTTCGTCCACCCTTTCGTCGGATTCGGCGTCGACGCGCTCGTTCTGCGCATGACCCACGGCAACCAGTTCCTCTGCTACGACACCGAGGTGGGCGAATCCGTCGTCGCTATCCAGAGCAGCATCGAACAGGAGTACGGATTGACGCCGCGTAGCGCCGGCGGACCGGAGTACGTCTCCTTCCCGCACGCTCTGGGCCTGTGGCGACTGGCCGAAAACTTCCGCCTCTTCGAAGAAATCGGCTTCGACCCGTGGCAGGCCATCATCGAGCGCGCCCACGACCGGGGCATCCAGGTCTTCCTCGATCTGCAGATCAACCCGGCCTATCCGGCCCGCCAATACCTGGACGGCTCGGAGATGCCGGCCGGCCGCTTCCTGCTGGAGCACGAGGAGTGGCTGCTGGGATACGACTGCCACCGGGTCGACACCACTGTCGGCGAAGGAGCCTACCGGGCGCTCTACGACGCCCCGGCCCCGGACGGCGATTCGCACGGACATCCTGAGACCGCCTTCTGCGCCCGGCTCGATTTCGGTCGAGAGGAAGTCCGCGACTACCGGCTGGCAGCCATCGACGAGATATCCCGGCGCTACGATCTGGACGGCATCCAGATCGATTTCTGTGCCGATCCACACTTCTTCAAACAGGGAGCGACAGAGGAGGGGCGTGCGCTGCTGTCCGACTTCATGTCGCGTGCAAAACAGCTGCTGACATCCAACCAACAGTCGGGGCGGTCGGCCAGATTGATGGCCCGCCTCTTCGCGCACCAGGGGCTGGATTTCATGAGCACCGAAATCGGGATGGATGTCGCTGCCTGGATGTCG
>CBDBIJ010000084.1:0-11517 GCA_965205655.1 Candidatus Latescibacterota bacterium
CCAGGGACTCGTAGAGACGCTGCTGGTCCTGGTACCACGCCTCATGGCGAAAGCTGGCGTAGAATTTGCCGTACTGTCCAGTGAAATCTTCGTGGTGGAGGTGGAGCCAGTCGTACTCCGACAGCTTTCCCTCGAGGACGTCACGGTCCCACAGCTTAGCGTAGTCAATCTCGGCGTACTCGAGGGCCATGGTAACCGCGTCGTCCCACGGTTGCGAGTTGGGCGGCGTGTACACCGCGATGTCGGGTGCCTTCTCGAGATGGATGACCTCCATGTTCGACTGGTCGATCTCGGCGTAGATGCTGGCCACGTCCACCTCAGAGATGAGTTCGCACAGGACCCCGCGAATCTGCGCCTCCTGCGACACCAGAGCGTGGTCTCGAACGACAAAGGAGCCGCCCCTGTAATTGAGCAGCCATTCGACGGGAGCGTCGCGTTCGAGAATCCAGAAGGCGAGTCCGTAGGCTTTGAGATGGTTGGTCTGGGTCTGATCCATCGGGATGAGCAGACGCTCCGCGACGCTCTCGATTGGCAACGCCAAGATGGCGCTGGCAACGGCCACACGACACAGCCGAGCTATCATCCAGCTGCCGATCTGCCATGGAGGCGCCGCAGTCGCTGTACGTCGAGACGAATCTGCGGCGCTCGAGGATCATCAGGGAACAGGAGGAGAGCGGACTCGTAGGCCTTGAGGGCCTCGGCTCCTCGGCCCTGCCGTTCGAGAAGGCTGGCGCGCCGGAGCCGCGCTGCCAGGGAGTGCGCTCCGCGCGGAAAGTCGCCGAGCAGTTGGTCGTAGAGGCGCATCGACTCGTCAGGGTCTCGGTTTTCTCTCAGCTTCGCCCTGGTGAGAAGACACAACTCAACAAGCCCGGGAGACGCTCTCTGCGTCAGCGACAGCCAGTGCTGTCTCGCCTCGTCGCTGCGACCCTGGCGTTCGAGGAGCTCAGCCCTGGCAAAAGTCGCCAGCTGCCGAGGTTGGTCTTTGTGGTCATCGATTGCCAGAAGCAGCCCGATGGCATCATTTGCCAGATCCGACTCCGGTGCTTCGGCGAGCAGGGAGTCGAGCAGCCCGGCGGCCGCCTCGAAATCCCCCTGGTAATAGGTGAACACGGCCAGCTGTAAACGCACGGAATAGTCGCCTGGATTCGATGGAAGCTCCTCGAGCACGCGCATCGCCGTCTCCAAATCGCCGTTCAACAGAGATATCTCGGCTGCCAGCACGCCACCCGAAGTGATCCATTCTGCTCGGGCCTCGCCGACTCGCGGATTCACCCCCAGCAGGGGCTGCAGCGTTCGAGCCGCCGCCGCGTGGTCGCCGAGTGGATCGAGTTGGAGTCGGGCGAATCGGACGCGAGCTTCCCAACCCTCCGAGCGGGCGAGAGGGGCGTCGTCGACGAGAGATCGATACGCAGCTGCCGCGGCATCGACATTTCCCGCTTCTGCCAGCGTCCGCGCCCAGCGCAGCATGACCTCGAAGCGCATCTCGGAGGCCGGTCCGTACTCGAGGTACAGCCCATACGCCGCTGCCGCGGCGTCGAAGTGTCCCTTGGCCTCGCAGCGGGTGGCAAACTCGAAGAGTCCATCGGACGCAGTGCTCACACCGGCAACGCTCTTCATGGCGGCGAGACTCGTCTCGGGCTCGTCCATCTCGAGGGCAAGGGCGGCGAACAATCTGGTGAGCGGAACGATACTGCCGCTGTGCTGCGACTGTCTCGCCTCTACCACACTCGACTCGAGCGCCACCAGCAAAAGACGTGAGTTCGCCGCGGTCGAGCCTACCGTCTCGCCTTCGTGGGTTGCCTCAGTTGCGGCCACCTCCGAGCCCGCGGACGCGGCATAACCGAGAAGGCGGTTCTCGACGGCCCGGTAGTTTCCGGTTTCCTCCGCAAGGTAGAGGAGAAGCGACTCGATGGCGGCATCGTAGCGGGCGGTCTCCAGATAGAGGCGACTCAATTCCCAACTGAACGCCTCCTTCCGTCCCAGACGTCGGCGTCCGTCAAGCAGCACCTGGATAGCGGTGTCTTCGAGATGCGCCTGGCGGCAGCGCTCGGCCACCTGAGGGTAGAGATGTTCGTGATGGGCAGGCTGGCGATCGAGGAATCCCAGCCACAGCGTCTCCGCCTTGTCGGTTTCGCCGAGAGACACGTAGACATCGCCCAGCATGTAGACGGCGGTTTGGTCGTCGGGCCCGGTTTCGAGAAGGGCTTCGAGTATGTCAGCCGCCTCACCATACCTGGCTGACTGCCGCAGCTGGACGGCTTCGGACAGGATCCGATGTCGATCGGCCTGCCCTCGAGCGATCACATCGGCCGGCGTCAGCGCGATCCACGCGAGGCACAGCGCAGTCGCGGCGAGCGGGCGCTGAGGAGTCATTTTGCGCCAGCGCTGTATTGCCAGTCCGCGCCCGTTCACGGCAGCTCGTCCACTTCGTCCTTGAGGACGCCCGGGGTGATGTCGCCGACGGCATCCCCGTATACGAGTTCGTAGTAGCGGCGAATGAGGTCCACGTAGGCGGGCGGGTAGTCGCCCGCGAGGGCACGCTTCATCGCTTCGCGCAAATAATCGCGGGTCTGGCCCAGGTCGGCCGGAAGGCGCTGCGGGCCGTCAAAGGTCTGGTCCAGCCCTGTCTCCGATCGTCGTCGCCGCTGAAATCCGCGGGCATATATCGAACGACTGGCGTCGAGCATGCGCTGCAGAATGCGCTCCTGTGACTGTTGAAGTCCGGCATCGGGTCGGGAACGCTGCATATGGGCTAGCAGTTTCTTCATCTCCTTGCGGATGGCCTCGACTCTCTTGCGGGCGCCGCGATTGCCGCGCAACTCCCGCTCGAGCTCCGCCAGGGCGTTGTAGATGCGCCGCTGCTCGGAGATGAGACGCTTCATCTGCTCCCGCAAATCCGCAGCGCGACCGCCCCGCTGCCCCATTCCGCTCCCATCGGCCAGCATCTGTTGTGTCGCCTTGTTCAGCGCCGCCTGCTGCTCTGACAGTCCCAACATCTTCTGCATTGCCTCGGCAAATCCCGAGGG
The DNA here is from genome assembly GCA_965205655.1 of Candidatus Latescibacterota bacterium. Taxonomy (GTDB): domain Bacteria; phylum Latescibacterota; class UBA2968; order UBA8231; family UBA8231; genus CBDBIJ01. Next base: position 3,027 of record CBDBIJ010000084.1, read on the forward strand.
CATGGCGGCGCGGGCGAGGTTGTCGGCGCTTTGCCGTAGAAGGAGGACAGCCTCATTCAGGTAGCCCATGGCCTCGACCTGGCGTTTCGCAGCCGCTACCGCGTGGCGCTGGCCGAGGTGATGCGCCGCCTGTTCCATGGTCTGCATGGCCGAGCCCAGTGCAGCGGGCAAGCCGTGGCTCGTCGCCATGGTCCTGCCACTGATGGAAGCGATTCGCTCGATCGCCATGCCGGTTCCGCGCAGCAGGGCAAACTGCTCGTGGGCGTAACCGGCTGGCAAGGCGGCACCCGCCTCGCGAGTGCGCCCGGCGATCTCTTCCTGACGATGCGACAGTCCGAGAACGTCGGCCATCGCCTTCCTCAGCTCGGCGGCGAGCTGCCGTTTCTGCTCCGCCACGAAGTCGGCGCGCACGCTCTCCAGCCCGGAAGAGAGCACGCCGAGATCCTCCTCGAGACCCGCGCCGATGCGCTGTGCCTCCGCCGGCCGCGAGGCCTTCAGCTCACCCACCATCTCCTCCATGCGTCCGCTTAGATTCTTCTGCTCCATGGCGGCCGCTTCTGCGGCGAGGCCCTCTGCCGTGGGTGGGCTGATCTCCTCGAGATCGCCGCTGAGATTCTCCAGCTCCTGGAGCAGGCGCTCGGCATCGCGAGCCGAGCTCTGCTGCTGCGAGGTAAGTGCGGCGGATTGCTCCTGCCGCTGGCCGGCGAGGGCGGCATCGATTTGTTCCTGTCTCGTTTTCAGATCCGCCGCCTGGCGCACGGCCGCTTCGAGGCGTTGCTCCGCATGGATGCGGCGCAACAGGGCCAGGGTTCGATCGAGCCGTTGGTGAAACAGTTCGCTGTCCTCGGCGAACTCCTTAAGCGCTGCTGCCAGCTGGGCGGGATCGAGCTCCTCCATCCCCTGATTGAGATCGCGCAAGGCCTCACGTATTTGCGGAGAGGTCACATCGGCCATCAGTTCGCGAATCTCCTGCAGCTTGTCGAGTACGCTTTCGGATGAAAGTCCGTGATCCTCCAGCTTGTCGACTGTCTCGGCGATCTGCTGCGCCAGCTCATCGACCGCTTCGGCCCGTTCCCGCTGCTCTTCGAGAGCCGACTCAAGTTCCCTCTTCTGCTGCCAGTTGAGCTCCTCCGTCCTCATCAGTTCGCGTCGCACCTGCTCGAGCTGGCGCTGAGCGCTGCGCTCTTCTTCACCGAGCTCTTCGAGCGCTGCGATATGGTCTTGCTGCTCCTCGGCGACCTCCCGAAACAGTTCGTAGAGTGACGGCATACGGAGGACGTACCCGGTGCTCGCCGACATTTTGGGACCGGATACGGTGTCGTTGTCGAACGCCTCCACCCGATAGCGGATCCTGTCTTCCGGAAGAAGCCCGGCGGCTGACAGGTCCCAAAGATGCGAAAGCGTGAGGCGAGCAGCGTCGCCATCCGCCACGGCGACCGCCTCATCGAGCGGCAGGGCGCGACGTTGTTCGGCCCGCCCGTCGACGCGGTACACGAGATCGAGCGCTGATATGCCGAAGTCGTCGCCCACCTCCACAGTGAGCATGAGCTGCTGCTTCTCGGGCAGGTCGCCGTCCTCACCGGGCTCGGTAATGGCGACCCGGGGCAGTGCGTCGTCCAACACCCGGACGGCGTAGCGAATCGGATCGCGATTGCCGACCCCTTTGCGGTCGGTGAGCTCTACGTAGTAGCGTCCATTGCCGATTGCGGTTGAGAGGGAGTCGGCGACAGACCTGACGGTCGTGGAGGGGAATGCCAGCTCGACAGTGGCGGCAGCCCGGTCATCGCTCACGACGGCGGGAATGCGCAGGGAGTCTGGGGAGAGCACGAGCGCCGCCGCCGACAGCGGCTTCGTCGCCACGATCTGCACGCCCACTTCGGTACCGGCGAGGCCGCGGATGTCGCCGGCCTCCTCGTCGACGCGGGGCGGGATGCGACTGTAGCCGGGATATACGTAATGCAACCTCAACCTCTGCACTGCGGGAGGCTCAATAACGATGACGCCGTAGATGTCGCTGATGCCATCCCCGCCGCGCACGCGGTACTGAAAAGGCCGCTCCACAGCATCGAAGACGTAGGCGAGGGAGTCGGCCACCTTGTCCACGAGAATCTCCTGCTTCTGCCACGGGGCTTCTTCCGCCTCGCGGCGAAGCACCTCAGCGGTGTGGGGCACTCTGCCGCTGAAGTGAATGTGGACGACGGCGTCGTCGCCCTTGACGATCTCCAAATCACCTGGCGAGACACCGATGCGGGTGCGAGCCTCGCGCGCGTAGGTCGTACTGGGGTTCGCGCAACGCACGGCTGCCGCCGACAAATCGTCCCAGAGCAGCCCGCACAGGATCGCCGCCGCCAACGTCGTGCCGAGCTGGCGCACAGCGCGCCACAGCGACCGCAGCTCGACGACACTCCGAGGTTCGATTCTGTCGAGGAGCCGGGCCGCCGCCGCCGCCGTAGCCGCGAGCAGCTCGGCCGAGTAGCGCTCGCTGCGCTCGCCCTGCAACTCGAGCGTGGAAATGAGACGCTGCTGGAGCTGCGGGCAACGCCCCTCGGTGTAGAGGGCGGTGCTTCTCAGGGAGATTCGTCCGGCGAGACGGCGGCGAGTGACGATGCCGAAACAGAGCAGCGAGCCTACGATTACGCCCATTCCGAGCCCGGTGCGCCACTCGGGACCCAGGTAGAGCGCCGCCTCCGCCGCCACGAGCATGAAGCCGAGGATCAGCGTGAGGGAAGCGCTGCACAGGATTGAGCTGGCGAGCTCCAGGGCGACGACGCGGCGGCGCAACGCCCTGAGAAAGCCGAGGAGGAGGCTATGGTGTACTGACTGGAGCCTCAAGTTTCGGTGGACCCCCGAGGAGGATTACCTGACGGCGAGCGCTGCACGAGATCTCGACGAGATGTCCGCGGTCAATGGGTCAGTGCCCAGACGACAATGTTCACGCCCATCTGCAGGGCGGCCACCCGCTTTTCCTCGGGATCGCCATGAACGTGGGCGTCCTCCCAGCCATCGCCCAGGTCCGTTTCGTAGGTGTAGAGGACGACGAGGCGGTCGCCTTCGAACAGGCCGAGTGCCTGCGGCCGCTGTCCGTCGTGCTCGTGGATCTTGGGAAGCCCATCCGAGAAGCTGAAATGGCAGTGGAAAAGGCCGTGGTCGAGTGGCAGCTCGACAAAACGCTTCTTCGGAAAAACCTTCGCCATCTCGCGCCGGAAGGACTCGTCCATACCGTAGTTATCGTCAGCGTGAAGAAAACCGCCGGCCTCGAGGTAGTGTCTGAGCCGGACCACCTCCTCGGACGATAGCGACACATTGCCGTGTCCGGTGAGGTAGAGATATGGATAGCCAAACAACTCGTCGTCGCTGAGCCGCACTCGAGCTTCCGCGGCGGCCACCTCGATTGAGGCTTGTTCGCCAGCAAAACGGAGCAGATTCGGCAGCGACGACGGATCGCTGTACCAGTCACCACCGCCGTCGTACTGAACTCGGGCGATGGTGAAGAGGAGCCCGGACAGCTGGGGAGGGTCCACTGCCGGATCCGCTGCCCGGCAGGGAAGTGTTACAGTGATGAGGACGACGATGAACGGCGGCAGCCGCAGGGCAGCCGATGGGTGCCGGTCGATCACGGGGTTGAGACGACGGCGAACTTGCCGCGGACAGGGTCACCAGTGCCGTCGTCGGCGACAAAGAGGTAGACACCCGAGCCGACAAGAAATCCGGATTCGTTCTGGCCGTTCCAGATGAGCCTGCCCTGGCCGGGGACGCCGTCGAGCCGCTTGATGAGTTCGCCCGCGGCGGTGTAGATTTTCAATGTGGCTCCCAGAGGCAGTCCGTCGAAGGTGAGGCGGCGCGCGGCGGAGGCGTTGAGGTAGGGATTTGGATAGACGACGAGACCGATGGGGTTCTGTGCGTCGCAATCCGGAATGCGAAGGCGGTTCAGTCCCTCGAACGTGCCGATCCACAGCTGTTCACTGGCCGCATCGAAGAGGAGCGAGTTCACCCGGTTATCGGTGAGACCGCTGTTTTTTGTCGTCATTGGAATGGCCACCTCGCCGCTCGATGATATATGAGTCAGACCCGCTTCGGTTGCCACCCACATATTGCCGCAGGAATCGAGTTCGAGGTCGCTGATCACGCTCGAGGGCAGACCGTCCGCTTCATCAAACACGCGCCAACTGCGGATGTCGAGGGAGTTGGCCTCGCGATTGTAGGTACCCTGAACGCTGTTGAGGCCATTGTCGGTAGCTATCCATATGGTCCCGTCGACGCCGATCTGCAAGTCTGCAACCCTATCGCTGGAAAGCCTGCTCTCCACAGCAGCCTCGATAAAAACGGCGCGGTCGTCATCTCCGTCGAACGGAGTACCGCCGTCATCGAGAACGCCGAATCCGCGGGTGGGGCTGGTTAGCCATTTCAAGCCGTCCGGGCCGATAACGATCTTGTTCAGGTCCTGCTCGGCGGGAAAGCCGAGGGCCGTCTGGTCGATGAAGTGACTCTGAATGGCCCGGTGGCCATCGACGACGAGGATTCCGAACTTGACGTTCATCAGCCACATGGTGTTGTCGTCATCCCGCGCGATGTCGCTGACGACGACGAAGTCGCCCGCGGTGCCGATTCCCTGCAGGTCCGTATTGGTCTCGTCGAGATAGGACCAGGAGCCGGACGGATTGAGGATGGAAACGCCGAAACCCCAGCTGCCGACCCATAATCGTCCGCCGAAACCAGCCTTGAGGCTGACCAGATCGTCGGTCGGCATCCCGGATGCCTTGTCGTAGACACTCCAAACCTCCTCCGTGAGCTGGTAGACGCCGGAGGCCTCGAAATGGTCGTTCGGGGCGCTCGCAACCCAGAGATCGCCGTCGTGGATCTCCATTTCGAAAAAGCGATTTCCCGCCGGCTCCAAAGATGGCGGTGGATCGCCCCCGCCGATGATCCGGATACCGGCTGCAGTGGCCAGCCACAGGACACGTCCGCGGTCGTCCATGGCTCTCACGTCTTTTATGACCGGACCCGATATGCGTTCCCACTCCCCGACACCTTCCCGGCGGAGAAAGTTGCCACTGGCGACGGCGATGACGGGCTGTCCGCGCAAGAGACTCACGCTCGTCGCTTCCTCGTCGTACTCGGTGTGAAACCTCTGAACCGTCTCATCGAAGGAGTAGGCTCCCGCGAACGCTGCGACATAAAGGGTGCCCTGCACGGCCCGCATATCGTGGACTTTCCCGGCACTCAGGCTAAGCGTCTCCCAGCTGTCGGGATCCTGCAGGTTGGGTTGGGACAAATCGGCACGCGAGATGCCCTCGTCCGTCCCGACCCAGAGAAAACCGTTGTGAATCGTCATGGTGTTGACGGCCGAGTCCTTCGTCATCCTCCCCAGCCGCCGATAGGTTTCCTTGACCTCCTCCCGGTCGGGAAGAAAAACACTCACACCAATGTCGGTACCTACGAACAGTAGATCCCCCGCCGGCAGCACGACGTTGATACTGAGGCCTTCGAAGTCGCGGTACGGCTCGCTGAAGGTATCGGTTTCGGTGTCGTAACGCGTGAGTCCGCTTCCCTCTGTTCCGAACCACATCTGGCCATGGCGATCCCGGGCAACACTCAAGACCCGATTGCCGGCCAGGCCGTCGAGACTGGTGAAGCGCTCGTAGCTCTTCGTTAACAAGCTGTAGCGCAGGACGCCGCCGTCCGTTGCTGCCCAGACATCCCCGCCACCCACGAAGACGCCGTTGACCTCGCGCATGCTAGTAAAGGCCGCCCATTCGCCAGAGTCGGATTGCGCTGAGGCCGGCTGAGCGCCGAGTGGTCCGAGGCTCGAGATCGGGCCGAGGCCGATGACGGCCAGCGCCGTGAATGCAATAGTCGTTTTTGACTGTGTCACTGCTCTGTCACACATGTTCACATTGTCGTTTGCGGATCGACGACGGCCGCCAACTCAACGCCGTGTTCAGCGGCGATCTTGCGCACCTCGCCGAGACTCCTTTTCGTCGCCCTCCTCACCTCCTGGATCGAGGGGGCGGACAGAAGAGCCTGCCATCGGTATTGATTCCGAAGCCGCGCCAAAGGCGCAGGAGCCGGACCGAGAACCCGCAGGGCCTCGGACGTGTGCTGCATCAGGTGCTCGACTCCCTTGCCGGCGGCGCGGGCGACGGCGCTCTCTTCGGCCCCACGCCAACGGAACAAAACGAGGCGTTGAAAAGGGGGAAACCCGGCAGACTGGCGATCGTCGAGCTCTGATTCGGCGAAGGTGTCGTAGTCCTGCGCCGCCGCCGCCTGCAACACCGGCGCGGAAGGCACGTAAGTCTGAATGACGACCTCACCCGGTTCATCGCCCCTGCCGGCGCGCCCCGCCACCTGGGTCAGCAACTGAAAGCTGCGCTCCGTAGCCCGAAAGTCGGGCAGGTGCATTCCCGTGTCGGCGGAGATGACCCCCACGAGAGTGACGCCGGGAAAGTCGAGTCCCTTGGCCACCATCTGGGTGCCGAGAAGAACATCCGCTTCACGCCGCCGGAAGGACTCCACCAGCTCGTCATGGGCGCCTTTCCAGCCGGTCGTGTCGACGTCCATACGAATGACGCGAATACCAGGGAACTGTTCCAGGAGGGCAGCTTCCACACGCTGAGTGCCCACCCCTTCGAAGCGGACGGTGGGGCTGGCGCAGCCGGGGCAGACCTCGGGGGCAGGAGATTCATAGTCGCAATAGTGGCAGCGCATGCCCTCGCGCCCGCTGCGGTGGTAGGTCAAGGCGACGCGGCAGCTCGAGCACTCGAGGGATTCGCCACACTCGCCGCACTGGGCTACCGGGGCGAAGCCGCGCCGGTTCTGAAGTAGCACAACCTGCTCCGAGCGCTCGAAGCGCTCCCGCATCTTCAGCCGGAGGATCCGCGAAAAAATGGCGCGCTGGCGCCGCTGGTAGGGTTCCTTCCTCATGTCGGCGACGTCGACGCGCGGCAGGGGTCTGTCGCCGATGCGGCGTGGAAGCAGCTGCAGACCGTACTTACCGCTGCCGGCATTGGCGTAGGATTCAAGGCTTGGCGTCGCCGATCCGAGCAGAACGACAGCGCCGGCCCGGCGCCCGCGCACGACGGCCAGATCGCGGGCGTTGTACGAGAGGCCGTGCCGGTTGTCGGACTCGTCCTGGCTGTACGACGCATCGTGCTCCTCGTCCACGACGATGATCCCCAGATCGCGGACCGGGGCCAGCACGCAGGAGCGGGCGCCGATGACGAGGGACTGCTCGCCCCGCCGCAGCCGGCGCCAGGTGTCGTAGCGTTCGCCTGGGGACAGCTGGCTGTGGAGCACCGCTACCCGATCGCCGAATCTATCCCTGAATCGCCGCACCATCTGCCAGGCCAGGGCGATCTCGGGCACGAGAACGATAGCGCCGCGCCCAGCTTCGAGCGCTCGGTCGACGGCGTGGACGTAGACGAGGGTCTTGCCGCTGCCAGTCACGCCCTTGAGCAGGATTGGCGAGAACACGCGCTGATCGATCGCCCGCTTGATAGGTTCGATGACGCGCTGCTGATCCGCTGTCAGCGACTTTTCCTTCTCTGGTTCCTCAGATCTGATGTGAGCGAGGGGATCGCGTGTTACCTCGGCTTCGAAGGACTCGACGAGACCCCGCAAGCTCAGCTGCTTTACAACAGAGTAGCGAAACCCCTCGGCGACAAGGCTCTTCTTCGGCATCTCGCCGCGGTCGATGAGTATCTGCAGACAGAGGGCTTGCCGCGGCGCTCGCCGTTCCAGCGCCGGAAGTTCCTCGAGCGCCCGCGTCCGATCGACCACGCGGACCCGCTGTTCGTGTCTGACAGTGATCCTTCGCCGCCTCAAGGCGGGGCCGATCTCGATGGCGCAGGAGCGCCGCAGGCGCTGCAGTGCCCGCTCCAGGCCATTGTTCGACGAGCGCCCTCCCCGTGCCAGGTGTCCGTTCCTCTGCAGACGGCGTTTCAGCGTTGTCAGATGCAGGGGACCGCTGGCTAGTTGTTCGCAGATGCGTGACTCGAGCTCTCCCGTTTCTGCGGCGCTGCGGTCGGCCGGATCGCCGCTTTCAGGGCGAAGCTGCACGACGCGACTCGAGGTCATCTGAACTCCCGGGGGTAAGGCCGCCGCGAGGGCGCTGCCGAGGGGAGCCAGGTAGTAGTCCGCCATCCAGCGGCAGAGCTCGACGACGTCAGCGCTGAGGGGCGACTCGGCGTCGAGGATTTGGGCGATGTCGCGGACGCGGTCGGGCGCGATCGAAGCAGAGTCCGGGTCGGTGAGCGAAAGGGCGAAGCCGGTCATCAACCGCCGCTGGACCGGCACCAGGACGACGGAGCCGGGACGTACGGCATCAGTGAGTTCCGCTGGTACGCCGTAGGTGAGCTCGCGGCCAACGGGAGGAGCCACCGCCACCTCGATAAATTGCCGGCTCATGGTCCAGCGACGCCGGATGCGACGGTGTCGTCAGCCACGGCAGCAGATGCGTCCACCGGCTCGACTTGTGTGTCCGAAACCGGCGCGA
>CBDBIJ010000085.1:0-28171 GCA_965205655.1 Candidatus Latescibacterota bacterium
AATTGATCGGTCAACACGCTAGGCGTTTTGATTGGGTGATATGAGGTTGCCAGATCCTCAACCGCGCAAAGGGAGACGACGAGGATGATCGCGAGAGGTGTTCTGAGGGCGGGACTAACTTGCGTTGCGGTTTTGTTCGGCGAGGCGGAGATCGCCGCCGCGCAGGGGCGGGCGCCAGTGCCGGGTGGCGTGTACGACAAGCCCTATATCCAGCGAGCTGGAAGCGGGACAGCGCTTGGGGGCTACATGGACCACGAGCTGTTCTGGAACGAGCGCAAGAAGACCTTCGACCAGCACCGCTTCATTCCTTTCATCTATGGAGAGGTGAGCGACCGCATTCACGTGACTGCCGAGATCGAGTTCGAGCACGGCGGGCTTGTCACAGGATCTGGTGAATCGGACGGCGAGGTGAAACTGGAATTCGCCACGGTCGACATCGCCTTCAGTGAAGGCTTCAACTACCGGGGCGGGGTCATCCTCTCACCCCTCGGGCGCTTCAACCTCATTCACGACAGTCCTCTCAACGATTTGACCAACAGGCCTCTGGTGGCGACGGAAATCATCCCCACGACACTGAGTGAATCCGGGATGGGCTTCCACGGGGTGCTCTATCCGACGGAGGCGGCGCTCCTGGGTTATGAGATCTACGCCGTCAACGGCTTCAACGAGGCCACCGCGGGCGGCATCCGCTCGGGACGCGGGAGCCAAAGGAGCGACAACAATGACGAGAAATCGCTCGTAGGGCGGATCAACTACAGCCCGGCGATCGGGATTGACGTCGGCGGATCGTTCCACTGGGGAGCATACGACGATGCGGGTGACGAAACGCTGACAATACTCGCCCTTGACGGAAGCTGGAACCGCGGCCCTTTCGATGTGAAGGCCGAATTGGCGACGGCGTCAATCGACGGCACTGACGCCGATAGCCGATTCGGATACTACGCCCAGGTCGGCTATCACTTACTGCCGGGGTTCCCGAGCCAGTTTCCGAACTCCATCGTCACGGTGAGCCTGCGCTACGACTTCATCGATCTCGACGTGCGCGACGAGACGCGCTACACCTTCGGCCTGAACTGGCGTCCCGAGGAGGAGACGGCGGTAAAGCTGGACTGGGAAATCTACGATCGGGACGAAGACAGCAATGGGCTCATCCTGTCGGTGGCATCGTATTTCTGACCTCTCCGCGCGACTCGCCATCACCGCCCTCCTGTTGTCCGCTTCCGCCCGCGGGGTGGCGGTGGCGGCGGGTGATTCGGGCAAGTCCGCGTCGGCGGCGGATTCGGCACCTGCAGCGAAGGTCGAGAGAGCTGCCGACACCGAGAGTCCCGAGGGACTTTTGAGTTCAATCCAGGTCTACCTCACACCGGAGGAAGCCCGGCGCAGGATTTTCCCGGAGGCGAGCGCCTTCGACCGGGATGTGCGGCAGGTTCCCGCCACGGTCAAAGCCGAACTGAAAAGGAAACTCGGAGGCGAGGTGTCGGAGGACAGTCTCGATGTCTGGCTCGCCTACGAAGGCGGCGGGAGCCTGTTGGGATACGCAGTCACGGCCGAGGAAATCGGTAAGTACCGGCCCATCACCTTCATGGTGGGGATCGACCGCGGTTTTCGCGTCGTCGGAGCGGCGGTGCTCGTATACCGCGAGAGCCGCGGGGGCGAGGTGCGTCGATCGAGGTTTCTGCGCCAATACCGGGGCAAGTCATCGCGAGACCCCATCCGCATCAACAGGGACATCGTCAACATCACCGGAGCGACCCTGTCGGTGCGGGCGCTCAACTTCGGCGTCAGGAAGCTGGTCTCGCTCACCGAGTTGCTCTACGGTGGCAGGGCGCTCCCAGAGCCGAACTCCGCCGATCGGGGGTAGTGCCGGCGTAGTGTCACCAGCCTATCTTTGTCACTGATGAAGTACTTCACCAATACATCGCAGCTCGCCCGCATGGACATGAACACGAAGCTGATCATGAGCTACTTCCTCGTGTTCATGCTCCTCGCCACCGGATTCTCCATCTTCATGTCGTTCCAGCGCACCCGTCTCGAGCCAGCCGCTGCCGCCGAATACTACAGGGGGAGCGACGAGAGACTGCTGTTTCCGAAGGAGGCGACGGAGCTCATAGAGACGACCCACTTCCACATCTACATAATGCCCCTCGTGTTCGTGACCACAGGTCACCTCTTTCTGCTCAGCGCCTGGAACCGCACCTGGAAGACCGTGGTCATAACGGGTGGTTTCATCTACATCCTGCTCGACATCGCAAAACCGTGGCTCATCCGCTATGTCGATGCCGGGTTCGGTGCGCTGGCGCCGATAAACTCCGCACTGTTGGCACTGACCATGTTGCTGTGCATTGTCGTACCGCTTTACGAAATGTGGTTTCTGCGGCCGCCACGCAGTCCTCTCTGAGACCGACATGAAGATCTCCATCCCGCTCGCCGCCATCGCTTCATACTCAATCGCCGCCGCCGGCGCATCGGATTTCTACGACCACTGGTCGGACGGCAAGGCGGAGCTCTCCAGCTACCGGATCGTGCAGACCCGCTACGGCGAGCAGCGACAGGCGCACGGGGTGCTCGTCTTCGTCACCGAGGACATCAATCGAAAAACGCTGATCAAGGTGGAGTCAGCGCAGCCGGCATCAGACAGGCTCCATGTGCTCAAGCTCAACAACGTGCTGAAGTTCAAGACGGGGATCTACGACTACTCCGTCATGACCTCGGCGTTCAGCGCCGTGGAGGGCGGGGAGGACAGTCAATCCCCGTTCGAGCTGCAGAAACTGACCTTCAGCTCACAGGAATGGTGCGGTCACGTATACGAGGAAGTGAGGTTTTCTCAAGGCGAGTTGCACGGAGATCTCAGCAGTTACTTCGAGCGGGAGGGACGTCAGAGCTACGAGCTCGCTACAGCGGCGCCATTCGAGAGCGAAGACCACCTCCTCATCCGCATCCGCGAGCTCAAGGCCCCGATAATGGAGTCGGGTCAGGTACGGCGCATCACACTCTTTCCCGCCCTATGGCACTTCCGCACCGCCCACCGCGCCCGCGAGCTCGTCGAAGCCAGCCTCGCCAAGGGGCACGGCGAAGAAGTCGACATTATGGTAGAAGGGCGGTTGGCATCGGCTCGGGCTATTCCCTGGACCTGGCAGTACGATGACCGCAGCAAGACGGTGTGGGTAGAGGAGGAGTACCCGCACCGGATTCTGGCCTGGAAGGAGTCGAACGGTGACAGCGGGGAGCTGATATCGACTATCAGGGTGCCTTATTGGAAGCTCCACGGGGGCACAGACGAAGTGTATCGGGATCAACTGGGGCTTCCATAGGGCGCTCCGACATACGCTACCTGTATCACCATTGATCAGCTAGTCTGTTTGGCATCAATGCCCGTTTCCGCCAAATTGCCGGTCTCAACTGAGTGTGCTAATTTTCAGCTCGGAATTCTCGAAGCTTCGATAGTGCGCAAATGAGATGATCGAATACGACGGATACAAAATTGCCGATCCCGACAGTCTCGAAACTCCCTCGATGGTGGTCTTCGAGTCGGCGCTGGATCACAACATCGCCACTACGTGCGATATGGCCGGCGGGGCCGGCAACCTGATGGTCCACGTGAAGACGCATAAGTCGGATGCGGTGACGCGCAAGCTGATAGAGGCCGGCGTGGCCGGCGTCAAGTGCGCCACCATCAGGGAGGCGGAGATGGCTTTGACCGAAGGTGTCACGGAAGTGGTTCTGTCTTATCCGCTGACGCAGCGGAGCAAGATCGAACGCCTCTGCGACCTCGCCACGAACCACGGCAACGCCAGGCTCTATGCCATCGCCAGTACGCCGACGCACGTGGAGTCGCTGTCTCAGGTGGCCGCCGCGCGCTCCATGAACCTCGAGGTGATGGTCGATCTCGACATGGGCATGCAGCGGACAGGAGCGAGTCTCGAGGACGCTCTCGAACTCTACAGGTCGATCGATTCGCACAATTCGCTCACTGCAGCCGGTCTCCACGCATACGACGGGCACGAACACTTCAATGAGGCTGAGGAACGACGGACAACGGCGCAGGGACACATCGACGACATCAACGCGCTCAAGGCGAGGATCGAAGGAGCCGGTATGAGCGTGAGCCGAATCGTGGCCGGCTGTTCCTTCACATTCGAGCACTATGCCAGAGCCGATGGCATGTTCGGCTCACCGGGAACGTCGACGTATTGGGATACTGGCTACAGCAGCACGTATCCTGGCGCCAAATTCAGGTACGCCGCCCTTGTCCTGGCGCAGGTCGTCGACCGCTATCCCGGCCAGAGGAGAATGACGACGGATCTGGGCGCCAAGGCCATCAGCGCCGATCCGTCCCTCGAGAAGCGGGCGACGCTGCTTGGCATCGATGCTCAGCTGGTGCTGCAGAACGAGGAGCACGGCGTCTTTAGCTGCGCGAGCGAGCCCCCGGAGGTGGGGAGCTATCTGCTGGCCGTCCCCGGCCACGTCTGCATGACGACGATGCGCTACCCGGGAAGCTACGTCGTCGACGAAGAGGGAGAGGTCGTCGATTTCTATCCGCACACGGCAAGGGACCGCCGGTAGCACCGGCAGCCACCGCCGCGGCCGTCGTCCCGCAGCGTCGATGAACACCGATCTGCCAGGCTCTCCCTTCGACCGCAACTGGCTCGTCCACAAGATCAACAAACGACACATCGAAGCAGCGGTGCGCAGCCACGTGAGCGGCCGGCTCCTCGATGTGGGATGTGGCCAGCGTCCGTACCGAGACATTCTCGCACAGCGCGCCGACTCCTGCACCGGACTGGAGTTCGACCGCGGGCGCTACGGCTCGGCTCCCCCCGACGTTTGGGGAAGTGGCGTGGCGCTGCCATTCCGCAACGGCTGTTTCGACACCGTGGTTTCGTTTCAGGTGCTCGAGCACGTCCCGGAGCCGGCGCAGATGGTGCGAGAGATCTGCCGCGTATTGAACCCAGGCGGCCATCTCGTGCTCACGGCGCCACACATGTGGGGTGTCCACGAAGAGCCCGAGGATTACTTCAGATTTACCGGGTTCGGACTCGCTCACCTGTCGCGCCAGGCGGGACTGGAGGTCGTCAGCGTGAGCCCGATGGCCGGGTACTGGGTGACTGCCGGCGCCAGGTTCTGCCACTATCTGCAGCAGTTCGAAAAGATCGGCCTCTCCCTGTTCGTGCGACCGCTCTACGCCATCGTTCAGATCGGCGCGCTGGCGCTGGATCGATTGCACCGAGTGGAATCGGATGCTTGGAATTTCATGCTCGTCGCTGTGAAGAGATAATCGGGAAAAATAAGATACACCAATTGGCTGCTAGCGAAGAGATACTAGATGACGATGCGAACCGATGTTAGCGCGGCGTTGCTGCGGCCCGACAACCGCGCGTTGATCGCCGCCGTCTGCGGTGCCCAGCTCATCGTCGTCGCAATACCGCTCATGTGGTCGATACAGCTGAGCTGGATGGCCAGTGCCGGCGTCGTCCTGCTGGCAGCGATGCTGTTCTCGGCCAAGCGCACCCTCGCCGTCATGCTCCTGACGACGATTGCGCTGCCGGACCCCGTTTACAAAAGCTTCGTGTTTCCAGTTGGTCTGCGGCTGGCGGAGGTCCTTTTGATCGCCGCCTTTCTGTTCGTCGTCATCGATGTCTTCTACCGCCGCCAGCTCCAGATAAAGCGGAGCAGCGCCGACGGGCTCGTCCTCGCGTTTCTCGGGGTCACCGCCGTGTCGGCCGCCATCGGATGGTTCTACGGCCACGACGAGTCGACGATCCTGCGTAACGTTCGGTTTCCCCTGTACCACGCCGTGCTGTTTGTCGTCGTGCAGGCGGTGGATGAACGGGCGGTTGTGAGGATCTTCACGCCAATCGTCGTGCTGGCCGCAACCATCGTCGCCGCCGGCTATATCCTGGAGTTTCTCGGCGCGATCGATTTTTCAACCGGCGAGCGCTTCTTCCGTGTGGCGAGAAGACAGGGAATCATGCTACCCGTGGCGCTGTTGCTGCTCGTCAGCCAACTCCTCTTCGATCCGAAGCGCTACGGAAGGTTCCTGCTGCTGGCCCTGTTCGTGCCGATCGGCCTGGCTCTGGCCCTGACTCTCGGCCGGGCAATGTGGGTGGCCTTCGCCGTGGGTCTGGTGGCGACGATGTGGTTGCGCTACGGGTCTCGAACCGGTGCGGCGGTCTCACGGGTTCGCGGCAGGCTGTGGCGCGGCATTCTGCTGGTGGCCCTGACACTGGCCTTCCTCGTGAGCACCGTTCTCCTCTTTCAACGCTTTACCGGCACGGCCATTACAGCACACGCGGTGGAGCGGTCCCGCACGTTCGTCGACTACGGCCGGGACGTGCAGGTCGTGGGCAGACTCCTCGGCTATTCGGAAGCGCTCGCCGCCATCGGCGAGCACCCCATCCTCGGGAACGGACAGGGGAAGACCCTCACCTTCTACTCCTTCAGCCCCGACACCGACCGGTTCGAGACCTGGACGTCGTGGACGCTCGACAGCCTTTATCTCAGTCTGTGGCTGAAGATGGGGCTACCGGGACTGCTCCTGTTCATGTGGCTCTGCCTCCACATCACGCGCCGCGCCCGCACGGCATTCGACGACAGCGACGACAATCAGATTCGAGCCTTCGCCGCCGGCATGGTCGCCATCCTCCTGGCGATGCTGACGCTGGGCATCAGCGACGGTTCGATGGTGAACGGTCGCTTCGCCGCAGTCTTCGGGATTCTCTTCGGCCTCGTGGTAGTGACCGCCGGCGCCGTGGAGACGCCGAGGCGTGGCTCGTCAGCCCCCGCCGCTGTGGGGAGGTGAGGACAATGCTCGTACTCGAACAGATCGCGCGCCAGGAAACGCGGCGAATCGTCGGGCTCATGAGCGGCACGTCGGCTGACGCAATCGATGCCGTGCTCATCGACATCACCGGCTCCGGGGAGTCGACGCAGTTCGACGTGCTGGCCCACACGACGACGCAACTCGACGCCGACCTTCAAAGCGACCTGTTTCAGCTGTTTCTTCCGGACGCGCTCGTCGACGATCTCTGCCGGGTAAATTTTCTGTTCGGCCAGGCGCTGGCGGAGGCGGCCCTGGCCGCTATTGCCGAGGCCGGCCTGGAGCCGGAGACGGTGGACCTCATCGGATCGCACGGCCAGACGGTGCGCCATATGCCCGGGGCGGAACCGCCCTCTACGCTGCAAATCGGCGACCCCTCCGTCATCGCCAATGCTACCGGCATCACGACGGTCGCCGATTTTCGGCCTGCGGACATGGCCGTCGGTGGCGAAGGAGCGCCCCTGGTGCCGCTCGTCGACTATCTGCTGTTCGCGCATGCGAATCGGGGTCGCCTCATGCTGAACATCGGCGGCATTGCCAACGTGACGGTGCTGCCCGCCGATGCGGAGCTGGAGGCTGTGTCCGCCTTCGATCTGGGTCCGGGAAACATGCTCCTGGACGGCGCCGTGTCCTTTCTCACCGGGGGATCCGAGCGCTTCGATCGGGACGGTCGGCGGGCGCTGGCCGGCACCGCAGACGAAGCGTGGGTGGCGCGGCTCATGAAGCACGAATTCGTACGGAGGCAGCCGCCCAAGTCGACTGGTCGTGAGGAGTTTGGCACGGCCTACCTCGCCGAGCTTATCGCAGAGATGGAACTTTCCGCGGATGATCTGCTCGCCACGTTGACAGCCTTTACGGCGGGCGCAATCGTATACGGCATCCAGAATTTTCGTGGAGGCGCCGGTGGAGGAGTTGTGGGTCAGCGGCGGCGGCGTTCACAACGCCTGTCTCATGCAACTGCTGGGGAAGGCGTTGCCGCAGACGAGGGTGAGTCCCATCGATGCGCTCGGCGTCTCGGCTGACGCCAAGGAAGCGCTCTGTTTCGCGGTCCTGGCAAACGAGACGGCGCTCGGCCAATGTGGCAACCTACCGGGGGCGACGGGGGCGCGCCGTCCCGCGATTCTAGGTGTGATTGCGCCGGCGAACGCCGCCGGGGAGCCGGAAAAACGTGAGGAATCGACCACATGAAGACACACGACTTCGAACTCGTTGACAAGCGCGAGTTAGCCGAGCTGAACTCCAGCGGCGAGCTCTATCGGCACCGCACCGGAGCACAGCTGCTGTCACTGGTCAACGACGACGAGAACAAGGTGTTCGGCATCAGCTTCAAGACGCCGCCGTCCGATTCCACCGGCATTGCCCACATCCTCGAACACTCGGTGCTGTGCGGGTCGGCCAAATACCCGGTGAAGGAGCCGTTCGTCGAGCTTCTCAAGGGCTCGCTCAAGACCTTCCTCAACGCCTTCACCTATCCGGACCGGACGTGCTATCCGGTGGCGAGCCAGAATGTCCAGGATTTCTACAACCTGGGTGGATGTCTACCTCGACGCCGTCTTCCACCCGCGCCTGACGCCTCAGGTTCTACAGCAGGAGGGATGGCACTTCGAACTCGAGCGGGATGATGGTGATCTGGCGTACAAAGGTGTCGTGTTCAATGAGATGAAAGGGGCGTACTCCTCACCCGACTCGGTGATGATGGAGTTCATCCAGCAGTCGCTGTTTCCCGACAACACCTACGGCTTCGACTCGGGAGGCAATCCCGCGGAAATTCCGAACCTGACGTGGGAGCAGTTCGAAGCCTTTCACCGAACGCTCTACCACCCTGCGAACGCCCGCATCTACTTCTGCGGCGACGACGATCCGCAGAAGCGGTTCGAGCTCCTGGAGGAGTACCTCGGAGAGTATACAGCTCAGCAGGTGGACGCCTCCATCGCCATACAACCCCGCTTCGAGGCGCCGAGGAAGTGGGACAAGACATATGCCGCAGGGGATGACGCCCCGCAGGGCAACAAGAGCATGGTGGCGGTGAACTGGCTGCTCGACGAGGAGATCGATACGGACACGGGTCTGGCATTGCAAATCCTCGACTACATCCTCACGGGAACGCCGGCAGCGCCGCTGCGCAAAGCCCTCATCGACTCGGGGCTGGGAGAGGACCTGGCCGGCTGCGGCATGGAAGCGGAGCTCAAACAGTACTTCTACTCCACCGGCCTGAAGGGGGTGGCGGCCGGCAACGAGGAGTCGGTGGAGGACCTCGTCGTCACCGCGCTGAAAGGACTAGCGGAAAGCGGCATCGATCCGGACACGATCGCCGCGGCGCTGAACACGACCGAATTCCGCCTGAGGGAGAACAACACCGGATCCTATCCGCGTGGACTCATTCTCATGCTGCGGGCTCTGACGAACTGGCTCTACGGTCGGGACCCTTTCGACGCCCTGTCCTTTGAGCGTTCCCTGCAAAGCGTTAAAGATCGCGTTGCCGCCGGCGATGGTTACTTCGAAGAGCTGATTCGTCACCACATCCTCGACAACCCCCATCGCACGACCGTCTTCCTCAGACCTGACACCGAGCAGGCCCGGTGGGAGGAGGAGGCGGAAAGGGGGCGTCTCGAGACGGCGCGCACCAGCATGACGCCGGCCGACCTCGACGCCATCATCACTCAAACAGAGGAGCTGAGGAGGAGTCAGGAGACGCCCGATTCAGCTGAAGCCCTGGCGACGCTACCGCGTCTGAAGCTCAGCGATTTGGACCCGGAGATCCGCCGAATTCCGAGCGAAACGAGCCTGCAGCACGGATCGACCGTCTACTATCACGACCTGTTCACCAACGGCATCGTCTATGCCGACGTGGGATTCGATCTGCGCGCACTGCCTCAGGAGCTGCTGCCGTACCTGCCTTTGTTCGGGCGGGCGCTCCTCGAGATCGGCACTGAAAAGGAGGACTTCGTCAAGCTCACGCAGCGGATCGGATCGCGCACCGGCGGCATCTGGCCGCACGCATTCGTGTCGTCGCAACGCGGCAACCCGGCGGCGGTGGCTCGCTTCTTTCTGCGGGGCAAGGCCATGGTCGACCAAGTCGATGAGATGCTCGGCATCATGCAGGAAGTGCTGCTTATGGTGAAGCTGGACAACAAGGAGCGTTTTCTGCAGATGGCCCTCGAGGAGAAGGCCGGGGAAGAGGCGGGTCTGGTTCCCGGCGGCCATGCAGTCGTTTCGCTGCGGCTGCGGTCGCAGTTCGACGAGGCGGCGTGGATTTCGGAGCAGATGGAAGGAGTGAGCTACCTATTCTTTCTGCGCCAGCTGGTGGAGGAGATAGAGCGGGATTGGGATGGCGTTCTGTCGAAGCTGGAGGAGGTTCGCCGCCTGCTGGTGAACGGCAACACGCTGCTGTGCAATCTCACCCTGGCGGAAAAGGACCGCGCTGCAACCGAGCCGCTTCTGAACCAGCTGATCGCCTCGCTGCCCGCAGCCCCGCTTCCCCAGGGCACCTGGGAGCCTCGCTACGATCCCGGAAACGAGGGACTCGTCATTCCCGCTGCTATCAACTACGTCGCCAAGGCGACGAACATCTACGATCTCGGCTACGAGTTCAGCGGCTCGGTGGGGGTCATCACTCGCTACCTGCGCAACACCTGGCTCTGGGACCGGGTGCGGGTGCAGGGCGGCGCTTATGGTGCGTTCTGCTCATTCGACCAGTTTTCGGGCGTGCTCTCCTTCGCTTCGTACCGGGATCCGAATCTGGAGTCGACTCTCGATGTCTACGACAACGCCGCCGGTTTCCTGGCGGATCTGGAGCTGAGCGACGACGAGCTGACGAAGGCCATCATCGGCACGATCGGCGAGCTCGACTCGTATCAGCTGCCCGACGCAAAGGGCACCACGTCGCTGGTGCGCCAGCTTACCGGCGTGACCGACGAATTCCGCCAGGAGATACGGGATGCCGTCCTCGAAACGACGGCGGCCGACTTCAGGAGTTTCGCTCAGGTTCTGGAGCGCGCGAAAGAGGCGGGAAACGTCGTGGTGATGGGCGGGCGGGAGACTCTGCAGAAAGCGAGGCTCGAACCGAAAGGGGCGCTGAAACTCACCGCTGTGCTGTGAGCCGGCCAAAGCCGTCTTCAGTGGGGGGGCTTCTCCGTGCTTCCCGCCCCCTGGCCCGAGCTGTTCCCCACGTTCCCGAGCAATCCCTCGAGAATGCTCTTGGCGTTGTCGGCGAATCTTCTGGCCTCGTCGACCAGAGTTTGGTCTCCGTGAAGTGCCATCTCGGCCCGGGCCAGTGACGCTCTGGCCGCGGCGAGATTACGCTCCGCCTCGACGAGGACCATCTCCGCCTCCGCCACCGCCGCGTACGCCTCGGCGATGACCTCTTCCGCCTCCAGCCGTTCCGTCTCAGTCAGAACGGGCTCTGCCAGCTGCTCCGGCTCCGCTGCGATATCCCCAATCTCGGAGGGCCAGGTCAGCACTGACGCCGGGGCACAGGAGATGAACGCGGCTGCGCAGCAGGCCGCAGTCCAGACGCCGAAAGGTCTAAATAGGGTAGCAGGTGTCCGCATGAGCTGCCGGCAAACCTCGAAGCGCGGCCAGCGATTCCGGGCCGCGTCGTGTGGCTCTGGCAGGGGACGCTACAGTGGGGTAAAGAGAGACCGGGGCGGCCGACTAAGGGGAATTATATCCCCAACTCTTCCTCGTTGAGCACTGGCGGCTCGGCCGCGTGCTGCCACAGCCCGCTGAAAAAAGCGGTCAGGGCGATCACCAAAGGAGCCACCAGGACGGCCGAAACAATGTAGACGAAAGAAAATCTCATGATTCTTCGCTCCGAAATGTCGCTATGCCTAGCAGAGGGTTCGATCGAATCGACCCCTCGTCAGGAGAGGAGCAAGAGACGTACCATGGCCATAAGGCCGAGGGGGTGGAACAGCGAACAGCTCTTTGTGGGGATATGGAGATGGGGGAAGCCGCACCAAATGTACCAATGTCTCCCAAATCGTGCAATCCGCAGATCGGGAAGCGGCATGCCCGCCGCTTGCACGTGCCGGTCAAAGGCTGGAAATTGGGACCGGACACAGGGTCGATGCGACACCCTCGAGGGGGACAGGTCGGCTCGGCCCGGTCAAAGAGGAGTTAGGCCATGGCTTCCGAGCGCAACCTGGCGCTGATCAAGACAATCAAGAAGATACCCCTGTTCAAGGGGCTTTCTCCAAAGCAGGTGCAGGCCCTGCTCGCCATTTGCCGACCCGAGACCTACGAGCCGGGAGAGCGCATCTGCGGCAGCCAGGCGCAGAGTAACGAAATGTTCATACTCATCTCCGGCGCACTCGTCGTGAAAACGGCTGACGGCGTCCAGGTGGCGACGGTCGAGCCGGTCACGACGGTGGGAGAGATGGGTGTGGTGATGAGGCAGCCACGCTCCGCCACAGTCGAGGCAGCTGTCGAGAGCAACGCCTTCGTCATTCCGCGGAACCAGTTCGAGCTGCTGCTGCAGAAGGACGTGGAGATGCAGGTGAAGGTCTTTCGCAATATCATCGAGATTGTCTCTGACAAGATCATCCACGACAATGTGCGCACGCGGGACTACGAGCTGGAGCGGCTGCGATTGCAGAAGTTGATGAGAGATCGCGAGAAGACATCCGAGATCGCCATGCAGCTGGCGATGAAGCACTCCGGGATGAGTCGCGCGGAGGTGGAGACCTACATCGCCGATGAGAAGAGCGACTCTTTCCTCGAGATCCTCATCGTCGACGACGAGCCCGAAATCCGCCGATTCGCCAAGGAAGCTCTCAGCGACGCCACGGAGGCGTTCGACGCCATCTGCGAAAGGCGCCCCGACCTCGTCATCACCGACATAAGAATGCCCAAGATGGACGGCTACACCTTGCTCTCCAACGTGCGAGAGTTGTTTCCCGACCTACCGGTGCTCGCCATCTCGGGTTTCGTGAACGAGGCGGAGACCGAGGGCCACGATTTCAACGGGTTTATCGAGAAGGGCGCCATCGATCTGCACGAGTTCAGGCAGACGATCGGGAAGACGGTCGGACGGGAGTTGAGCTAAGCCGTCAACGTGAAGATCGCTGACGTCGGCGTCGAGGTTCGGGTCGACAGTTTCGAGCTATCTGACGCTGAGCAGCTCGCGTCTGCTCTCGCTCAACCGTGCCGCGAGCCCGTCGCTGAAGTGGAGATGCTGACCGGCCCAGTCCGGCATCCAGCTGATGCTGTAGCAATAGCAGAGGGTCCGTCTCGGTCTCCCGGAGATGTTCACCATCGAGCCGTGCGTCAGCGCCTCGGTGAAAATGATGGCGTCGCCCGCCTTCGCCGGCACCGGAACGAGATCCGGATTCTCACTGGGATGCGGGCCCCATGGGCGCCGAAAATTGGCCTTGTGCGTTCCCGGAATCACCGCGAAGCAGCCGTCTTCGGGCCCGGCGTCGGTCATCGGAAATACCGCCTTTGTCAGCGTCGACACCATTTGCCCGTTGCGGCAGTGATACTGGCACTTGGACTGGATGGGAAACTCGTGCATGTGCAAGCGCGTGTAGCCCCCACCCCATCTGTAGATCGCGTAGGTGTGATTCAGCCGGTACGCCGCCCCGGTTACCTCGGCGATCACATCCAGCACCGGCGGCAAATCCATCAGGTCGACAAAGACGCCGTCTCACTCTATGATGTTGGAGATGTAGAGGTTCTCCGACGTCTTTTCGTCTCGACCATCCTCCGCTTCTCGGGCTGACTCTCAACCAGGCAGCTTGAGTCGCCGCCACGGCTCGACCTGCTCGGGCTCGCGGATTCCTCTTGAGCCGTGTAGCGTTCAGAACGAGTTGTGCTGAAGCCATATGCATAGTTAAATGTGCGTATGTTTCAATGTGCCTTCCCCGGCCGTGGATCGATCGGCATTGATTCGGCGATCCCGAGCACCTGTTCGAACAAGCTGGCCGCGCCCAATAGGGAAGATTCACCGCGGGGTGGACCCACGACCTGCAAGCCGACCGGCAGGCCACTGTCGGTAAAACCGCAAGGCACCGAGAGGGCGGGAAGTGATGTGACCGTGATGACGTAGGCAATAGTATACCAGTCGAAGTAGTTCTCGAATCGGTGTCCTTCCACCTCGTCGATATGGCGGATGTCGACGTCGAACGGCGCGACGATCGTAGCCGGTGATACCAACAGGTCATACGTCTCGAAAAACTCCGCCACACGGGCATACAGGGCTCCGCGTGCACGCTCGGCGCGCCCCAGTTGCTCGGCGGTCAATTTGAACCCCTGTTCCATATTCCATACAACTTCCTTGCGCGTGACATCGCGATGCGCCTCAATGATTGGAGCCAGGTCACCAACGAACTGGTTTGCCCTCAGCACATGGAAAATATCCCGCGCGTCGCTCAGATCGGGACACGCCTCTTCCACGGTTGCACCAAGGTCGGCGAAGCGGGCCGCCGCGGCGGAACAGACGTGGGCCACTTCCTTAGCGACCGGAACAATGCCGCCAAAGTCGCTGGTATAGGCCACTCGTTTGGGAGCGCTGGGATCTTCGACCGCTGAAACAAATGGGATTTTTGGCGCCGCCAGCGATATGGGGTCCATGGGGTGCTCACCCGCCATGGCATCCAACATGAGAGCAGTGTCACCTACGTTGCGTGCCATTGGTCCCTGAACCCATAGCGTGTCGAAGGGCAACCTCGTCGGGGCGCGAGCCACCCGCCCCGGCGAAGGCCTCAAGCCGACGACACTGCAGAATGCCGCCGGAGTGCGGAGGCTGCAACCGAGGTCGGACCCCGTGGCCAGCCAGGTCTGCCCGGAAGCCACCGCGACCGCCGACCCGCCGGAAGAACCGCCACACGTCATCGATGTGTTCCACGGATTGCGGGTCTGACCGAACACTTCGTTAAAGGTTGTGGCGCCGTGCCCGAATTCGGGGGCGTTCGACTTGGCGATGATAATCGCACCACGCTTTTCCAGGTTCTGCACCATGATGTCCGAGTGGGTCGGCACATGGTTGGCAAAGATGGGTGAGCCGTAAGTGGTCCGCACGCCGGCAACGTCATTGAGGTCCTTGATCGCGACAGGAAGTCCACCAAGCCAGCCAGGTCCCGCCTCATCCGGTACGGTCAATCGCTCGGCGTGCTTCCGCGCCCGTTCCACGCAGCGCGTGGGCAAGGCATTGAGCTGATCGTCCGTGGCTTCGATCCGGGCTATCGCAGCATCGATCATTTCAAGAGGAGATACCTCTCCGCGTCGCAAAAGATCAACCGCCGCTCGCGCCGTCAGTCTAATCAAGTCGGTCATCATGCCCTCGTTTGCTAGCGTTTCTCCGGCGGAGCGATCAGGGCGGTGAGAACATTGCCATTACTGCACCATTTCGTCATGGAGTAAGAGCTACGTGCGGCCTGAGAGTATAGGACAAATAAGTAGGGTTAGGGCTATCCATTTAACCGGACTGGACACCAGATCTTGAGGTCG
Organism: Candidatus Latescibacterota bacterium; assembly: GCA_965205655.1. Lineage (GTDB taxonomy): Bacteria > Latescibacterota > UBA2968 > UBA8231 > UBA8231 > CBDBIJ01. The sequence goes on from CBDBIJ010000085.1 coordinate 15,266, forward strand.
CACCTGGTCCCTGCGTCCTTTGTGGTCTTTCTTTGCCACGACCCCGTCCGAAGAGAGCTAAGAAGATGACCCGAAAGTGGATGAGATGCCTGCCCGTGGCAATTCCGTCGGTGTTTGTCGGCGCGGGCCGTCACTTTCGCAATGTGTAGCATTGAGGGCGGCTCGACTGAGTTTGTCCAGTTCCAGCTACGATTGTTCCAGGCGTTCGACCAGCTTGGGATAGAGAGGGCAATCGATGAATCAGTCCCAATCAGGGGGACGTGCACGAGTAAGGATGATTTTGAGGCGCTGATACAGCGAACCAACAGTCTTGGCTCCCTGAATTCCTACGAGCACCAAGGGGAAAATCCGCCCCGAGAATGGCACCTCGATACGGCAGGGTAGAGGCGTTCGGCAAGCTGGAACTCGCATCGGCAGCAGCTGGAACTCCCTATGAGACAACATCCTCTTCGCTCTCTTCGGAGTGTTCTTTCTCACGCCGTGGCCATGGGCGCTTTGTCGAGTGCATTTCCAGCATTACCCAGCATTACAAGGAATACTCCGAGGAACTAAGAAGAAAACAGGCACCTGCGTTGACGTACGCAAGTGCCTGTTTATCTTCAAGAAAGATATGGTGGCTCCTCGCGGAATCGAACCGCGGACACAGGGATTTTCAGTCCCCTGCTCTACCTACTGAGCTAAAGAGCCACCACCACACCAAATTCTAACGGCGACATTTGAGACTGTCAAGAAACTGACATGCCCGTAACCGTCATCCCGTTCAAGATGCCGGAGCCGATGGAGATTCCAGCGCATATCGCGGATTCCCTGCGCCAGATGGCGCCCGACGACGCGGTGAAGAAGGGGATGGAGCTGCTGCTCCAGATCGACGCCGCCGAGACGGTGATCTACGAGCGCGTCAACGGCGATGGAAACCTCGAGCTCGGTTCGGTGGTATCGAGTTCGGGCGAGGCGAACGCTGTCGAGGAAAGGCTGGGAGCCGAGGCCGGCTACGGGCAGCCACTGACGGGCGACTCGCAGTCGATGGCCGGTGCGGCATTCGCCGAGAAATCACCGCTGCTGATCATGGGGCAGGCACAGGAAGGCGACGAGATGCCGCTACCAGAATCGCTAAAGGCACTCGTGCTGAATGGTGCAGAGGTGGGGAATGTGGGTTTCATCTACGTGTTGACCTTCGTCGACGGCGAGCAAACACCACTCGGAGCCCTCACGCTGATTCGCTCACCGGATAGCGGGCCGTTGAATCACGAACAGCCGAATATCACTGAAGGACTGCGGCAGGTGCTGAACGAGATCATCTGCGAGGCGGCATAGAAAAACAGGGGCCCTCAAATTGCAAAGGCCCCTGCTCGTTTCGTCAGATATTGTCGCGGATATTCTCGGATCGATCAGGCGGTAGCAGTTTCCACAACGCCGTTTTCGACCAACCAGGCCTCCACTTCTTCGCCGCTCACGTCAGCCAGCATCTGGCCGTTGACCTCGACACACGGGGACAGGGGCTGGCCGCTCTTCTGAACCATCTCGGCGTAGTTGTCGGGATTGTTGATGATGTCCCGGTCTTCGTACTCCAACCCGTACTTCTGAAATACATCGCGGACGCCGCCGCTCCAACCGCATACAGGTTTGAGGTAAGCGACGATGTTTGGTGTGTCAGCCATCGGTGATGTCCTTTCTTTCAGTGAGTTGCAGGCTAATATAACAAGCCGTATTTACGTGTCAAGCCAAGAGTTACGTGCCATTTTCGATTGACGAGAAACCGGCTCCGCCGTACATTGGGATCCCCGCCCTACCAAACGGGATCCCCGCCCCACCAAACCTACTGACAATAGACTACGAATAGAAAGGGAATTACATACGTGAGTAGACAGGAAGGGATTGAAGAAATGGCCGGCGGAAAACTGAAACCAGGATGGCGGGAGGGAATCGAGCGGTTAAGGAATGGGGACCGGCTACTCGGGTTTGCCGAAGCCGATGGTTCCGGGTCGTTCGAGATCATCGATCCTTTTGAGGATCTCCGAAACCGTTTCCTCAAGAAGTGTAATGCGCTCAGAAAGGCCGCCGGGCTCCCACCCGTCTAAGCGCATCAACTGCTCCATTTTTCGGACTGCCGCTTCGGTCTGAATTATGTCATTGCCGGGGCTGTTCAGAAACGCCTGAAGCCTCTGTATTTCCTTATCGAACTGTGCCATCGTGATTTCCTCCAAGGGTTAGACGGTGGCGTTTAGAGGGGGAACCTGTAGCCGCAGGCTCCCCCTCGGTTCATTCACTCTGTTTCGTCTGGTTCTTCTCCCTCGTCCTGATACGTCCATTCTGGCGGTTTCGTAGTCATCAGGATACGGGCGATGTTCTCCGGAGTGTCTGGGATAGGCTCCGGCATCTGGCGTTCGACAGGGCGACCTACGGGGCGCTTCTCGGGCTTGTCCTTCTGTTCCTCGTTCATGCTACCTCCGATATGCGTTGACGTTTGAGGGCGGCAATCAGATAGGCTTGATCGCGGTCTCCCTTGGTGCTGTTACAGGCTCCGCAAAGTAGCTGAAGGTTTTCCGGGTGATCTGTTCCGCCTTGCGAGCGTGGCGTGATATGGTCAATGGTGAAATTACGGAACGGGAAAGGAATCCGGCAACCGGTGCACCGGCCCTCTTGGCGCCCGAACAGCGTGTGCCTCTGGGTCCGGTAGTGAGGTATCGGTCCTTGGTCGCTGCGCCTGGGTACATCTTCCCGATGGTTCAGCTTGAACAGGCCGCCGATCTCTGACTCCGCCCGCTGGATGACCAGCGTGGCCGCCAGCTCAGACAGATCGATGCCCACCCATTGGCGTTCTGCTTTTTCTGCGGCAATGCAGGCCGTGGCGCACCCGCAGAACGGATCGAGTACTTGTAAAGCCCTGGGTTTCTGGACACTGATTTGGCGGATGGTCAGGCCGCCTTGGACAACTCCTGCTGGAAGCTCCGGCGCACCTGGTTTGGCGTCTGATAGTTGTGTCGCTCGAGGAGCCACTTCTCGTTGTAGACTCTCTTGAATTCGAGCAGGGCAAGACGGAGCTCTTCGACCGTGGCAAAGTATCGGACCCACAGGAGATTCTCCTTGAGGGTGCGGATGAATCGCTCGGAGCAGCCATTGCCCTCCGGGGCACGCACGAAGCTGGGCGACGACTCGATGCCCAGGAAGTCGATCTGTTTCTGGAAGTGGTCGGACATGTACGCAGAGCCATGATCGTGGCGCAGCTGCAGCCCCCCGGCGATACCCTTGTCGCCGCCGCCGAAGTGTTCGCGGACTCCCTGGTGGATCGGCTCCAGGGCCTCGAAACGGTCGCCTGTGGCCGCTGCATGAATGCCGATGCACTCCGAGCTGCAGTGGTCGACAGCCACGAAGACCGTAGCTGTGCCTTCGCCGGTGGTCACGGTGGTGGTCAAGTCGGTTCCCCACATCTGGTCTGGTCGCTCGGTGGTGATCGTCCCGTCGTGTGCTTGCGGGCCCCTTGGCTGGCCGGCGCGTTGCGGCACCTGCAGGCCGTGCTCGCGCATCACACGGCGTACGCGTTCCTTCGAGGTGCGGATGTCCTGCGCCCGCAGCTGGGCCCACATCTTGCGGTAGCCTTCCCCGTGAAAGGGGGACGCCTTCAGCAACTCGCGAATCTTCTCAGCTAGCTCATCGTCGGTACACGGCCCTTGGGGACCTCGTTTCTTCCGCTCAAGACGCTCCTCCGGACGCAGAGCCGCCCGACGCCGATGCTCGTGGACGGTGGAGCGAGGAAACTGCCAGACCCGACACACACGCTGCAGCCTGTACGGCCGCTTCCTGGAGGGCGACTGGGTCTGGCTCATCGCTTCGACCTCCGGGATGCCAAAGGGAGTCCATCCTCCAGGCGATGGATCTTGGACTCCAGCAACTCGTTGTCCATCGTCAGATCCCCCACCTTCGCTTTCAGGCGGGCGATCTGTTCATCCCGCTCATCACGGGTACGGCTGTGCAGAGCTGACTCACCCCCACCCAGGAACTGCTCGCGCCACTCACTCAGCGTGGCTGCCATCACACCCAACTCCCGGGACAGGACCTCCAGGTCCTCCCCACGCAGCAGGCGCAACACCGCCTCCTGCTTTCGACGAGCGGAGAATCGGCCGACCCGAACACCCTTCTCCTGCTTAGTCATCTCGAACACTCCTTTCAGGTCCATGTGGACCCTCTAATGTGTCCAAGAAAACCCTGGGGCGCTGGATACTACATCTCCGGGATTGCTGCTGGACTGGATGATGCGGTTAAGAAGAGCTAGCGGTTTCTGCGTGGGATACCCGACACGTTCCTTGCTGTTGAGTACCGGTACCACGTCCATCCAAATATCTTGGAGCGGAACGCCGGGCATCTCATCGAGATATCGTTTATACCGAGGCACGCGCCCAGGTGCGGTCTGCATAATGCGCCCGACATCTATCAACTCCTGCATCTTCTCGCGGGAGTAACGCCAATAGCGCGTCACTCCCATGACCTCGTATTGTGGGTTTCCCTTCGCGGCCCCGCCGGGGCCGGTAAGGTTGTCAAGCGTGTATCTCCGACCTGTTTCTTCCTCCTCGTAGCGATAAAAGGTACGGACGTAATCAGCATCGTAATCGGTGTAGATTGGATTCCAAGTCCATGAGTCTCCTGTTGTGTAGTAAAGGAGAACATCGTGGATTCTGCCGTGTTGGCGGCGGCCCTGCTTCGTATCGCTATGGGCGCTGGTGCGCTTCCAAATGATTTCACTACGAAACCTGTTATCTCCAAAGACGGCATCCATTTCCATCTTCAAGTAGTGACCCGCAGTTAGATCACAATGCAGGTAGATAGATCCTGTATCCTTCAAGATGCGCCGCATCTCCAGCAGGCGCACACCCATCATGATGAGATAGCTCATCATGTCCTTGCCGTGAGCCAGGCCGGCCGCATCAATGATGCCGTGCAAGGCAGGCTCCTGTTCTGCAAGTTCGCCGTGCCACGCTTCGTCCAAGTCGTTCAGACTCCAGGTATCCTTGAACGCGGCACCGGCGGCCTGCGAGCCTATGGGCGCTGAGTAGTTCTTGTTGCTGTTGAACGGGGGGTCGAGGTAAATGAGATCGACGGACTCACTGTTCATGCCGCGCATGATGTGCAGATTGTCGCCGGTCCAGATGGTCCGGTTCTTCCAGTTCGGCTTTGCCATCAGGAAATCAGCTCCCTATATTCAGGGATCATGAATAAGACAAGTCCAGAACATTGCGGCGGGAGACTCAAGCCCGGCTGGAAGGAAAGTATACGGGAAAAGCTGGAGGCCGAAGATAGGCCGACTACGCGGTCGGTAGATCAGGCCCCTGACTGGTATACCGGCTCTGTTGCCTGGGATCTACTTTCTTTCGATGAGCGAATCGACCTTTGCTCCGAGCAATTCAAAATTTGCATGGAGCGATTTGAGAGACGCGGATAGGTCTTCGATCCTCTTGTCCTGAATAGTCCGATTCAGTTCCAGAAGCACCTTCGCCACCTCGGTTTTGTCGCTTGACAGCGTCACTCCATGCAAGTGCTTGCGCAGATATATCCGCAAAACTTCCAGATCTTTTTCCTCCTCGGCTTTATATTGATCTTCAGTCATGGAAACCTATCCTTTCTATGGCTAAGCCTGTTCGCGGGCCTGATACCCGTGAAAGGCAAAGGTAGTGGAACCCGACCGGACAATCCGGCCAGATTCCACCAAGTGGCTGCAACAGCGGGCTATACCATCTACAGTTAGTCGCTGCGTGTCAACATAATCGTCTCACGTGGTAGTGGCGATCAGCTCCCGATACTGTAGCCTTTTCCCAACCAGCCCAGAGGCGGTGGCGATCATCTGGTCGATAGTGTCGCGGTCTCGGATGTTGTGGCGTCCGGCGAACTCGCTGACGTACCGCTGTAAGTGTTTCGGAGACATCCGGTGATACGTCCCGTGAAATCCCCGCTTCATCATGCTCCAGAAGCTTTCCATTCCGTTCACGTGCGCCATGCCCCGGACATACTCGCCGATGGAATGCTTGACGCTTTCGTGCTTGGCTACGTGGTCGAAATTGGCGTAGGCCACCGCGTCGTCGCTGTACATCGTACCGCCCTTCTGGACGTGCTGCTTGGCGAATCCCTGCAAGGTATCGGCCTTGGTATCGGGCACGACCTCGGCGGCGATCTGGCCGGTCTCTCGATCCTTGGCACCCGCTACGGCCGTTTTTCCTACAGTGCCCCGTCCGGCATACAGCTTCTGGTCCGGGTGCTTATTCGACTCCTTTCCGCCGAAGAACGCCTCGTCAACCTCGACGGCGTTCCCGTTCAGGCCCGTTCCCTTTTCCCACGTCTGGCGGATACGGTGAGCCATATGCCAAGCGGATTTCTGGGTCAGGCCAACGTCCCGGTGCAGCTTCATGCTGGAAACGCCTTTGAGGTTGGTGTTCATCAGGAAGATGGCGAGCGCCCATTTCTGAAATCCGATCTTGGAATCGGCCATAACGGTCCCGGTGCGAACACTGAAATACTTCCGGCAGGAGCGGCAATGGTAGGGCATGGTCGGATGCTTGGCACCCGTCTGGACGTTATCGGAACCACAGTGGGCGCAGGTTACTCCGTTCGGCCATCTGACTTCGGCGAACCACTTATGGGCGGCCTTGTCGTCGGGGAACATTTCGATGATTTTCGTGAGTGTTAAGCCCTTGCGGTGGTTTTTTCCGGGTGCGTTTGCCATGATTCCGTCTCTCTTTTACCTGATGAATTATGATATAAAGATAGACAGAAAAGGCCGGAAAGTCAAGGGATTTGTCTACTCACATATATAATTCCCAATAGAAAGACTATGGCTGCCGAAGAAGTTCTTTATATCGAAGGCGGGACGAAGCTCACCGGCGAGGGGGAGGCGCAGGGGGCGAAGAACGCGGCGCTGCCGATGATAGCGGCCTCAGTGCTGGCGGAGCAGGGCCAGACGGTCCTCCACCGAGTGCCGCCGGTGAAGGATGTTCTCGTCGCCCTCGAGATTCTGCGCCAGCTCGGCGCGAAGGTCGACTTCGACGCGGCCGCCGGGGATCTCGTCATCGATGCCTCCGGGATTCACACGACAGCTCTTCCAGCGGATCTCACCGGTCGCATGCGGGCGTCAATTCTCTTCGTGGGGCCGCTGCTGAGCCGATTCCGCACGGTTTCCGTCGAGGAAGTCGGCGGCTGCAACATCGGTGAGCGAGCTACCGATTACCACTATCGCGGATTTGCCCGGATGGGCGCCAAGGTAGAGGGAACGCGGGCGGGCGGATACAGGGTCGAGGCCGAGAAGCTCATCGGAGCGAACATGTACTGTGACCTCCCATCTCACACGGGGGTCGAGAATCTGGTGATGGCGGCGAGCCTGGCGAAGGGTGAGTCGACGATCGTCAACGCGGCGTCAGATCCCGAGATCGCCGATTTCGCCCAGCTCTTGGGTAAGATGGGGGCCCAGGTGGAGGGTGTGGGGACGCGAACGGTGCGCATCCGCGGAACCGGCCGTCTGCGCGGCGCCGAACACACGGTCATGTACGACCGCCTCGATGCGGCCATGCTGATGATGGCCGGTGCCATCACCGGGGGGGACATCGCGCTGAAGGGTGTCAACCGGGCGTATCTCGAGGTGTTTGAAGCGAAACTGTTGCAGATGGGTGTCGAAATCGACGAAGCCGGCGAGTGGGTGAGCTGTCGCGCGCCAGAATCGCTGTCACCCATCAACGTCGTGTCGACCTACTATCCCGGTTTTCCGACCGATCTGCAGCCCAGCATCACCGCCCTTGCCTGTATCGCCGAAGGCGACAGCTACATCAGGGAAACGGTTTTCGAAGACCGGTTCGGTCACGTGAAGAGCCTGCGGGCGTTCGGGGCCCAGCTGTCGACGGAGAAGGACGCGCTGATAATCGTCCGCGGGCCCGCCAAGCTCCGGGCGACTCGCATCAAAGCGGACGACATTCGCGCCGGGGCCGCCTGCGTCCTGGCCGGCCTCGCTGCGAGCGGTCGGACGAGCCTCACCAACCTCTACGAACTCGACCGCGGTCACCACAGCATCGAAAAGCGGCTTCAGGGCTTGGGAGCGAAGCTCGAGCGTCTATAGTCGCTAAAGCCGCCCCGGCTCGCAAGCAGTCAGGACTCCCTGGCTGCTTTTATTATAATGGTGGTGCTGGCCCTCGGCGATGATGCTCTCGCCTCCGACGCATCGACAGCTTCCGGAGACTCAGCTGCCACATCCGCGGAGGCGGTGGACACGAGCGCCGATGCGACCGAGGTCAGCATCGACTTGTTCGGGAAACCGGCGGACGAGCGGCGGGGTCTCCCACTCGGTGAGGCCGCTCCCGACTTTCGACTGCTCGATCTGGAAAGACGCCGGGTGAAGCTGACCGAGCTCCGGGGCCGGGTCGTGCTGCTCGACTTCTGGGCCACCTGGTGCAAACCCTGTCGCGAATCCCTGCCTCATCTGCAGCGCATTCACTCCGACTTCGGGCAGAGCGGGCTGCAGGTGCTGTCGGTCAACGTCGACGTCAGCCTGGGGAAGGTGCAGCCGTTCATGGAAGAGCACGAATACAGTTTTCCCGTGGTTTTCGCCGACAAGGCGATGGGCAGCGCCTACGAAGTGTTCAGCATTCCCAACTTCTACCTGATCGACAGGCAGGGCATCCTGCGCTACCACAAGGCGGGATACGAACCAGGCGATGAAGCGCGACTCGAACATGAGGTCATCGATCATCTCGCCCTCGGGACCGGCGAAGATGAAGACACGGCTCCTCCTGTGAATGACGAGAGCGAGTGAGCCGTGTCGCGGGAACGAACGCTCAAGCAGTGTCAGCAGGAGGTCGATGACTGGATCACCACCGTCGGTGTGCGATACTTTTCGGAACTGACCAACACGGCGATCCTGATGGAGGAAGTGGGGGAGGTGGCGCGGCTGATGGCACGTCTCTACGGCGACCAAAGCTTCAAGTCAGATGAGGGCAATGCCGACGATTTGGGTATGGAAATGGCCGATGTCCTGTTCGTGTTGATCTGTCTGGCGAATCAGAGCGGTGTCGATCTCGAAGAGGCCTTCGACCGGGCGATGGCGAAGAAGACCAACCGCGACCGAGAGCGTCACGCCGGCAATCCGAAGTTGAAGTGAGGGATGCTAACGGATGAGGAGGAGGCGAATCGGAACCTGGGCTGCGTCGATCGCAACGGCCGGTATGCTGAGCGCGACGGCCTGTGATCTTGTGAATCCCGCCGACAGCGAGGAGTACGAGCCGAGCCGCCTTCCGGTGGGCGAGTTGACAATGGGGGTCTGGCTGCCTGCGGGACTGGAGCAGTTCCGCTTTGACGAAGCAGATCAGCGACTCCTCGAGGATCTCGGAGTCAACCAGATCGAATGGTTGCAGCGGGCGGAAATCGGTGAGTCGACGGCCGAACAGGTCGCAATGGAGTTCTGCAACCGCGCCGGTCTGCGGATGCCCGTCTACTACGAGCCGGCGGGGTACTCACCCTACGACAAGCTCCACAACTGGGCCACGCGCACAGAGGTAGATGCCGGTTTCGACGATGATTTGCGCGAGCGCGTCGTGAGTTTGAAGACCCAGTGGAGTGCGGCTGTCGCGTTTTCGGGGTATCTCATCGGCCACGAGGACTACTCGAAGAAGTACTACGACGCACTGGCCAGGACGGTCGAGGTGCTGCGCCAGGAGGACCCGCTGCGGCCCGCCATCACGGTCGGTAATATCGAGAGCTACCCAAGCGTCAACGGCTTTCTGGACGCCTTCTTCATCGAGGCCGACGGCGCTGCGAACGTGTTCCAGCACGAGCACTACGTTTTCAGGGCGGAGACTCCGTCTTCGGGCCCGGCACTGAAGCGGCAGCTGGATGATCTCGTGGATGGCTACGGCCGGGTTGCGCGGCGGGTGCAGGATCGAAACGGCCGCTGGCACGCCATCGTGCAGGTGCACGGGGAAACCCGGGAGGGACTGGGACTGAGCGGTCCGTACTATCGCAAGCCGTCCGCGGGCGAGATTCGCGTGCAGGTCGGCCTCGCTTTGGCGCGGGGAGCCGCCGGGATCATCTACTTCCTGTACAGCTCTGGCACAGAGGAGGTCAGGGACGGAGACGACAGTGTCATCCAGGAACGGCTCTACGAGGGTCTGGCAGACGATGGAGGCGCGGCGACGCCGGCGTACGAGGCGGTGAAGGGAATCAACCAAGAGCTGGTCCTGTTGAGCCGGGCGCTGGAGGCGCTGCACTTCCACGGGGGTTATCGGTCCGATCGGCTGCCGCACAACGAGCTCATCCGAGACGCCGACGAAGACCTCGACATCGGCTTTTTCGGAAGCGCGACGTCGCCGACGCACATCCTCGTGGTCAATCGGCGAACGGATATCGCGCGTGAGGTGCAATTACAGATTCACGGTGATCATGCTGTGGAGGCGGTCGTCGCGGACGAGCTGACGATCCGCGACGGCGCGATTTCGTTAGATTTGGAAGCGGGCGGGTTTCGGCTGCTGGAGGTGAGGAGATCGACGACGGAGGATGGTGAGTGAGTGAGGTCTCAGGCAGCGGGAATATCGAGGACCTGCTTGAGACAGAGCTCGACCTGATCCATCAACCGCTGGTTGGCGCGTCCGATGCGCCTGAGCCTCTTTCGCTGCCGGCCGTGATACAGGCGCCGATTGTCAATGGCGCGGCCGTGGATGGATGATCTGTGACGCTGAGAAGATCGCTCTGAATGACCAGCGCTGGACGAGTCTTTCCGGGCTCGGTCCCTCGTCGGGCACTCAGGTCTGCAACGTAGAAGCAGCCGGGCTCGATGGTCACGGTGTCGACGAGCCCTCGTCCCGGTCGCTCAGATCGAAGTCGGCGGCTTCCATCTCTTCGTTCACTATCATGCTCTCGTTGCGGCACCTCGCCGATGCCTCGGCGAACCTTCTCGCCAGAAGATTCCTCTCGGTTTTCGCATTGTACTGGGCGATCGCCTCGCGGATGTAGGCCGTGCGCGTTTTCGACATTTTTCCAGCGAGGTTGTCGGTTGCCGAAAGCTGTTTCGAGTCGAGCTTCAAGTTGATCTGAGGCAACGCCACAGGCTCCTGGAAGGACGTATATACAAATCGTATATACAATTTAGTACATGCAGAAAGGATTATAGATCACAAGGCGCGACCTTCCCCGATTTGGGAGATAGATGACTACGGGAACCAAAAGCAAGAATCGCAAAGTCGCAGCCAAGAAGAAGGCCAAGGCCACGGCTGCCGCCGAGAAGGCTCCGGCCAACGGCCGCGCCACCGCGCAAACACTGGCGCTCAAGCAGCGAGAGATTTCCGTATCCGAGTTCTTCAGCAGAAACCGGCATCTGCTCGGATTCGACAACCCGAGGCGGGCTCTGCTCACCGGGGTCAAGGAGGCGGTGGACAATAGTCTGGACGCGTGCGAGGAGGCGGGAATTCTTCCGGCAATCAGCGTGCACATCGATCCAGTGACCGAGGACCGCTACGTCATGAGGGTGGAGGACAACGGCCCCGGCATCGTCAAGAACCAGATCCCCAACATCTTTGGGAAGCTGCTCTACGGTTCGAAGTTTCACCGGCTGCGCATGTCGCGGGGTCAGCAGGGAATCGGCATTTCGGCGGCGAGCATGTATGGCCAGCTGACGACGGGCAAGCCGACTCGAATCGTGTCGCGGACGGGGGCGAAAAGCCCGGCCCACCAGTATGAGATCGTCATCAACACGACGAAGAACCGCCCCGAAGTCGTGAAGGACCAGGAGGTCGAGTGGGAGAGCAACCGCGGGACGATGGTGGAAATCGAGATGGAGGCCCGTTATCTGCGCGGGCGCCAGTCGGTGGACGAGTACCTGCGCCAAACCGCACTCACGAATCCTCACCTGAACCTGAGTTACCGCGCGCCGGACGGCAAAGAGGTGGTCTACGAACGCACGACGAAGGAGCTGCCCCCCGAAGCGATCGAGGTGAAGCCCCACCCCCACGGAGTGGAGCTGGGCGCCTTGATGAAGATGATGCAGGACACATCTCAGAAAAGCGTCCAGGGGTTTCTCACCAAGGAATTCTGCCGAGTGTCGTCGCGGGCGGCGAAAGAGTTCTGCGACAAGGCGGAGATCAGTCCAAAGGCGAGGCCGCGGAGCATCGCCAGGGTGGAAACGGACCGGCTCTACAAGGCCATCAACGAGACGAAGCTGATGAAGCCGCCGACCAACTGCATCGTCCCCATCGGCGACGAACTGCTCTCGAGCAGTCTCAGCCAGAATGTCGAAGCGGCGCTCTACACCTCGACGTCGCGGCCGCCGGCCGTGTATCGCGGCAATCCGTTCCAGATCGAGGTGGCCATGGCCTACGGCGGCGAGATTGATCCGGAAGGGGCGATGACACTGCTGCGGTTCGCCAATCGCGTGCCGCTGCTCTACCAGCAAGCGGCCTGCGCCATCACCAAGAGCGTCCTCGAGGTCGACTGGCGCAACTATAAAATGAGCCAGAGCTCGGGCGCGATGCCGACCGGACCGCTCGTCGTCCTCGTGCACATGGCGTCCGTGTGGGTGCCATTCACCTCCGAGAGCAAGGAGGCAGTGGCGCACTATCCCGAGATCATCAAGGAGATTCGGCTGGCGCTGCAGGAGTGCGGGCGCCGCGTTGGCGAGCATTTGGGGCGCCAGCGACGCGCGGCGGAGGCGGAGCGCAAGAAAGACTACATCCAGCAGTACATCGGCCACATCGCCGACACGTTGCAGGAGATCACCGGAGACAGCGACCGGCGTCGAAACATGGTAGAGAAATCACTGCGAACGATTCTGGAAAGGAGCCGTTCATGAGCAGTCTGGTCAGCAAGATCGAAAAGGAAGCGAAATCGATAAGGGACAAGATTCTCAAGAAACAGAAGCCGTCGATGCGCTTTCCGCTGCGCAGCCTCAGC
>CBDBIJ010000086.1:0-38803 GCA_965205655.1 Candidatus Latescibacterota bacterium
TGTGCTGGAAGAGATTCTCGGCAGAGAGATTGTCGACGAGTCGGATATGGTGACGGATATGCGTGAACTCGCGCGGCGCCGTCGTCGACAGGTGCTCGAAGGAAACTAGCGAAACCACATTCAGATGGAGATACGAGATGAGCGAGCAGTTTATTGGAACGGCTCCCTACTTCGTGGTTGCGGATCTGAAGCGTTCGCTGGCCTACTATCACGAGAAGCTGGGCTTTGATGAACCGGAAATTTGGGGTGACCCTCCGGAATTCGCCATGCCCAGCAGGGAGGGGTTCATTTTCATGATCCGCGCGGCGTCGAACGGGCGCGAGATAGTCGTCAACCGCAAACAGGGTGGGACGTGGGATGCCTATATCTGGATACGGGATGCGGAGTCGCTGTTCGAAGAGTTCGAATCTCGCGGCGCGCAGATCGAGTACCGGCCTACGATTCAAAAGGAGTATGACATGAAAGAGTTCGCGGTGCGCGACCCCGACGGCTACGTCATCGCGTTTGGCCAGCACTACGAAGTGAGTGGGTAGGGCTGAAGTGTGAAACTGGGCATCGCCGGCATGCTGCCGGGCGACTTCCGGACCTTCACGCGAAAGCAGATGCAGGCGATTCGCGATCTTGAATTCACCGGGGTCGGATATCATCTCAATGGCGAAGAGGTGTTCGACATTACGTCCGAAGATTGCGAGAACTACCAACGGCTCATGGCGTCGGAGAATCTGGAGCTCGCTCAATTTGCGATCACCTACGGCGAGTGCCTCTTTCATCCTGACGGAGCCCAGGCCGTTACGGGAAAGATCAACCGCGGAACGGAAATCGCCGCACAACTCGGGGCTGGAGTCTTTCTCATCCGCCCCGGCAGTCTGAACGCCGCCGGGCCCTGGACACCGCATCGTGACAACCATCTCCCCGAAAACAGGGATCGTCTGATCGAGACGCTGAAACCGATCGCACAAAAGGCTGAGCTGGAGGGCGTCATCCTGGCTCTGGAAACCCATGTGATCTCGATCATGGATCCGCCGGAAAAGTGCAGGTACATTGTGGAGGCGATCGATTCAGACAGCCTGCGATTGATCATGGATGCCGTCAATCACTTCCCAAGCCGCCAGCAGGTATACGACAGCGCCGACTTTCTCAACCAGTTGTTCGATATCCTGGGCCCCCTATCTCCCCTGGCCCACCTCAAGGATGTTGTGGTTTCAGATGGGTTGGTGCTTCATATCGATCAGGAGGTCCCCGGCGAAGGGCAATTGGACTCGGCGCTCATGCTGAAGCGCTTTGACGCGCTCCATCCCGACGGCTACGGATTGATCGAGCATCTGTCGATGGAGCAGATTCCGCTTGCGAATTCGAATATCCGCCGAATTGCGGCCGAAAACGGCATCGACATAGCGAAATGACACCGACGCGCACCACCGAACATCGAAAGACGGCGACCCGTGCCGGGCTCAACTATGTCACTGACGGATTGCCCGGCATCACCCGGCGTCGCGCCGGCAAGGGCTGGGCGTTCTACAGACCGAGCGGCGCGCGTATTGCGACTGCGAAGGAACGAGACCGCATCAAGTCACTGGTGATCCCCCCGGCCTGGACGGACGTCTGGATCTGCCGCGATCCGAAGGGGCACATCCAGGTCACCGCCCGCGACAACTCCAAGTTCCGCCGCATCCTCGAGCTGAGTGAAGTCATACCGACGATTAGGGAGCACGCCGAACGCGATCTTCGCGCCGAGCCACTGAGCCGTCGCCAGATACTGGCTACCGTTGTGCAGCTGCTGGACAAGACACTCATCAGGGTGGGCAGCGATGAATACGCGAAGGAGAACCGTTCCTACGGGCTCACGACGCTGCGTGCAAAGCACGTACAGGTGGAAGGTGACGAGCTGAGCTTCAGCTTCCGCGGCAAGAGCGGCGTGCAGCAGGCGTTGTCGATCACCGATCGGCGGATTGCCCGCATCGTGCAGCGCTGCCAGGACTTGCCTGGACAGGAGCTGTTTCAGTACCTCGATGAAGCTGGGAAGCGACAGGCGATCGCGTCCGAGGATGTGAACGACTACCTCGGCGACATCTCCGGACGTCAGGTCACGGCGAAGGATTTTCGCACCTGGGGCGACACCATGCTGGCCGGCACTGAGCTGCGCGAGATGGGTCCCTCGCCGACTCAACGGGAAGCGAAGCGAAACATCAACCGCGCCGTCGACTCCGTCGCCGAACGGCTCGGCAATACCCGCGCTGTCTGTCGCAAATACTACGTCCACCCCGCTCTACTCGAAGCTTATCTCAACGGCCTCGTGGCCGCAGCTTCGAAAGGCGCGAAGCCCAGCCGCTCCCAACGCCGAAAGCCCGTTGCCGCGCTTCGTCGCGACGAGGTCGCTATTCTGCAGTTCCTGCAGGACATTGTGTAGGCGACTACCGATTCTCTGTCTCGTGTTGGACAAGCGGCTCCTGACCTCTGCCTTTTTCATCGTGGCAGCGGTCGATTCCCCGATATCTGCCGGCCCGTCCCAGACCCAGCCACCCAGCGCGACTCTGAGCGGTTTCGTTTACGATGCTGGCAACGGTGAAGCGCTGATCGGTTGCAATGTCTATTTGAAGAAGATCCAGCTAGGGACCACCACGAATCTCAACGGCTACTACACCCTGCCCCGAGTTCCGGCCGGCACCTACACCCTGGTCGGTAGCTACATCGGATACGAGCCGCACTTCCAGACGATTGCGTTCGCCTCGAACGAAGACATAACCGTCGACATTACCCTGCAAATCCTGGCTGAGCAGATGGATGCGGTCGTCATCGTCGCCGATTCACTGGGAGCGGCCGCTGGCCTCTTCGAGAGGCAGATCTCCCAGCTCGAACTCTCGAGCGCGCAGATTGGACAGATTCCCCAGGTCATCGAAGCCGACCTTCTGCGCTCCCTGCAGACCCTGCCGGGTATCGTCTCCGTGTCGGACTATTCGTCTGCCCCCTATATCCGCGGCGGCACCCCCGATCAGAATCTGTACCTGATCGATGGCGCTGATGTCTACAATCCCGAACACGCCTTCGGGTTGTTCTCCGTCTTCAACCCCGATGCACTCAAGAAAGTCGAGGTCCACAAAGGAGGCTTCGGCGCCGAGTACGGCGGCCGCCTGTCTTCGGTGCTGAACATCACCAATCTGGATGGAAACAAGAAATCCTTCGAGGGCTCGGCAGCCCTGAGTCTCCTCTCCGCCAGGGCAACCATCCAGGTGCCTCTCAAAGGACGTGGTTCCTTTTCCGCCTCTTTCCGCCGCACCTATTTCGACCAGACGGTTGCCCGCGCCATCGACGACATTCCGCCCTACTTCTTCTACGACGGCAACTTCAAGGCCTTCATCGACATTGACGAGACGAACAAGCTGACCATCAGCGGCTTCGGAGGGCGCGACGCGCTCGATTTCGACCTGAATCGAAACTCGACAGAGAAAGCCGGCCTCCACCACGACTGGGGCAACAAAACCGGCAGCGTCCGCTGGACAACCGTTTGGACCCCCAGGTTGTTCGCCAATTTCTGGCTCACCGGCAGCCGGTTTACCTCCGATTTCGATTTGGGCGAGGTCATCGGCTTCACCGAACGAAACAAGGTGACCGACGTGACCTTGAAGGGGAATCTAGAATACAGCCACTCCCAGATGTTAGGTGCCCGGTTCGGCTTCGAGCATAAGAGCCTGCGGGTTCTGTACCGCCAGCTCTTTCCGGATGCCAGGACCGACATCAGTAAGAAACCGACTCACTATTCAGCTTATGCCACAGCTCGTTTGAGGCCTGTGCCGCAGTGGGAAGCGGAGGCCGGCTTGCGATACCACCTGTTTGACTCGGGGCGCACCTTCACCGACCTGTCCCCGAGGCTGTCGCTGAAACATCGGATTACCCCATCGATGAGCATCAAAGCCTCCGCCGGTACCTACCGCCAGTACCTGAACCGCATCCCCAGGGCGTTCATAACCGACATCTGGACGACAGCCAACGAGTTTCAGGAGAGATCGACTGCGCGCCACTACATCCTGGGGTACCAGTGGGAGGTGGACGGTCGTTTCGAACTTGAGGTGGAGACCTACTACAAAGATTACGATGACATTCACGCCTTCAACGAAGCCTTCCTGGCAGCGGTGGACACCGACGTTCACGAAGATGGACAGCCCGTGTTCTCCGAGACCGTCGGCCTGTTCCACGAAGGCGAGGGAGACAGCAGAGGCGTAGAGGCGTTGTTCAGGAAAAATGTTGGCGGCGTGACCGGCTGGCTCGGTTACTCGCTGTCGCGGACAGAGTATGCCTTTGCGACCCTGAACGGTGGTGAGGGGTTTCCGCCGCGGCATGACAAGACGTCGACGGTCAACGCCGTGGCCACGCTGGATCTGAAGAGCGCCGTCCAGTTTCTCCGGAGAGCCCCCCCCGCCGTGCACACGAGCAAATGGCTGCTCGGTGTGAACTTCGTCTACACGTCAGGCCAACCCATCACGCGGCCTGGTTCCGGATACATTGCCAGTTCATCGCCCGACTCGAAGAACTCCAAGAATCTGTTCACCGGCAGCGTCCGCGACTTTGAGGTAGTGCCAGGTCCGATCAACGGCTGAGCTTGGGTCAAATGGTGTGTAAACGACTCAGGCGGCGATCTTCTTCCTTTGCGCGATGGGTGATCCGTTTTCGTAGCACTCCCCGGCGTAGACGTCAGCCATGAGATGCGGTGCATTGAGTCGCCGGAATCGTTTCCCGGCCACCATCAGTACCCGCCAAATGAGGGCGGTGGCATTGGCCACCTTCCTGTATCGTTTGGCCGCATTGGTTCGCAACCGTACCGAAGCGAAGGGACTTTCGACGACGTTGGTGGTGCGCAGGTGTTGCCAGTGGGCCTCGGGAAAGTCGTAGAATGTCACCATACGGTCCCAATCGCGCTCAAGGATATCGACGGCGTCTGGACACTCGCGGCGAAACCGTTTGGCGAATTGATCGCGACGTTTCGTCGCTTCCTGACGGGTCGGCGCGTACGGGATCTGTGTCAGCAGGTGCCGCCCTTCGACCTGCACGCGTTTTGGCAGCTTATCCAGCACGTTCAGGATGCGGTGATTCCAGCATCGCTGTTCAGCCGTCTCCGGCCAGACCTCTGCCAGGGCCGCCCAGATACCCAGGTGCCCATCCGCCACCAACAACTTCGCCACGCTCAGTCCGCGGTCACGCAGATCGCGCAGTACGCTCGCCCACGACTCCTTCGATTCGCGATAGCCCGGGACAATCGTCAGGACTTCTTTGCGCCCATCGCTCATCGCGCCGATGACCACCAGGAGAGCGGCTTTTTGCTTCTCAAGACCGGCTTTGACGTAGATCCCGTCCGCCCAGGCGTAGACGAGCTCGCGGTCATCCAGTCGTCGGCTGCGCCAGGCGTTGTATTCGACGATCCACTTCTCACGCAAACGAGCGATCGAGGACGCCGACAAAGGCGCTCCCTTGCCCAGCAGGCCGCGCAGCGCCAGCTCGAAGTCGCCCTGAGACAAACCGTGCAGGTAAAGCTCTGGCAGCAGCTGACCTGTTTCTTGGGTGCGCCGGGCGAACAGCGGCAGTACCGCACTCTCAAATCGCTCTTCCAGACCCCGCACCCGAGGGCGTTTCACCTCGATCGTGCCCGAGGTCAAGGACAGTCGCCGCCGCTTCCCGTACCCATTGCGGTAGCCGCCGGCTGCGTCCAACGGTGCCTGTCGCTCGTACCGTGACCGTCCCAGCGCATGGGTGACTTCTTCATCCAGAACCGACTGCATCAGCGACTGAATCTGCGAGCGTGTCCACTCTTCCAGCGTCTCGAACGTGGGCATGGACATTTCCGTCGTGCTCGGCTTAGGTTGTGCCATGGCGATTCTCCTCTTCCTGCCGGGATAGCCCCGGCGTTTGTGATGGCTAATTACAAAGGAAGGGTAGGATCGCCGTCTGTCTATTTCCACACCTCCTGATTATAGCTCCAACGGCTTCAGACTGCCGCCCTACATACGTCCGGACGTCAGTGTAAAATACAGGACGCGATACCGCAACATGGATTGGACGACCTATGTGCAGATCTTCAATGCCGGCAACAGAAGGAACATCTGGTTTGTCCAGTACGATGACGACAGCGGCGGCGGTTTCGACGTCGTCCAGGATGTGGACACCATCTCCATGTTTCCCATCCTCCCGAGCATGGGGCTGCATGTTTCGTTCTAAGCATCACTTGAGCCGGTTCGTCATCGCGCTGCTGTGCGCGAGTGTCCTTCATTCGTGCGGCGATCCTCGCGTCGTGTCTCCCACCTACGATGAACAACCCAAGATTGTGATGAGGGGATTCCTCTTGCCGCACCAGGATGTCAAGGTGCTGATAACGCGGAGTTTCCCTCTTGATCCGGGGAGCAGAATCAGCAAGTTCGCACTGCTGATCGAGGACGCCGACGTCTCCCTCACCGATGTCTCGAACGATCTATCCTACATCCTGACCTACAACCCGGAAACCCTGCAATACGAGAGCCGTGGCGATGAACTCGATATCGCCCACGGCCTGACCTACCGCCTCGATGTCGCGGCCACCGTCGACGGTGAGCGCCTCCAGGCCAGCTCGACCACCACAGTACCGCAGGCCGGTTTCGAAGTCGTCGACTCTGCCTCCGTGCTCGGGCCGCTCCGCTACCAAGAGCGAGACGAGAATGATGAGGTGAGGCAGTTTGAAATTGCCTTCAGACGGTCTCGCCATATCGACTTCTATGTCATCTCGATCAGTGCCGTGGATGCCCGCCCCGAAACATTCGTGTACGGACAATCCATTCGTCGACCACGACGCGTCGGACGTGAATTTCTTCTTCGACGACCTCGTCACCGCTTTTGAATGGAGCCAGAGCCTGCCCACCGATCCCGAGCAGGAGCCGGTGATTTCGATCCAGGTCATCCAGTGGCGTCAGCTGCTGTTTCACGGTCGCTACCGCGCCATCATTTACGCCGCCGATGAAAACTTCAAGGGATTCTTCCTCACCCATTCCACGCTGCAGGAGATCGACGGCAACTTCCACGAACCGGACTTTCGCATCGAAGGTGACGGTCTCGGGGTGTTTGGTTCAGCAATAGCCGATACCGTCTTTTTTGAAGTGATATCCGGCACGACCAGGACCAAAAGCGACACGCTTCTTACCGGTCCATGACAAAGTCATGACATCTGGCTCGGCCCACCGGGGAAGGCACGTGGGACGAGCGGCGTCAGGAGGTGGGCGAGCATCTCATCGACACGCTGTCGGAGTACGCCGCCAACCTGCGTGATGTTATCGTGGATTGGTCGTTGTTTACGCCCATCGATCTGAAACCTCGAGTCGGGTTGACTGACGGCAACATCCGCCACCTCGACATCGTGCCCAGCCAGTTTCTGGCGCTGCACCCGCTCGCCGGCTGGGCCCACTACCGCACCCCGATCGACAAGCTCTATCTCTGCGGCGCCGGCACCCATCCCGGCGGCGAAGTCACCGGCGCACCCGGCCACAACGCCGCTGCGGCGATTCTTCGGGATCTCAACTGATTTCCGTTCAGTGGGCCGCTCCAGGCGCTAAGCCGACAGCCGGACTCGGCCCTTTTTCAGCGTCTCCTTAACGAGCCAGCTCAGGTCGGTCACGCTCACCGGTTTGAGCAGATAGCCGTCGAAATCGTGCTGCTTCAATCCCTGCTCATCCATGAAGCCCGTCACCGCCAGCACCGGCAGCTTTGGCTCCTCGTTGCGGAGCAGTTGCAACAAGGCGACGCCATCCATTGCCGGCATCTGAATATCCGTTATGACGAGATCCGGCGTGTCGGCCTTTATCTTCTTCAGCGCCTCAACCCCGTTCTCTGCTTCAGATACGGCGTACTGTCCCAATCCCTTTTTCAGTAGCGTGCGCGACACCTTCTCGTCGTCCACGACGAGGATTCGCCGTGGCAGCTGATCCATCCTGGCGTTGATTTCTGCGTCGGCGTCCTCTTGATTCATCCCCTTCTCGGCGAGGAGATCCAGCGCCACGCCCAGTTTCAGGTCGCGCTGATCGCACTGTTCCTCGAAGCGCGCCTGGGCCGTCAGAAAGTCGCGCATTCGCACATTGTCGCGTACGAGTTTCTCCGACAACATGATGATGACGTTCTCGTAGAGCTTTGACCTGAGATCGCGTTGTCCGTGCAGGATGATATCGAGTTTCTTTTTTTGAAGGACCAGGATCCGGGTCGGAATCACGGCCTCGACTGTGGCCGACCGAGGCTGGCCGGTGATGGCGCCCATCTCACCGACGGTGGTCACCGGATCTATGACGGCCACGCGCACGTTGTCTTCGGCGAGGATGGCCAGCTTGCCCCCGAGAAGGACGTACATTTCGTCGCTCGGGTTGCCGCTCCGGCAGATATGCTCACCTGCCTCGAATTGATTGGAGGTGCACTGGCTCAGTATGAGACGGATTTGTGTGGGCTAGAGCCCGCGGAACAACGGCACTTTCTTGAGGACCTCGGCGAGCTCTTTGGTTCGTTCCGCCATCTTGATCTCTACGGTAGGATGTATTTAATCGGTCAGTGACCGGAGGGATGGCTAGTCAAACGCAATCTCCGTACCATCATTCGAGGGAAATCTTGTAACAGAATAAGCGTCAAGCAATTACCGCTGTTTCTGCTCCGGACGAGCCAGGCGAGATTCCAACGAATGTATCAGAATTGGCCATTTGTGCTATTGCCTTGGGCGATATAGCCCATCGGGACGAGCTCACGGTAGAGGGGAACCCTCGACGAGGAATGGTTCCCGTGAACAGCGCTCAGGAGCGAGACGCTACAAACTCCAACCGAGATCTTCGAGAAGCGCCAGTAAAAAAATAGCAGCCAGCCCCACGAATAGGAGCGCCAATAGGAACTTCCAGGCTCTCTGCGTCATCGCCTCGCTCCCGAAACAAAAAAAACTCCCACCAACCAAACAAGGCGGGAGTTTTCTATGCTGGCACCTTCGCCAGGCGTCGCTCACCAATCGTCAGTGATGCATCCTCACCTGCACCGGAAATGCTTGATCGAGCAGGGTGGCTGGGCCGTGCGACAGGCTCTCGGGCGTCACCTGGCCTGTGGCCGTGTCCCTCAGAAAGAGGAGGTAAAAGCCTTTTCTTCCAGCGGCAGATTGCGAAACGGAATTGGCTTTCCTGTGTCGTCTGCGACCACTACTCCATCTACCATTCCGGCCACATAGTTACCATTCCCTGCTGTAGATCCGCGGTACATGACAGGTGTAACCGGCTTTCCATCGTGCAGTCGTCGTCGAGTAGGTGTCTTCTCTCGCTTATTGCTTTTTCTTACTCCGGTCGTCACCTCCTGAAGCTTTGGCGCTTTCTTCCCCTTCTTTTTCGGTGCTCCGTGCCCCCCTCGACCAGGCTTCTTGTCTGCCATCTCGATTCTCCTGTTGTGTTCCCTACTCGTAGCCGCGCTCAGGCGGCGTGCTGTTTAATCTACTCCGATGAGGAGTCCGTCGTCAACTCCTCCGTTTTCTCGGCGACAGCGACCGTGAAACCCTTCCCCTGTTTCAGTTTGGTATAGTTTCCGAATACGTCTTCGAAGTTGCGTTTGATCCACGTTCGGAGGCCACTGACCGTCACGACGGCGATACGCCCACCAGGCAAGAGGTGTCGATAGCCGTCCTGCAGCATGATCAGGAGCATCTCCTTGCCCGTCTTTGCGGGAAGATTCGCGACTACATTATCGAAGCGGACGTTCCCGGGCACCTGGCTGAAGGCGTTGCTGAGATAAGCCTTGCAGTTTTTCAAGTCGTTGACTTCGGCGTTCTTGCGGGCGTACTCCACAGCGACGAAGTCCTTGTCGACCAGATGCACGTTGCCACCCGAGGTCTGTTTCGCAATCGCGAGGCCGATCGCACCGTATCCGCATCCGAGGTCGAGCGTGTCTTGCTGGTTGGCCACGTCCAGGTGCTCGATCAGAAGCGCAGATCCCGCGTCTACCTCGCGCGGACTGAACAACCCCCACGTCGTGTGGAATGTGAGATCGAACCCTGCGAGACGCTGCTGAAAGACGATGTCCTCCCTGAGCGAATCGGTCCTGGGGCTCTCACCGATCGACTGGCCGGAGGCTCCCACTCTTCACTCCTTTCGCCTGTACACTACGAACTCAAACTCCTCGTGGTCCGTTCGCACTTCCGCGTTCCACTCGGATTCATCGAATTCGGGGAAAAAGGCATCACCCTCGAAGTCACCTTTCATGTATGACAGGTACATCGTATCGGCCATCGGTAGCGTCTGAGCATAGATGCTCGCGCCGCCCGCGCTGAACACGGTCTTACCGAAGGCCTCTCCTGTTTCGACCGCCTCCTCCACACTCGAGCACACGGTGGCGTTATCCGATTCAAGCGGAGCGACTGATGACGATGTTGTGAGCGCTCGTGAGGTCCGGACCGAAGATTTCGTGCGAGCGTCGCCCCATGATGACGGTCTGACCGCGGATGAACATCAGGAACTGCTCGTACTCCTCCGCTACCGACCACGGCATGCCATCACCGCTGCCGATCACCCGGTCTTTCGACATTGCCGAGATGATGATCATCATCCTCCCCTCCTACCGACTGACTTTTTTCTTGCCAGAGAAACCGTTCCATTACTATACTTATGTGCACTATCTTCCCCCTCCGGGAGCCCGTAGCGGCTCCCTGCCTCACTATCTCTCACCTGTCTACCTATGGGAGTCGCGCGTGATCAGAAGGCTCGCCCCGGACGAAGTTCTCTCCAACCCAGACTCGACGTCGGTCACCGTCTTTCTCGATTTTCTGAAGCGTCACCTCATTGGCGACTCCATCGTCCACCACGAGGTCATCCCATCCCGTCCCGAGCGGCTCGCGACCGAATCGGCTCATCTCGGCCCGCACCTGCCTCGCATCCTGAAGGCCTCCGGTGTCCACTCCCTCTACAGTCATCAGGAGGAGGGGATCCGCAGCATCCTCGACGGTCATCACACTGTCATCTCCACCCCTACGGCCTCGGGGAAGACCCTCATCTACAACGCCGCCGTCATCTCGCGTTTACTCGACGATCCGAACGGCTGCGCCCTCTACATCTTCCCCCTCAAGGCGCTCGAGCAGGATCAGCTCGACGAGCTGCAAACAGCGCTCACCAGGCTCGCCCCCTGCCCGCTCAGCGCCGAGATCTACGACGGCGACACAAAGCCCCACCGCCGTCAGAAGATACGCGAAAACCTGCCCAACATTCTCATCACCACGCCCGACATGCTGCATGCCGGCATGCTCGCCTTCCACGAACAGTGGGAAGCTCTTTTCAAGCGACTGAGGTTCGTCGTCACCGACGAGCTCCACACCTACAGCGGGATCTTCGGCTCCCACGTACTCCATCTGTTCCGGCGGCTGAATCGCATCTGCGCGTCGTATGGAAGCGATCCGGTGTACATCACCAGCTCCGCCACCATCGGCAATCCCGAGGAGCTCGCCGGCAAACTGCTGAACCGCCCCTTCCACTCCGTCACCGATTGCGGTGCGCCGACCGCCGACCGCCACTTCGTGTTCCTCAATCCGGGCGAGAGCCCGAATACGGTCGCCGCCCGGCTACTACAGATGAGTGTGGGCAAACAGTTCCGCACCATCGTCTTCACCCGCGCCCGCGTCATCACTGAGCTGATATACCGCTGGGCCACTCAGCACCGCCCCGACCTCCGCGAGTCCATCAGCTCCTACCGCGCCGGCTATCTCCCCGAGGAGCGCCGCGAGATCGAGTCCTCACTCATCTCCGGCGAGCTCCTCGGCGTCGTCTCAACTTCCGCCCTCGAGCTCGGCATCGACATCGGCGGCCTCGACGTCTGCATTCTCGTCGGCTACCCCGGCTCCATCGTCAACACCTGGCAGCGCGCCGGCCGCGTCGGCCGCTCCGGTCGCCAGTCACTCGTCATCCTCATCGCCAGTCGCGATGCCCTCGACCAGTTCTTCATGAAACATCCGGCCCGCTTCTTCGGACGCGACATCGAAGACGCCGTCGCCGATCCGGCGAACAAGTACATCATGAAGTCCCACCTCGTCTGCGCCGCGCGTGAAGTGCCGCTGACGCTGTGCGAACCAGAGTATGAAATCTGCGGTTGGCGTGAGGCCGTCGACGAGCTTACGGCAGAGGGCGGTCTGCTGCAGAGCGCCGAGGGCGACGCCTGGTTCGCCTCGCGCAAGCAGCCGCATCGCTTCGTCAACATGCGCACGATCGGCGAGTCGTGGAGCATCTGTGCCAGCGCCCACGGCGCTGCCGGCGCCAAAAGCGTTATCGGCACCGTCAGCGGCGGTCAGCTCTACACCGAATGCTACGAGGGCGCCATCTACCTGCACCGCGGGCGTCAGTTCCTCATCGGCGAGCGCAATCCCGTCAAGCGGCACATCGATGCGGAGCAGGTGGACGTGCCGTACTACACCCGGCCCAAGCAGGAGAAGGAGACGGAGGTCATCGAGGAACTGCAGTCGAAGCCGATGCACGGCTACCTGGCCAAGCTCGGCCGGCTCCTGGTCAGTTCCCAGGTCGTGGCCTACGAAAAGGTTCGCGTCGGCGATCTCGCCGTCATCAGCCGCCATCCGCTCGAGAGCCCCGTGGAGAGGTTCGAGACCGTCGGCTTCTGGCTCGAGATGGATGCGCCCTTCAAGAAGCACCTCAAGCGCCGCGGCTCTCACCACATGGGGTGTCTGCACGCCGTCGAGCACGCCGTGAAGTCACTGTTTCCCCTGCTGGCGCTCAGCAAGGGCACGGATGTCGGCGGCATCTGTTACCCCCTTCACCCGAAGCTGAAGCAGGGTGCCATTTTCATCTACGACCAGTACCCCGGCGGTATCGGCCTCGCAGAAAAGGGGTTCCACATGCTCGACCGGCTCCTCGAGCTCACCCTCGAGCTGGTTGAGACCTGCGATTGCGAGACCGGTTGCCCATCCTGCATTCACTTCCCCACCTGCAGCCACGGCAATGTCCCGCTCGACAAGACGGGCGCTATTCACCTTCTCGAGCTGCTCACGAATCGCCGCCGTCTCGACCCGGAAGCTCTGGACGTGGCCGATATCGAGGCCGATCCGCCCGAGTTCGCTCCTTGGGAACTACAGCAAAGCGAGGAGGAAGAGGAGCCAGTTGCAGGGGGCCATTCGAATCCCCTGATCGCCGTGTTCGACCTCGAGACTCAACTTTCCGCCGCCGACGTCGGTGGCTGGAACAAGACCTATCTCATGAGAATGTCCTGCGGCATCGTCTGGGACAGCCGCGACGAACGGTTCGTCACCTACGTGGAAGATCAGGTGGACGACCTCATCGAGCACTTGCGACGCGCCGATCTCGTCGTCGGCTTCAACATCGTCGGCTTCGACTACAGTGTTCTGAGAGGTTACACGCGCTTCGACTTCCGTGAGCTGAACACTCTCGACATCATGCGCGACGTCCGCTCACACCTGAACTATCGCGTCAGTCTCGATGGGCTCGCCTGTGCCACGCTGAACGCCGGCAAGACCGCCGACGGCTTGCAGGCACTGCGGTGGTGGAAACAGGGACGGCTGGATCTGATCGAAAAGTACTGTAAAAACGACGTGAGGATTACTCGCGATCTGTTCCATCACGGTCTCGACAAAGGGTATCTGCTCTTCGAGAGGAAGGACGAGGGACGCATGAGACTCCCCGTCGGCTGGCGTATGGAGCAGCTTGTCGATAACCAGCTAGGTCTCGCTGTATCGTAGCTGGTTACTCTGTATCGGAGGCGGGCTTGCCGAATGCGTCGGCGAACTGAAAGAAATCCTCGAGGTCGACCATGCCGTCGCCGTCGATGTCGAAGTCCGGCTCGGTCGTCCCGAAAGCGTCGGCGAACATGAAGAAATCATCGATGTCAACGAAATCGTTTCCGTCGAAGTCGGGAGAGTGCGGTCTCGGTGACTCGATGATGTCGATGATGACGGGGACCACTTCAAGGTGTGGTCGCAGGTTGGCGAATGTTTCCGCTGCGTCCAGGGTCTGGAAATGCAGCGCCAGGCTCGAACGCTCCCCTAACTCTCCTATTACGCGAAACTTCAGGTTGAGGAGACTGACACTGCCACCGGCCCCTTCGACACTGAAGCTGGCGAATTTGAGCCTGCCTTCACCGTCTCTACGCGTCTGCGGATCGAGAAACCGACTCGAGCTGCCGTCGAGCACCCGGCTCAGCTCCAGAACCTCCTCGTCCCACGACAGCAGCGCATCGTAGGCCCGAGTTTCTCGGAGCCGGGTGGCAGCTTGAGCGCCACTTCCACGTCGATCTCGCTTCCCGTCCATGCTTGCTCTCTCGACACCTTCAGCTTGCCTGTAATGGCCAAGAGATCATCGTCAGCGATGCTGGCGAGCGCCGGGATGACCGCGAGGTGAGGCAGGAGATCCTCGAAGCTGTCCGAGGCAGCAAGGGCGGCAAAGGACAGCGAAAGCGCGGTTGAATCGCCGGCGGCTCCGATGACGGTAAACCGCGGCTTGAGCAGGCTCACCATACCAGTGGCACCGCTCACGCTGAAGTGCGAGAATGTGAGCTCCTGCGCATCGAGCCGCGTCATTGGCCCCCGAAAAGCGAAGGTCTCACCATCTGCAATTCCGGCAAGCTGCAATACGTTGGAATCCCAGCTCAAGCTTGCCTGGTAAGCACCCAGCCGCGCGCTTGTAGACGACAGATCAACCGTCACGTGCGTCTCGATGGACTGGGCCGGCAGCGGCTCGCGGTTGTCGAGGTCGATGCGGGCGGTCACCGGCTGCGCTCCGAGCAGCCTGCACGTCGTCGCGATGACGATTGCAACCGCGCACACAGTAACTCCGACTGTCTGCCTCGATTTCACTGTCTGACGGTAACCCCGCGGCTCTCGAGCGCGGGAATGTGAACGTTGACGGCGTCCTGATTCAACGGGTTGTTGCGCAGATCCACATCGTCTCCGGCGCCGAGACCGAGGTTGTTCACCAGCGGCTCGATGTCGGTGATCTTGTTGCGCTTCAGGTTGAGTGAGGCAAGTTCTCCCATTCCGGTGATGGCGGACACATCGGATATATCGTTGTCGTTGAGATCCAGGTCCCTGAGCTCAGCGAGACCGGCGAGTGCCGCGATTGCCGTCACCTTGTTGTCCGACAGATTGAGGTCTGTCAGCGACACCATTCCCGCCAGGGAACCGACATCGCTCACCGCGTTCTCGCTCAGGTCGAGCTCAGCCAGTTTCCACATTCCGGCCAGCGGCGAGAGATCGGCGATCTCATTCTCGCTTAGATCGAGCCCGATCAGGTTGGTCAGTGCCGCCAGCGGCCCCGCATTGGCTATTTGATTGTTGCTCAACTCGAGGTCTTCCAACCCGGTCAGGCCCGCGAGGCTGGCGATGTCGTCGACGACGTTGCCCCACAGCGTCAGCTTCCGCAGCGTCGTCAGTCCCGACAGGCCCGATACATCGGCGATCTGGTTGTCCTGCAGGGCCAGGGTCGTCAGCGACGTGAGGGTTGCGAGCGCCGACAGGTCGGCGATCTGGTTGCTGCCGAGCCGTAGCTCAGTCAGAGTCGTTGCCAACGCCAGCGGCGCCAGATCGACAATCTGGTTGAGACCGGCGTTGAAGGACTCTATCGCAGGGAGTAGCTCGACGCCCCCGAGAGACTGAACGGCCTGCTGACTCGCATCGAGATCCACCAGGTCGGCGATGTCGGCAGCCACGATATCGCCGCTGGGTTTCGCGATGGCGTTGCGAATGGCCGTCTCCAGATTGCCGTCTTCGATGACAGCGGCAGGTGTGAGATGAAAGCGCAGTGTCTCCGCCGCGGCCGTGGTTGTGGCTTGCACGACGATGTCACCCATCGACGTCGGTGTGAGCGTGGTCGCCAGCTCGCCGCCCGCATCGGTGATGCGACTGTTGGCGGACAGCTCCCCTCCGCCCGAGACGATGGTCAGCGCCACTGGCCTGCCCGGCGCCCCTTGCAGCAACTCGTCGACGATGGCGACGACGAGAGCGTCACTCTCCTGGTAGATGGGCACGATTTGGCCGTCGCCGGAGACGGCAGTCAAGGAGAGCGCCGGTGGCGCCTCGACGACGTCGATCGTGATGACGGTTGTGTCTGCCGCCCCGAAATCATCCGTAACCACGAGTGAAATCTGGTGCGCGCCCACTTCCAGATCCGTCAACGGTGCGACGGAACCGGTGCCGATCTCGGTATTCGTATCGAGATGCCAGGTGAGCCTCTCGGGGTTGAGGAACCCCGTTTCGGCATCCTCCCCCTGCCCCTGCAGCGCGATTGTCTGCCCGGCCTCGAACGTGGTCCCGTTTTGCGGACTGGTGATGGTGGAGGCGGGCGGTGAGTTGGCTATCACCAGCACCGTGTCGGGATCGCTGCTCGCCAGCCCGTTGTCGACGACGAGCCTGAAGCGGTATTCCCCGCGCGCGGTCAGGGTGACGGTGACAGCGAACGCTTCACCTGAATCGTTGAAGGGGAATTCCACTCCCACCGGATTGGTGGGGACCGACGCCCAGTGGTAGCTCAGGCCGCGACCTGAGGGATCGATGCTGTCGCCGCCTCGGAGCGTGACGCTGCCGCCGGTGAAGATGACGTCGGCATCTGCCACCGCGGTCGAAGTCGGAACGTCTTGCGGCTTGAGCTCCACCGAATAGGCCAGATCCTCGCCTGCCAGCGACAGCGCTGCGGCGTGCTGGGCGTAGTCGGCCAGCTCGACGATGATGGTGCTCTGCACCGTCTCCGTGACCACGAGTTGATAGAACCCGTCCGCATCGGTAACTGTCGCAAGTGGGCCCAATCGCACCTGGGCGCCCTGCAGGGCCTCGCCCGCCCGGTTGCGCACGAACCCGGAAAAGGTGTAGGTGGGCACTTCCGGCACCAGGACATCACCGATCTGCTCCGGGAGGTGCGGATTTGAGGGATCTACGCTGAACGTGGCGATAATGAGCGCGTCGGAAATGTCGATCCGGCCATCCCCGTTCACGTCACCCAGCGACATGTCGCCGCCCTCTGGCGGCTGGACACTATTGTCCAGGCCGTAGGTGGCCACGACCAAGGCATCCGTGATCGTTACCGTGCCGTCTCCGGTCACATCGCCAAGGATGCCCTCCGCCTCAGCGACCACAGCGACTCCTGTAACCTTGGCGCTCCCCGCTGAACTTGCTTGACGAACTGTAAACGCGAGATCTGTTGTGCTGGCGTCCAGCGACAGCTCCGGAACGACGAGCATCTGGATTCCGGCGCCCGCCACAGTGATCCCGTATGTTGCAGCTGCTTCATCATTCGATCGGTCCCGGACGCGGTTTGAAGGGCTGGCCGATTCGTGAAATCCATGTGGTCCGTCGACGAGTATCATTCGGCGCGCCTCGAGCGCAACCCCGTCAACCGTCAGGCGGTAGATGTACACGCCGCTGGCGACCGCGCGTCGCGACTCGTCGGTGGCGTCCCACACGACGGTGTGGCGTCCGACGGCATACCAATCGCGGGCGAGTGTGCGAACCAGCTGGCCGAGGAGATCGAAGACTTCGATCGTTGCGAATGCGGCTCGGTCGAGCTCGAAGGGAATCGTCGTCGCCGGATTGAACGGGTTGGGATAATTCTGGAGTGGAAGGGTGGCGACGACGGGGATGGGACCTTTGACGTGCAGAGTGAAAGCGCCTGCGTCATCGGTGAGCGTCGTCACCGGTCGAAGTGTGTACAGATCGAATAGCGTAACTCTGACGCCAGCCGCTGCCCGAGCTGACTGCGATCTCTGCACGCTGCCGCTGATCGTGAAGTCCGCCGAATCTGCGGCAGCGGCAGCGCCGGCGACGCCGAGCCAGGCGCACATCTTGAAATGACGAATCATCGTATACGGCGACCGGAACGGCCGGGTGCTGGAGGGGTGGCGCGGGAAGGACGGGGGAAGGACGAACTAAGAGATTGTTTTTAGAGTAGTTATACTGCTATGTTCACGCCATTCTCGCGGTGTGTCAAGCAAAAAGGCCGGAACACGGGCGGTGACCGAAGTGCCGCGTCAGCGCGCCGTTGAGACCTTCATCGACATGGCCAACGTTTCTTGATTCCCATCGTATGAGCAGCTACCTTCCGTTTTTCTGCAAGCGGGGATGGTGATGAGACTCAACCAGGTACAGATTGACCAGTTCGAGCGCGACGGTTACATCGTCGTCGAGGATGTCCTCTCCCCCGGCGAGGTGCAAGCACTGACGAAACGCACGGCGGAAATCGCCGAGGGAACGGTGCCTTTTCCGGCAGACCGTATCGAATATGAACCCGGTGTTTTGGGCGGCGAGCGCCACCTAAAGCATGTGCGCAAGACAAACCACGCTGCTGGAGTGGATCCCGTGTTCGAGGCTCATTCACAACACGCCGGGGTTCTGAAAATCGTCGAGTCCCTGCTCGGTCCGGACATCAAGCTCTTCGGCGATCAGTTCTTCATCAAACCTCCGGGCGGTATCGAGAAGACCTACCACCAGGATTCGCCCTACTTCACGATCGAGCCCATGGCGCTCGTCACCGCCTGGGCGGCCCTGGACGACGTGACCCTCGAGAATGGCTGCATGTACGTCGTTCCCGGCAGCCATCTCGCGGGCGCCCTCGACCACAGCGAATCCTGGATGGTCGGCGATCGGCGTAACATGCGCATCCCCGACAGCGCCATCGATCGCTCGAAGGAGCGGCCCATCACTATGAGGGCCGGCGGCTGCTCGTTTCACCACAGTCTCATCCTCCATCGCTCGGGGAACGAAACGGCGCACTTCCGCCGCGGATACGCCACCCATTACATGTGCTCTCGCTCGCGCTGGACCGGACCGCCCGAGGAAAAACCGGACTATCCCCTGCTGCGGGGCGTCGAGTTCGAGGGCTGCGTGTAGGGTGATTAGATCTCCTCTCTCTCGCTGATCCCTCTATGTCGCGCATCGTCAAGGTAGGCACCGCCCAGTTCGGTCCTGTATCGCGCTCTGAGAGTCGCGGCGATGCGGTAGAGCGTCTATTGGCGCTCATGCGGCAGGCCCATTCTCACGACTGCGATCTCGTCGTCTTCACCGAGGTCGCCCTCGTCCCGTTTTTCGCCCACTGGTACATGACCGATCCGGACGAGATCGATGCCTACTTTGAGCGGGAGATGCCTGGACCGGAAACCCAGCTTCTGTTCGACGAGGCGGCCAGACTCCAGATCGGGTTCCACCTCGGGTATGCGGAGCTGGTCTCTGATGAGTTGGGAAACCGTCACTACAACACTTCCGTTCTCGTCGACCGCGATGGCTCCGTCATCGGCAAGTACCGAAAGATTCACCTGCCCGGGTATGAGGAGTATCGCCCCGGCGACACCTACCAGAATCTGGAGAAACGCTATTTCGACCCGGGGGATCTCGGATTCCGCGTCTGGAACGCGTTTGGCGGCGTCATCGGCCTGTGCATTTGTTACGATCGCCGCTGGCCGGAGACCTATCGGGTCCTCGCCCTGCAGGGCGCCGAGATGATCCTGCTGGGCTACAACACGCCGGACCACGACGCCGACGGGTCCGGCACCAATCCGCTCGCCGGTTTCCATAATCAGCTGGCCATGCAGGCCGGCGCGCATCAGAATGCCACCTGGGTTGTCGGCGTCGCCAAGGCGGGTGTCGAGGAAGGCATCAAGCAGCTCGGACAAAGCTGCATCATAGCGCCAACGGGCGAGATCGTCGCCGAGGCCTCAACACTCGAGGACGAGCTCATCGTCGCCGCCTGCGACCTGGATATGGCGACACGCGAAAAGGAGCGCATCGACTTCGAGCAGAACCGACGCATCGATCAATACGGGTTGATCACCGAACGGATAGGAGCGGTTCCACCGGGAGGAGGATAATGGCTTTCAGGGTCGCGCTGGCGGGCACGGATGCTGCGGCCCTTCCGGCTTGGGTCATCGTCGCGGCCAACACGCCCGACGGCATCACCACGCAGCTGCCTCAACCGACACGAAAGAAATCGTGATACTCACCGTAGTCGGCGGCGGCAGCACCACGTGGATGCCGAACCTGATGCGTGACATCTACCTGCTCGATTCAGACGGCGGCGGAGAGATTCGACTCGTCGATCCCTACTCGGCTAATGTCGGCACCATCGCCAAGATGCTCGAAGTCTTCAACCGGGCTCGGAACAAGTGCTACGACATCAGCGTCGTTGACGATCGTCGCTCCGCTATGGCAGGTGCCGATTTCGTCATGACGACGTTCTCACCGGGCAGCATGGATGCGTTCTACAACGATCTCGAGATTCCGATCCGCTACGGAATTCGACTGCCCGTCTCCATGACCGTGGGGCCCCCCGGAATCTCTGCGGCGCTGCGCACTGCACCGACGGCCTACGAAATCGTCGAGGACATGGAGGCGGCCTGTCCCGGTGCCTTTGTACTGAACGTAACCAACCCCATGAGCGTGGTCACCAGGGCCATGAACATGGCCGCAAGAACGGTAAAGGTCATCGGCTTCTGTCACGAGTTTCACATGTTCCCGCCGCTTATCGAGAAGATCCTCGGCCTCGAGAAGCCGGAGGAGATGCACGTCGGCGAGTATCTCTACCACCATCTGCCCGAACAGGGTTTCGAGTATACGATCGCCGGCGTCAACCACTTTATCTGGGTTACAAAGGCGAGGCGAGGAGGAGAGGACGTGATACCGCTCATTCGCCAGTACGCCAGCGATAATTGCGACACCCGAGCTGATGACGAGCCCTACGATGCCAGGCGCAACTACGACGCCGTCAAGCTGGCGCTGTGCCGCACCTTCGGCTACCTGCCCATCGTCGGCGACCGTCACCTCGTCGAATTCTGGCCGAGTCTGTGTAACCAGCGCTCCGGCTTCGGCATGAAGTACGATGTCATCAAAACGACGGTGGCAGAGCGGCGTCACCGTATCGATCAGAGCATGGCCCTGGTCAATCGCATCGTCTCGGGCGAAGAGGAGATCGAGTGGAGCCGCAGTAGTGAGGAGATGACGACGGCCATCAAAGCGATTATCAGCGGTACGGAGGCGAGAGGTATATTCAATCTGCCCAACGAGGGGCAGATCGGAAATCTGCCGGAGGAGGTTGTGGTGGAGACTCTCGGAACCGTCACCATGGACGGTGCCACACCCACGCCCGCTGGCGAGCTGCCCGGTCCCATCGGTAGCCTCTGCCGGCTTCACGCTGATATCCACGAGATGACCGTTCGCGCCGCACTCGAGGGCGATCGCGATCTCGCCGTGCAGACCATGAGCCTCGACCCGCTCAGCGCCGGCGCTGACTTTTCCGAGCTGACCAGCATGACGGACGAGCTGCTGTTGGCCAACAAGCAGTGGCTGCCCCGCTTTTTCAGGTAGTCGCCAATAGTCGCCTGCCGTGACTTCGACAGCGATCAACATCGACAGCACTGCTCTGCGCAACCTGATGACCGACGTGTTCTCAGCGCTCGGGGTGCCCGGCGCGGATTGCGACGTACTCGTCGACGCGCTTCTGGAGGCAAGTCTCGCCGGCTACGACTCTCACGGCATCATGCGCGTCCACATGTTCCACGGCGATATCCGCTCCGGCGAGATCGTCCCCGACGCCGCCGTCCAGACGCTTAACGAGACCGCGTCCTCTGCCTATCTCGACGCCAACCACGGCATCGGACCCGTTGCTGCCACGACGGCGGTTGCCATCGCCTGCGAGAAGGCGGCTCAGACCGGCGTCGGCTGTGTCAGCGTCACGCGGTCAAACGATATCGCCAGGCTCGGCGGATATCTGCGCCAGCCGGCCATGTCTGGCCTCGTGACAATGATCATGGTCAATGACGGTGGCGGCGGTCCGGTCGTGGCCCCGTGGGGTTCCGCTCAGCCCTTCCTCAGCACGAATCCCCTCGCAGCCGGTATACCGTGGCGGAGTGACCTGCCGATCATCATCGACCTGTCGACCAGTGTGGTGTCAGGTGGCAGGCTGAAAATGCTGGCCAGTCGCGACGAAGAGCCTCCGGAAGGTTGGCTCATCGGGCGGGACGGCCGCGCGACGACAGACATCGAGTCTTTTTTCGCCACCCCGCAGGCGAGCGCGCTACTCCCTCTTGGTGGTCTCGACTCCGGTCACAAGGGTTTTGCGCTGAGTGTGCTCGTCGACATTCTCGCCGGTGCGCTCGGGGGCTTCGGCTGCAGTGCTGGGAAGTGGCCGAAGGGCAACAAGAACGGCATCTTCGTTCTCGCCATCGATCCGGAGAAGTTCGCTTCCCGCGAGACCTTCGCCCGCACCGTCGGGGAGTTTGTAGAAAACCTGAAGAATTGCGAGCGAACTCCGGACGTCGAAGAAATCCTCTTGCCGGGCGAGCGCTCGCACCGGGAGCGGCAGCGCCGTCTCGAGAACGGCATTCCGGTGCAGCTCCCTGTGTGGAAGGAAGTGACGGAGATCCTGGACGAGCTCGGCTTGAAGGGGAAATACGATGCGTGACGCGACGAATCTTACGAGACGCTCCTTCTTCAAACTATCCGCCGCGACGACCCTCGGCTTCGCCGGGCTGCACCGCGCCCTCGGCTGCGCCTGCGACCCCGCCCTGCACGGTCGCAATCCCGGACCGTACGGCGATCTGATCGCCGATCCCGAGGGCGTCCTCGATCTTCCGGGCGGTTTCAGCTATCAGATCATATCCAGAGCCGGCGACCAGATGGATGATGGCCTGCTTGTACCCGGAGCGCAGGACGGCATGGCCGCTTTTCCGGGACCCGGCGGCAAAACCGTCATTGTGTGTAACCACGAAAACAACATCGGCCCCGGATCGGTATCCGCGTTTGGCGAGGCGGGCGAGTTGTCGCCGCAGATCGATCCAGCCGCCGTCTACGATACCTCCGAGGAGGCATTCTGCCCGGGGGGCACCACGACCCTCGTCTACGACACGAGAGAACGCCGGCTCGAGCGCCGGTTCCTCAGTCTCGCCGGTTCCTTGCGCAATTGCGCCGGCGGCCCGACGCCGTGGAATTCCTGGATCAGCTGTGAGGAAACCACGCTGACTTCGGGGGAATACTGCAACCTCGATCACGGCTACAACTTCGAGGTGCCGGCGCGAGCGCGACCCGGCCTGGCGGCGCCCGTGCCCCTCAAGGCAATGGGACGGTTCAATCACGAAGCCGTTGCCGTGGACGAACGCTCCGGCATCGTCTACCAGACCGAGGACCGGGGCGACGGCCTGATCTATCGATTCGTTCCGAAGACGCGGGGAAACCTCGCCAGCGGCGGCGCCTTGCAGGCGTTGAAGATCGACGACCGACCGTCACTGGACACCAGCAACCGTTTTTATACTCGACTCGAGGTCGGTGAGCGGATGTCTGTCAGCTGGCTCGATCTGGACGACGTCGAATCCCCGGGCGACGACTTGCGATTCCAGGGTTCCAGCCGAGGTGCC
The DNA here is from genome assembly GCA_965205655.1 of Candidatus Latescibacterota bacterium. Taxonomy (GTDB): domain Bacteria; phylum Latescibacterota; class UBA2968; order UBA8231; family UBA8231; genus CBDBIJ01. The sequence continues at coordinate 23,353 of CBDBIJ010000086.1, forward strand.
GCACAGTTTGCCCGCGGTGAGGGGATGTGGGTCGGTGACGGCGCCATCTACTTCGTCTGCACTTCCGGAGGTGTGGCTTGGCAAAGGCCAGATCTGGAAGTACATTCCCAGCCCCTTCGAGGGAACATACCGTGAGATGAAGAATCCTGGTGTGTTGGAGCTCTTCCTCGAGCCCAACGACGGTTGTCTGGTGGAGAACGCGGACAATGTCGTCGTCACCCCCTGGGGCGATCTCATCCTCGCCGAAGATGGCCCACCCGATCAGTTCCTGGTGGGCGTCACCATGGACGGCGTGGTCTACAAGTTCGCTCGAAACGCCCTCGACAGTTCCGAGTTCGCCGGCCCCATTTTCTCCCCGGACGGCAGCACCATGTTCGTGAACCTGCAGCACTCGGGACTGACGCTGGCGATTCTCGGGCCGTGGTCTCCGCGCTCGTCGACGGCAACCTGATGGCGACCCTCGACACTGAATGGCACGCCCCGTGAGCGTCATGGAGCGAGTTCCAGAGCCCGAACTCATGGAGCGGGACGAGCAGGCTCGGGCGTATGCCTTCGCTGACTTCGAGGAACCCCACGCGCGCTTCGTCGAACTACTGCTGGATCGCCTCGACGACCTGCCCGACCGTGGTGTCGCCCTCGACCTCGGTTGCGGACCCGCCGATATCTCCATTCGGCTCGCCCGCGCCTTGCCAGCCTGGAGCGTCGATGGCATAGACGGCTCGGCAGCCATGCTGCGCTACGGACAAGAAGCGATTGAGGCGGCAGGTTTGCGCGATCGCGTGCATCTCGTCGAAGCGCGACTGCCACTGGCTGAGGCCCCCCGCGAGTCCTACGACCTCGTATTCTCGAACAGCCTCCTCCACCATCTTGCCGACCCGATGGTCCTGTGGACAGCCGTCAGTCGGTGGTCAGCAACGGCCGTGTTCGTCATGGACCTCTTGCGGCCGCTCGATTCCGCACAGGCTCAGCGCCTCGTAGATGAACACATCGCCGGCGAGCCGGAAGTGCTGCAGCGCGACTTTCACAATTCCCTGTTTGCCGCCTACTCGCTCGAGGAGGTCCGAACACAGCTTATGGACGCGGCGCTCCAGTATTTGCAGATCGAGCAAGTCAGCGACCGCCACCTGATCGCGTGGGGCTAGTGTCAGCAATCAGGCGGAGCGGCGCGGCCGCCCACCAGACTGTCGCGTCAAAAGTGATCCGGCGCCCAGAAGATCACCTCGCGACGGGGAAACAAGATGCTGAGCAGTCTTGAGGCCTCGTCTGGCACCGAAATCCCGCGGGCGAGGAGGGCGGGCTCGAGTTCGGTCCAGCTCTCTTTACCGAGCGCCGCCCGCCAGAAGAGACCCTCCGGAAGGTTGAGGTCGGCGCTATTCGCCGCGTCGCCCGGCACTTGGAGTGATCCGCCATCGACGCCGAGTGTGCCTTCCTGCGCGTTCAGCGCGAGGCGCAGGCTCATTCTGCCAAACCTTTCCCCCGACTCATCGAGACGCTGCTGCCACTCCGGCAACAGCTCGACGAGCAGCCCCTTCAGTTCAAGTGCGCGAATCATCAGTTTGGGAGAGCCGGTGGGACTCAGCGTGCCGAAGCAGCCGTCAACGAGCTGATCGACGACTGGATGACTCGACGGGATCTCGCCGACGATCGCTTCGACGCCTCCGTCTCGGCTTTCCTGAAGAAAGTGATCCACCATGTCGCGGAGCGCGCTCGGATCATCTCGCTCGTAGGCCACCTCGCACAGCCGGGCCTCCTTTTCTTCGAGTTCGTAGGTGAGGTAGCCACCGAGCTTGCCGTCCCGACGGGCGACGACGGTTGGCAACACCCCTCGCAGCCGCGCCGGCACTGAATTCCAGTAGTCGCGCGGCCGCTCTATCGAGCCACTCTGCCCCGAATTGTAGGTGTCGAACAGGGCCATGACCTCTTCGATGTCGCGACCTTCCTGGAACGGCTCGATGCTCCACGATCCGTCTCGCCGTTCGCCCCACACACCCGGCCCGATGCGGAATCCGCCCATCGGAACCTGCCGGTAGCCGAGCCGGCCATAGAAGTGGCTCGGCACGTCCGAGAACAGAACGGAGATGAGATATCCAGCTTCGCGCATGTAGTCGATCGCCTCGCTCGTAAGCGCCGATCCGAATCCCTTGCCGCGGCAGCCGGGATCGGTGCAAACGCCGCCGATCCCTCCCATGCGGATGGGACGAGCGCCGATCCTGAAGCTTCGCTCCCACACTCGCAGCGTCGCCACAATCCGACCCGCATCGATCGCCACGCGAGTCTGGTCGATGCGGAAGGAGGGATCACCGGACATGTACTGGCGGTAGCGCTCGTGGCCGTTGGGACGGAAGGCCTTGCACGTCAGCTCCACGACCTCGTCAAGCTCTGATTCGGCTATAGCGCGGATTTCCATCACCCAGCAGCCTCGATCATCTTGCGTCCAGCAAGTTCATGCTCAATATTTGCCCCTATGACTCAACTGACTGTTGCCGACGTCGCGGCTGTGCGGACGCAGGATCGCGATCACGTCTGGCATCCCCTGCTGCAGCACCGCTCCCTCGAGGAGCGCGACCTCATGGTCATCCGCGAAGCCAACGGCACTACTCTCGTGGATGGCGAGGGCAAGGCCTACCTCGACGCCTTCGCCGGGCTGTGGAACGTGAACGTCGGTTACGGCCGGGCGGAGATCGCCATGGCCGCCTACGAGCAGATGCAGAAGCTGCCCTACTATCCGCTCGCGCAGATCAACCTGCCCGCCACCGAGCTCGCCGACAGGCTCGCCGAAATTCTCCCGGGTGAGTTGAACCACTCCTTCTTCTGCAACAGCGGCTCGGAAGCAAACGAAACAGCCTTTAAGATCGCCCGGCAATACAGCAGGCAGAAATTCCCTGGACAAAATCGCTACAAAATCATCGCCCGCTACCGAGGGTACCATGGCTTCACCTTCGGCGCCATGTCGGCGACCGGCCAGACCGCTCGCAAGGTCAAATTCGAGCCTCTCGTTCCCGGCTTCTTTCACGTCGATCCTCCCTACTGCTACCGCTGTCCCCTCAAGCTCAGCTATCCCGATTGCGGCGTCGCCTGTGTCGAGGAGATCGTAGAGGTCATCGAGAAAGAGGGTATCGAGACGGTGGCCGCCGTCATCGCCGAGCCTGTCATCGGCGGCGGCGGCGTCATCGTGCCGCCCGACGACTATCTGCCCAGACTGAGAGAGATCTGCGACACCTATGGCATCCTGCTGATTCTCGATGAGGTCATCACCGGCTTCGGGCGCACCGGCGCTCTCTTCGGCTGCGAGCACTGGAATGTCGAGCCAGACATCATCACCCTCGCCAAGGGCGTCACGAGCGGCTATCTGCCCCTTGGCGCCTGCGTCGTCACGCCGGAAATCTTCGAGGGTTTTCTCGGAGACCTCGACGAAGATCGGGAATTGGCTCAAGTTTCCACCTATGGCGGACACCCGGTTTGCTGCGCCGCCGCTCTCGCCAACATCGATATCATCATGAACGAGCGCCTGTGGGAGAATTCCGCTCTCGTGGGCGCCTACCTCTTCGAGGGCCTGTCGCAGCTCAAGTCTCCGCTCGTTGGAGATGTGCGCGGCAAGGGACTGATGATCGCCGTGGAGCTCATCGGCGAGGACGGAGCCGCTCTCGATGCGGCGCGCACCGGGGCTGTAAAGTCCGGCATCAAAGATGCCGGTGTTCTCGTCGGTTCGATGAGTCACGTCCTTTCCGGTCCCGAAAGCACGCTCTTTCTCTCGCCTCCACTCGTACTCACCAAGGAGGAGGCGGACACGATTATCAAAGCGTTCGAAGCCGGCCTTTCGAACGCGTGACCTCCTTCTTCTCTTCAGTCTGACCCCCCACCCGCCCCCGCGAACGGCAGTCCCGGCCGCGTGTCCGCCCACGGCGCCATCCCCTCATAGGCTGCCGAGGCCCTCAACACCGTCACCTCGTCCCGCCACCGTCCGACGATCTGGAGCCCCACCGGCAGTCCGCCGCCGCTGAACCCGCACGGCACCGTCGCCGCCGGCTGGCCGGTAAGATTGAACGGATAGGTAAACGCCGTCCAGCTCAGATAGGATGTCGGATGTCCGTCGATGTCCCCGGGATAGTCGTCGCCTGCGGGAAACGCGGTTACCGGCAGCGTCGGTGTGAGCATCAGATCGTACTGCTTCATGAAACGGCGCCAGGTCTGGTAGTATTCGGTGCGACGAATATATGCCTGCGCCAGCTGCGGGCCGCTGTAGCGTCGCGCCCGCTCGATGATGGCCACTACTCCCGGGTCCAACTGCGCCCGGACTTCGTGCAGACCGTCGAGAAACGCCGCTGCGAATCCCGTCGACCAGATTGCGTCCACGATCTCCCACGGATCGCCCGCATCCGGGTGGGCTTGCTCGACGTAGCAGCCCAGCTCGTCGAAACGCCTCGCTGCCTTCTCGGCGATCTGGCGAACCTCCGGCTCGACGGCTGCATAGCCCAGATCGGAACTCCACGCCACTCGCAGGCCCGCCACATCACCCTCGAGGGCACCGAGGTAATCGGTCTCAGCCGGCAGCGAGGTGCGATCGCATTCATCCGGATGCGCCATGACCGTCAGCATGAGCGCCGCATCCCGCACCGTCCGAGTCATCGGGCCGGCGTGGGAGAGCTGCTCTACCACACTCGCCGGATGCTGAGGTACCCGCCCCCATGAAGGCTTCAGGCCGTAGATGCCGCTGAACCCGGCGGGTATGCGAATCGAGCCGGCGCCGTCCGAACCCTGTGCCAGTGGGCCCATGCCGGCTGCCACCGCAGCTGCGGCTCCACCGCTCGAACCCCCTGCCGTGCGGCCGCGCTTCCACGGATTGTGCGTCGGCCCGACGACTCTGTTGCCGCTGTCTCCCTTCCAGCCGAGCTCGGGGGTGTTCGTCTTGCCGAGCATGACCATTCCCGCACCGTATAGCAGCTGTGCTAATGGCGCATCGAATTCGGGTACGGCATTCTCGTAGAGCAGGGATCCCCTCGTCGTGCGGATGCCCCTCGTGTAGACAAGGTCTTTCAAGGAGCCCGGTACTCCGGCAAGGGGCCCGGCCTCCTTCTTGTCATATGCCTGTTCGGCCGCACGAGCCTGCTCGAGCGCCAGCTCCGGCGTGACGGTGATGAAAGCATTCAGCTCTGGATTTAGCTGATCGATGCGTGCGAGTACGGCCTCCGTCACCTCAACCGGCGACACCTGTTGGCGCTCGTAGAGGTCCCTCAGCTCGAGGGCGGATTGGAAACAGAGCTCATCCATTTGCCTGGCCCGACTGTTCTGGCGTTCATCCCTGTTCCCGATTGCCGTCATCAGACGAACAACCGACGCGGGCTACAAAGTAGAGGTCAGGGAGTTCCGAATCCATGATGCGACGAGGACTTCCCGGTGATGCTTGTCACGTGAAGCAGATCACCGTATCCGGATCACCGACTTTGTATCGTTGTGAAGTTCGAAGCGACGATCGAGGTGCACGCAAGGCTTTGCTCGATCTATCTGCTTGCGCTGCAGCAGATTGTGGAGGAACTTTTACGGCATGAATCCCATCAGTATGAGCACCCGCGATCTGAGGGCCATCCTTCGGGAGGCGGAGGCCAAGGAGCCGGGAGTCGCCGTCCGCGTCGCCGCCGATATATACGGTCCCGGCGGCTCCGTCTTCATCGCCGCCAACTCGAAGCTGACGGAACGCCACCTTGTCTGGCTGGAACAGCGCAACCCCGCTGCCGACACCAAACCGACGTATGTGGACATCATCATTACCCAGGAGCGCCGCTCCTCCTCGGACTTTGCCAGAGCCGTCGAATCGGCCGACTCCGTCACTGAGCGCCGTCGCCGCTCTAGCGAAATCTCCCGCGACGTCGTCGTCAAGGCCGATGACGTTGCCAAGAAAGCAACCGAGGTGTACCGCATCGTCGGCGAACAGGCCTTTACCACCTCGGCCCTGCGAAACAGGGAGGTTATCGAGAATCTGAGCGCGCTGAACAGCCGCATTCAGATGTTCCACACGTCCGTGAGGGCGGCCATCGACGAGTATCTGGTAGGCAACACCCTCATCATGGACCTGATCGCCCGGCACGATCTGGCCACGCGCACCGTCCAGCACAGCCTCAGCGTCGCCGTGTTTGCCGCCGAGCTCTCTTCGCAAGTGCTGTTGAAAGGCGCTGCGAGACTGAAGGAGGGATCGGCTCTGGCGAAGGACCTCGCCGAGATCTTTCTGGGCGGATTCATGCACGACTGCGGCCTTTGGAACGAAAGCGACGCCGCGGTGGAGAATCACGAAGCCGCGGGCGCGAAGCTCATCTGGCATATCCCCGAAATCGGCGACTTCCTTCCATCGTTGACCAAGATCGTCCTCTTTCACTCGGACATAATCCGTATCGCCGGCAGGCCCGGTCTGGTTGAAATCGTCGAGCAGCCCGACAAGCCTGGCAAGACGGTTTTCAAGGCCGAGTTCTACAGGTCGGAGGAGGAGGCTCAGACCGCGTCGAGCATGCGCGGCGGCAACTCGCAGGCCACCATGCTCACCGAGGATGACCTGCACAAGGTCATCCCCGTAGCAGTCTCCGAGTACTGTATCACTCAGACGGAGGGGTTCAGCGCCAAGTCCCGATCCGAGGTAGTGGACAGACTCGTCGGCTACGAGGAGTCTGTCCACTACCTCGACTACGTCGTGGCACTGTGCAATGCCCAGGTGGAGGTCATCGCCCCGCGCCGATCCTACGTGGAACTGACCGGCGGCATAACGGGCTCCGGAAAGGAGATCAGCCTCGACGGGTTCGAGGGCGGCAGCATGTGGCACTCCGACGACATCTACTCACCTCATCTCATCACCCTCTTCGGTCCGGGCCAGCAGGGCGGCAAGCACCGTTTGAATTACGTCTCGCCACACGACGGCCAACTGTGGGCGCGCCCTCTCGACTCGGAGAAACGCCTCTACATCCCCGCCGGCAGACACAAGGGCACCCTCGGCCTCCGCGTCACCGGATTCATGAGCGAGGATGTCTACGAGAATATACTGGGTGAGTACGAAATGGAGTTGAAGCGACAGATGCAGGCGTGAGTACGAAAAAACCCCACTAGCATGGCGGGGTGACGAATGCTCGTTGACCTTTGTTGTCCGACTACCCTTCCGATTTCGCCTCCGACTGCTTGAGAGTCTCCAGCAGATCATCTGTGGCGCCGCCCTCTTCTCCGGGCGTCATCTCTCGATAGCGACTCAACATCTCGATGGCCGGTTGGTACTCCTGTTCGATGGCCAGCACAAGCCCCAGGTTGAAGAAACTGTTGCGAAAAGCGGGCTCGATCTGCGTCGCCAACTCGTAGTGAAGACGAGCTGATCTGTAGTCATCCTTGTCGAAGTAGAGGTTGCCCAGGTTGTAATGCGATTCCCAGTGGCGCTGGTCATGTACGAGCGCGTTGCGGAAGCAGTCAAACGCCTCCTCCACCTGTCCTCCCTGCGACCGTAGAACCCCTAGATTGCAGTAGGCGTCGGACACGCGGTCGCCTTCTTCGACGGCTTTCGAGTACAGATTGATGGCGCCGTCCTGTCCGCGTTCGTCCCTGACGAGCGCTTCCTCGAACGGACTCAGCCCGGTGGGCAGCTTCAGGATCTTCCCTGGCCGGAGAAACAGATCCAACTGATTCGGATCGTCGGTGTCCCGCCGCCTCCTGGCGCGTCTGAAACCGAATTTGGCCGGCGGTTGTTTGGGAAATTCGAGAATGTTGCCCATGCGGTCCTACGCCACCTTCTTGACTTTTGCTTTGGCTTTCTTCGCGGCCGCCTTCTTCTTCGGCGCCTTTTTGGCCGCCGCCTTCTTTTCGCCAGAGGCCCGCTTCATCGGCTTCTTCTCGTCTTTTGCCTGCTCGATGCTCTCTTTGAGCGCGGACATGATGTCGACGACCGGCTTCACCTCTTCTGCCACCGTGACAATCTCCTTGCCCTCCACCTTTGCGTCGATCATCTCCCTGACCGCTTCGTGATAGGTGTCTTTGAGCTCGAGATCCTCGAGTTTCGCCGTCATCGAATCCACCAGGATTTGAGCGAGCTTCAACTCCTCCTTGGCGACCTCCGCCGCTCCCAGGTCAGGCACCTCTTCGATATTTCGGATGAACTGCGGGTAGCGCAGCTTGTAGATGATGAGCCCTCCGGAATGGTGGCCGATGAGAACCATATCCTCCCGGTCACGCATGACGACCTTGCCAACCCCCAGCTTGCCGCTGGCCTTGAGCGCCTCGCTCAGCAGTGAATACACCTTGACGGCCACTTCGCCGTCGGGTCCGGCGAAGTAGGGCGTGTCGTAGAGCGTCTGGTGAATCTCGTCCGCTTCGACGAACCCTTCGATCTCGATGATCTTCGTGCTCTTCAGTTTGAGCTTCTGAAAGTCCTCATCTTCGACGATGGCGTATTCGTCCGGGGCGTATTCGAATCCCTTGACGATCTCCTTGTTGCTGAGCGTGTCACCACAGCTCTTGCACTTCTTGTCGTATCCTACGCGGCCGTTGTCCTCCCTGTGAAGCTGGTTGAAACTGATGCTGGCAGCGCTGTCGACGGCGCCGTAGAGCCGAATCGGAATCGTCACCATCGAAAACCGGATGTGGCCTTTCCAGATCGATCGCATTCAGGACCTCCTCATGATCAACTCAAATCGGGACGCATGCGGAGGAAGACTGGCTCTCGCAGCGTCCCCATGTTCGTCAGCGACGCGAACTGGACCTCGCATACAAGCTTCGGTTCGATCCAGACCGTCTGCGCGTCATCTGCGGGTTTTTCTTCTATCGGGCGTTCGATCTCCTTCACTTTCTTCAGCTCCTTGAACACCGAGCTGAATGTCCGGGAGTCGAAGCCGGTGCCTACCTTGCCGATGTAGGTGAGCCCCTGGCCGTTTTGCTGCCCGAGATGGAGGGCGCCGAAGTAAGACTGTCGGTCTCCCTTGCCCTTCGTGTAGCCGAGCACGACGCAGTCCATCGACTGGCGAACCTTGACCTTGTACCACGATTCGCTGCGTCTTCCCGGAAGATACGGGCTGTCCGGCTCCTTCGCCATGATACCCTCAAGGCCCAGTTTCCTTGACGCCTCGAACAGCTCCTGCCCCTCCTCGACAATTTCGCTCACCCGGTAGTTCGACTCCGGCCGTATGGCGTCGGCGAGCCACTCCTTGCGGCGCCTCAGCGGTTCGTTCACCAGCGGCCGCCCGTCCAGATAGAGACAGTCGAAGACATAGCACACGGCGGGGTGACGGGCGCGGGCTCGCTCGATGCCGCTCTCACCCCTGGCCTGGAGTCTGCCCATCACGTCCGTGAACACCGGTCTGCCATTCTCGTCGAGGCAGACGATTTCGCCGTCGAACAGGGCGGAGGTCGCGCGGAACGACTCCTCCGGCAGGGTCAACTCGGGAAACGACTCAGTGACGTCGCGCTGCGACCGGGTTCGGATCCTCATCTCGCCATCGTCGAGCGCGATAGAGGCGCGAATGCCGTCCCACTTCACTTCATAGACGTAGTCGCCGGCCGGTGGTTCGCTGAGGCTTTCCGCCAACATCGGCTCAACAGGCTCGTTGAGCCAGTCGACCTGGGGGCTGTCGAGACGCTCCAGCAGCCAGTCCTTACCCTTCGTGTTGATCAACCTGTACTCGGCCGTCAACTCCCGACTGTGCAGTCGAAAGTAGAAACTGTCCTTCTTGTCGTTGGTGACTTCGTACTTGCCGAGTGCGTACACCCACATCGGACCGGCGCCGTATTCGCCTTTCGGAATGACCCCCTCGAAGGTCAGATACTCTAACGGGTGGTCCTCCACTTGGACGGCAAGTCGTTTGATGCCCGGTCTGGGAGGCAGGCCCTTTGGAACCGCCCACGATCTCAGCACGCCGTCCTGCTCGAGCCGCAGGTCGTAGTGCAGGCGCGAGGCGTGATGCCGGTGGACGACGAAGCCACTCCCTTCTGCCAGGTCGACGTCGGGTCGAGGCTCGGGCGTTTTTTCGAAGCTCCTCTTGCCGGCGTACGATTCCAGCTGCTCCGGGGTCTTGTGAGTGCGAGACGTTCCCGCCTTGCCTCTGCGCTTCGGCGCGCTCTTGTCGGTGTGAAGCTTTGCCGAGTACGCGCCGATGGCCTCCCACGCATCTCCCTCCCGCACCACCTGGTCGACGACGCTGCGCAGGTTGAATTGTGCTGGATCCTCGATCGATTCGAGATCGTCCCAGGAGAGCGGCATCGACACGGGTGCGCCCTTCGATCCGCGCACGCTATACGGTGCCACGATGGTCTGCGCCGGTCGATTGCGGAAGACGTCGACGAGCACCTTCCCCTGTCGCGCATCCTTCTTGATCGCCAACGTCGCCGAATCTCGGTGTGAACGCACGAAAGGCTGGGCCATGCCCTTTGCAGCCTCGAACACCTCGTCGAACGTCCACTTGGGCTCGACCGGAGCCACGAGATGGATGCCTTTGCGACCCGTCGTCTTCGCGAAGGGGTGATAGCCGAAGGACTCGACGTGCTCCTTCAGCTCCAAGGCCATGGTAACGACATCCGGAAAGTGGTATCCCTCCGGCGGGTCGAGGTCGAACACCATGTAGTCGGGCTTGTCGAGGCGCGGCCGCCGAGCGTGGATCTGGTGGAGTTCGAGGCAGGCGTGATTGGCGATCCATACCATGTGGGCCTCGTCTTTCGCGAGCACGTAGTCGAGCTTGTCGTCACCACTGCCAACAAGCTCGTGGTCGAGCCACTGGGGGGCCCACTCCGGCCGATTCTTCTGAAAGAAGCTCTCCTCGTAAATGCCGTCGGGAAAGCGCACGAATGACAGCGGTCGCCCCTTGATGTGAGTGAGAATGGTCGGCGCGATCTTGAGGTAATACTCGATCAGCTCCGCTTTGACGATGCCGTCCTCGGGCCACAGCACCTTGTCCAGGTTGGAGATCTCCAGCTTGTGCTTCCCCACCTGGGTCATTTGCGACGTGCGCGCCATCAGTCAGTCCGAAATAACACCGGAGTAAAACCGCGTAACTTGCTTGGAGAGTTAAAGATAACGAAAACGGAGTGGACTCGCGACCGGCGCTGCCAATATCTACAACACAACGACAATGGCCGGCGCCCGAAGGCACCGGCCACGTCGATCGAATGCGCGGATCCTCGAGCTTACTTCAGTAGCATGAGCTTCCTGACGTTTGTGAAGGTGCCGGCCTCGAGCCGGTAGAAGTAGATGCCCGAAGCGACGCTGTGGCCGCCGTCGTCCCGGCCGCGCCACGAGATCGAATAAGCGCCGGCTGGCCTCACCTCATTGACCAGCGTCCGCGCTCTCTGGCCGAGCACGTCGAAGATCTCGAGTCGCACCGCGCCAGCCACCGGCAGCTGATAGTAGATGGTCGTCGCCGGGTTGAAGGGATTCGGATAATTCTGATCGAGCCGGAACGCCGTGGGTAGGACCGCCCGAATCGTTGAGGGTCGCAGGTCGTAGATCTCGCGATCCTCAGCGCGAACGGCGGCCCTCTCCACCGCGAGTGTGATCTCGGTCGCCAGCGGCGGACCGCTCGCGTCAATCCATTCGAACTGCAGCTGGCTCCCATCCGGTAGGACCCCAGGCGGGGTCGCCGACACCAGGAGTTCGCCCGGTCCGAGCTCGATTGCCAGCACGCCCTCATCGCTGGCCGTGGACGCCAGGCGCATAACCCTGGGGTCGAAACGGAGAGCAACTCCGTAGCGGTCGAACCTCAGGTCCGTCTGCGGGAGCGCGGTGACATTCATACCGGAATCGTCGACTGCCGTCAGCAGCTCGAGCTCGCCGACCCAGTCCGTTGCGGTCGGAGCGACGGCTTTCCCCGCTGTGTAGGCGTCTGCGAACTTGAAGAAGTCTCCGAACCCGATAAGGCCATCTAGATCGAGGTCGTACACCGAGAGGTTATCAAGGGCCTCCGCTCCGAAGTTGTCCGCGAGTGCGAAGAAGTCCTGGAGATCGACCTTGCCGTCGCCGCTGAAGTCAGCATCACCCGCGACGCCGGTGATTTCGACCTGGGTGATCTCTCCCGCCGGAATGCTCAGGTCCACCTCGCCGGCGGCCACCCGGCCGATGATGGTCGTGGCGAAGGTCTGCTGTTCGCCGCCGACGGTGTTGAGCGAGTACTCGGTGATGATGAGATCGCTCTGGGTGAAGCCTTCATTGGCCTCGAACGTAAGTACTCCGATCAGCCCCTGGCCGTCCGGCGCGTTGTTCGCATCCGCTCCCAGGATGGCGCTGCCGAATTCCACCGACGCCGCACCTTGAAGCGGCGGCAGCGACATGACCGTGCCACCGCCGGAAACCAGGAAATTCGTCTCCTGCGCGCTCAAACTCGTAAAGCCGACGTAGGTCACCTGGTCCGGCTCGTACTGTACCGTCACCCCGTAGTTGGACAGATCGGTCACACCGGACAGGTCGGTGATGCCGTTGAGATAGACCGCCACGGTGAACTCGGTGCCCGGATCGATGAAGCCGCGGTTGAGCTGTGCTTGATCCTGCGCGGATTCGTCGAAATCGAAGGAGACCGGTCCTTTCTGCTGCTGTAGGAGCTCGAGACTTGGCAGCGCGGCCGCAGAAACCGGGATCGTAATCGTATGGCTATAGTTCAGACCTTTGAAGATTGTCTCAACCACGCTGAAGACGGTTCCGTCGAAATCGTCCAGTACTGTGAAGTGAGCGACCCCGAGGAGGCCGTCGCCGGCGCTGGCAGTCTCGCTCGTGGCGCCGAGAATAGCGCCGCCATATAGAACGGTCTTTTCACCAAGCTGCGCCGGCAGGAACACGGTAGTACCGCCATTCTGCACCAGGAAATTCTTCTCGTCCGGCGTGCTCGGAACCACGAAGAGAAACTCGAGCTGCGTCGGATCGTACGACAGAGTGAAGGCGAATCCGGTCACATCTTTGACATCCTGATAGTAGATGGCCACGGCCAGATTGTCACCGGAACTCAAATCGCTCACGGCGTTGCGGCGATTGTTGCCGGCTTCGGTATTCAGATCGAGCGACACCGTTCGATTGCTGTCCGCCTCGGCGGTCAGGGCGACCTCGTCGGCATCGATCGTCACCACCTGCACGGCGATGTCGATTCCCGACGTCGTCACACCGTCTGCAACCGTGACGGGATCGGGCTCGCCATCCCCATTGCCGTCGTGGAACCGGTACAACTCCTCTCCGTCGGCCGTCAGCATCTTCATGTACAACCGATACTCACCCTCATGCACGTCCTCGATGAGGTAGGCTCCCGTCTCCACGTCAACCGTTGCCACGCCGACCACGTCGATCTGCTTCCGCGGCCCTCGCGCTCTAGTGTGGAGGACCACCTCAGCGTCGTCGATTATTCCCTCACTGAGCGTCACGGTGCCGGACACATTGCCGTATCCTTCTCCCTCCTCATCTTCCTCCGTTTCGACCTTCGTGTTGAGGCCGAGCTCGAAGGGATCGACCAGTATTTTTCCACCGACACCTTCGGCGAAAGCGACGATGAGACGGTAGCGTTTGTTTTCGCTCAGTGTCACTGGCCAGGTGATCGTCTTGGCGTCATCGCTCAACTCGAAGTTCAGGGAGAGTGCGCCCGATTGGGGTCTCGGCACGAGTACGGCGTCCACCGCGACGTGCCGGCCCCTGGTGAACAACGGCGCGCTGAAGGTCAGGCTCAATTCCGTCGCCGTCTCCACTGTGGTGCCCTTTTCCGGCGAATGGGCGACGACGCTGAGCACTTCGTCCCTCCGCCGCTTCAGCGGACGCAGAAAGATATCCGCACCCTCCATCGCGTTGCCGTCGGCAATCGTGATTATGTCTGGCTTTCCGTCCTCATCGGCGTCGTAGTATCCGAAGAACTCGATGTGGTCGTAACCGGCTGGTACCGCGCGGTGCTCGAACCGCCTGTGCGCCTCGTCCTTGTCGAAACCGCCTTCGTTGACGCGGTCTGCCAGTTCAGCTGAAACGTTGGGCCCTCTGCGGTCTGTTGCGGCGTTCGCCCGGCCCGGTCGCTGCCCCTTGGGGATTCCAACCTCGACGAAACCGGCGATGGCGTACTCACCATCTGGAATATTCTCTATGACGAACTCCCCGCTGCGGGTCGGAAACGTCCGCGACGGCCGCTCTTGCGGTGCGCCCTCCACGATTCGGAACAGTTGCACGACCGCCGCTTTCTCGATCACGCGCTGCTGCACCGGCAGATCGCGGGGGAGAAACAACCTGCCGGTGATCGATCCGGTCGCAATGTCACCGGTGGCGAAGGCGAACTTGTAGGCGCTGGCCAGGGGCTCGCCCTGGGAGTCTTCGACCCCGTCCACGACGACGCCGTAGATGGTGCCGTCCTCTAGCACGGCAACGATCCTCGCCGTGGCGTTATTAACTTCCACGTCCCCGTGGCTGACGGGTTCGGGGTGTATGGCGATCGCGTCGCTCGCGGCCTCGCCTATCGCCCTGTTGAAGGTGACGGCGATCGTTGTCTCGCCGCCCCCGACACCCGTGGCGCGACTCGCCGGCGAGGTTTCCAGAACGAGGAATGGATCGGGCAGCTGGACGATGATGTCCGCTGTCGGATTGGGGTTGGCATCGCTGATCTCCACACCGTCCGGTATGTTGTCTTCATCGACGTCGACGAAACCGTTGACTATGAAGTGATCCCGTCCCACCTCAACGAGAACATGGGCGTACGGATAGTAGGTCCCGTTCGGCAGCCCCGTGGCCTCGTAGGTTCGGCCCATCGGCACTACGGATTTCGCCGCCTTCAACAGCGGCCCGACGTCGTTCGGTCTCTCCGGGTCGAGGAGATCGAGCGGCGGCTCGGCCGTGATGATGATGAACGACCTGTCGACAGATACGGCGTCGATGTCGAGATCGGCGCTTACTGAACCGGATATACTCGTTGTGAACAATTCGCTTGCCGTCGTAAACACGGTATGGAAGTGTCCCACACCCGGGAGAGCCGCGACCAGTTCATACGGCGTGTTCTCCTCCAGGATCACCTCGATGGCGATAGAGTTGTGCTCCCACCTCCAACTTGCCGTGTCTGACTGGCGGCGGGAACAGCTCGAACAGAAAGGCGCTGCTCAACACCAGCCGGCGGACGTCGACGTCCACTTTCATGCGAATTGTCGCTTGAAGATTGCCGTCGTCATTGATGAAGCCGACACCCGTCTCCCGTCGGCCGGCGAGATGTCGAGGATTTTGATGTCCTCTTCCACGACTCGGTCCTCGCGTGTGGCTCCGCCACGGATTGTCACCTCACCCGGCTTTGGAACGATCACCAGACCGGTCACGACTGGCAGTTCCTCCCCCTGTCCGTGCGGACGAACTTCCATGCGGGCTTCCAGGACACCGGACTCTGAGTCGTCGAGAGCAGTTTCGAGCTGTGACAGCGTGATCGCCTCCCTGCCTGACACGAGCTTGGCGTTCTCGTCCACGAAAAATGCCGCGCCGAGAAGCTCAATGAGCCCTCCGCCCACCGTCACT
>CBDBIJ010000087.1:0-17932 GCA_965205655.1 Candidatus Latescibacterota bacterium
GGGGTTCGTTTCACCCGCAAACGCTTCAATGAAGGTGTTGCGTTGACGAAGGTGTTGCGTTGACTGGGTTGAACTCGCGGTCTCGACGTTTTGAAAGTGTTGAAGATGCTGCTCATACACGATCTGGTAGAGATCGATGCCGGTGACACGTTCGCCTACGACGAGGCGGGACAGTCAGACAGACAGGAACGAGAGCGCCAGGCGGCGGAGCGAACTTTTAACCTGCTTCCGTCGATCAAGCAGGGGAATTTCGGGCCCTGTGGGAGGAGTTTGAACACAGGAAGACGCCAGAGTCGCGCTACGCCAACGCCCTCGACAGACTTCAGCCGCTGCTGCTGAACTACCACTCAGGCGGCGCGACCTGGAGGCGAAACGGCGTGCGGGAGAAGCGGGTGATCGCCCGCAACCGGCACATCGCCCAGGGCGCGCCGGCACTGTGGGACTACGCGAAAGAGATGATCGGGCGCGCTGTGGAAGAGGGGAAGCTGGAGCGGTGACGACTTTTTTCTGCCTCTACGTCAACGCGAATCGTTCCAGATTGAGACGCTCGGCCCGGCTGCGGTCGAGCCGGACGCGCAGCCTCACATCTTTGTTGTCGTAGGACGTCTCCAGAATCTCTCCCTGCTCGTGGAGCTGCGAGAGCAGGCGGCCCTGACTCTGGGGAATCTGAAGCTCGAGAGTGACATCACCCTCGTGACAGTAGTAGAGAATCTTCTCTTTCAGCGTTTCCAGCCCGACACCGGTGAGGGCTGACACCGCCACCTTCCCCGCCTGATCGGCGAAGGCCTTCACCTGGAGCTCTTCGTCGCCGCTCGCGACCTGATCGATCTTGTTGTAGACAAGAATCATCGGCTTGTCTTGCACATCCAGCTCAGACAGAACTTCCGTCACGGTGTCGATCTGCAATTCGAAGTGCGGATGACTCATGTCGACAACATGAAGGAGCAGATCGGCCTCTGCCGTCTCCTGCAAGGTGGCGCGAAAGGAGGCGAAAAGGTGATGGGGCAATCTCTTTATGAATCCCACAGTGTCGGAGAGAAGAACTTTTCTATGGGGCGTCAGCTCCACGGCTCGCGTGGTGGAGTCGAGGGTGGCGAAAAGACGATCCTGGACGAGAACGTCGGCGCCGGACATGGCGCGCATGAGCGTCGATTTGCCGGCGTTCGTATAGCCGACGAGGGCGACGCGAAACTGATCGGCCCTGCCCTTGCGGCTCGTCCTCATCTGAGAATCGATGCGCCGAAGCTCGCGCTTGAGGGCTCCGATGCGACCGCGGATGAGCCGCCGGTCAGTCTCCAGCTGAGTTTCGCCGGGACCGCGTACGCCGGCGGCCCCCATGCCGCGAATGGCGCCGCCTCCAGCCTGGCGCGAAAGGTGCGTCCACTGTCGTGTGAGGCGGGGAAGAAGGTAGTTGAGCTGCGCCATCTCGACCTGCACCTGCGCCGTCTTGGTCCTGGCGTGGAGAGCGAAGATGTCGAGGATCAAACCGCTGCGGTCGAGAATGCGCACGTCTGTCGCCTCTTCCAGATTGCGCATCTGGGCCGGCGACAGGTCGTTGTCGAAGATGATGAGGTCGACGCCGTGCTTCTGCGCCAGCTCCTTGAGCTCGGAGGCCTTGCCCTTGCCGATATACAACCTGGGATCGATCCGTTTGCGCGCCTGGACAACCGTCTCGGCGACATCGAGTGTCGCCGTATCCGCGAGGCGCGCCAACTCGTCGAGCGAATCACGTGCCTCCCAGGCCGGGATGCCCGGAAGAGAGACGCCCACGACCAGGGCTGATTCGGTGTGTGTCGTCTCGGAGTTGTCTCCCAATGACGAATTCCCTTCAACGCACGGTGCCCGACCGTCGCAAAGCGTTACATTCCGTGCGTTTCGTCGCAATATTCAAGCCAATTTGACTATTGTCAAGAGGACAACTACTGTCCAACTTTTTTCTACTCTCATAGAGCCCAGGCAAGTACCGAGCCATGACATCTGCTGCCGACGCCCTCGCCGCCGCCCTCACTCAAAGAAAAGGCGCCTCAATCACGAAAGCACGGCAGGCGTTCTGGAGTGCTCGCCTCGCCGTCCTCGAGGCTGAGCACCGCGGCAAAGCCAGCGGCATCGCCATTGCCCGAGCCATAGCCGACACTGCTGACGCGATCGTCCTCGACTCGTATCGAGAGGCACTAACAGCACATAGCGGGGGCTCGCACGTGCTCGTCGCCCTCGGTGGATACGGCCGCCGGGAGATGTCGCCTCACTCCGACGTCGATTTGTTGTTCCTGTTCGACAGGGAAAAGGACAAGATCCCATCGTTCATCGCCGGAGTGCTCCACCCGCTGTGGGACCTGGGATTCGACCTCGGCCACAGCAGTCGAACGATTTCAGAATCGGTCAAGATGGCGCGCCAGGATCTGGAGTCCTGCACAGCGATGATGGACTGCCGGTTCCTCGCCGGCGATGAAGCGCTGTTCCAGAAATTCCACAAACGTCTGTCGCGAAGCGTCCCCAAAGGCACCGTTAAAAAACTGCAAACGCTGCGCCAGGACCGAACCGGCGGCAGTGGGTCGGTTCATCTGCTCGAACCCAACGTCAAGGACAGTCCGGGTGCGCTCAGGGAGATTCATCTCTTGGAATGGGCCCTAAAGGCGCGAGCGGGGCGTGATGATTTCGACTTCGCAATGGGCGAGTATCTGGAGCGGGGAGAAGTGCTGGCGCTGGAGCGGGGGCGCGACTTTCTCTGGCGGGTGAGGCACGAGCTCCACTTCACCGCCGGCCGAAAGCACGACCGGCTCGAGCACGAGGCGCAACCGACGATCGCCGGCAATCTCGGATACGCAGATCGGCCCGTGTCGGCTGATTCGGCAGACACCGACGATTCGAATGATGACCGGCAGGGCCCACTGGCGTCACAACAGAATCGTGTCGGCCTTGCGGATCGCGTTGGAGCTGACCGCGGGCTGGAGCTGGCCGTCGAGCAGTTCATGCAGCAGTACTACCTCCACGCACGTGCGATCTACCACTCCGTCGAGCTGGGTTTCAAGTATCTGACGCTGTCGTCGCGTCGAAGGGGGCGCCGAATACTGATCGAGGAAGGCGTCGTCGCCGTCGACGGGGAGATTCTTCTGCCACACGGTGAGCCCTACTTCGAGGAGGATCGCCTGCGACTGCTGCGGATTTTCTCCCTCGCCCGGGCGAAGAGACTGCAGCTCAGCGAGCAGGCCCAGCGTAGCGTGAGGCAATCGCTCGATCTGATCGACGACGGCATGCGGCGCAATCCAGAGGCGCGGGATATTTTCATGAGCATACTGCGCCGCCGCAGGCGGGTGGCAGATACGCTCAGAGCGATGCACGAACTTGGCGTGCTCGGCGCTTATATCCCGGAGTTCGGCGCCCTCACATGTCTGGTCCAGTTCGATGTGTACCACCAGTACACCGTCGACGAGCATACCCTCGTGGCGTTAGAGAACCTGACCTCGCTGCGCGAAGCGTCGACCGGCGGAGCGCTGGCAACGGCCTACGATGAGCTCGAGCGGCAGGACCTGCTGATTCTGGGTATCCTGCTCCACGATATCGGCAAGTCGAAACGCGAAGAGCATATCAGTCTTGGTGTAGAGCTGGCGCAGCAGACCCTGTCGCGCCTCGACCTGCCAGACGACGACGCCCGCTTCGTCCTCTTTCTGGTCAAGAATCACCAGGAGATGGTGATCCGGTCGCAAAATCGCGACCTGGACGACTATGGGATGATCGCCAATTTCGCATCGCTATTTGCGACTGCGGACTGGCTGCGGGCGCTCTACCTCATGTCCTATGCCGACTTGCGGGCGGTTGCGGAGGGCGCCTGGACCGATTGGCACGGTGCTCTGCTGCTGGAGTTATACCACAAGACGAACGAACAGCTCCAGTCCGGTCTCAAAACGCTGGAGGAGAGGCAGACGGCCAGGCAGCTACTCGAGAAGCATCTGCGGGAGATGAATGGATCGCCGCCGTTACAGGTGGCGGCCTTCGAAGAGCACGTGGAGCAGCTCTCGGCCAGATATCTGGTGGCACACGAGCGCGCCGAGATCGGACGCCACATGAGTCTCATCGAGCGCGCCGCATATACGGCCGTGGCGGTTGACTTCGTCGAGCACGACGACCACACCCGGCTGATCGTGTGCACGCGCGACCAGGAGCAGTTGCTCGCCAAGATTTGCGGGGTCCTCGCCGTCAACGATGTCGACATCCTCCGGGCCGATGTGAACACGCGATCGGACGATGTCGTGCTCGATATATTCCAGGTGGCGAATGTGGACGGCAGTCCCTGCCTGCCGGACAGCAAGAGGAAGCGGATCGCGGACATGCTGGACCAGGTCATAACCGGAGAGCGGCGCGTCGAGCAGCTCTTCGAGAGCTACAGCATCCACTGGAGTCGCCGTCGCCGGCACATGCCGGTCAGGGCGCCGCGCATCGCTTTCGAAAATCAAGTATCGGATCGCTACACCGTCATCGACACGAAGGTGAATGACGACGCGGGGTTGCTCTTCAAGATCACGAGCGTTCTCGGAGGAATGGGTCTGGACATCCACATGGCGATCATCAACACGGTGGCCAACCTCGCAACCGATTCCTTCTACGTCTCGGATCACAAAGGTCAGAAGATCGTCAACTACGAGTTGCTCGAGGGAATCCGGGACCGCCTCCTCGACGAGCTCTCCGCCGAGACACCTGGCGGGGCAGCGTAACCTCCCCGAGCGTCGTCAGACTGCCATAATGGCAGTTGTCCGCCTGTCCTTGCAGATTCTCGCTGTCTGGAAATAGGTTACAACTGGTTTATCATCAATTAATTAGGAGATAGTATCTCACGAGGTACGGCATTTGCGATAGTCAGGCTCGCAGAATCGACCCAATGCCGAAACCGGAGATCCGATTTCATGTACAAAGTAAAATCAGTCGCCCTGCTGGCCGGCCTGGCGCTGCTGTTCGCGTTTCTGAACCTGGCTCTCTTCGGCTGGATCAGCGCCGCTCTCGTTCTCGGGTTCGCCGTATTGCTGAATCTGGCCACTGTCGACAGGGCCCGGGACCTGATTCTGTGGATCCACCGGGCCCGCCCCATCGGGCGCCGGGAGGCGCCGCAGCTGCACGGAATCGCCGAGGAGCTGGCGCGACGGGCGCAAGTCGAGGTTCCACGGCTCATGACGTATCGGTCGCAGATGGCCAACGCCTTCGCAATCGGCGCGCGTAAGGGGAGAGCCGTGGTAGCAGTCAGCTCGGCGCTGTTGAACATTCTGGACCGGCGCGAGATGCGCGGAGTGCTGGCTCACGAATTCGCCCATCTGAAGAATCGGGACAGCAGCCTGAGCCTCACCTCCGGGATCTTCGTCCAGGTGATTACGGTGCTGAGTCGGGGATTCTCTCTGCTCTTGCTGCTGACGTTGATTGCAGGCGGAGCGGCTCTGGAGGGCACGGCCCTCGTGCAATTGTTGCCATTGCTGGCGCTTGTCGCCGGAGCACCCACCGGGGCGGCAATGCTGCAGGCGGGCCTGATGAGGACGAGGGAGCGACTCGCTGACCGGGACGCAGCTCGAATGACGGGCGATCCACGCGGCCTCGCATCAGCCCTCTTTAAACTGCAGGAATACAGTCGTTACTTGACGGGATGGCTGCGGCGATTCCGCTTCATATACACGTCAGAGGCGGAGAGGGGTCCCAGGCTGATGCGCAGTCACCCGCCGACCGAAGAGAGGGTCCGCAGGCTCCTGGAGATAGAAGAGGCGCGTCCGGCGAAGATTCCAGTAGTGCACCTGCCGTCTGGATTCGCGGGGTATCGAGCGGCGTAAACGCGATCGGGGCTCCTACCTCAGAAGCAGGAGCTTGCGAGACAGACTGCCGGTTCGACCTTCGAGCCGGGCGACGTAGACCCCGCTGCCCATCTCCCTGCCGACGTCGTCGAGGCTGTCCCAGCCGACTTCGCCATATCCGGCGCTTCCCGGCCGCAGCAATGAGGTTCGCACCGGCTGACCGAGCAGGTTGTAGATGGACAGTGATGCGTCTTCGAGCCCGGTGGGCACGTGAAAAGAGATGATGGTGGCGGCGTTGAAGGGGTTGGGCCGGTTCGGCCACAAAACGAAATCCCCCGGCAGCGTCCCGACCTCCCAGCCCTCCTCAACAGCCGTCATGCGCTGCAGCACGACCGGCGGCCCCGACTCATCAAGACGTTCAATGACGGCGGCGGCGGGCAGGATGCGGTCGTCCGGGGGCGGCAGTTCGGCGAAGGGGCGGGAGCGAATCTCGCGGCCATCGGCGAGAGTGACGACGAGGATGAGCTTTTCATAATCGGGGTTCTCGGGGTCGAAATCGATGCACTCGAAGTGCGCGTCCGCCCGGCGCAGATTGGACACCTCGGGGAGGTCCGGGTTGAATGAGAATGCCGGATCGATCGTCATCTCCTCGGCGGACAGGGTCGTGTAAAGTCGCGTCATGTAGGGATGTCGATCGAAGAGTAGGGATGTCGATCGAAGAGCTTCTGGGACTCGCGGAGGGGCGTAACGACAACGGCGTCCAGATCTCCGATGAGCCCATCGAGGTCGAAGACGAGGCCCTCGAGGTAGTCGTCGTAGGCGCGCATGTTGTTGTAAAAGGATTGCTCGGCAATGGCGAGCAGCCGGCCCTCCTCGGCGGCCTCATCGTAGTCCTCTCTGTCGCCGCGGAACACCACCTCCAGCACTCCCTCCTCGAGCACGGACCGCCGGGCATCGGTATGCGCCGCCGCAGCAGGGCCTGCATCTGCCCGTCTCTGGGGAATCCCTGAAACAGGAGCTCGTCGATGACATCGACGGGATGCTCCTGCCGGCCGAGGGCATCGAGATCGAAGCGGTCTTCCCAGTAGAAGGCGCGCTTTCATGATGGAGCTGGCGCCGGCGTAATCGGTGACGAAGGCCTGGCCGCCGGCCTCGTCCGCAGCGCGAGTGACCACGTCGGGGTAGTTGAGGCCGAAATTGAACCAGTCGATGACGGCCTCGTTGATGTGGACGTGGAGATAGGAGCTATAATCAGAAGGTGTGGAAATAGACAGACGGCGATCCTACCCTTCCTTTGTAATTAGCCATCACAAACGCCGGGGCTATCCCGGCAGGAAGAGGAGAATCGCCATGGCACAACCTAAGCCGAGCACGACGGAAATGTCCATGCCCACGTTCGAAACGCTGGAAGAGTGGACACGCTCGCAGATTCAGTCGCTGATGCAGTCGGTTCTGGATGAAGAAGTCACCCATGCGCTGGGACGGTCACGGTACGAGCGACAGGCACCGTTGGACGCAGCCGGCGGCTACCGCAATGGGTACGGGAAGCGGCGGCGACTGTCCTTGACCTCGGGCACGATCGAGGTGAAACGCCCTCGGGTGCGGGGTCTGGAAGAGCGATTTGAGAGTGCGGTACTGCCGCTGTTCGCCCGGCGCACCCAAGAAATAGGTCAGCTGCTGCCAGAGCTTTACCTGCACGGTTTGTCTCAGGGCGACTTCGAGCTGGCGCTGCGCGGCCTGCTGGGCAAGGGAGCGCCTTTGTCGGCGTCCTCGATCGCTCGTTTGCGTGAGAAGTGGATCGTCGAATACAACGCCTGGCGCAGCCGACGACTGGATGACCGCGAGCTCGTCTACGCCTGGGCGGACGGGATCTACGTCAAAGCCGGTCTCGAGAAGCAAAAAGCCGCTCTCCTGGTGGTCATCGGCGCGATGAGCGATGGGCGCAAAGAAGTCCTGACGATTGTCCCGGGCTATCGCGAATCGACAGAGTCGTGGGCGGGCGTACTGCGCGATCTGCGTGACCGCGGACTGAGCGTGGCGAAGTTGTTGGTGGCGGATGGGCACCTGGGTATCTGGGCGGCCCTGGCAGAGGTCTGGCCGGAGACGGCTGAACAGCGATGCTGGAATCACCGCATCCTGAACGTGCTGGATAAGCTGCCAAAACGCGTGCAGGTCGAAGGGCGGCACCTGCTGACACAGATCCCGTACGCGCCGACCCGTCAGGAAGCGACGAAACGTCGCGATCAATTCGCCAAACGGTTTCGCCGCGAGTGTCCAGACGCCGTCGATATCCTTGAGCGCGATTGGGACCGTATGGTGACATTCTACGACTTTCCCGAGGCCCACTGGCAACACCTGCGCACCACCAACGTCGTCGAAAGTCCCTTCGCTTCGGTACGGTTGCGAACCAATGCGGCCAAACGATACAGGAAGGTGGCCAATGCCACCGCCCTCATTTGGCGGGTACTGATGGTGGCCGAGAAACGATTCCGGCGACTCAATGCACCGCATCTCATGGCTGACGTCTACGCCGGGGAGTGCTACGAAAACGGATCACCCATCGCGCAAAGGAAGAAGATCGCCGCCTGAGTCGTTTACACACCATTTGACCCTAGCTCTGGAGATAGTTCTTCGCCCTCTCTTCACCGAGAATCCAGACGAGGACACCCAGGTCCGGCTGGGTGGCCACCGCTGTCAGCTGGATCGGGATCATCGGCTCCACTGAGGGGTACTCGAGCGCGATGGGCTGGAGATCGCCCACGTCGCGGTCGGGAGCCAGCTTCAGGGCCAGAAAGAGAAAGTCGCTCTCCACGTACGGCATCAGCAGCTCGACGCCCAGGTCACCGAGCTCGTAGCCGTTTTCCTCCAGCCATTCGACGATGGCGCCGGCATCCTCGGAAGCGATGACGGCGGTCTGGTAGGGGCCGACCCGTCCTTGAGAAACGACATCCACATCGCGCCTGGTCGCGTCGTCGGCCGCCTCGGCGGTGGCGAATACGGGCGGGCCGAAGCCGCAATCGGGATCCTCACGCCAGTCGAGGACGAAGAAGGGCTGGGTGGCGAACTGGAGCTGACGAAAGAGCTCGTTGTGGCTGACCCCCAGCTTCGGCACGGCGGGGACCGGGAGGACCCAGGCGAAGTCGGCAGCCGTTCCGGTATACTGGATCTGGACGTGAGTGGTCACCGTCTCGCCGTTGGCGACGAAGAGGATTTGCTCGCTCACCTGGTTCATCGGAAAGGAGGAGCAGAAGAAACCGCCGCAGGCCCAGGAGGGGCTCGCCGCCGCGAGCGCGAGCGCCGAGGAGACGACGATGGCAGCGGCGCGAGGCGTGTCGTAGCGTGGGCTCATGAGTATCTCCATTGGATCAATTGATCTATATCAACTGACTGGCTGCTATTTGATGCGTCAGCGCACGGACTATACGAATTAAACACCTGAGCGGCGATTTGGTGTCACCGGGGAGAAATTTAACCGCGCCCATCCGATTGTCCGCAATTCATACCCGAGCTATTTTCGCTGCCATGGCGAAGAGAATTCGCATCGGCATTGTCGGCTCCGGAGGGATGGCGCGATCGCGGGCGGCGACGTTCTCCAGTCTCGAGGGGTGCGAGCTGGAAGCAATCGCGGCTCGCAATCGAGCTACCGGCGAAGAGCTGGCCTCGGAGCACGGCGTCGAGCTACTCGATGACTGGCAATCGCTTGTGTCGCGCCAGGACCTGGAGGCCGTCGCCATCTGCACGAGCAACGACAGTCACGCCGTCATCGCGCGCGCCGCGCTGGAGGCGGGGAAGCACGTGTTTATGGAGTACCCACTGGCACGGCAGGCAGGCGAGGCGCAGCAGCTGGTCGACGTTGCAGGGCAGCAATCCGGATGTGTGCTGCGGGTCGCGCACAACGAAGCATTTTCGCCGCGGCACGTCGCACTCAAGCAAGCCGCTGACTCGCTCGGTGACCTGCTCGTGGCGATCTACGTGCGCCTGACTCCCGGACGGGGCTCACGTCCCGAGGTGCTGTTCAATCTGAATGCCTCCGGCCCGCCGGCCCTGTTCTTCATCTACCACGTCTATCCCCTCGTCGACATCTTCGGCGCCGCCGTCTGGGTCGAAGGATATGCCGACTATGTCGGGTTGGGCGCCGACGGCCGCTACGACAGCTTCGTGAACACGATGACCGCCGGATTCGGGAATGGCGGCTGCGCAACGTGGACCTGGGCAGGCGGAGTGGCCATCAACGCGGCAGAGGAGTATCAGCGGCTGGTGCTGACAGAGGGTTCCCTGCTGCGAGAGGGCGGGCAGTGGTCACGGTCAACGCCACAGAGCGTGGAAGAGCTCGAGCTACCTGAAGGGCCTTCGGACTCGATCGAGGAGCAGTTTCTGCGGGAGGTTGCCGGCGAGGAGTCGGGGTGGCGCGCCGACGTGGCCAAGGCCCTGGACGCCGTTCGCATAAGTCTCGCCGCCGAAGAGGCGTTCCGGCGCGGTCGGCGGGTCACCATTGAAAAGCTGGGGGGAACATCGTGAGCAGCATATCGAGATTGGCAACATTAGCAGCGCTCTCCTTCCTCATCCCGATCGGCGTCGATGGGAAAGGTGCCGACGAAGAGGATGAGGCCAGCGGACGGCCCACCTACGAGGCAGAAGAGATAGTCGTCACCGGGAGCAGACTGTTCATTTCCGAGTCGAGCTCCATCGCGACCAGATTGCCGGTGGCGATCACGTCGGTGCCGGCCAGCATCAGCGCGGTGGGTCGGGCCACCATAGAGGAGCAGGGCAGCGTCATCCTCGGCGACGCGCTGGCGAACGCCAGCGGTATCAATGTTCAAACTGGATTCGGCGTCTTCGACTATTTCGTTATCCGCGGATTCGACTCGCTGACAAGCGGACTGGTGCTGACCGACGGCATCCCCGAACCCGAGGTTTCCTTTTACAACCTGTACAACATCGAGAGCGTGGAGGTCCTCAAGGGGCCGGGTGCGTTTCTGTACGGCGGCAATCCTCTGTCGGGGACGGTCAATCTCGTTCGCAAGCAGCCGGTATTCGAGAATTTCGCGCGGATAGGGGGATCGGTCGGCAGTTTTGGCACCTATCGAGCAACTGCCGACATCGGTGCGAAGAATGAGAAAGAGACTGTCGCATTCCGGTTGAACGGGCTGCTTCAGGGCTCGGACAACTACCGGGACGACAAGGACAATTCGACGTGGGCGATAAATCCGGCCGTCGCCTGGAGGATTGACGAGCGGAGCACGCTCAGGGTGCAGCTGGAGTACGTGAAGGCGAGTTTCAAGAGCGATTCGGGATTGCCAGTCGTGGGCGACTCACTGATCGCTGTGCCGAGGAAACGGTCCTACCAATCTCCCTTCGACGACTCTGACCTGGAGACATACCGGCTGCAGCTGAGTTTCGACCGGCAACTGACTGATGATATCAGTCTGAGGGATCGCTTCTACTACACCGATTTCGACTGGCCTTCGAGCGGCACCATTTTTAACGGCGTGTTTCCGAACACGGAGGGGTCGCAGGATCTTTATCGTTCGCTCCTGGTGCTGGATGACCATCAGAGATTCATCGGTAACCAACTGGAAGCCGTGATGTCCAGAAGCACTGGGTCTCTGCGCCACACCCTGCTCGCAGGGATCGAGGTCGCTCGTTTGAGCGACGAGTTCACCCTCGACGTGGCGGGGTTGCCGAACATCGCTCTGTTGTCTCCAGTCGAAAGCGCCGTTCGCCCGCTGTTTATAATACCGAATCAATCCACCGCCGCGGACGCCCGCAGTGTGGTCATTGCGCCGTACTTCGTCGATCAGATCGATTTCGGCGAACGCTACGAGGCGTTTGTCGGTGCGAGATTCGACGCAATCGACTACGAAGACGGCATCACCGCCACCGACAGGACCTACAACAAGCTCAGTCCGATGCTCGGATTGGCGTTCAGGCCAACGGCCGATCTTTCCCTGTACGGCAATATGAGTCAGGCATTCGCGCCACCGTCGAGTCTGGTGGTGGGAGATCGAAAGGCGGAGGAGAGCAGGCAACTCGAGGTCGGAGTGAAAGGCAAGTTCGCGCAGGGGAAAGTACTCGGCTCGCTGGCTTTCTACGAATTGAAGAAGGACAACATCGCCATCTCGGTGGAAAAGGGGGTGTTGAAGGAGACGGGAGATCAGCGGTCGAGGGGAGCCGAACTCGAGGTCGCCGCGCAGCTCGGGCCAAGCTTGAGCACCCTCTTGTCCTATGCCCTATCCGATGCCGAATTAACAGAGTTTAGGGACGAGGTTCTTGTCCCGACTGCCACGGGGTTGGACACCACTATAATCGATCGCTCCGGTAATACACCCGCCTTCGCGCCAACGCACATCTTGAACCTGTGGTCATCGCTAGGTGTCGCGAGAGGCTTGAGCGTCAGCGCCGGTCTGCGATACGTGGGCGACCAGTACATCGACGAGGACAATCTGTTCCAGCTTGAATCGGCATTGACCGCAAACGCCGCTCTTCACTACGAGCTCGGGACCGTCAGTGTGCGGATGCACGTCGACAATCTGACGGGCGAGAAATTCGAGACCCGAGGATTCGGAGCCACATCCGCAATCCCGGCGGATCCGTTCGGTGCACGCCTCAGCGTCGAGTGGTCCCTGTGAGCGAGGGCGTGGATCCGACCCAATTCGGACGCCGCATCTTCGATGACCTGTTCATCGCGCAGAGCAGACGCCCCGATCACCTCGGCGATATCGACGTTGAAACTCTGACTCCCTTCGAGCGCGGGATCCTTGTGGTCGTCGGTCTCGTCACTCAGTTCATCGAAGCCTACAAGATGGAGCCGATCGAGGTGAGTCAGCTGTGGCAGGGCAGTCAACGCCTGAACAGTGATGACCCATGGCTCGAGGCACGGGCAGGCCAGGAGGTGATTTCGAGGCGGGTCATCCTCAAGGGCGGCAGGAGCGGTACACCCTACCTCGAGGGGGAGGCGCTCATCGTGGCACAGCGACTCCCCGAAGCGGTGCGGCAGGACCTGCAAGAATCGAACATGGGATTAGGGCAGATTCTGCGCCGTCGCCGGGTGGAGACACACGGTGAGCTGCTGTGGTGCGGCACCGAGCAGGTGCAAGGGCCAGCAAGTTCCGGGGAGGATCGCCTGACTATCGACAAAACGTACCGATTCATCTGCGACGGAAGTCCAGCGATTCTGATCACCGAACGGCTTCCACCGCCGCCAGGGTAATCGAATGAGTCATCTCCACCACAGAGTCCTCACAGTGTGCACGCTATTGGCGTGGAGTCTCGGCAATGGGGGCTCGGGAGCCGATCCGAGCATCGATCTGACGGAGGACTGGCCGCAATGGCGCGGCCCGAAGGAGGTCTGGAGGCGATCAATAGGGGAGGGCTTTTCCGGTTTATCGATTGCGAGTTCGCGGGTGTACACGATGTACGCCACCGAATCGAGCGAATTCGTAGTGAGTCTCAACGCCGCCGACGGCAGTGAAGTCTGGAAGAGCCGCAGCGGGTCCAAGTTCATGCAGACATACGGAAACGGACCGCGGTGTACGCCCACCGTCGACGGGGGCCGCGTCTACGCTCTGGGAGCGAACGGTGAGCTGCTGGCTCTGGAGGCCGCCTCCGGGCGCACGATCTGGCAGCACAATCTGCGCACGGAGTTTGGAAGAAAGCTGCCTGCCTTCGGGTTCACGGCGTCGCCGCTCATGTCATTATCGCCGAGCGGCCAGCTGTACTGGCGCTATGAATGACCGACCGAATTCGGCCAACATCCGGCGACGCCGGTGTTCATCGCCCCCGATCGCGTCTTCATTTCCTCCGGTTACGGCATGGGGGGCGCAGTGTTGCAGATGGAGCTTGCCGAAACCGGGCTCGGGGTG
Source organism: Candidatus Latescibacterota bacterium (assembly GCA_965205655.1). Lineage (GTDB taxonomy): Bacteria > Latescibacterota > UBA2968 > UBA8231 > UBA8231 > CBDBIJ01. The sequence goes on from CBDBIJ010000087.1 coordinate 13,628, forward strand.
AGCGAAGTGTGGTTCAACAAGGAGATGAAGAATCACATCAGCACATCGGTGTATCACGAGGGAGCCATCTATGGCTTCGACGATGCGATATTCAAGTGCATTGATGCCGAGACTGGCGATGAGCGATGGAAGACCCGGGGCTACGGGAAAGGTACGCTCATCATGGCGGACGGCCATCTGATCGTGTTGGGTGACGCGGGTAAGCTCGCCATCGCGGAGGCGAATCCCGCCGCTCACGTGGAGGTGGCCAGCGCCCAGGTGCTGAGCGACCAGTGCTGGACGGCGCCCAGTCTCGCGCACGGGCGGCTGTATCTCCGCAATATGGTGGAGATCGTCTGCTTGGATCTCGCGATAAAGACGCAGTCGGCATCGTGCGAAACGCGGGGGTAGTACGGGCTGAGCGCCCTACGAGTTCCACGGGACGAAGCTCCGAATCATCTCCAATGCACGCTCTCCAAAGGTTAGTCCCAGGTAGGCGGCGCTGGCATAGCGCACGGTCCGTCCGAGCAACACACTGATCACCAGCGTCCGCAGGCGCATGCCGAACACGCCGGCTGAGAGAATGAACAGCTTGGTAGGAACCGGCGGCGGGCCCATGACGGCTGCGATGATCGCCCAGAAGCCGTAGCGGTCGATCCGCTCTTTGACGCGCTCCCGTCTCTTCGGATCGAATCTCCGCAAGGCCACGTCCCCACCCTTGCATCCGACGTAATACAAGAGAGCACAACCCAGCGTCGATCCGATCGTCGCCGCCGCGAGGAGGGCGATGATTTGCGGAGATTCCAGTCGCGTCTGCGCCAGGATCATGAGCGCGATGTCGGGTGCAGCCGCCGTCGGCAGGCCGGCGGAATCGATGAAGGAGAGGCCGAACAGTCCCGGTATACCGGCTGATACCGCCTGTTCCTGAAGATTTTCGGTGATGTTCATGGGGAAGGCGCAAAGCGACAGCTGCCAGAAGAGCTAGGCTTGCCTGGTTTCACTAGTGCTCTGTTAAAGAGTCGGCATTGAGTTTTGGACTTTGGTCAGCTTGGAGTTGTCCGTGTTCTTGTTTCGCCATCTCAGGTACTCCTGGATGCGCTGGCCGACTTCTCGATGATCGTTGGGATCGCTGTTTTTGATGACGAAATAATGGGCTGCCGTGAGGTGACATTCGAGCCGATTCATCCATGACGCGTTGGTGGCGGTGAAGACCGGCGAGACCTGGTTTCGTCTGCACCACTGCAGGATCGGCGGTGTCTTGTGCGTCGACAGATTGTCCATGACGACGTAGATCCGTTTCGCCTTGGGATAGCGCAGCCGAATGGCCTTGAGAAAATCGAGTACGACCGATGCGTGCTTCTTTGGTTTGTGATGCATCCACAGGATGTCCTCATGGACGTTATAGGCTCCGAAGAAATAGCTGACGCCGCCGTGGCGGCTGTAGGTTGCCCGATGCCGGACCGGGCGCTTCTGCGGGGCCCAGGAAGCGCCGGCATGCGGCTTGATCTGGACCGGTCCCAGTTCGTCGAAGCAGACTACGACCGTGCCTTTCGGCGCCCGCTTGTAGAGTCGGTTGATGCGTTTTTTTTAGAGGCAAACTCCGGGTCCTTGGATTCCTTCCAGGTGCGCGTCCGTTGATAGGTCACCTTATGCTGATCCAGGATTTTCCCGATGGTCACATGCGAGACCTCAGGAATCATCTGCCGTCCCACCAGGCAGTCGGTCAGCTTGCGCAACGACCACTGATTGAACGGCTGACCGAACGCACGGGGAGGCATCTTGGCGATTTCCACCACCACGGATTCGTCTTCCGGCGTCAATTTCGAAGGACGCCCCGGACGTGCCCGCGTGCGCAACGCCGTCAATCCCCCTTCGTTGTATTGGCGAATCAACTGGCGAACGTACTCCTCGTGCAGATGCAGCGTATCCGAAATCTCTTGGACCCGCATTCCCTGGACGCTGAACGAGATCAACTGCCCACGGCGCATCTGCACGGCGCTGCGAGGCCGCTTCAGCCATCGCACCAGTTCCTTCGACTCCGCCACGTTCGGTGAACGAGCATGAAGACACATAGCTTGACCCTCCTGAAGAATTCGCCATATATCTCCATGATACCACGACTTACGACAAAGTACAAGCTCCATTTCTTAACGGAGAACTAGCGGATCAGCTTTCGAATCCTCGCTTCCGACTCGTGGGACCAACCGCTGAGTATGTCAACGACGAGGCCCTCACCGTCGACGATGAAAGAGAGTGGAACAAAGATCTGGTCACCGGCGAAGAGCTGTTCGAAACCGCTCTCGTCGGAGATGAAGTTCGGATAGGTGATGCCGGCTCGATCCAGGAATCGAGGTACCCGATCCCGGGCCGCGCCGGTGTCGAGACTGATGCCGATCAGGTCGACGCCCGACGCGCCGAGCTCCTGGTACAGCTTCTCCAACTCCGGCATCTCCTGGCGGCACGGCACGCACCAGGTGGCCCAGAGGTTTACCAGGTAGCTGCGGCCAAGTTGGCGGATGCGCTCGAAGTCGGTCTGCGTTCCCTCCATATCGACAAGCGGAACAGAGGGAAACGGGTCTCCCCGGCCGGGCCGCACCGACTGAAGAACGACGGCGCTGGCAGGCGCAGGATCGGGCAGTGAGAAGCGCTGTTCCTGCAGGAACTCGGGACTCGATGCGCTCTCTACAAGTTTGATCGAAGATGACGTAAGTGCGAGGGGAGATTTCGCATCCTCACTCTGAAGACGTGTCTCCCCGCCCGCCGGCCACCTCACCGTTATCCACTCCACTCTGTCGTCCTCAGCGAGTCCGAACAGGAGTCGCGGGTCGCTCTGCGAGACGAAGCCGCTGCCGCCAGCTTTGATCTGAGTTTGCACGCCGCGAGAGGTTTTGACGCGGACGATCGCGCCGTAGGCGTCCCGACCGCTCTGGATCCCTTCGAGGGTCACGCGGAGAAATTTCCTGGCCTGGCCGACATTATTGCGAAAGAGGTGATGGACCTGGCCCTGGAGAGAGGTGAGAAAGATGTCGGAGTCGCCGTCGTTGTCGAAATCGGCGTAGGCGGCGCCGCGGCCGTCCGTCACCGCGTCGAGTCCGGAGAGTCCGGAGATGTCGACGAATCGCTCGCCCCGGTCGTTGAGGTAGAGCTTGTCGCGCTCGAAGCCGCTGAACGAGAATCCCTGCTCGAACAGCTTCATCATATGGTTGGTCTGGTACTGCTGATTGCCGGCCTCCTCGAGTGCTACTGACGACGCCAGCACGTGGCGCCAGAACAGGCTTCAGGTGTCCTTCAGGGATTTGCCCGAGACGAAACCGTTGGGGGTGTGTATGTCCTGCCAGCCGTCGTTGTCGAAGTCGACGAAGCCACCGCCCCAGGCCCAGCCGGCGGCAAAGGAGCCGAGGTCGGCGCTCACTTGCTGATACGTCCCGCCACCGAGATTGCGAAACAGCGTGTTGCCGGCGGCGAGCTTGTCGAGGACGCGGGTCTCGTCAAGATGACTGGTTTCATCGGGAAACAGTCGCTTGATGATGCGCTTACCCGCGGTAGAGGACATGTTGGTGACGTGGATGTCGAGATGGCCGTCGTTGTCGAAGTCTCCCAGCGCTACACCCATGCCGTTGCCGGGGTCGAGCAGGCCGAGGGCTTCAGCTGCGTCGATGAAACGGTTGCCCTCATTCAGGAAGACCGCGTTTTCGCCGAAATCGTTAGCCACGTACAGGTCGAGCAAGTGGTCATCGTTCAGGTCACCGAAATGCGCGGCGTAGGACCACCGGCTGTCGGCGACGCCCCATTGCCGCGCCCGCTCCAGAAAGGTGCCGTTTCCCTGGTTGACGAGCAGCAGGTTCGGCGTGCCATTGGTGGCCCGCGACCAGGAGTTCGGCATGATGACGCCATACCGATTGTATGAGGCCACGTAGATATCCGAGAATCCGTCGCGATTGATGTCGGCACTCACGGCGCTGAACCCCTGAGCGAGCTGGTCGACACCCGCCTGGATGGAGACGTCGAGAAACTCGAGGACTCCGTCGGGAACGAGGCGGTTCTCGAACAGCAGCTGATGACCCGTGGAAGCGAGGAACAGATCGGCGTCGCCGTCGTTGTCAAAATCCACGAAGAGGGGACCCGAAGCGTTGGGGGTGATCCTGACGCCGGCGGATTCACCCCGGTCGCGAAACGTGCCGTCGCCCTCGTTGACATACAGAAAGTTGCCGCCATGACCGGTTGTGAAAGCGTCGAGAAGGCCATCGCCGTCGACATCACTGACGGCAACTCCGTGGGCGATAAAGCTCGGATTGTCCGGGGTGCCGAAGCGGGCCGCGTCGTGAT
>CBDBIJ010000088.1:0-16151 GCA_965205655.1 Candidatus Latescibacterota bacterium
AAAGGGGGCAGGCTTTGGATATGTCAGTAGTCGAGGATGACCATCAATTCCAGGGAATTGATTTCAATGTAGTTCTACAATCTGAAACCGAAATAGCACGAGGGGATTTTAAGACAGCAGATGAATTCTTCTCCGAGTTGCGTGATAAATATACCTCCCACAGTACAGTCACAGCTACTTGACTTTGTCCAATGTTATTCTAGCGAAGGGATAATGCGAGCGGAACTGATCGATCAATTAAAAAATGAACAGTTTAATTGCATCCAAGGAGACCCTGAATCAGGAGCTCTCATTAAGGGTCCTTTTCGTGGCGTTAATGGAAAACGATATCGTAAAGTCCTTTCACTTAGAGCAGATCCGGACAATTCGCATAGACTTGAAACATACCTAATGTGTGTATACACTCACTCACCCCACCATACATCAGTGAGTATTGAATCTGTATCAAGCATAATGTACTGAATCAGCCTGCACCCGGTTTCCTGACAGGACTCATTTCACCAGATCCCGATACATCAGCCTTTTCCCCACCATCCCCGCGTACACGTCCCGCATCTGATCGATAGTGTCCTTGTCCCGCAGATTGTGCCGCCCGGCAAATTCGGCCACGTAGCGGTGCAGGTGCTTGACGCTCATGCGGTGATAGGTGCCGTGGTAGCCGCGCTTGAGCATGGACCAGAAGCTCTCCATGCCGTTGGTGTGGGCTTGTCCGTCCACCCAATGCCCACGCCATGCTTGCAGGTCGCGTGGTTGCTTAGGCCGTGATAGGCGTGGTGCTCGTCCGTGAACTTCCGGGCATCTGTTTCTACGTGGTCCTCGACGAAGCCCTGGAGCGTGTCCCTGTCGGTCCCTGAACGACCTCGGCGCGGACCTCCTTCGTCTCCCGGTCCTTAACGCCAGCGACGACAGCCTTGCCGACGGTGCCCCGGCCCGCATGGAGCCTCTTATCGGAGTGCTTGTTCCCCTCTAGGCCACCGATGAACGTCTCGTCGATCTCCACGGGGCCGGAGAGCGGGGCGGTGCTGCTGAGAAATCCCTGACGGATACGCTGCATGAGGAACCACGCCGTCTTCTGCGTGATTCCCAGGTCTCGGTAGGCTTTCATCGAGGCCGTCCCCTTGAGGCCCGTGGACATGAGAAACATGGCCAGGACCCATTTCTGGTAGCCCACATGGGAGCGGTGCATGGCTGTTCCTGTGCGGACCGAAAAGTGCTTGCGGCAGTCCTTGCATCGGTAAGGAACGCTGGGATGATCAACCGGCACAGTGCGCTCGCCGTCGCAGTGGGGACACTGACGGCTCCCGGGCCATCGCTGAGCCTCCAGCCAGTGACGCGCCGCCTCGTCGTCGGGGAACATCTCGAACAGCTTAGGGAGCGTGATCCCACGGCGGTGTGCCCTCCCTGGTCCCGGCTGTCTACCCTTGCGCGTCGCCATGATACCGACCTTTCTACTTGAAGTCAAGGTGCTTTGCATGGCTATTAAAGTACGATAATAGGCTCCCAAATGCAAGGGATTTCTGGCTACTCAAAGATATAATCCCCAAAAAAATGACCCCCGCGGGGGACGTCGACGCCTTAGTGCCATAGAAACAGAGGCTTGCCTCACCTTCACTAATCTTGGGCATTGTCGGGCAGTGACAGAGCGATTTCCGCTTGTTCGGGTTACACACGCCGGCCATGTTCACTCGGTGGATCTCCCCTAACCGGGAGGGGTCGGAAGCGACACTGCCCCCTTCCTTTCCATGATGGAGGGCGCTGTGAGTAAGGAGTATGCACCAAAGCAGTTCTTGCGGCAGGCCGACAACGCGCTGTTGGGTCAGTATTTCGCAGCCCGAGACTGGTTGACAGATATCAACCTCGCCGAGCTCGATGAGACCGACGTTGACACCGTGAACGACGCCTGGCATGGGCAACCAGGAGATGTGCAGGAAGAGATCGAACGGGACTTCCGCGATATCTCCGAGCTGGCTTCAGCGGATGGGACGCGGACACTGATCGAGGAAGGCCGCTTCCACGATCTCGACCTGGCGGACGACCTCGAGGAGCACGACGGATTCCTCAATAAGGCGTTCTGGGTTTTTCTGCATCACCCGCGACTGTTCGACGTGGCGCTCGTCATGAACCAGTCCGACCATCTCAGCCGTCGGTACTGGCGCAAGCGCGTGGACCTGCCCCGCACGGAGCCCGATGTGTCCTCGGATGCCCTCGATCAGCTCCAGCGTGCGATTGGGGCCTACTTCCGTGAGAATCAAGGTCGCGGCAAGTACTGCCACGTGGACACATACCTGCGCGGCGATCGGCATCACTACTTTTTCGCCTATCCGGAGGACTACGCCGACACCTTCATTGGGTATTCGTCGGACGGTTGCTTCGAGCGCCGTGCTCAGAAGCCCGCCTTCGAGGTCGTCTTCATCTACGATCCGGTGGACGGCGCGCTCGATCTGTATGCCCAGGGCGGCCGGGCTATCAACGAAGACCTTCAGCGCATTTTGGTGCGCACGATCCTCCATGACGATCTGCCCGACGACACGGGACGAGGTCGGGTGTACGACCTCAACCGCTTGAAGCATCGCTTCGCCTTTCCGACGGATCCGGCCGATCGGATCCGCGAGGTCCGGATCAAGGAGTTGCGGTTTTCACTGCTGGGCACTCGCCGGCGGATCACGTACGAGGTCGACCCTCTTGGCCCCACCGACGAGATCTACGATCTCATCGAGATGTCGCTTGCCGACAGTCGCCTGCCGCTGGCGACCGTGAACGTGTCCTCAGCTGTGCTGCAGATGCGTTTCGAGAACGCCGGTCGGAATGGTCGATCCACCAAGACGGTGACCTTCCGGGTCTCGCACCCGGACTCGTGCAATCTTCGCGACCGGCCAGAGCACCTCGTCGCCAAGAAGTACGTCAAGGAATGGGGGCTCCAGCATGTCCGACCTGCTCTCGGCCGGGGCCGATCTCAAGGAGTCGAGGTTTTCGGGCGACGACACAGCCGGCTGGGAGGAGGGGGTCGAAGACAGACTTGTCGATGCCGGCCTGCTTGAGCGGATCGAGTATGCCCAGTCCGTTGTCTATAATGCCTGCGCCGAGGGCCACGCTGAAGAGGTGACCTTCATCGAGAGCCCGTCCGGCTCCCTCGTCCGTGCGTACCTGCTTTGCCCTGAGCACGGTCGTGTGCCAATTCCCCTTGATCGGTTGAGTCAATGGCGCATCGATTTCGAGGGCTTGGCGAGGGCGGTGGCATCGAGCCTGGATCTGGCAGGTGATGTCGAGCCGTTGGTGGCTGATCGTCTCTGGCGCCTCGGCTCAGCGCATCTAGGCGGTCGCACTCGCGAGGTGTTCCTGGGGCGAGGTCTGAGCTGGCCGGACGCGGCTCAGATGATCGGGGGCAGCCCTGCCTTTCAAGCCGCGCGGACCCCGTTAATCCTGGTGCCAGGCGCGACCCCACCACGCAAGATCTTTCAGGATGATTCCCTGCCGGTGGTGACCTTGAGCATGGTGGCAGAGCTGGTGGGAAACGGTGTTTCCATCGACCAGAGCCGATTGGAGAGTTTCCTCTTCACCGGAAAACGGTCTCGGCCGCGCTCTCAGTCAAGCTCCTTCCCGACGCTGTCGGGCGTGAGTTGGTCGGACGTCTTCGTGACGATCGCGGATTTGTCTGTGCGGATCGAGGCTCGGGGAAAGACCCGAGAGTACTCCTTCCAGGAAGCTGGTTTTGAGAGCGAAAAGCAGCAGGGCTTGCCGGTCCAGGAATGGCATATGCTCACCGTGATTGCTATGCGAGGCGGCGTAGTCTCGTCGGACGATGAGCACCTCGACGATCGCGTGCGGAATAACCTCAAACAATCCGTGTCCAGGCTCCGAGGTCGACTCCACGCTTTGATCCCGAAGATCGGTGGCGATCCGATTGCCTTTGACGATGCGGCGCGATGTTATCGTACGACCTTTGGTATCCGCAGCGCGGAGACGGTGAGGTTCCCGACGCCCTCCGGGACGGGGTGGAGCGATGTGTCGATCTCGCACGTGGGAACCAATGTCATCCACATCGGTGTGGATGCGACGGAGGTCTTCGCTGCCCACGGGCAGACGGCCACCGTCGGCCACGCCGTCCATCACTGGGAAGCGGCCGAACGGGCATCGACGTTGTTGCGGGACTATCCTCTCCGCGTACTCGGCGTAACGACAGAGGACGGCGAGCCGGACGACCGGGGCGCGGCCCTGCCGGCCGTGTTGGCGAACGGCGGCACAATCCGGCGAGGCGGGGATGATGAGGCGATGCTGGGCTTGTGCGAATTCCTGACGGACCTGATGGGCCTCGACGACTCGCCGTTCGACTTCGCCTCGATCAGCGAGGAATGGGTGACCCGGTTCCACGTGCCCCACAAGCTCGATGCCGGTCATTTCTGACCGGGCGTTTCCGCTGCCCCCTGCCTCTTTTTTCACCTCCCACATCCTTCCTGTAACTCCATAGCCGCCCAATAAGTTCGGCCCGGCTGACCGAAGCGGACTATCTCCTTGTCGTGGGCACGCGGAAGTATGTCCAGTCGGTGGCCGACTACGCGCGCCAGAACGGGCTTGACTACCAGGTGGCCAAGAAGCGCCGGCAACGCGCCGAGGCCACCATCCGCCAGTTTGAAAACAAAAAAGATGTGCCTCATCGCGAAAAAAGTGCCGAGATCGTGTCCCCGTCTCCATGCGAGGGGGGCCTTTGTCTAGTAGGAACAGCAACGAACCGACCGCCAGCACCGCACAAGGAGAGTCAATCCCATGATCGGCAACGCCGAAGCCCGAGCCGTCATCGACGATCTGTTTGAGGAGGAGGCCCTCATCATCGGCGGCCTCGTGGCGCTCCACTATCGAGGACGAGGTCATCTGGCGGCTCATCCGGAGTCTCGACGCTATCCGCCGGAAGGCGCTACGGCGACTGGCAGACGAGGACCCGACTGATGACGACACGTCGGAACCGAGCGAGGCCAACCACCGGCCACACCCGGCCATCCAGGAATTCCTGCTCAAGCTACGCAGGGACTGATCCTTCCCAACCATCACCGAGAGCCATGTCAAAGGAGGTGCTCATGCACACCGCGACGCGCGATCCCGTCGAGTCACCGTCCCCAACGCGGGGCCCGATACTGAGCCAGGATCCCCGTTTCAACGGGCCACGTCCTTGCCCAAACGCCTGAAGCTTTTCCTATGGGGCGATTCGGGCGTGGGCAAGACGACCTTGTCGCTCCAGTTCCCGGCGCCCGTGCTCATCGACCTGGAGGGCGGCGCCGACCCGTACGGGGATGCTTTCGACTTCCAGGTCTTGCGCTCCAGCACCGCCGACGAGGTGAGTGAGGCGGTGTGCTGGCTGCTGGCCAACGAGCACCCGTATCGCACCCTCATCATCGATCCGATCACCGTGTACTGGGACGCGCTGCAGAAGAAGTGGAGCGATATCTTCCTGCGCCGCAACAAGGCTCGAAGGGGTATCGCTTCGAGTTCTATGACCTGCAGCCGCGAGACTGGATGACGATCAAGAGCGAGTTCAAGGAGCTCATGCCTGCTCATCGCGCTCGACATGAACGTCATCGTCACAGCGCGACAGAAGGTCCAGTACGCCGACGGCGGCTTTATGAAAGTCATCGGCGAGACCTTCGATGGCGAGAAGTCCCTGCCGTACCTGTTCGACACGATCGTCAGGCTCTTCCGCGACGAGCAAGCTCGCTTCATGGCCGCATGCCTGAAGGACCGGACAAACAGGCTGCCGGTCGAGCCGTTTGAGTCGTCGTACGCCGTGTTCGAGCAGGCCTTTGGGATCGAGACGCTGTCACGGGAGGCGCACCCGATCACCTCGGTCTCCGTCGAGCAGCTCGAACAGCTGCGCACCTGCATCGACGCGCTCGGCCTGACGCCGGCGCACGTCACGAAGCGCCTGGCCGCGTACGGTGCGATGCGGCTCGATGATCTCACGGCCCGAAACGGCCCGCACCATCCTCACAAAACTCGAAACCGCTCTCGCCCGTCGCGGCGAAAGCACAACAAAGGAGAGCTGACCCATGCCCAAAATCGATTTCAACACCGTCGACGATGCCGAGGATTTTTCGCCTCTGCCCGACGGCCAGTATCTGTGCCGCCTCCAGGATGTTGAGGAAGCACTCACCCAGCACGGGGACGAGATGTGGAAGCTGCGGTTTGTCGTGACCGAGGGGGAGCATGAAGACCGCTATGTGTTCGACAACCTCGTGTTCAGCCCCGCGGCGCTCAAACGAGTCAAGCTCATCTGCTCGCGCTTAGGGCTTGATGTGTCCGGTGAGCTCGACGTGACGCCGGAGCTGTTAAAAGGCCGGAGCTGCCGGATCACCGTCGACACCGAATCGTTCGAAGACGAAGCGGCGCAACGTCGTGCCGTTTGCTGGGTACGATCGGTACGACGAGGCGGCCGGCTCTGAAGATCTCAGCGAGGACGAGCTCGTCTTCTGAGGCGCGGAGCGCCTGGGGTTGCCCATAAGGCCTCGGGCGCTCCGCCCGCATGAGACATCGGCGGCGAGAGACGATGAGCACTGAGAAGCTCGAGCAGCACGAGGGAACCCTGTCCCGGATCCGCTACCATGTGTCCGCGTTCTTCATTGGCGTCCTGCACGACGGGACGACGGTGAAGGGTCACCTCCTTTCACCGCAGGTGGGCTTGGCCTACACCTTTCGCGGATCGTGGGAGCACCATCCTCGCTACGGCAAGCAGTTCGCTTTCACAGACTCCCGTGTTTCGTATCCGACGGATCTCGAGGCGATTCGGTCTTACCTCATCGAGCATTGCCGGTGGATCGGCCCAGCAATCTCCCGGCGTCTCGTGCGAACATACGGTGAGGACACCCTCCGAATCTGCAAGGAGGATCCGGACCGGGTTGCGGATGAAATCACCGGCCTCACCAAAAAGCGGGCTCAGGAGATCGCGGTCCTCCTGCGGAAAAATGAGGCTGATGAGCAGTTGCAACTCGCCCTCAAGGATCTGCTGGCCGGCACGTCGGTGAGTCGTGGTGCCACGAACAGGATTTTAGAAGCGTGGGGCACGGAAGCGCCAGCGCAGCGTACGCGAGAATCCTTACGGGCTGGTTGGGGCGATCTCCGGCATCGGGTTCATCACCGCCGGCGTTGCCCGGAAGGTCGGCTTCGACCAGACCGGCACCCCGCGCCTGCGAGCTGGCGTCTTGCACACCCTCACCCAGGCGGCGCTGGCCAACGGCCACACCTGCCTGCCGCGCAGGAGGCTCCTCACCGACGTGGCGAGTCTTCTCGACGTGTCGGAGGATCACATCGAGGCCGCACTCAACGCGCTCGAACAAGAGGGCACTCTGGTACGGGATGATGACCTGGTCGGCCTCAAACAGTATCACGACGACGAGCAGCTCATCGCCGACAAGCTGAAAGCTCTTGCGGCGCATTCACTGCCGGCCGGCCGACTCGAACTCGCCGGGTTGGCTCAGGAGCAGCAGGACGCCGTCGCCCGGGCGATTACGACGAGCGTCTCCATTCTCACTGGCGTTCCGGGCTCAGGAAAAACCCACGCCATCAAGCGGATTATCGAGGCCTTTCAGGATGGTGAGGTCGCCCTGGCCGCCCCGAGCGGCAAAGCGGCCAAGCGCATGTTCGAGCAGACGGGATATCCGGCCTCAACGATCTATCGGCTCTTGGAGCCTCAGAAGTCCAGCGGGCGGTTCGTCTTCACCCGCAACGCCACCTGCCCCATCGAGGCCGATCTCATTGTGCTCGATGAGGTGAGTATGGTGGATGTCTGGCTCATGGCGCGCTTTCTCGAAGCGGTGGCGCCGGGGCACCCGACTCATTTTGGTGGGCGATACCCATCAGCTGCCGTCGGTGGGACCAGGAAACATTTTGAAGGACCTCATCGCCTCTCAAACCATTCCGTGTAGCGAGCTGACGCAGATCAAGCGTCAAGAGGACGGGCTCATCATTCGCGCCTGTCACCGGATCAAGAACGGCTAGGATCTGCGGTGCGAGAATTCGACGGCGAGCGATTTCTTCTTCCTCTCGCGAGATAGCGAAGGGGCGATCTGCGAGACCTTGCTCGAGCTCGTCGGGCGACGTCTGCCAGCTCGGTTTCAAGCTGATCCCCTAAGAGACATCCAGATCATCACGCCGCTGCGCGAGAAGACGAAACTCTCCTGCAAGACCCTTAACGCGATTTGCCAGCGGCGTCTCAACCTCAAGCCTGAGATTCCCGGTTGCCGCTTTAAAATCGGCGACAAGGTTATCCAGACGAAAAACAGATATGACCTCGGGTTCATGAACGGCGACATCGGCTATGTCCTCGGAGCGGACGAGGCGACCCGGAAGCTCACCGTGGCCTTTGAGACCCCGGAGCGGATCGTGGAGCTGTCGTTTTCAGAGCGTGATCTCGAGCTCGCCTATGCGGTCACGTGCGTCGCACCGTCCACTTGGATTTGGACAGATCAAGGATTGCAGCAAATCGGAGAACGCGGTCCTAAGAATCCATACGACCTCGCTGTTCCTCATTGCTTCGAGGTGGGCACGGAGCAAGGCGTGCGTCAGGCAACGCATGTCATCCGGCGGCGCAAGGGTGTCTCGGTCAAGATCAGGACACGACTGGGGCTTGAATTGGAGATGAGTCCTGACCATCGCGTTCTCACAACCGACAGGACCACGGGTGCCGACACGTGGGAGCATGCCAGGCATCTCACCGAAGGCACGAAGATCCCGGTGTCCCGTTTTCTGATGGCGGGTTCGACTCGGCGCGTGTCAACGGACAGCTTTTCGCCGCTACAGCTGAGCAGCAATCGCAAGTCGAGCCACTGGCCGACACTTGTAGACGATCGGCTCGCCGAACTGCTGGGGCTGCTGGTTGCCGACGGCTGTTACACCGACACCGTCGATGGCCGTGTCGACTTCAGCAAAGCGGAACCACTTCTATCGTACGCGCTCAATGCGGTTGAAGATCTCTTCGGCGTGTCCTGCACGAAGCATCGGAGTCCAACGACGAACATCGGCGGATTCTACTTTCACAGAAAAACCACACGCGAGTTCTTGGCATGGTGCGGGTTGGGCTACGAGCGGGCGAGCGAAAAGACCGTTCCCCGTGTGATTCGGGCGAGTCCGCCAGATATCCAGGCCAGCTTCTTGCGAGGTCTGTTCTCTGGTGATGGGTCGGTTACGGCTCGCCTCGTCCTTGCCACGTCATCAAGGAGCCTCGCCGAGCAGGCCCAGCTCATCCTCTTGAATCTCGGTGTCGTAGCACGGCGATCCTTATTGCGGGGGGCTCGGGACCGTGGAGCGAAGCATGGCGGCTCGAGATCTACGGACAGGACATCGATCGTTTCAACGCGACGGTCGGCTTCATCCCTGGAGCCAAGCACGACGACGCTCAGCTCCTTCGGGAGGACGTTCCCTATAGAAAGACGAATTGGGACTGCATACCCGGTGGGGTCGTTGCCGCCAGGCGGTTACGAGAGGCCCTGCGACAACGCGATGGGCGTAACTACCGGGCATCGGTGAAAGCCAAGTGTGTGCTCTCGGCCATCGCCAGAAACGCGACACGCCTGGCCTATCACCACATCGATCAGTTCCTCAGCGAGATAGAGGATTTCGATTCTCTCGAGCCGATTGCCGCGACCTTCAAGCGGTGGAGCGCGCGGCGCTGGTTCTACGACACGATCGTTGAAGTTGGCGCCGGCGAAACGGAGTTCTACGACCTCACCGTCGAGGACACGCATTCCTATCTGTCGAACGGGTTCGTCTCACACAACTGCCACAAGATGCAGGGCAGCGAAGCCCGCATCGTCGTCATCCCCATCCACCGCGCCTTCGGGCCGCTCATCATGCAGCGGAACTGGCTCTACACCGCGGTGAGCCGGGCGAAGGAAGTGTGCGTGCTCGTCGGGCACCGCCAGGAAATTCCTAGAATCATCTCCCGCAACCAGCAGCAGCGCCGCTACACGCGGCTGGCGGAGATGATTCGATGAGGCTGCCCGCGCCGATCATTGCCGTCGATACGCGGGAGCAGAGGCCGTATCGCTTTCGGCACGCTCAGGTGAAGACACTGGCCACTGGCGACTACTCCATCGTCGGCCTGGAGGACGAGGTTGCGATTGAGCGCAAGACGGCATCGGACCTCTTGGCGTCCCTGGGTCGAGGTCGGGCACGGTTTGAACGCGAGCTGCAGCGGCTGTCAGCGCTCGACTACGCCGCCATTGTCGTCGAGTCGTCACTGAAGCGCCTGCTCGAACCGCAGCCCTACTCCCGGATGAACCCGAAGTCCGCGACGAACTCCATCATCTCGTGGTCCGTGAAGTACCGCGTCCCCGTCTTCTTCGCCGATGATCGGCGACACGGCCAGGCGCTTACGCACGCGCTCCTCAACAAATACTGGCGATACCACCAAAGAGGTCCTGATGCACAAGAACGGTGAGGTGTGGAAGCAGTACAAGCAGGCGATTTTGAACAAGGTGGGTGACTTCACCGTCTTGTTCGAGCGGCTCGAAGAGCAGCGCCCCTCGACCGACAGCTGGGTCACGGCGCGGTGTCCCTTCCACCATGACCGCAATCCTTCCTTCGCGTTCAATCGAGACACGGGTCAGTGGTGCTGTTTTGCCGGCTGTGGCAAGGGCAGCGCCTTCGACTTCGTCATGCATGACTCGGGTAAGGAGTTCAAGGAAACCCTCACGGCACTGGGCGATCGATTTGGCGTGGCGCGACCCGCCGATGAACGACCCCCACGGCCGGCCATCCGCGAGCAGCTCATCCAGCAGTGGGTGACCTACCTGTGGGGGAATGAGGAGGTGTGCCGCTGGCTGCGCGAGAAACGCGGGCTCGCCGATGCGACCCTCAAGAAATACGACATAGGCTGGGATCCGAAGCGTCAGCGTAACACGATTCCGATCCGGGACGAGCGCGGCAACGTCGTCAACGTGCGGCTCTACAACGCCAAGAAAGACCGCAAGATGATCAACTTCACGGAGGGCCGGCATAAGTACGGCTCGCCGCCGCGGCTCTATGGAGTGGACGAGCTTGTGACGTTTGAAGGCAAGCAGGTCATCCTCTGCGAGGGGGAGTGGGACCGGCTGTTACTGCAACAAGAGGGTTTCATGGCGGTCACCGGCACGCACGGGGCCAGCACGTTTCGTCCCGAGTGGGTCAGCCACTTCAAGGACAAGGACGTCGTGCTGCTGTACGACTGCGATGCCGAAGGCCGGGCAGGGGCCCGCAAGGTCGTGCAGGCCTTGAAAACCTCTGGCGCCCACTCGATCAAACACGTCCTCCTGCCCCTCAAAGGAGAAAAGGACGACAAGGACGTGACCGACTACCTCCACAAGCGGGGCCTGACCGCTGCCGACCTGCAAAAAGTGATCGACGAGACACTCCCACACTCCTACGAGGAAGAGAAGAAGGAGGAGGAAGTGCTCGACCTGGACTCCTTTGTCGAGATCGAGCACGAGGAGATGATCGACCGAAAAGTGCGCTGTGATATCACCGTGTGTGGGGAAACCTCCGAAGCCTTCCACGCCGTCGAGGCCTTCCGCATCACCGATTGTCCGCGCTTGCAGCGGGGGGATTGCTTCGACTGCCGCGGCGTTGTCGAACCGGCGGCCATTCCCAAAGGCGCTCAGGAGTACATCGGCTCGTGCATGTCCACGAACGTGCAGCTCAAGGCGATGTTGCGGGAGTATGCGTGTAAACATCTCCAAAAGCCCGCCATCGACATTCTCGAGCGCACGACCATCAAGGAGTTTTTCTGCCATCAGAGGGTGAATCGCATCACGCAGACGAGGGACGCGGCCGGGCATATCGTCCAGACCATCGACGGCAAGCAGCAGGAGTTGCTCGAGAAACGCGTCTACTACCTGTCGAGTGATCACCCGAAACCCGGCGCCTATCGAGCTACGGGCTGGGTCAAAAGCCATCCGAAGACCCAGCAGGTGACCTTCCTCATCGAGAGTCTGGAGCTCCTGGAAGACGATTTTGAGAGCTTCGACGTGAGCCAGCACGTCGAGGATCTGCGGGCCTTTCAGGCGCTATCCTGGGACGACAAGCTCGAGGACCTGACCGAAAACGTGACCCGCGTCTACGAACGCGAGGAGATCCTGACGGCGGCGCTGCTCACGTACTGCTCGCCGCTGTGGTATCGCTTCAACGGCGTCCTCATTCGCGGCTGGCTCGTAGCGGCCATCATCGGCGATTCCGGTACGGGCAAGTCCCAGACCACTCAGCGCCTGGCCGAGTTCGTCGACATCGGCGACTGCTTCTCCGGGCTGACTGGCTCGCGCACCGGCCTGGCCTACGCTCTCGTCGAGCACAAGCAGAAGGGCTGGCAGGTGAGGATCGGCCGCTACCCGGCGAATTCCAGAAAAATCCTCACTGTCGACGAAGCCCAGTACCTGCCCGTCAAAGATCTGCGCACCATCTCCAAGGCCATGGAGGAGGGGTTTCTGCAGATCGACCGGGTGCAGTCCAAGGGGTATGAAAGCCAGACGCGACTCATCCTCATCGCCAATCCCAAGCAGGATGAGATCATGGACAGCTTCAGCTGCGGCTGCGAAGCCCTGGCGTCGCTGGCGCCACCCACCATCATCCGCCGCGTCGACCTGGCCGCGTTCGCCAATTCCGGCGACCTCCAGGATCTGTCCTTCATCAATCGCCGGCGCGATGCGGGGGCCGCGCCCAAAATCAGCCCCGAGATGCTGCGCGCCGTTATCTATTGGGCCTGGAACCTGCAGTCGCACCAGATCCAGTTCACCGACGAAGCGGAGACCTACTGCCTTGGCAAGGCGACGGAACTGTCGGACGTGTTCGGACACGCCACAGACGTGCTGCTCGTCATTCAGTCCGATTTCCGTAACAAGCTCGCACGCGTCGCCACCGCCTTCGCCGTGCTTCAGGTGTCGGCCACCCACGACTTCAGCCGGCTCATCGTCGAGCCGGAACACGTGGCCATGGCAGCACAGTTTCTGGAGCAGCTCTACTCGCACGACAACTGTGGCCTGGACGGATACTCGGACGTCATGCGCCAGGCCAGCCAGCTGTGGGATTACGACCACATTGAACGGACCTTCCTGGAGAAGGCGGAGCGTGAGAAGCACGCCGCCACAGACAAACAGGGCCACTTCGCCCGGATAGTTCTCATCCTCCGCAACACGAAGGTCATCCGCCGAGACGACCTGGCTGAGCAGATAGGCTGCAGTATAGACACGGTCAAGCAGAACGTCCGGTTGCTCAAGCACTTCAACCTGCTCGACAGTGGACGCGACGGATACGTCAAGAAGCCGAAGTTTAACCGCTTCCTGCGCCGCTTCCTTCACGAACACCCCTCGTTTCTCGGGGAATTGGGGGGTGGTGGTTTCAATTCATTTGAAAACAATGAGATAGGTGAATCGGCCGATGAAACTCTCCCCACCAATTCTGATTTTTGAGACCCCCCTCCTACGGAGATACGGGCTTGTCTGTGCGGTGAATGAAAAACAGAAGTCTCGGGGGGATGGTTTCGTGGGTATTTCGGTATAAGCACATGAAAACAAAAGGATTAGGACTCCCACCCCTATGTATCCCGTACCGTACCGGGGGGGTAATTCTCACTGTCTACATATACATGGGGGTTATAGGTGATGGATGTGTTGATCGGCCTCCTCTTGAGAAACTGCAAAACCCATACGCTCCAGTGGAAGGGCCAAGAAAGACAGCGGGCCCGTGATCAGGAAGGAGACCGAAGCATGGACTTGTGCCGAGCCTGTGGTGATGCGTGCGGCCGCCACACCTGCGAAAGGCGGACATGATATGAGCGTGAGAGGCTTGGCCAAAGCCGCGGCGGCCAAGCTCAAGCGTGAGCTCGGCGCTGGGTCAGGACAACGCCGCATCCTGGAGATGCGGATGTCCGAGTTCGCCACCTCGGATCTGGTACAGGAAGTGAAGTCCGGAGTCCTGAGCGAACACATCCTGTGGGTGGCCGACAACGCCGAAGTGCCTGCGGGCAACACACTCGTCGTCTACCGGGCTGACGAGTGTCGACTGGATCGACTGCACGTCCTGCAGGGGGGAGGTTCCAAGTATGGGGCTAATCTATTGATAATAAAGAGGTTGAAGCTCACACAGCTCGTCGGTCTGCTCCCAAGTGGGCAAATAAGATGTCAGTCAGACGTTAACTCCATGATTTATCAATCTCTTACCTCTCTCTCCTCTCTTTCCTTACGTGTGTGTAAAGGGTAATGAGGGTATGTATATAGTATCATGTAGTAGTAAATAGCGATTGTGGAACACCTGCAAGACAGAGCCATTGCGCGACGAGGTCAAGTCCCATTTTCAGTTGAAACAGAGCCAGGCGATGGAGCGTCAGGGTTTCTTCCAGGCCTTCCTCGAGGCTCTTCAGAGCAGATTGGTTCATCAGTTTCAGACCGGGCTTGAGCGCTTTCAGGGTCGCCTTCGCCTCTTCGTAGGTGGGCTTATTGTAGGCCGCCTCAATCTTGCGACGGACTCGGGCCTGTTCACTTTTCGGCAGGTACGACACGACGTTCTGGCGCTTGTGATACTGGCAGCGCGCTTTGTCCCGATCTTAGTTGAAACAGCACAGGCTCCAATCGTTACGTTTTGATACGAGAAGCCCGTTGGAAGAAGTCTCGCATCGGTAACAAAAGGAGCCTGCAATGAGCAAGCTATCAGCACGGAAGAAGGGCGTCAAACGAACGGTGAGCATCGGCAAGGTAGCACCCGAGACTGCAGAGCAAGTAGAGGACCTGGATGGCCGGATCGAGGCGATCCAATGGCTGATTCCCTTGGGGCTGCAGGCGGTCGCGGAGGAGCTGCAAAGAGCGGTCGTTGAGTTGGCTGGGCCGCGGTATCAGCGCAAGGGGTCGGATCAGCCGTTACGCCGCTGGGGGTCTCAGCTCGGGTCGGTGTACTTGGCCGACCAGAAATTACCCGTCGATGTGCCGCGGGTGCGCAACGTGGCCAACCATACCGAGGTCCCGCTGGATGTTTACCAGGCACTGCAGACGCCTCGACAGATGGACGAAGGTCTGCTGTTGCGGATGCTGAAGGGCATCGCCACGCGCAACTACGAGGCCTGCGCTGAGGCCGTACCCGAGGCCTTTGGTCTGTCATCCTCATCGGTGTCCCGTCGTTACGTGAAAGGCACGGCTCGAAAGCTGGCTGAATTCCAGGAGCGATCCCTGGAAGGATATGATCTGGTGGCGCTATTCCTCGACGGCAAGAGCTTCGCGGACGAGGAGATCATCATCGCCCTGGGCGTCACCCTCGACGGACAGAAGATTCCTCTTGGCTTCGTGCAGGCGGCCACGGAAAACGAGCGCGTCTGCCGTCGCTTCCTGTCCGATCTGGTCGAACGCGGTATGCAGTACGAAGCCGGACTGTTGGTCGTCATCGACGGCGCCAAGGGGCTTTACAAGGCGGTGATGTCGGTGCTCAAAGGACATGCCTGCGTGCAGCGCTGCCAGTATCACAAGCGCCAGAACGTCGTGTCGTATCTGTCCAAGAGCGAGCAGTCCGGTATGGGTCGCAAGATGGAGGCGGCCTACGGCAAACCGAGATACGAGGCGGCCAAGGCGGCACTGGACGCGCTCAAACCGGGCTTGAAGTTGATGAATCAGTCCGCCCTACACAGCCTCGAGGAAGGCATGGAAGAGACCCTCACACTCCATCGGTTGGGACTGACGCCGATGCTCAAGGATTCCTTCCGCACCACCAACTGCATCGAGAACGTCAACAGTCTCCTGGAGCAGCTCACACACAACGTGCGACGCTGGACCAACTCATCACAGCGTCACCGTTGGGTAGCCACGGCACTGCTCGACATCGAACCACGTCTGCGCAGGGTCAAGGGCTATCGCCATCTGCCGATGCTCCGGCAAGCCATACAAGCCGAACTCGGCATCAAACAGCTCGCGATGATGGGCTGACACACTCACCCGAGCCTGTGATTTGTTTCAACTGAAACTGGGCCTTGACCCCGATGACCCATCTACCCTGTTTGACTTCGAGTTGGGTGACGTGCACCGTCTCAGAGATTGGAGGAAAATATGAGCGGGGAACTAATTGCCATTCTGGCTGTGGGCGTCGCGCTCGCGGGAGTGATCCTTACCGCCACTCGCGGGTTGCGGAAGGATATGCGAGAGGACATCGGTCAGTTGCGAGGG
>CBDBIJ010000089.1:0-8181 GCA_965205655.1 Candidatus Latescibacterota bacterium
ACGATGATTCCCGAGCTCACCCGGGCATTCGATGAGCTTCATCTGACGGCGATCAAGCTCTACCCTCCGTCTGCCGGGATCAACCTCAACGAGCCGCCATGGTTTCCCATCTACCGATTTGCCAACGAGCGCGAACTGGTGGTTATCTGGCACACCGGAATTGAAGAGACGGCGCAGCCGAAGTTCGTCTCTGACGTCGCTCCCCGGTTCCCCAATGCCACCTTCGTATGCGGTCACTCGGGTAACTGCCCTCCGATGAGGGCCATGGCGATAGAGGCTGCTCAGAGCAACGCCAATGTCTATCTGGAGACCTGTTCGACCTTCAGGACTCCCGGCGCCATCGAGCAGCTGGTGAACGAGGCCGGAGCGGACCGCGTGCTCTTCGGCTCGGACATTCCGCTGATGGACACGAGAGCCCAGCTGGGCAAGATCATCACCGCCGATATCAGCGACGAGGCGAAGCGCCTCGTACTCGGAGAAAACGCCCGTCGTATTTTGTGGAGGTAACGATGCCCGCCAGATTGAAGCTCGCCCTGCTCGGTTGCGGAGCGATATCGCACTTTCACATCGACGGCATACGGGAGCGCGCGCCGCGCATCGACATTACCGCTGCCGTAGACACCGATCTCGCCAAGGCCGAGGAAATCGCGGCGAAGACGGGAGCGGAGGTCTTCACATCGCTGGAGGAAGCGCTCGAACGTGGCGATTTCGAAGCCGTTGACGTGATGCTGCCGCACGACTTGCACGAATGGGCGGCGATACAGCTTTTCGAAGCCGGAAAGCATGTGCTTCTGGAAAAACCGATGGCGCCGACGGTAGCCGCTTGCGAGCGCATCATGGCCGCCGCCGCCAAAACGGACAGAGTCTTCATGATGGCGGAGAATTCCCAGTACTGGCCCGAAGT
The DNA here is from genome assembly GCA_965205655.1 of Candidatus Latescibacterota bacterium. Classification (GTDB taxonomy): domain Bacteria; phylum Latescibacterota; class UBA2968; order UBA8231; family UBA8231; genus CBDBIJ01. Next base: position 905 of record CBDBIJ010000089.1, read on the forward strand.
TGTCGAGGCCAAGCGACTGATCGAGGAGGGAGCGATCGGCGACATCACGACGGCGAGGGCCGCGTTCGTCATGGAGTTCGACGACTACTGGTTCAAGGATGAAAAGCCCTGGCGCTACGAACAAGCGCGCACGGGAGGCGGCATCACCATCGATGGCGGATCCCACTGGATCCGTCCAATGAGAATGTGGATGGGCGAGATCTCTCAGGTCGTGGCCGTGATGGAACGACCGCTGGCGAGAATGGAAGGCGAGTCCCTGGCTCGGGCTCTACTGCGGTTCGAGTCCGGTCGGGTCGGCATCTTCGACGCCATGATGCTCGACTCGGTCCTGGCCCCAGACTGCTGGTGGCGCATCACCGGCACGCGGGGCGAGATCACGATCGATGGCGGCTTTGACGGCGGCGGCCTCAAGCGCTACGACGAGGAACATCGCGAGGGCGTGTTGATGATGGAAGCGATGGGGTATGCCAAATCTTTCGGACCGGAGCTGGATGATTTCTGCAAGGCGGCCCTCGACGGCAAACCTCCCGAGGCCGGCCCCGAGGTTGCCCTCGGCGAGCTGCGCACCGCCCTGGCGATGTATCGCTCAGCCGTGTCGAATAGCTGGGAGAATGTCTGGGACTGAGCGTTGACGCGACAGCGCTAGAATCCGCGGAAGAGATCGATGAGATCGACGACGCGATTGGAATAGCCCCACTCGTTGTCGTACCAGTTGAGTGTTTTAACGATGCGTCCGCCCACGACCCTGGTGAATGGCCCGTCGAATATGGATGAATAGGGGTTTCCTATGATGTCTGATGACACGATGTGGCTTTCCGAGTATTGCAGGATGCTCTTCAAGCGATCGGTGTCGGCGGCGGCGCGAACGGCCTGCTGAACGTCCTCAACAGTGACATCCGTCGCCAATTCGGTGACCAGGTCGACGACCGATCCATCCGCCACCGGTACGCGCGCGGCCAGCCCGTCGAGCTTTCCCGCCAGCTCGGGAAGCACCTTGCCGACGGCGCGGGCCGCACCCGTAGATGTGGGAATGATGTTCTCCGCCGCCGCCCGGCTGCGCCGCCAGTCCTGGTGCGGCACATCGGCCAGGCGCTGGTCGTTGGTGTAGGCGTGAGTCGTCGTCATGACCCCCTCGACAATCCCAAAAGCGTCGTTGAGGACTCTTGCCATCGGCGCCAGGCAGTTGGTGGTGCAGCTGGCGTTAGACACAATACGATGCTCGGGCTTCAACCCATCCTCATTGACGCCGAGGACAACTGTGTAGTCGATGTCGTCCTTTGCCGGCACGGTGAGGATGGCGCGCGCCGCACCGGCCTCGAGATGGGCGGCGATCTGATCGCGCAATGTGAATACGCCCGTCGATTCGATGGCCGCGTCGATTTCTAATTCTTTCCAGGGCAGGGAACCGGGGTCGGCTTCGTTCAGCAGTTTTACGGTGTCTCGAGAAGTTTTGAGGATGTCGCCTTCGAGATCGACGTCGCCACCAAAACCACCCATGACGGTATCGTATTTCAAGAGGTAGGCCAGTGCTCCGTGATCGAAGAGGTCGTTAATCGCCACGACGTTTATGTCATCGCGTTTGTCCAGAATGCGGAACACCGAACGTCCGATGCGGCCGAAACCGTTAATGGCAACTCTCACGGCGCACCACCTTCCTCCAACTGGCCGTAGATCCTGGCCAGGTCGACGAGTCGGCTGGCCTGGGCAAGACTGTTGTCATACCAGCTCAGGGTCTTCAGCATTCGTCCCTTGGAACGCATCGTCGCCTGCGAATCGAAGACGATGGTGTGGGGATTGCCGATGACATCGCTTGAGACGATCGGGTCGTCGGTTACCTCGATGATCGCCGGTTCAGCCGCGGCCGCAGAGGCAAGGCATGCGTTGACGTCCTGCACGGTGGCCGCGGTATCGCGAAGGATGGCGGTCAGGTCCAACAGTGAGCCCAGCGGCACAGGCACGTTGAGGGCCGAACCTTCGACCTTGCCTTTCAGATGAGGTAACAGTCGCTGGATCCATCTGGGGGAGTAGCTGACATTGGGGATGATATTGACGGCGGCGGAGCGACTGCGTCGAAAGTTCTTGCCGACGGTATCGCGCAGAGGCTGATCGCTGGTGTAGGCATGTACCGACGTCATCATGGCATACTCGACGCCGAATGCTCGGTCGAGAATCTTCAGCATGAGCGCTGCGGCGTTGGTCGTGGGCGATCCAGCAGAGACGATGAGGTCGCTGGCAGCAGCCGAATCTTCGTTGACGCCGATGACGACGAGATTGTCCAACTCGTCATCCGGAACACCGGAGAGTATCACCCTTCTTGCACCGGACTCGAGATGATCCTGCAAGGCGCCGCGCGTGCGGTGCTTGTTGGTCGAGTCGATGACGATGTCGACGCCGAAGACATCCCAGGGGACGTCGCGGGGCCCAACCCCGTGAAGGATGCGGGCACGCTGAGAGTCGCTGACCAGAAAATTCGATTCGAGCTGGGCGTTGACCGGATTGCGGCCGTCGCTCTGCAGCAGGTAGTAGAGGATATCGGCGCGACCGAGGTCGCTGATGACGACAACCTCCACTTCCGGTTCCTCGAGAGTAAGCTGGTATAGATCCCGGCCTATCTCGCCAAAACCCATGAGGCCGATTCTGATTGCTCCCATCATCTGGCTCCTTTAGAATCCCGAGCTCACCCCGTTGGGGTCAAGAGCTGGCAGGGTCGATTCGTGGCACTGGCTGCAGTCATCATCAAAGCCTGGTCCAGCCCTGCGTCTCCTGTTTTGGCGGACCGACCGGCTGCGGGCCGAAGGCGTAGAAGCCGCTCGGGATGCCCCATAGTCGTCTCTCCTTCAGACCAACAACGATCCGGCATTCACATGCAGCGTCGCGCCGTTCACGTAGGTGGAACGATCCGAAACGAGAAAAAGCGCCGCATCTGCGATTTCCCGAGGGGTACCCTGGCGCTTCAGGGTCGACGCCTCCGCGAACCGCTGTTTGATTTCTACGCCAAAGTCATCGGTCAGAGGCGTGTCGATACTCCCCGGCGCAATCGCATTGGCCAGGATCCCCTCCGTGGCGAATTCCTTGGCTACCACTTTCATCAGCGCTATCATGCCCGCCTTGCTGGCGCCATAGGCCACATGCCCGGTCACGCTCCCCATGAATGCCCCCAAGGAGGAGATGAATACGAGTCGCCCGAAGTTTCGCTGCCGCATGTGTGGCAGGACGGCCTTCGAACACAGATACGCCCCCGTCAGATTGATCTCCAAAATGCGATTCCAGCTCTCGAGCGTTGTATCGTCCCAGGGCACCATTGGGCAAATGCCGGCATTGTTGACCAGGATATCCACGCGGCCAAAGCGGGACACCGCGTCCTCGACCATGCCGTTGACCTGATCTTCATCGCGGACATCCGTCTTCACGACCAGCCCCTGTGTCGAAGTTCTGGCTTCGATCTGCTCCTTCGTCTCCTCAGCGCGGGCCAGATCGATATCCGCTATCACAATACCGGCGGCGCCCGCCTCCGCCAGGACTTCGGCAACGGCGTGGCCAATTCCCGAAGCACCACCCGTAACGATGGCCACTTTTCCAGATATGTCCATACAACCTCCTCCTACGCTCCTCTTACGCGTCCAGCACCTCGCGTATCTTCACCGCGACTCTCTTCGAGTCGATCGGTTTGTGAAGAATCGGCAACGCCTCTTCGAACTCATTTTGCTCCGAAGAGTAGCCGGTGAAGATGATCACCTCAACCTCCGCGTTGAGTCCGCGTATTGCCCGCAGTAGGTCGCGCCCCGACATGCCCGGCAACGACACATCGAGCAGAACGAGAGCGATGTCGCGAGCGTTTTGCGTGTATATCGCCAGGGCTTCCACCCCATCACTGGCAGAGAGGACGGTGTAGCCCAGGCGAGACAGGTATGCTGCCACACTCGTCCTTACCGCCATCTCGTCTTCAACCAGGAGTATCGTTTCCGAGCCGGTGGGGGCAAGCTCAGAGACGCTGTCCGCGTCGACGTCCGCCCCGGTTGCCGTGGTGCCGACGACCGGCAGCCGGATTGTGAAGGTGGTGCCCACTTCCAGCTTACTGCCGCAGTCGATTGAACCGCCGTGCTACTGGACGATGCCGAAGGCTGTGGCCAGCCCCAACCCCGTTCCCTTGCCCACCTCCTTGGTGGTGAAAAAGGGCTCGCACACCTTCGGCTGGATCTCCTTCGCCATTCCCGGTCCGTTGTCGGCTATCCGGATCCTCAGGAATTCCCGCGGGCAGCCTTTCGGGACAGCTTCGATGTCGGACTGCAGCTCCACGCAGATCGCTACGGCCGGAGCTCGATCGACTAGCAGCTCGAGAGCATCGCGGGCATTGAGGCAGATATTCAGGAAAACCTGTTGCAGCTGTCCGGAATCCCCGATAACAGTTGCCTCCGACGCGTGCGTTTCCAAGGGTGATGGAGATTCTGCGGTCAAATGTCCGCCGACATATCGCCACGGTGTCGCCGAGGACCTGATTGATGTCGACGGGTTGAGACTCGGCAGGCCCGCCCGAGCGAGTGAACAGCATGAGCTGCCTGACGATGTCGGCTCCTCTTCGGGAGGTACGCTCCGCATCCAGCAGGGAAGGCTTCAGCTCGTCCGGCGCATCCATCAGGGCGATGTCAAGGTTCCCCGTTATTCCCTGCAGCACGTTGTTGAAGTTGTGGGCGATCCCGGCCGTGAGCTGGCCGAGCGCTTCCATTCGCTGCGATTGGCGCAGCTGCTCCTCCAGATGCTTGCGCTCAGTCGTATCGATCATCGCTCCCAGGGTGCCCACGATCTCGCCATCCGAGTTGCGGTAGGGGGCGGCGTAGACCTCGGCCCAGAACAAGCTTCTGTCTTTGCGCAACATCTGAGCTTCATACCGCTCGCTCACTCCGGTCGCGCGCTGCCTATTCCGCTCTTGCAGCGTGGGCCACTTCTCCGGAGGGAGAAGCAGCTCGTATGCCGGTTTGCCGAGCATCTCTTCGGGGGTATAGCCTGTCAGGTCTGTCATACGCTGGTTCATGTAGAGGACCACATCGTCCTTGTCGGTGATCAGCACTCCTTCGCCCAGACTCTCCACCACTGTGCGGAAATGCGCCTCGCTCTGCCGCAGCTTCTCCTCGGCCAGCTTGAGGTCGGAGATGTTCCGGCTGATCGAGAAAACGCACGCCTCCCCATCGACCTCGGTGAGTTTCGCCGAGACAAGCGAGGGGACAATCCTGCCGTCTTTGGCGCGGAACTCGCTCTCGAAGTTGAGGCACTCGCCCCGGTTCTTCAGGACTTCGACGAACACCTGCCGCCGCGCGCGGTTCACCCAGATGTCCAGTTCGGACGTCGATTTGCCGATGGCCTCATCGCGGGCGTAGCCTGTGTTGCGACTGAAGTCATCGTTCACGTCGAGAATCAGTCCATCCTCGAGTCGGGTGAGCAGGATGGTGTCTGGGCTGTTGTCGATCGGGAAGGCGTATTTCTCTGAGCTCAACTGCATTCTCTCAATCTCCGAGCCTTCCTGGTCCAAGTCAAAGGGAGCGATGCTGACGCCGATGAGCAGCTCATCCTGGTGTAGCGTCGCGTCACGTCGATGCGTCAAGTCGAGTGATCGCGTCAGCGGGTCACGATGCGGAAAACGTCGCGACTTGACCGCCCCGAGCGTGCCCGCTTCATTGATACCGGTGCAGGAGGCGAACTATCGACGAGGGCAATCCTGCTCAGCCTACGAGGGAGCCGAAATAGGAGAATCATATGAGTGCGTCGGAGTTCGACTTTTCCATCGCTATCGGAGGAGCGGCCGGACAGGGCATCGCGACCCCCGGGAATATCCTGGCTCGGCTGTTCATCCGGCGCGGTCTTCACTTCAACGCCTACAACGCCTACCAATCGATCATTCGCGGCGGACACATTTTTCTTACGGTGCGTGTCAGCGACCAGGCGATCGCCAGCCACGGAGATAAGCTGGACCTGCTGTTGGCACTGAATCAGGATACGATGAACCGGCATCTGAGCCTCATGGGGCCGGGCACCCGGGTGGTTTTCAACAGCGACAATCTCGAACCGGGTGAAGCCGGAGAGGGTGTCGAGTGTTGTCCGTTGCCAGTCGCCGATCTAACAGACAATAGCCGCAACAAGCTGGTACAGAACACGGTCGCCCTTGGCGCAATCATGCACCTGCTCGGGCTGGACTTCCAGATCCTCGAGGACATTCTCACACTGCAGTTCGAGCGAAAAGGCCAGGAGGTGGTCGACGAGAACGTCGGCGTAGCCCGTGCCGGTTTCGACTACGCGAATGCGAACTTCGAGCCCTTCCCCGGTTCGGTTCCGGTCGGCGCCAAACCATTGGCAGTCTGGACTGGCAATGAGGCGCTGGCTATGGGTGGCGCCGCCGCGGGGGTGAAGTTCTATTGCGCCTACCCGATGAGTCCATCGACTGGAGTCCTCCACTGGATGGCTAACAATGCACGCGATCTGGGGATTATGGTTCGTCAGGTCGAGGATGAAATCGGCGTGGCGAACATGGCGATTGGAGCTGCCCACACGGGCGTTCGGGCCATGTGCGCAACCTCAGGCGGCGGCTTCGCGTTGATGACTGAAGCGATAGGCAGTGCGGCGATGATGGAGATTCCAGTCGTTTTCATAACCGTACAGCGTGCCGGTCCTTCCACAGGCGTTCCCACCAAGACCGAGCAGGGAGATCTGTGGCAGGTCCTGGGAGCCAGCCAGGGTGACTTCGAACGGTTTATCGTAGCCCCCAAGGACGCTCTGGACGCATTCGATACAATCGCCGAGTTATTCAATCTGGCTGACAAATGTCAGTGCCCCGGGATCGTCATCTCGGATCTGCTGATCTCCGAAGGCACGTTCAGCGTCGATCCGGATGATATCAACATGAATCCGAAGATCGACCGAGGCGATCTGATCACCGAACCACGAACGGAGGTCAGCGACTTGCCAAGCGGCTCTCAGGGGCGCGCTGCCTACGACGAAGGACTGATCGGCGTACCGAGCAACAGCTACCTGCGCTACGAGAACACGGAGAGCGGCATCTCTCCACGAGCCACACCCGGACTGGAGGGGTATGTGCACGTCGTCGCCACCGACGAGCAGGACGAGGACGGCGTTCTGATCAGCGACGAGTGGACGAACCCCCACAAGCGCCGCAAGATGGTCGAGAAGCGGGCTCGCAAATTCAAAGGTGTCGCCGCGCAGGTTCCTCTTCCACAGGTAGAGGGTCCGGAGGATGCCGAGGTCACGCTCATCGGATGGGGGTCTACTTA
>CBDBIJ010000090.1:0-6743 GCA_965205655.1 Candidatus Latescibacterota bacterium
TTCAGCCGCTCGGCCGTACGAGCCGCAACCAGGCTGCCATCGATTCGAAGAGACAGCGCCCGTCTCGGCCACCGTTCGAGCGCCGAGAACGCATCGTTGAGGGGGGTCGCGTTGCGCTGGACGCGAAGCGACTTGCAGGCGGTCATGGTCGGCGGGGTGGCCCGTCGCGATGCCCGCTTTGACGAGGAGGGTCGCGTCACCTCTCTGCCCGAAGGCGGCCTCCACGTCACATCGTTGGAACGAGCCGGAGAGGACGGTCTGCGGTCACTGGTCCTGGGAGCGAGGCTGCGCCACATGCGGCAATCGTCGTCGTTCGGGTTCACGGCGCAGGCCCTGAGGTATGATCACCTCGTCGACCTCCGGCGAAGCGACCGAGTAGGCCACTCATTCACCGGGCAATCGCAACACCTGGCAGCGGTCGACGTGGCGTTTTCCCATCGGGGCGGAGCCTCCTTCGCCGAAGCGGCTGTGGATGACGCCGGCGCGTGGGCCTGCATCGCCGGGATTCGAACGGAGCTGGGCCGGGCGCGTGTCGGCGGCTCAGCACGCTTGTTTTCCCCAGGGTTTCACAGCCCCTTCGGAGGTCAGCCAAGCGGTCGTGGAGCGAACGAGTCCGGGATACTCGTCGTGGCCGAAGGCAGGTCGATAGTGGGCAGATGGCGCGGCTACTCCGATCAGCTCATACGCACCCAACCGACCTACTCAAATCCCCTCTCCACGAGGTGGGAGGAATGGGGCGCCGATATCACCGGGAAGGCGGGGTCGGCGGTACGGATCACCTTCGCCACGCGGAGGCGTCGGGTCACGCGATGGAGTCGCGACATGGGACCGTTTTTGGAGGAGAGCTCGCGGGCAAAGTCGCAGATGCAGCTTGCCATCAAGTCGCCAAGGCGGAGCTGGCTCCGAGGGAATGCCCGCGTTCGCCTCGAAGCCCGACGAGTGCGGTCGAAGGATGGGGGCGGAAGGCGGTGCCAAACGCCTGGTCGGTGCCCACGGGGCCGAGACGATCGTGGACTGGCGCTTTCGGCGAGCTGGCACTCCATGGGGCCGACAGTTCGCCAGACCGTCCATGTGAGCCGCTTCGTCACCGATTCCTACGCGGCGAGAATCTACGAGTTCGAGCACGACCTGCCGGGAACGGTCAGCATCCGGCCTCTTTCCGGAAACGGCTGGAGAGCCTATAGCCTCGTGCGCTGGCGCCGAAGGGAAATGGAGTTGACGCTGCGCTACCGACTTCATTTCGATCGCCGCACAGGCAGGGTAGGACAGTTGGCGAGTATGCAGCTCGACCTCAGCTCTCAGCCAGTTGACACCCCCTGAGGACCGGGCTAGTTTGCAATCGGTCGTATTGTCATGGCTGCACACTCGCGCATCGAGCAGGACCTGGCGGATCGCCTCAGACGGCTCAACGAGATCGGCGTTGCCCTCTCCGGGCAAAACGATCTCCACGACCTCCTCGGGCAAATTCTTCTCGAGGCCCGCCGGTTCACGAACGCCGACGCCGGAACCCTCTACCTGGCGAAGGGCGATCATCTCACCTTCGAGGTCACCCAAAACGACAGCCTGAAAGATTTCGGCGGCAAAGACGACGTCGACATTCCGCCCGTCCCACTCAACACCGAGAGCGTTTCCGGACACGCTGCCGTCACTGGCGACATCCTCAACATCGAGGACGTGTACGACGAAGAGAGATACCGGTTCGAGGGGCCGCGCAACTACGACAAGCTTACCGGCTATCGCACCAAGTCCATGCTCGTCGTGCCGATGAAGGACCACGAGCACCAGTTCATCGGAGTACTCCAGCTGTTGAATGCGATGGACCCGGCGTCCGGGGAGGTGGTCGCCTTCACCGACGAAGACGAGTCCCTGCTCGAGTCCCTCGCTTCGCAGGCGGCGATGGCCATCAACAACACGCGCTTGGTGAAAGAGACGGAACAGCTGTTCGAGTCGTTCGTCCAAGTGATGGCGACCGCAATCGACGAGCGCTCGCCCTACACGGGTGGCCACATCCGCCGGGTCGCGGAGATGACGATGAGCGTGGCCGATGCCGTCAACGAGTGCGACAACGGGCCCCTGGCGGATATCCGGTTCAACGACGACGAGCTGAACGAGCTGCGCATCGCCAGCTGGATGCACGATATCGGCAAGATCACCACTCCTGAATGGGTCGTCGACAAGCCGACGAAGCTGACGACCATTTTCGACCGCATAGAGCTGCTGCGAACGCGCTACCGACTCATCGAGAAGTCGATCGAAATGGAGATGCTCAAGGAAAGAGCGGCACTGCTGGCGGAGGCAAAGGAGATTCCCGCCGACATGGAAAGCCGCTACGAGCGCAGACTGACGGAGGCGCGAGAGGACCTGGAATTCCTGGAGCGGATCAATCTGCCGGGCGAGTTCATGGAGGACGCGCACCTCGAGCGTCTGGGGGCAATCAGGGACAAGAGCTACCTGAATGGCGCGGAGGATGACTCCATCACAACGCTATCGGAGGAGGAGTTCGAAAACCTGTCGATTCGCAAGGGGAGCCTGACAGACGAGGAACGACAGAAGATCAACGATCACGCGTCGATGAGCATCAAGATGCTCGAGCAGATCCCGTTTACGCGAAAACTGAGCCGCGTGCCATCCATCGCCGGAGCACATCACGAACGGCTGAACGGGACGGGCTATCCGCGCGGTCTGAACGCCGACGACATAAACCTGCAGTCGCGCATCCTCGCCCTGGTCGACATTTTCGAATCGCTCAGCGCCGATGACCGGCCGTATCGCGCCAATCCGATGCCCAGAGATCTCGTACTGCGCATCCTGAAAGAGGAAGTGGAGGCCAACCATCTCGACGGAAAGGTCTTCGAGCTGTTTGTGGCGCAGGAGCTTTTCCTGAAGCTCGACGAGATCAAGGCGCAGATGGCGCAGCAGGAGCACATGGCTGAATGAGGCGACCCCCGCCGCGGCGCCTAGCGATTCTGCCGCTGCTGCAGGCCCTGGTCCTCTCCAGTTGGAGCGTCAATGACAGCACCGCCCTGGTGCTGGAGGGAACGAAGTCGAGTCAAGCGGCGAAACTGGCGCAGAGCGACGGGCCGGCGAGGGGTCGAGTCACGACGCTGGTCGTTTTCGCCCGTTTCCAGAACGAAGACGACGGCAGCGCCGTTCCCGATTTCGCCGATCGCCTGTTCGATCCCAATCTGCCGGGTAGTTTGACGCACTTCTACGACGAGATGTCGCGGGGCCAGTTCGCCCTGGACGGCGTCGTACTGCCGAGATGGTATACCTCCGCCAGCCCGGAAGGCTCCTACCTTGCTGATCGAGATGGAGAAGCGGGAGGCTACGGCCGCTTTGTGCGCGAGATTCTCAAACTCGTGGACGCGGACACCGACTTTGCGCAGTACGACAACGACGGCCCGGACGGAGTGCCGGGTTCCGGCGATGACGATCTTTATGTCGACTATCTATTCATCGTCATGCGCTCAACGCCTGCCAGATTCATCGCGACGCTGGCGACCGGTGTTTCGGGGTTGGGCCAGTTCAGTCCAGAATTCGTCACCGGCGACACAAACGCCGATGGCCGCCTCATCGCGGTACGGAGCGACCCAGGCAGCGGTTCGTTGCAGCAGGGTCAAACCTTTGAAGAAGCCGTCGGCACCATGGCCCACGAATTCGGACATGCCCTGGGTCTTCCCGATCTCTTCGACACGGACTTTACCAGCAGTGTCGGCGAGCTCGACCCAAGTGAAGACTCGGCCGGGATCGGCTACTGGGGGTTGATGGGGCACGGAGCCAGGGGATGGGACGACCGGGGTGGGCCGAATCCGTTCTGTGCGTGGAGTCTCGAGCAGCTGGGCTGGATCGGCAGGGACAATGACGCCCTCATCGACGTCGAGGACGGATTGGTGAGCGAGCTTGTCTTCGACGACGTCAATGCCGGCGGCAAGGTCTACAAGGTGCCTACGAGGAATCCCTCGGCGTACTACCTCATTGAGCATCGCCGACCGGGATCGAGTTTCTACGAACGCCACCTGCCCGGAGCAGGTTTGCTCGTCTGGCACATCGACGAGCGCAATGGCGGCAACAGATCCGAGGAGAGCAAGCTCGTCGATCTGGTGTGTGCGGACGGGTCGTTCTCCGATGCAGGATTTCCGCAGGGCACTTTGCCGACACCGGATTCGAGTCGCGACAACCTCGACCACTGGGCCCACGACGAAACCTATGCGAGGGAGCACGCCGGCAATCTCGGCGACGCAACCGACGTGTTCGACGGGACCGAGCGCGTCGATTTCTCCGTCGTCTCCAACCCGGCGTCGAAGCGAGGGTCGAGCCTCACCGAAATCCGCCGGCGGGGCGACAGGATCGCCGCCAGACTCAACCTGCAGGACCGGCGATGGGCGGGCAGCGTCGAAGGGGCGGAGATCTGGAGCGACACTATGGAGGTTTTGGGAGATGTGGTCGTCCCCCAGGATATGTCCCTGACAATCGAAGCCGGAACCGTCGCTCTGTTCGGACCCGACCGGCTCCTCGACGTGCGGGGTACGTTGCGATCATCGCGCCAGGGAGACCCAGTCCTCTTCAGCTCTGCCGCCGCGCGGCCACAAGCAGGAGACTGGTTGGGAATCCTCGTGCGTCCCTCGGCTCGTGTCGATCTGAGCAATGCCACAATCGAGTACTCCCTCGACGGCATATCCGGCAGCGGAGGCTCTTCCAATCACGACTTGCGCCAGCTGGAGGTCGCCACCGTCGCTCGACATGGCATTCAACTGTCATGCCAGGGCAGGGTGAGAATCATCGGAGTCGCCGTGAATGATGCGCCGGGAACGGGTTTGATCCTGGAAGGTGGAGGTGACTTCGAGGTGGCGGACTGTCGCATCGTCAATAGTGGTGGCAGCGGGCTGGTGCGACGGGGAGGTGGCCTCATCTGCCGGGACAGCGAGTTCACCGGAAACGGTCTGAACGCCAGCACCGAGTCGGCTGCGAATATCGTTCTCTCAAGCAGAGTGTCCGGCGCGATTTCAGACAATGTGCTGGAAGGCGGAGTGGGCATTCGCTGCGAAGTTGCGGGCGAGGTCATGATAGAGCGCAATCGAATGAGAAACCACAGCACTGCAGTCGTGTCGATCACTTCGAGTCCCCGCATCGAGAGAAACGTGATCACCGACACCGAGCTCGTCTTCAGGGTATCCGGTTTCAACGTACCGACGCGGATCGTCCTCAATACGGTGGAAAACCCCACCGCCCTCATCGAGAGCACGTCCAGAGTCGAGCTACTTGCCACCAGAAACTGGTGGGGGCGGGACGACGAGACATGGGTTGCCGAACGCATCGAGGGGCCGGTGCTGTGGCAACCGGTGCTGGCGTTCGATCCGCAGGTTCCGGTGAGCTTCGCCCTGATGCAGAATTGGCCGAACCCATTCAACGGAAGCACCGTGATCGATTACACCGTGGGCTTCGCGCCCGCCTCCGTCGACCACGGCAGCGAGACGATTCTGGAGGTGCGATCGATTACCGGCGCGGTGGTGCGACGCCTCAGGCAGGAGCCGGCGACCCCGGGTCTGCACACCGTTGTGTGGGACGGCCGGGATACAGGTGGCCGGCCAGTGGCGAGCGGCGTGTATCTCTACCAGCTCAAGGTGGGACCAATTGTCTTCGGCAAGAAGCTGATGGTCTTGAGATGAGGGATCGTCACCAGTTGGCAGAGAATCAGGTGCGGCAATATTTGCCTATCGATCATCGTACACTCAACTGCCCTGCAAGCTGGGGGCGGCACGTGCAAACACGTTCCATGGTGGTGCCAGCAAACGGGTATCCAAGATGTCGGGCAGATGAAGACGCTCGTGGCGATCGATTGAGTGCGCCGATACGCGGTGAGCTCCGAGTCCGGAATGGGGTGGGGCATGTTGAATAACTCGCTTATTTTGCTAAAGATATGCGAATTCAGTCCGATGAATTGATCGTCGGGAACAGGCCATGTGGCCTTCAATTTGCTCAAACACGCGTCGGCGACGGTGTATGGATGCGTCCGCCGCCTCAGACGCCCGCACGCGGGATCGGCGGACCCAAAACCCATACCGGCGTCCACCTTCATCTAGATTGTTGGGTAACGGCAGAGACATGACCATAGCCAGGCTACTGATTCTCATCGCGCTTTCAGCTGTCGCGTGGCCTTGCGAGAGCGAGGCCGGAGAAGCGTTTGTGACGCGAGTCCGGGGCACGAGACTGACACTGGACAAGGGCGCCGAAGCAGGCCTGGAGGTGGGGTTGCCGGTGACGGTGGTCCGGCCTCCCGAAGAGTCGGTCATCCACCCTCTCACTGGAGAGAATCTGGGCTCACCGGAAATCGAAATTGCCGAAGGTGAAATTTCCAAGCGCGAGTTCAACCAGTCAACGCAACACCTTCGTCAACGCAACACCTTCATTGAAGCGTTCTGCGGGTGAAACGAACCCCAACGTCTTCCGCGGGCGCTGGTTCAGTTGAAGAGCGACTCTGTGCAGGTCGGCTTGGGAGAATGGCGACAGATCGGTCTTCCTCGGGAAGTACTGTCGAAGAAGGCGATTCGTGTTCTCATTTGTGCCTCGTTGCCAGGGACTCTGAGGATCACAGAAATACACCTCGACGTCAGTTGCGATCGAGAACTCCTTGTGCCGAGCTAGCTCCATTCCTCGATCCCAGGTAAGGGACAACCGCACCGCGGAGGGGAGTCGTTTCACCTGGCTGATCAGCGCTCTGACAACGGTCTCGGTGTCTTTGCCAT
>CBDBIJ010000091.1:0-87592 GCA_965205655.1 Candidatus Latescibacterota bacterium
CCGAACTGGCCGGCGCGCGAAACCGGCCCGTGCTCATCTCCATTGCGCCAGACGCTGAACCACGGATACTCAGAAGTCTTCCAGACGTACCCCAGCAGGAGACTGTTGGAAGCGCTGGCGGCGGTCGTCCAGCCGTACTCGCCTTCTATGACATAGGAGGCACAGTTCGAATCGCGCCCGTCGACCAGACGACGCTCGTCCACCAGCTGCCCGTTCTTCAAAGCATCAGGCCACAAGACCGCCTCCTGTTCAGGATCGGGGAGAGGAGGATACCGGTGCCCCAATCCTTTGCCGGCGTTGGCGTCGACGACAGTCGCTTTGTCCAGGAAGGGCGCCGCGATGCTCGGATGCTGAACCATATTGTATACTCTGCCGAGTCCGTTCCGGTTGGTGACCGTCTCCACGACGGTGAACAGGGGCTGCTCCTCCGCCAACTCGATTCGCCGCTCGATCTCGAGACCGGCGATCGGCAGCATGGCGCTCATCTGCGCGCGAATCACACCGCCCTCCCTCGCCGGTTCCGCGTCGACACTCCAGACAACGCGTGCGGCCTCGCCGTGAAACGGCATGCCGTTGGCGGCTTCGCCCGCAGTGGGCGCACCCCAGCGATCCAGGCACAGATAGTGGCCCATCGGACGTGGATCGGGACCTTCACCCGCCGCCTTCCACGACAGGGGGTTGACCCCGTGGCCTTTGATGTGAAAATCGACGAACGAGCCGGCGGCGATGTCGACGGTCAGCTCCGCAGACTCGCCTCCGAGGACGATGGAGCGGCGGCCGTCGATGAAGGTTTCCGACGCTGCCGCCGCAGCCGCGAGGATAATGAGCAGGAATGCACGCATGCCGGCCTCCGCAATAATAGACAGGGTCGAGGGCACCTTCATTTCTCCTGCGGTACGACGATACCCCGGATGATGATGTTCTGGCATAGCACGAATACGAGAAAAGTCGGAATGGCGGCGATGACGATGGAGGCGAAGACGACGGAGGGATGGGAATGAGCCTGCAACTGATAGATCCAGACCATCATCGTCCACATTTTCTGATCGGGAATGATGATGAGCGCCATCATGAAGGCACTGTATGCGGCCGTGAAGGCGCCCAGCGCGATGACGGCGAGAATCGGCTTGGACAGGCTCATGGTGATGGTCCAGAACATGGTCCACTCGCCGGCGCCGTCGATCTCGGCTGTTTCGTAGAGCTCGCGCGGCAAGCTGTCGAAAAAGCCCTTGAGCAGAAAAATGAAGAAGCCGTTCGCCATTCCAGGCAGGATCAATGCCCAAAAGGTATTCAGCAGGCTGACATTGTGCGACTCCATCGCCGTGGGAATCATCCAGCAACCCGCTATCAGTCCAGCGCCGAGTGCCGTTGATATACGCCACGACTCCGACCACTGTGGCCGCAGTTTCGATAGCCCCCAGAGCACGGCGGCCAAAACGAGCGCGCCTCCGATCAACGGCCACAGAGGAAATCGCTTCAGCAACAGAAACGACGGGATCATCGCCACCTCACCGGGGAACGCCATCGTCGCCATGCAGAACAGAATAATCTTGTAGGCGCTCGGAGGTTTGTAGCGGCTCAGAGCGTAGGCGGCAAGCGGGTTGACGAGAAGCGATGTGCCCACGGCCAGAAGACAATAGATGGCGGTGTTGGCGATGCCGCGGCCATGGAGGAGGAGGAATTCGAAAACTCGCCTGTAGTTGCGAACGGTGAATTCCCACCGCAGCGCCCAGGTGTCAGCCATGGCGTCGTGATAGTCGGCCTGGGCCAGGGGCATCGCCAGGGGAGCGATCTCGTCCACCGCCACCCCGCGCCGGTCGGCGACAAACCTCTCGAATGCCTGGCGCGGGCCGAACAGCTCGATGGCCTCGGCGGGGCAGCCGGCGGGACCGGTGTCTTCGATGAATGCCTGCCAGTCGACCTTGGGGCGCGAACCGTCGGGTGCCACATGCGGGAACGGCACGTCATCGAACGACGGGAAGTCGGTGCCGTACGCGGCGTTCAGTTCGGAAATCGAACGGTACCTCGCCGCCAGGTGAAGCCGATAGCGGGAGGAAACCACGGGGTCGAGCCGAAGATATCGCAGCGGTACCTCGCCGCGAACATACTCCTCCCACTCCCTGCGCTCGACGGCGGTCTCGGGGAGGCGCCGCCGCAGGAAAACCTGGTCGTAGCTGTCGTGGTCCGTGCCGTGCGCCCGGTTGTAGGCGGCGATGTCATTGGTGTACGCAGGCGTCAGGACAGCGCGCCTGAAGCGCCCGTCGATATTGGGGATGATCCGGTCGGGTCTTGGCCGCGCCGCTTTGAACTGGTGCCAGACTTCCTCGATGCCGCGCATGACCTCATACTGACGTCCCCCTGTCTGCGCCGGGGTATTCACTTCGCTCCACGATCTTGCACCGAGGCCGGTGGCGCGAGCATAGGCGGTGATGTCGCCATCGAAATGGTCGTACAGCACCTGGCGGAACAGCCGGTTGTTCTTGTGCGGTAGTCGCCACTGCCGGCCGTGGCCCAACTGGTACCAGGTAACCGGCATGTCGAATTGGTCGCGCCAATCGAGGTAGTCCTTCAGCACACGCTCATCCACCGGCTCCGGAATCTCGATCGTCCGCCAGTTCCTCAATTCCACAGACCAGGTCTCCTCGAACCACCGGCGGCTCATGACATACTTGGACTCGCAGTATTTCTGGAAGAGCACGAGGTCGTCGAACCAGTATTCGGGATAGGGTGATACGTAGTAGAAGTCGGTATCGCTCTTGACAGAGCCGGCCAGCATGAGCGTGAAGGGGTAGAGCATCGTCACCGACCCGCCGATCAGCACCGCGAAGATAAGCCCATAGATCTGGCGAACCTTCCAACTGCGCGCACCCACTTTACTGATGATGGGCATGGCCCGACGTCAGCGCTGTTACTTGAACGCCGGCTTGACCGGGGTTGAGTGGCGCGCGGCGGAGATGGTGCACGCTTCCAGGACGCCGATGACCCGCGCTGCGGACTCGGGGGTGACGTGCAGCCTGGCACGGCCCATGAGATGGCGGTAGACGTTCTCGTAGTAAGCGTCCCAATTGCTCTCTTCGTACGGTACTTCCGTCGTCATCTGGCGGTCGTCAATCACCGTTCTCACCACATACTTGCCGTCCGCAGGCACGATCGAGCCCCGTTCGCCGAGGATGCGCCACTTGAGTCTTTCCGCCATCGAGAGCTGGGAGATGGTGATTGTCGCCAGACAGCCGCCCTTGAAACGCATGGTATATTCGCTGTGGTCTTCGTTCGTGTAGCCCTTCCAGGCCCTGCTCTTTACCCCGTAACCGCTGACCCAATCGATCTCTTCGTTCACCAGCTCGAGGGTCCAGTCGGTGAAGTGGGCGCCCCAGTCGTAGATGTGTCCGCCCGAGATCCTGCGGTCGGAGCGCCACCAGTCCGGCTGCTTTCCCCACCGATACATGCCGCACTCGATGCGGAATAGACGGCCGATAATTTTCTCCTTACGAATCAGGTTGCGCAGCGCCACGAAGTCGCCGTCCCAGCGGCGGTTGTGGAAGACGGAGAGCATGCGCCTTTTGCGTTTCGCCGTGCGCATCATCTCTTTCACCTCGGCGCTGGTTATGGCGAGCGGTTTTTCGCACACGACGTTGACGCCGGCATTCAGGCACTGGAGCGCCAGCCGTGCGTGGGTGTTGTGGGGGGTGATGATGGTCACCAGGTCCAGATTCCCCGCCCGCAGCATGTCGCCGAGCCGCGCGTAGGTCTCGATGCCGGGAAAATCCTTCTCGGCAAGTTTGCGGCGAGTCGGGTCCATGTCGCACATGGCGCCGGCCTCCATACGCGGATTGCGGATCATCGAGTTCAAGTGCCGTGGCCCCATACCGAAGGCGCCGCCGTAGCCGACGACTCCGCAACGAAAAACCTTCTTGCTCGGCATCGATCCCTCTCCTATCAGGGTTGAAAATTTTCCGCTTGTCTATCCGTTGCAGCTCGCAGCTCTCACAAAGAATGCGTTCTCGGTCTAGGCGTCAACGCTATCAGCGGTCTTGAATTCCATCCGACTCAGTCTCTGCAGCTGCAGCACGGTAAAACCCACCAGCAGTGATCCCACGATCCACGCCATGGCCGTGGCGGCTCCAAAGCGCAGGTAGGCGAAGGCTTCCATGAAGATGCGCAGGCCGACGACCTCGGTCTGTCCGTACGGGTTGTAGGGGCCTCCGCCCGTCATGGCGAGAATGAATTCGCTGCCGCTGCGGACCGCGCCGATGAGGGCGCCGATGAAATTGATGAAGATGAGGCCGCGGATGCCGGGAATCGCCACGTGAATGGTCTTATGCCAGACACCGGCGCCGTCCACGTCGGCTGCTTCGTACTGCTCCTCGGGCACGGTCTTGAGCGCCGCCAGGTAGATGAGACAACCGGGCCCCATGCCGGCCCAAATAGAGGGCAGCAGGCACGCCATCAGCGCGAATGTGGGAGAGGTCAGCCACAGTGTGTGCACGTGTTCGAGCGCCACGCCGGGCAACGTATTGAGCAGATCGATGAAAAAATTGATGACGTGGTTGATCATGCCGAACTGGCCGTAAAAGCCCTTCCACAGGAAGATGACGATCACGCCTGCGAGGACGGTGGGCAAGTAGTAGATGGTCCTGAAGAGAACCTTGCCACGGGGTACCTCGGTGAGCAAAACGGCCAGCACGATTGGCGCCACGAAGCCGAAGGCCATGAACAGAGCGGCGTACTTGACCGACACCCACATGCTGAACCAGAACTCGGGATCGAACAGCACGAAGGCGAAGTTCTCCATCCCCACCCAGCGGCTCATGCCGCGGACATTGTACTCCTGGAAGGCCATCACCGAGCCGCGGGCGAGCGGGTAGTAGGCCCACATGCCGATCGTCGCCAGAGCCGGCAGCATCAGCAGGTAGGCCCATCTGTAGCGGCCGAGCTGCCAGCGGCGGTTCTCCGAAGGGGAAGCATGTTCGAAGGTCTTGAATACCCTGCGAAAGACGAGCGCGAAAACGACGAGGATCGCCACCGCCACACCGACGGCTGTCCATCGCCGCGCGCCGTGCTGTCGGGACCCGAACACGCCGAGCATCTTTTCGTTGGCCTGAACGACCCGCTCCTGAAGAATCTGCCGGATGCGGTCCTTCGCCGTTTTTTCGTCTCGGCTTGCGATGGCCTCGACGACTCGGTCGTCGGTGCGGATCTGCTCGATCGCCTTGTGAACGTACTGGTAGACCATCTGAGAATTCTTGCCAAATGGTTCGGGAACGGCCGATTCTGCGGCGAGTCGCAGCGATTCATTCCACTGCGGGGGAATGGCGTCCAGAAAGTGGCCATAGCCGGCGGCGCGCAGCAGCCGCGGTCTCACGCACTGAGCGTAGCCGCCCTCGACGTATTTTCGCGCGATGGTGATCTCGGCCTCCGTTCCGCCGACGTACTCGATGAAAAGCCAGGCGGCCTCGAGCTTGGCAGCATCGTCGGCCAGTCCAGCGTAAATCCCCAGCATGCCAGCGTTGAAAGGAGTGCCCCTCATTCCGGTCGGAGAGGCGGGTACCGAACCAAACCCCCACTGGCTCCAGTCGAGGTATCGGTAAATGGAGGTATCGTACATCTCGGTGAAATGCATGGCGGGCTGCGCCAACGCCACGGTGTAACGCTCCGCCTCGACCCCCACAACACCGTCGAAGCGGCCGTGCTCGTTTTCGAAAGGCTCGAGAAACAACCGGGCCACGAAGTGGTAGGCCTCGACCGCTTCGTCGCTGTCAAAAACACAGTGCCAATTGCCCTCAACATCCTGGTCCAGAACGCGACCGCCGAAGCTGTAGAGAATGCTCAGGGTCCCGTAGCCGAGGTTGTCCATTCTCAACTGCAGCCCGTAGTGCTGTGGTCGCCCCCGCGGATTCGTCAACAGGCGTGCCCACTCGAGCATCTCATCCAGGTCGGCCGGCGCCCGGTCGGGTAGACCAGCCTCGGCAAACAGACCCCTGTCGTACCTGAGCACCTGCACGTCCCTGGTAAGGGGGAAGCACCAGATGTGAAAGTGGACATCGGCGGGCGGCTCCGACCACCGGCGCAGGTGCGGGCAGTCGGACCGATAGGGACACCTGCGGCGCATGGCCTGCCAACTGGCACGCGGGACTCGCCATGACAGGAGCCGCTCGTAGTTTGGCGCCTCTTTCATGAGTTCCAGATAGGCGGACAGATCCAACAGATGGCCGTCCGGGATATTCAAGCCCGCATACGCCTCGACGAACCTGTCCAGCGGATACAGGAACTTGTTGCGGATGTAGGTGTCCGATTTGCGGAAGTCGACCGCCATCACCTCAGGGGGGATGTCGCCGGCGATCTGCATGAGGGGCGCGATGTCGTCAGTGCGGCCGGGAATCCTCAAACCCACGGACGGAGCCAGCGTGATGTGCGGATGAATCTGTTGAAAGCGCTGGTGGATTTCGCGCACCGCCCAGCCGGTCACATTATAGGCCTCTCCCGTCTCCACACCGGCGGCGCGCAGCGTCACTGGCCGCTGTGACGCGGTCTGGAGCGCCTCGTCCGCCATCGCCGCCGCCGGCAAGACCGTCACTGTCAGGAAGAGCAGTGCACTGCGAAGTGCCCGATCCATCGTCTATTCGGGTGGGAAGACGTATTCCAGGCCCGTGAGCTGGCGCAGGGCTTCTTTGGCGGCGTCGTGGTCGGGGCCGTCGCTTTCGGAGAACAGGCGCTCGAGATCGGACACTGCGGTGCTATCGCCGCACTGGCCCAGAGCCCGAGCGACCTCGGTGCGGACCCAGAGGCTGGTGTCCATCAGGGTGAGGCGCAGCCCGTCGAGGCCGCGGCGCGTCCGGTGTTGTCCCAGCATCTGGGCGGCGATGTAGCGCATGGTCTCGTCGCGGTCCCGTAGCGCCGCAATGGTGTTGGTTTCGGCAGTGGGAGTCCACAGGTAGACGAGTGCGGCCAGGGCGTGCTGACGCACAAGGTCCACCGAGTCCTGCAGAGCGGCGATGAGGGGAGCCACCGCTGTCGTGTCGCGGAGATCGCCCAAGCTGCGCGCGGCAGCGGAGCGCACGGCAGGGGTCGTGTCCTCAGCCAGAACCCGCTCCAGAGCCCGACCTAGCTGAGGGTCTCCCAACTGACCGAGAGCCTCGATGGCCTTTTCGCGCACATGGACGTGAGGGGCGTGAATGAGTTGCTGCAAAAAGGGGGCGGCGCGCCGGTCGCCGATCTGGCCCAGGATCTGGCAGGCGATGTAGCGGAGACTGTCCGAGCCGTCGGTGGCGCTCTGGATGAGAGGCATGACAGCGGGTTGACCGATCAGGATCAACTTGTACGTGGCGCCGAGGCGAACTTTCTGGCGGGGATCCGAGAGCTGGGCGATATAGGCTTCTGGCGTCTTCTCACACCCGGTGAGAAGACCCGCGAGCAGGGCGACCAGCACTCCTAGCGGCAGGAAGGATGTTGCAGGACCGAAGAGCGCCCGTGGCTGTGCGGCAGAGCTCATTCGACCATCAGGAAGCGTTGGCGTGACCAGGTGAGCATGAGCAGAAGAGCTTGACGATTTCAGGTTTGGTGACCTTCCCCATAGAGTTCCGCGGCAGCGCATCGACCAGGAGCAGGCGGGACGGCACTTTGTATGGAGCCATTCGTTCCTTACCCCAGGCGCGCAGCGACTCCAACTCCGGAGGGTGGCCGGCCGCGGGAACGACGGCAGCGGCGACACGCTGGCCCCATTCCGGATCTTCGATACCGACCACGGCGCACTCCTCTATTGAGGCGTGGGTGCGAAGCACGTCCTCAACCTCGAGGGCCGATACTTTGTAGCCGCCGGTCTTGATGATGTCCACCGAGCTGCGCCCGAGGATCCGGTAGGTCCCATCCTCACGAACCGCTACATCGCCGGTCTTGAACCATCGATCGTCGGTGAACGCTGACCCGGTCGCCTCCGGTCGCTCCCAGTAGCCTTGAAACACGGATGGTCCTCGCACCTGAATTTCACCAGGTGTCCCGTTCGGAACCGGCCGATCGTCGTCCCCCCGAAGCCGGATCTCCACAGCGGGAAGAGGCGTGCCGACGCAGCCGGGTTTGCGTTGCCCATGGAGCGGATTGGAAAGTCCCATGCCGATCTCGGTCATGCCATAGCGTTCCAGCAAGGTGTGGCCGCTGATCGAACGGAATTTCTCGAGCACTGTCACAGGCAGCGCCGCGGATCCGCAGACCATCAGTCGCAGCCATCCGCATCCCACTCGCATCGCTTCGCGTCTTTCGGGGGACGCAGACTCCCATTCTGCGATCAGGCGGGCATAGACCGTCGGGACCGCCATGAACAGGGTCAACCCGGCACCCTCGACGAACCGATCCCAAACCAGCGCCGCGTCGAACTTCGGCAGGATTTCGCAGGTGGCGCCGGACCAGAGGGCGCAGCAGAGCACGTTGACGATGCCGTGGATGTGATGCAGAGGCAGGACGTGCAGGATGTGATCTTCAGCAGTCCATCCCCAGGCTTGCACCAGTGACTGAATCTGGGCGGCGATGATGGCATGTGTGGTGACGGCACCCTTTGGACGGCTGGTGGTTCCGCTCGTGTAGATGATCATAGCCCGGCGCGACGGTTCGATCTTCGGCAGAGGTCCGGGATTCCAGTCCGACAACTCCGCCGTCGTCAGAAATTTCAGTCCTCTCGCCACGGCGATCGAACGTAGACCTTCTTCGCATTCGGGATGCGCCACGACGATGGAAGCACGAGCATCGTCTATCACGTAGGCGAGTTCAGGAGCAGGATGCTCGATGCAAAGCGGAACGGCAATTCCGCCTGCCCGCCAGACGCCCCACTGCACGGCAACGTAGGTCATTCCGGGCGGGGTGAGGAAGGCCACACGCGCTTCGGACAGATCCTCCTGCCGGTTCAACAGACCCGCGGCATAGCGGCCCGACAACTCCAGAAGGTCACGGTAGCTGAACGGCCCCTCGGAAGCGATAATTGCAGTTCGCTCCAGAAACGAGCTCGCCCGATCCACCAGTGGTATTCCGCTCATTCGTTATCCCGAAGTAGGGCGCCGCCCCTCGATTCGACGTCTGTCTTCAGCTTGACACTCTCGATGACCGCCAGGAGATTGACATCCGCCGACCTTGCGACTCGAAGGCCGAAAGGTATGCACGGCATCTTCCCGTGCGCAACACCGGCTCATCCATCCTTTGAGAGGTGCCACCTCCGTGCAGTCGTCCAGTCGCCAGACGTGCGTGCCGAAGCTCGCACTGCCATGATCCCGGCCCCTTTCTCTACAAGGCAGTTCCGGATCGCCATGGCCTGCGTCCTCGGAGCGTTCGGTTGCTCTCCCGAATTCGACGAGCCCCGAGGGCCGGGCCAGCTCGCCGACCCATCTGCGGCCGATCGAACCGGCCAGACGCGCCACGAGCATGAGATGCGGCCGCACTCCTCTGTTTCGGTGTGGTTCGAGGATGTCACCACCGCTGCCGGCATATCATTCGTGCACACGAGCGGCGCCAGCGGTCGCAAGTTCGGCGTGGAGACGATCGGCTCGGGAGCCGCCTTCGTCGACTACGACAACGACGGACATGTGGATCTCTACGTCGTCAACGGAGCAGATTTACCGGGGTACACGTCGGAATCGACGCCGCGCAACGCTCTGTATCACAACGCCGGCAACGGCGAGTTCGAGGAGATGGCTGCCGACGCAGGTGTTGCGGATGAGCGCTACGGCATGGGCGTCAGCGCCGGTGACTACGACAACGATGGCGACACCGACCTGTTCGTGAGCAACTTCGGGCCGAATCGCCTGTATCGAAACGAGGGATTGGCCGGTGGGTGGAAATTCATCGATGTCGCCGGTGGCAACGCTCTCGGAGATGACGACAGCTGGTCGACGGGGTGCGCCTTTGCCGACTACGATCTGGATGGGGACCTCGATCTCTACGTCGCCAACTATCTGGAATACGCATTCGAGGAGGATGCGCTGGCGCCAGGTGGGACACTCCCAACACTCCGACGCCACCTGGCTCCCACCGAGTATGCCGGGAGACGGGACTTTCTGTATCGCAACGATGGCGGCGATCGGTTCGCCGACGTCACGGAGGCGGCGGGATTACTCAGTCTCCGGTGTCGAGAGCTCGGTGTCCTGTTCTTCGATTTCGACGACGACGGCGACCCGGACATGTTTCAGGGCAACGACGCCACTCCGAATTTCCTCTACCGCAATGACGGCGACGGCGCCTTCGCGGAGATCGGCCTGATGGCCGGCGTGGCCTATAACGAGGCCGGCAAGCCCGAGGGGACGATGGGAGTCGACGCGGCAGACGTGGACGGGGACGGCCGTCTCGATCTCGTGATGACGAATTTTCAATGGGAAAGCAACACGCTCTACAGAAATTTGGGCGGTGGCCGATTCAAAGACGCCACGAGGGAAGCGGGTATTGGAACCACAAGCTTCGATCGCCTCGCATTCGGGACGAACTTCCTCGACGTGGACAACGATGGCGATCAAGACCTGTACGTGGCGAACGGTCACATCGACGAGAATATCGCTGAGTTCGACCGCGCCGCGGCATATGGACAGCCGGACCAGTTATATCTCAACGACGGCGCGGGCCGCTTCATCGACACGGCGGAGAGAGCCGGGCCGTTCTTCGCCAGGAGCATGGTCGGCCGGGGTTCGGCGGTCGCCGACTACGACAACGACGGCGACCGGGATCTGTTCATCGTCAATACGGCTCAGCCCGCGGTGCTGTTGCGCAACGATACACCGACGGAAAATAGATGGCTCGCTCTGCGCTTGAAGGGAACGGTGAGCAATCGAGACGGGTACGGCGCCCGTGTCGAGGTGCAATCGGGTGACCTCGTGCAGGTGGCAGAGGCGCGGAGCGCGAGCAGCTATCTCTCCCAGAGCGATCCGCGGTTGTTCTTCGGGCTCGGAAGCCGCGAGACCATCGACCGGGTCAGTATCCGCTGGCCGTCCGGGAGACATCAGCAAGTACTGGCAGTAGCGACGAATCAGATTCTCGAGGTGATCGAGCCGGCCGCTCCAGGGACGGTAGCATCGTCGAAGACGCCAGACGACAGCCCACTAGCAGAGACTGAATCCCGGAGTCCGGCAGATCTCGAACTGCTGTGGGAGAGGGCGCCGCTGGTGTTCCCCGCCTCGCTTCGGCGGCAACCGTCTCCTGAGCTAGCGGATACCGACAGTCTGGACGCACTCGTAGAAGCTTCGCCCGGGAGCGCGAGGGTTCACCTGGAGCTGGCCGACGCGCTACTGCGAGGCGGCAGGCACGCGGACGCCGAAGCTCACTATCGGACGGCGCTGGCGCTGGAGCCCGGTGACGCATCGTCCCACGTGGGTCTGGGCAAGATCCACAGCGCCCGGGGAACGTTCGCGCCGGCAGTACGGCACTTCGATCAGGCAATCCGGATCGACCCCGACAATGCGGAACCGCATTACCTGCTGGGCAACATCGCCGTCCGTAGCGAGCAGCTCAGACGCGCTATCGGGCACTATGAAGAAGCCCTGGCCCGCAACCCGCAGCACGCACTCGCCCACTACAACCTGGCGGGCACACACGCGCGCCAAACCGACTTTCGCCCCGCCATCGACGCTATCGAGCGAGGAATCGAGGCGCTGCCCAAAAGCGCAGAGCTGAGGTTGCGACTGGCGCATATTCTGTTCATCCAGGCGCGCTACGATGCGGCGCTGGAGCAGCTGCAGGAGGTCGCAGAACTCGAACCCGATCACGACGAGTTGCATGCACAGACGGCGCGGGTATTCCGCCAGATGGGGCAGGTCGATGCCGCCCGGAGTAGGCTACAGAAGGGACTGGAAGCGGATTCGACCGATGCCGCTCTCAACGCGCAGCTGGGAACCTTGTTGCTCGAAGACGGAGAGCCGCAGGCGGCGGAGAGACATTTGGTTCGGGCTATTCGCGAGAATCCGGATGACGCCGAGGCCTACTACGCCCTGGGACATGCGCACATCGGTCAAGGTGAAACGGCACGCGGTGAGCTCGTGCTCGATTTTTTCAGACGCCTGCAGGAAAGCGACGACGAGCTGTCTAAATACAAGACCGCCATTGCCCTCAACCCGAGCGACTCGGAGGCCCTGTACGACCTCGGCGCGGTGTACTCTCGCATTGGGCGCTTCGAGGCGGCGCGGCAGGCCTACGGCGCCTGTCTGGCGATCAGGCCCGATCACGCGGACGCCCTCAACAATCTGGGCAACATCTACCTGCGACGGCATCAGGTCGAGATGGCGGTGGAGATCTACGTACAGGCGCTCGAGCATGATCCGACAAACGCCCGGGCGCGCCGCAATCTCGGCAACGCCTATCTTCTCTCGGGAGACGAGGAGCGAGCCACAGAAGCCTTTGAGCAGGCGGTAAATTCGGATTCCACTCATGCCGCCACACACTTGATCTTGTCTCGGCTCTACTCGAAGCGCGATCGGGCCGCAGATGCGGAAAGAGCGTTGGCCTCGTACCGTCGTTTGACTCAGTCTGCCGGCAGTCGTTGAGTCAATCGGCCGAGTAGCGCTTCACTTGTCCCCAGCTGTGAGGTGCGATCGACGTGGCGGGGACGTCCCGCGCCATCGCAGCACAGCGGAAGCCGATGATGACGGACGAGGGGGTCTGTGGAAAACCGCTGCGCTCGGTCGTGCGCAGCCGTCTCGGGGGGCTGCCATACGAGCCGCCGCGGAGGACGCGCTGAAGGCCGGTTTCCGGCCCCTGCGGGTCGTGCATCGGGCTCGTGGAGTAGTATTGTTCGGCGTACCAGTCCATGACGAACTCCCACACGTTGCCCGCCATGTCGTGTGCTCCATAGGGCGAGGCGCCTGCGGGGGAGCTGCCGACGGGCGCGGAACGAAGATAGCCGTCACTGTCATCAAGGCCGCAGGGCCTGGGCTGACTGCTTATCGGGCAATCGTCTTTTCCGTAGTTGGCATGAGACCTGGTTATGCCCTCTCCCCACGGGTAAGCAGCGCCGTCGGTCCCGCGGGCCGCCTTTTCCCACATCGCCTCCGTCGGTAGCCGCAGCCCGGCCCATTCACAGTAGGCCCTGGCCCCGTACCAGCTCACCTCCACCGCCGGTCGTTGAGCCATATCGGACGACTCCAGCTCAAAGGCATCTCCTGAATAGTGTATCTGGCGGTCCACATCGTTCAGATCGAGATACTCGTGACCCAGGCTGTCCCAGTTGCCGACGGCACCGACAAAGGCGAGGTAGCTGGCGTTCGTGACCTCGAACTTGTCGATGTAGAAGGCGTCGAGATGGACTGTGTGAACCGGTCGCTCGTCGGGTTTGCCACTGTCCGAGCCCATGGTGAAGGATCCCTCTGGGACGAGGACCATCTCGTGCCGGGTGCCGGCGGGCGTTGGGACAACCGTCGACTGCTGTCCGAGAAGAGGGCTGGCGAGAAGGAGTAGAGTCACCCCGCACAGGGCGAGCAGCGGCCTCATTCCACGATCTCGATGCGGTCGCCGGAGCTCAACACGACCTCCGTTTCCCGTCCGGAAGGCCAGAAGACCCGCACCGTCGCCGTGTCGGCGCCGGAGAGCGCGATCGGCAGCCAGTCGCTGTTCTGGCTCACAAACCCCTGGCCACTGCGGATCGTGTAGTAGTGAGTCCGGTTGCCCGTCACCTCGAGCCGGGCGCCAATTGCAGAGCGGTTCGAGGCGGTGCCCACCAGATGCACGACCGCCGTGGAGGGCGCGCCTTCCGGATATTGGACGTAGTACGCGGCGAGCTCGTCCTCGGCCTCGCCGCCGCCGCGGTGCCCGCCGAGGCTCCAGAAGATATCGGTGTCGCCGTCGTGGTCCGGGTCCCCGAGCGCCGCTCCGTGGTGCCAGGAGAATCCGTGCCCCGCCAGGAAGTCGTCGCTGCAGCGGTGGAAGCCGAGGGAATCGCCATCGCTACAGAAAGCGAGCGGCGCACGGGCGGCGAAGGGCGCGCCAGTTCCGATGAGCAGATCGGGCCAGCCGTCGTCGTCGAGGTCACCGACAGCGAGTCCCATCGTGTTCTCGTCCTCCATTGGATGTACGGCCATGTCCAGCCCGATCTCAGCCCCGACCGGGGCGAAGGTGCCGTTGCGATTGTTCAAAAAGACGTAATCCTGATAGGACCAGCGTCCGAGATAGAGGTCGTCCCAACCATCCTGATTGAAATCGTCGACGGCCGCGCAGAACGCGTGAAAGACCTCGAACGAATCGTCGTCGGACGGTTCAGGATCGAGGTCGAAGGAAACCCGCGCAAACACAGTGCCGCCGTCGTTGCGAAACAGAGCGTGTTCCCCGTATTCGCCCATCGTGATGTAGAGATCCGGGTCGCCGTCCCGGTCGTAGTCGATCCAGACCGGATTCTTCAGCAGGCCGGCCGGAGGAATCAGTCCCACCGACTCCGACACCTCCTCGAAGGTGCCGTCGCCCCGGTTGCGGTAGAGCAGGAGCATCGGCGTAGGCATGGTGAGGCCGATTCTCGTGACTACCAGATCGAGAAACGAGTCGCGGTCATAGTCCGCGAAGCTCGCACCCCACCAGTCCCCGACGAAGGGCTCGATCTGCGCCTCCGTGGTAATGTCCACGAAGTTCCCGCCCTCGGGAACGTCGTTGCGGTAGAGGGCGCACGGCAGCTCGCCTTCGTATCCGCCGTTCACGAGGAAGAGATCCGGGTCGCCGTCGTTGTCTACGTCGCCCCAGACCCCCGTCCAGTTGGAAGCGAGAGCAGAGCGCGGAATCCCGGTGTCGAAGAGCTCGAAGGTCCCATCGCCGCGATTCCGGTAGAGGGCAGATGCTCCCACCGTATCGGATTGCCAGAGATCCTCCCACCCGTCCCCGTCCACATCGACGAAGGCGGCGCCACGCCCATGCAATGAGCCAGCGGCCTGCAACCCGGCGCGCTCCGCCTCCTGACATCGCGTTCGGCCACACGGCGAGACGCCGGGCGGACTGCCCGGGTCAGTGCAGCCGATTGGCATTCCGAGCAGAATCGAGCACAGCAACGAATGGGCGGCCAACCGGCTGCGACTCCCCAATTCGACCCGTCCCACCGCTACAGGTCTCCCTTTTTAGGGCGCTGCTCTCCAAGCCGATAGCGGCGGAGCGTCAGAATGGTGAATTCTTCCTGCCCTTCTACAATCTCGACGGCCGCATCCAGCGGCATATCGGTGTAGACCTGTCGTTGGGCCGTCGTCGGCCAGAAGACCTCCAGACGCTCTATGTGCGAGGCAGCGCCCAGCCCAATGGTCTGGCGCAACGGATTGGCTCCGAAGGTGCCACCGCTGTTGACGTGCCTGTAGATGGAGCGCCGCCGGCCGCTTTCGTCCACGACATCGAGGCTAATTCGGGCCCCGATGGCGGAGCGGTTCGAGGTGACACCGACGATTTTAACGGTGATCCAATGCGTGCCGAATCCAGGATTTTCGTAGAGGCTGTCGCCGAATCGGTCACCTGGATACGCACCGCCCATCTGTTCGAAGATGTCCTGGTCGCCGTCGTGGTCGAGGTCGGCAAAGACGACGGCGTGGCCCTTCTGAAGGTGTCCGAACCCGCCCGCGGTGGTGACGTCGGCGAAGCGTTCCCCGCCCCGATTGTGGTAGAGCACATTCGGCATGAGGCTCTCGTAGGTGACGTCGCCGGTTCCGAGATAGAAGTCGAGGTAACCGTCGTTGTCGACGTCGCCGAAGTTCGAGCCCATGGGCGAGGCTGGGCGCGCCAGGCCGCGCTGAGTGGTCACATCCTCGAAGCCGCCATGGCCATCGCCGCGATACAGTCGCGCCAGCTCGCTCTCGAAGGGGAGATTCAGGTATGCGGCGGCCATCTCACCGATATCGATGGCATAGGAGGATACGTACAGATCCAGGACCCCATCGTTGTCGAAGTCCCAGAACCAGGCGGGGAAACTCTTGAGCGGTGTCGCGACAGAAAGATCGCGGGCCACGTCAGAAAAGGTTCCGTCGCGATTGTTGCGGTAGAGGCGATTTTCCCCGTTCAGGTTCGACACGTACAGATCCGGAAAGCGGTCGTCGTCGTAATCGCCCCACACGACGGCCTTGGCGAGGTAGTAGTTCTCGACTCCGGCCTGCCCGGCGACGTCCAGAAAGGTTCCGTCGCCCTCGTTGCGGAACAGCTGGCACGGGGCGAGCAGTTCGTCGGTGGACTCGTTGCCCACGTACAGATCGAGGTCACCGTCGTTGTCGTAGTCGGCCCAGGACGCTGTCTGGGTCGGGTAGGACACCTCCGCCAGGCCGGCGGCGAAGGTCATGTCGATGAAGGTCCCGTCGCCGTTGTTGTGCAGCAGTGAGTTTGGGTGTCGTCCCGCTGTGCCGCACCAGGCGCCTCGCAGGACGAGGGCATCGACGTTGCCGTCGTTGTCGTAGTCGGCTTGCAACAGATTCAGGCCGCCGTAGAGACCCTCCAACCCGGCCTCCGTCGTACGCTCGGAAAATGTGCCGTCGCGCTCATTCAGGAAAAATCGGATCTGGCCGGACGTGTCCCAGGTGGAGACGAGGAGGTCGAGGTAGCCGTCGTTGTCGAAATCATCTGCAATGGCGCCACCCGATAGACTGAAGGTGTTAAGCCCCAACTGCGGCGCGATGTTCGTAAAACGGGGAAAGGGCTCGTCGGATTCGAACGCCTCTGGAGGAATGAGGTGGGATTCAGGCACCTCATGCGGGTACTGTCCAAGTGTCATGTAGGCGATGTTCAGCAGCCAGCGGGCGCGCAGATGCACGGGCTCCCCTTCAGCTGCGCCCTTCAGCACGTCACTGAAGTACTCAATCGCCCGCACCGATCCTTCTTGCACCGTGTGGATTCCACCTCCCTGAATGGGCAGGATGCAGCTTTCCGGATTGTGGCGGAGGCAACAATTCTGCGTCTCTCCCAAACGCATATAGGCGAGACCGAGTCGAAAGTCGAGCTCGGCAGCACCGGCAGGCGTCGCTTGTGCGGAGGAAAATTGAGTGCGGGCACTCGAGAGCTGATCGATAGCCTGGCGTTCGTTGCCAAGAAAGAGCTCCGCCACCCCGAGCCGATACTGCAGATTCACGCGCGCCCGCTCGGGCGCATCGCCAGGCAGGGCCGCCAGCTGAGCTCGCAGTCGAAGTGCCGTGGCCTCGCCGAGAAACGGGTTTTCATCCGGAGTGCGCCGGCGGATCTCTTCGAGGACCCCAATCATCTTGGCATGGCTGGAGGTCGCGTCGGTCGCCGAGTGAAATTCCGCGTGGGCCCCAAGGGACCAATCCGCAACGAGGCTCAAACACGGAGATATGACGGCGACCAGCGCCGCAGCCCGAGTGAGACGGAGACGAAATCTCATACCGCGCGGCTGTGCAGAAAACAGTGCTAGGTCGGCTCTTTCAGAAGGCGGTGCCAACCCATGCGGTTGTGGCGCCACCCCAATTCGTCCATGTGGCGGGCGCGGACCTCTTCGATGTGGCGGCCGTGGAGCTCCGCCTTTTCGGGCGTCAGCTTGTGTTCCTCAAGCAGGTCGGGGTCCAGCTCGACACCGAGACCCGGGCCGCTGGGGACTTCGAGCATGCCCTGACGGTATTTCATATGGCCGCCGCGAATGACGTCTCCCCCGAACTGATCGTAGTGGGAGTCGAGGGCGTGGAGCGCAAAAGGAGCGTTGGCCGCGCCCCAGTTGATGTGATGGTTGAGAGAGTAGGGAAACGCGAAGGCGGCGAAGTGGAGACGAATGGCGGTGTCGGGCCCCAGCTCATAGCCGCTGTGCATGCCGATGTCCATGCCCATGAACCGTGCCGTATCGTAGAAACGCTTGAGCGCCAGAGGACCGCAACTGGCGTCGGGCGCGGACACGTCTGCCGGTTGGTAGCGCCGCATCGCCTCCAGGTTCAACGGGACGTCGAGCCCGCCGTCGGAATAGCGGCCAGCAGTGGTCGGTTGATGGGCGAGCGGCGGCAGCCAGGCATGTGAAGAGATAGGGACGGTGGTCATCTGGCGCAGTCGATGACCGGCGCGAAATATGTTCTCGAAGCGGCCGCCAACCGGTTCCTCGATCCACTCGAGGTTACAGTCCTCCACTCCTTTCATGAACTTGAGAGCCTGCGACTCGCTCCACGAAGCGTGAGGATCGACGCGAAGCTCCACGTCCGGTCCGAGAGCGGCACGAATGTTGTGGACCAGTTCGATGTAGCGCGAGGGCTCGAAGTCGCAGGTGGACAGTTTGATGACCTGAAAGCCGTGCTTGCGGATCGACTCCTGCAGGTACTGCGGGTAGTTGTCGAAGGTGACTTCGTTGGCGCCGTTCACGTCGGGGAATCGAGCCCAGGTGTAGGATGCCACGGGGATGTGATCGTAGCCGACGGGTACGCCCTGAACGACGGGTTCCTCGAGCTCGAAGAGATCGCGCAGATAGCGAAACAGGGGTTTGCCGGCGATCTTGCCCGCCAGATCCCAGTAGGCCGAGCCCAGATCGGCCCGAATGGCCGGATCGAATGGGTTCTTGCCAACGGTCCGCGCCTTCAGCGCCTCGAGATCGGCCGGGGCTCTGTCGCACAGACCAACCAGGCCCCGGTCGGTTTCGAACTCGCCAAAGTTGAAATGGACGGCCGATTCGTCCCATCGCTTCGTGCCGGTCCAGGCCATGATGACGGGCCAGGTACGGACCTCGCGGATGACATGATTGGCGGTGAGCCCCTCTCCCTGAATGCGCGCCTGGCCTACCTTCAGCCCTGCTACGAGCTGGCGATCGAAAGCCTCTACTTCATCGACATAATCCACGGGTGGGTGCCCTTCAGGCCGCTTTTGAGCGAGGGGAAGAGTGAGCTATTTCTCGGAAGCCAGTTCGTCGTAGGACTTCACTTTGCGCACATCCCGTTCGAAGCGAAAGCGCAGATCGAGGGATTCGAGGGGCTCGTCGCGGAAGTCGTACCTCGTGCCCACGCCTGGAAGACGAAAGGTGATCACCCTGACGTCATTATGTATCTGGGGGAAGAGTATGAAGCCCTCCACGAGCTGGCCGGAAAAAACGAACTCCTCGGCAGGGTAGGATGTACGCGTGACGATGTCTCGGCGTTCGGTGAAGCGCTGATAGGCCAGGCCGGTGTAGCCGACTGCGAAGCGACGGAAATACTCCACAATATCGAAATCTCCCCACGGATAATAGGTGCGGCCGTTGTCAGACTCGATGGTCGCCTGCAGTGGGTCGAGTTTCACCTTCGGATATTCGTAGTTCTTGACGCTGACCTTGAACACGGAGAACCGCAGCGGCGGACCACCGGTCTGCGGGTCCTCCCAGTCGCCGAAGGTCATGGGGATCGTGGGCAGCTCGCCCCCCGGCCCGCCGCCGTCTTTGGAGAAGGATATGAACTGACGATTGAGCTCATCGTCGGTCATAGGCCGGACCGAGACCTCGAGGCGGCCTCGGATGTAGGCCGCGGTGCCGTCATCGTACACCTGGATCGCAGCTGCGGCACCCGGCTCAGGCTGCTGCTTGGCGTTGAAAGGCTTGAAGTGGCCGGGCACCAGGTAGTAGCCGCAACCCCATATCAGGGCCAGGGTAACCGGAGCCACAAGAAACCGCTCAATATGGATCCGCATAGTCATGATCGTTTCTCCTGCCAGTGCCGCGCCGTTAGCGATCGACGCCGTCCGGCGCGATGGGGTCTGCCTCTCTTCTCTTGCGCGCCACGAAGGTGTGAAAACGGTCCTCCTCCACCGACACCAGCTGTTGATGCCTGGCTCGCAACTCCTCCAGGTAGGTCTCGAACAGAGGGGCGGCTCGCTCTTCCCGGAGGTCGCGGAGCACCCTGGATTGGACCAGCGCTGCTCCCCTGGAGTCGAACAGCTCCCCGGCGTAGCGCTCCCTGTTGCGCTCGAAGTAATCCTGTATCTCCGCTCCGGTGACAGGGATCTGACTCAGCCCGTCGCGGGACCACAGGGCATCGATCGCCTTCTGTTCCCTCACCGCCTGCCGCTGCTCGGCCAGGCGGCTGTGCAGACCCTTTTCCCTGGCCTCTTTGTCGAGGAGCTGATCCAGCACATACGTGCGTCGGATGCGTAGAGCGAGGGACGTGGCCTGGTCGGAAACGGTCAGTTCCTCAACAGGGTGGCGGAGATAGTCGCCAACCGTCCACTCACCGAGGGCGCTGCGCACCAGCGGGAGCGCGGGATCCACTTCCGCGGGGTCGGAGGCCACCAGCAATCGGTGGACCGCGGAGCTGTCGAGATCCACGTCGTATTTGCTCATGAGCGATTCCAGATACGCCAGGCTTGCATCAAAGTGTGTCTGCCGCTCGATCGCCAGCTCAGCGAGGCCGCGGCGCTCCTGCAGCGAAACGGTGCGCTCTTCCAGAGCCACGATCAGGACGTAGCGCCCCTCCGTCTCGACGAGTTCAGCCGCACCGGTCCCCTGCTGGAAAAGGGGAAGAAGGCGCGGCTCTCTCACCGTCAGTGGATTGAGCCAGCGCATATCGCCGCCGCCCGCATCCGCTCGCGGGGACCGTGAGGAAGGAAGGGCGTGGAGCTTTGCAAAGCTCATCCCGTCTCTGGCCCGCTCGAGAGCGTCCAGGGCCTCGGCGCGGTCCGCAAAGACCAAGCGACCGATACGCAGCTCGCGACCGGCACCCGACTTCGAAAAGAATTCCCTGAGCTCCTCTTCACCCCACTGGAGCGCGGCGCCCATCTCCAATTCGATGAGACTGTCG
Source organism: Candidatus Latescibacterota bacterium (assembly GCA_965205655.1). Taxonomy (GTDB): domain Bacteria; phylum Latescibacterota; class UBA2968; order UBA8231; family UBA8231; genus CBDBIJ01. The sequence goes on from CBDBIJ010000091.1 coordinate 20,652, forward strand.
ATGAGGCGGTTGGTCTCCCACGCCTCGGCCTCGCGCACCACCTCCGGGCCGTCGTACAGGCCCCGCTCCCGCGCTTCCAGGAGCAACAGCTGCCTGTCGACGAGCAGCTGAAACCGTGCTCGCCATTCCTCCAGAGTCGAAGCCGGGGAGCCGCCGCCCTCCAGCTTCTGCAGGGCGGCGGCAAAATCGGCATCGGTGATTTCCACCGTGTCCACGTGGGCGAGGATGATTGGCTCCCGCGGGCGATCCGTCGTGCTCGCGCCACACCCCGCCCACTGCAGCGCGGCGACGCCTACGAGCGTCCCGAGGATCCCACCACCGGCCATTCGCCTATGAAGGCGCGAATTACTCAGTACAGATAACCTCGGCGCTGGGTCGGTCTGCCGCCCTGTCTCTCCTGCTCGAGCCCGGCAAAGACCTCCACAAAGGCGATGGTATTGCTCACGTCAAAATCCGTCAGATTGTCGAAATTGATGTCGTTTACCTGGAATCCGACGTTGGCGATGATATCGTATCCCAGGTACTCCACCCTGTTGGAATGCTGAGCAGTGAAGACCTTGCCGACGAAGTCGTCTACGTACTCCGGCGACACGGGGTCGGGGATGGGTTCGGAGTTCCAGAACAGCACGCCTTCGACGCCCACCTCGATGCTGCTGTGGCTGAGCAGGGGGAACATGCCGCTCAACGACAGGATCTGGCTCAGCTCATTTATATCAAGCTGCGACGCGTGGGACGGGGTCCGCTTGCGCCACATGCTCTTCCATCTCGGAGTCACGATGATGCCATCCCCAACTTCGAACGGGCGATCCGCCTTGTTGATCAGACCGAGAAAGAAGCTGTTGTCGAGCCTGTCAGCTTCGTCACCTCGCTGACGGAAGTGATCGAGGCGCAGCTTGTTCCTCACTGTCAGGTTGCCCGCGACGTAGGTGTGGCCGACAAAGCCCTCGTTGACGACGGTGTCCCTGCTGATCGAGGGATCGCTGAAGGGCCTGAGACCTCCGGACGAGCCGGGCCGCTGAGCCCACAGGACGACATCGTCGTCGATGTCATCCGAGACAGACTTGAGCATGTGAAACAGCTCGATCAGACCAAGGCGCGGGTGATCCCTGGAGAGGGAGACGAGGGAATACCACATCTTGCTGCGAGCCTCACCGGCGGGGATCCACTCGCGAGAGCGGCCAACCGTCACATTGACACCGGGGTAGATTTCGCTCCCTCCGTACACGTTGTAGCCGCGGTGGCCTTTCTTGTACGGGTAATCGGCGTCCAAGTCGTTTTCGAACCGATCCACGACCGAGTTGTTGTTCATGTCCACGCCGAAGAGAAAGTCGGGCGGGTCTACATAATGTCGTAGGAACGGCTCGTCGTAATCCGGAGTGAGGTTCTGGTTCTCATTGAAGTCCGAGATCAAGTCGTTGTTTTCGTCGAATCCGGGGAAGATGCTGATGTCGGCGGTGCCGCCGCCGGCGCGGGCCCAGTCCACTTCGCGATCCTGGTCGTCGTTGTCGTCGACGTACTCATACCAGTTCCGTCGCGAGTCCGAGTAGTCCACGGAGTTGTTCAAAGCGTTCGTGATATACCCGCGGGTAGTATAGTCGTGCTCCATCCCGAAGACTTCCCCGTACCCGAAGAGACGACCGCTGCGCTTGGTGACGTTGAGGAAGAAGGCGTCAGCGGTACGCTCGCTCTTATGCAGATCGCTCAACTTCGCAAAATTGATGTTCGGATACCGATAGTACTGGGTGTTTCTGGCGAACTCGCCGCGAAGTTGAAACCCGAGCACGTCCTCCACTTCGAGGGTTACGCTGCCGATCTGATTGGCCGATGGTACGCCGTAGTGGAAGCTGACCAGTCGCTGATTCGTGTTGTCCCGCACGTTGCCGCTGGCACGGGTCACCGGCAGGAAGATGGGGCTGATCACCTGCGTTCACCTGAAGGTTGGAGGTGACATCAACCCGATAGTCGTTGGACAGCACGAGGTCGAAGCGGACCTTTTCGACACCCAGAGGATCGGGGACCGGGAACCTCAGCTCGATCGGGGCTTCCGAAACCGCTTCCAGGAATCCCTCTCTGAGGCGGCCGCCCGAGACGAATGGCTCCACGGCCGAGAGTTCCCCATCGACAATCATCTCTGAGAAGAAATAGAGCGCCCCGGAACCGTCCCCGGGCGAATCGTCCGTAATTCGGATAATGACTTCGTTGACGTTGCCCGAGTTCATCTTGGCGGGCAACAAGCCGGCCAGCGATGTCTCGGAGAAGTCGCTGCGGCTGGAGCCGAAGTGGGTGTTCACGAAAGCGACGCCGAGCTCGACGAAGTCCCCGAGCTGGGCCGTGCTCCGCAACCCGATCAGGTTTGTGTAATCCTGGCGCGGGTCGAGCCTCGTCTCACTCGAAGCCAGGAATAGGCTCGCTGACGCGCGAGAGCAGCACCGTGCCATTGTACTTGTCGGAGGCGACATCCCACTGGATGCCGTTGAACCGGGCGCGACTGAAGGTCAATGGCGTGAGTGTAGTCCGGATCTCATCTCCGATAGTAAGAGCCGTGTGGTACTGGCCTTTCGAATCGGAGGCCACTATCACCTTGCTGAACCAGTTGTTGTACCGCGCCTCCTTCAGCACCGTGCTGCCGAAGGACCGCGGCTGCTGCTGGCGCCAATCGTAGATCTGCCAACCCCGGGTAAGCCAGTTCCCGAAGATGTCGTACTTCCCGCGGCCCTCCAGCTCCGTGCTCACATATCGCTCGAAGGTATCCCGGCCGTAGTTGGTGTAGTTGTAGCCACCCCACTGGTAGTAATTGTAGAGATCGTGGGGCACATACCATTTGCGCAACGTGGGAATGAGCGGGTCATACCCCTCGATCCGCACCTGCGAGGTGGCTCCCCTCTCCCTGCCGGGCGTAGCCGCCAAAAGGCCGGAGGCCCAGCAGCTGATGCAGATCAAAACCATCCAGCAGATCGTTCGGTGGCGCATGATTTCTCTCTTTCTCAGTAGGCCACGGCCACGAGGCGGACAAGAGTCTCGTCGCCTTCATCGGTCTCGACCTCGACCCGAAGCAGGTACAACCCCGGAGGGACGAGATCTTGCGCATCGTCTCTTCCGTCCCAGGTCAGCGTCATTGGTCCAGATAGACCCAAGTCATTGTGTATCTCGCTGACCTGCAGTCCCGCCAAATCGTGTACGACAGCCCTCGTCCTGACGTGATTCGTGGCCTTCAGCAGAATGTACTCCAGGCTCACCGCATCGTTGGCGCCATCGCCATTCGGAGTCAGGACCGGAGAGGATAGCCGGACGCGGGCGATGAGGGGGTCCTCGACGCCCGCCTTCACTACGAGGGCATCGCCGTCAAGAGCCTCATTGGCGTCACCGGCGACGACGTACTGTGGGAACCCATCGTACTGGCTGTCGACTACCTGGCCTCGAAACTCGGTGCCAGCCACGGTAAGCAGCGCTTCGAAGTCCACTTCTACCATCTGGCCCGAGGCTTCCACCCGGTCGCCCTCAAACGCGACTGCAAGCTGATTCGATGCGGCAATCCAGGTCGGATCGAATTGGACGGAAGCTCCGTCGACGCGCACAGCGGTTGCTCGAGCCTCAAAAGGGGTTGTGATGAAAACGGTGTCAAAGCCCGGTTGGCCAGATGAAAGCACGGATCGAAGGTGGTAGGTGAAGGCGGTCGTGTCACCGAGCACGGCCTCGGCGGGCGAGATTTCACCGACAACGGAATCTGCGATAGCCGGGACCGAGTACAGAATGGTCAATGAATCGACGACGGCCCTGTCGCGAACCCCGTTCGAGCTGAAGTCGAGATCGAACTGCACCCACTGCCTCGCGTCCGGCGAGTCGAACGGCCCCTCGAGGTAGGGGTACGAAGGGCTCCAGGGGCTCCAGTCGCGGTTGTTTACCACACTGAAACTCCGGAACGAGCGAAGCTGGCCGGACGGGACCTCATCCCTGGTGATTTCCCTCACCTGGCCGGCAATACCGGTTGGCATGAAAAAGAGGGAGTCGTCGGCTGCGGACCCGGATTTGGTGCGCAACGTGACACGCGCCGCGGGATCGATACGGGAGTGGACCTGCATCGGTCCGAAATTCGCCGGCTCCTGCAGGTCGAGGACTTCGCTCACATAGCTCGCGGTGCGCGTTACGCCGATGCCGTACACCTCCATATCCCCCATGAGAAAGAAGCCCTGATCAGTGGTGCTGCGTAACCTGAGGAAACGGATTCGCTCGACGGGGAACTGAAGATCCAGCTCTATGTCCGAGTGGTTGGGGTCAGCAGCAAACAGGGTATACACAGGGTCCGAACCTCTGAAATTGCTGCCGTTGCTGACGTACAACTCGTAACCCCGGAGGGACAGAGAGCCGAGGTCTATGAAGCGTTCGAAGGATTGCCAATTCGGGTCATTGGGGTCGCTGCCGCGCAGGAGACGTATGCGATGCAGAAAGTAGGTTCCCTTCAGGTCGATTTCGAGCTCCGCCCCCTTGGTGTGGACCCACACCCGCCATCCGGTTCCGTAGTCACCGTCGGTGAGGTCGGCCATGATAGATCCCTCGTCCACCGCCGCGGTCACCGAGGTCACGGCCTTTCCGCCGGTTCCCGGCAACAGGTTCTTCGTGCTGTCCAACTCCACGGGAGACAGGCGGTTGCCGGCTGTTGATAGGCCCTTCAAAACGAGATCGTGATCTGTCCAGGTCCGACCGGACCCGCCGAATTTGAGGGTCGAGACTCTAGCCGCCACTCCGCCAGAGGATATCGCCAAGGCAGCCAGAATCAGGATCAAGATTCGCGTCATCAGTAGGCCAGGCGCACGAGCCGAGTCTGTGTTTCGGAGCCGGTATCTGTCGAAACCGAGAGCCGAAGCAGGTAGAGCCCGGGAGGCACGAGCCGCTCATGGTCATCGCGGCCGTCCCAGGAGTCGAGCGAGGTTGACGCGGGACCGTTGGGCTGATCGGCCTGCAATTGGCGCACCCGCCGGCCGGTTAGATTGTGAAGTGTCAGCTCCACGGGTACGGCGGCCAACGCCTTCATGAGGACGTAGGTGATCGTCAGCTCGTCGTTGATTCCATCTCCGTTCGGGGTGAATACGGCAGGCTCGACCTGAAGATCCTTCAGCAAGGTCCGCAGCAATTCTCCGTGGATGGAGAGTCTATCCGCGTCGGAGTCCGCTGTGGCGTCGCCGGGCAGCACCTCCTGGCCGAACTCTCCCCTTCCAAAGTCGAAAATCCGACCGGAGAACCTGGTTCCGAAAACGGTGACGAGACCGCGGAAGCGGACCTTCAGGACCTGGTCCGAACTCTGGATGCGGCGCTCCATGAGCCGCACGGTCAAGCTGTTGGGATCGTCGAGGCCGATTTCCTCGAATTGATCCGGCGGTACCGTCTCTCCGTCCAGCTCGACGGATTCGAGAATTGCCGGGAATGGAGTCGTGATGCGAATGGCGTCCAGTCCCGGAACGCCTCCCGGCTCCACCAGAATCTGATACTCATACGACACCGCGGACTCTCTTTCCGGGTCAGTGAAAGAGGCATCGCTGACGTCTTCTATCCGCGCGATCACCTCGAACCGGCCGTCGTCGACGGGCCGTCGCTCGACTCGATACGCCCCGAAACTGGCGCCCGAGAATGGACTCCACCGCAAGTTAGCCGAGGTACCCTGAGCCCCGATCTGGACGGCGAGCAATGGCGCTTCGATGGCGAACTCCGGACGGATGAAGTAGTCGAAAGTCTGCTCCTGTCCCAGGACGACGGTGGCGGGGATGATCTCACCCACCACGCCCCCCCCGGCCAGCGACGGGGTGGAGAATTCGATCTCGAAGGACTCGACGGCCGCGGTCTGGCGAACGTGACCGGAAGTGAAGAGGAGACGAAACTGGACAAATTGCCTGTTGCCAGCAGATCGGAACTGGTCCGACAGGTCGCCGGAGGGAGCCGACCAGCGACTCCAGTCCTCCAGGTTGTCCCGCTCCACACGGTCATCGGAATTGAGCGTGGCGAATATCGCGGCGGCTTGCGGAAAACCCACAGGTTGGATCGGCTCTTCCGTTATTCCGCCTGCCCGGAGGTCTTCGACCTTCCGGTAATAGATGTGCGGGTCGAGCACCGAACCAGTACGGGTCTGTAGCACGACGTCGGTCTCGGGATCCCGCAGCACCGACGCAAACATGTCGCCGAAGTTCGCCGGTTCCTTCAGATCTCTGATCTGCGAGGTGAACTGACCGGTTGGCGCGAAGCCGTCTCCAAAGACCTCCAACTCAGTGATGGTGAAGATCTTCTCAGCGCGGTTTTCCAGTTTGATGAACCTCACGTACTGCAAAGGGAAGGCCATATCGATGACGGGGGAGTCCTCATCGGCACTTGAGAGCTTCGGATCCCCGAAGTCGATCGGGAGATCATGGCGCAGCCTTTCCGGATCGCCGTCGTGCAGGAACAGTTCCCACGCACGCATGAAGCTCTCCTCTTTGCCGCTGACAATGATCCGTTCGATCGGCAGAATCGCTCCCAGGTCGATGCGCACGGAAAACCCGGTAAAGTCCGTCCGCTTTGCCGGGGGCTGCCAGGAGGTGGCGTGGTTGTCATCGGTCAGCGGAAGGATGAGATTGGCGTGTTTGTCCTGCGCTGCGAAAATATGTCCGCCGCGCTCTTTGATGTCAGATAGAGCGTCCCTGGCAGGATCCACTCGCGACAGTCTCAGGACGCCGTTCACAGTAGAGACCCCCTCAAGCTCGCCGATATCCTCCCAATCGATACCGCCAACACCGATGCGCAAGATGTCGGCAGCCGCCACCGGGCCAACGCCAAGGGGGAGGCAGACCGCAGCCGACGAGATCAATACGATCAGGATCGACATGACTGGATCGCGGTTGCGAGTCATCTCTTCATCTTTGCACCAAAGCCAAGAAAAAAAGGGGAGGGGAATGGCTCCCCTCCCCTTCGGGACTGAATGGAACTGCCGCCAGGTGGCGACGGGTTTCTCTACAGGCCTTGACCGGACAGGGCCTTGATCTGGCCCCAGGAGGTCGCCTGGACCGCCGTGGCTCCCGCTGGAACAGGAGTCAAGTAGACGTCCGGGATGCCGCCGTCATTGACGAAGGCCTCGGCCGTGGAAACGGCGAGCTGCCAGTAATTCTGGCCTTCCACTCCGCCTTCCCCGCCGCCCTGGTTGATGCCGGGATCGGCGTCAGAGATGAACTGCGCCAAGCCGGTGGTAAAATCGGGCGTCAGCGTAAAGACGGTGCTGGCGTCCGGGCCGTCGGTGGCATGCCAGGGGTCGAACAGACGGGCGTCCCACTCATAGGTGGTTTCCTCGCCAATTCGAGTGATTGCCCGGCGAAAGAATCCCGACGATGCCCACCAGTGGTCCGGGCAATTCCCACTGCACTCACCGCGAAAGCTGGTGATCAGGGGAAAGAAAGCCGGATCCTGGCGGTTGCCAAAGCTGACCTGCATGGTGACGCGGTCGAGCTCCTCAGCGGCCTGGCCGTGGGGTCCACTGCCCTGATTGTCCGGATCGAAGATCAACTCCATGGAGTCTTCGAAGAAAGGACAGATGTTCAGGCCGAAGTCGACGATCTCAACATCGTCGTGGACTTCGCAGATGCCAGCCAGCTTGTTGGTGGCACCATCCCAGCCGTAGAGTATCTGGGCGAAGAAGTCGTCCGCATCGGTCGCCTCTCCCTTGACGACGAACATGTCATCGGAGGTGATCTCGAAGCCTGACCTGTTGGCCCAGCCCCAATCACCACTGCGGCCGTCGATGGTGGGAGTGCCACCCGGCGGGATTCCTATAGCAGAGTACAGGGGCACCTCTGCCGGCTCCTGGGCCACGGCGATCGTGGCAACCAGGGCTACTAACACAGCTGAAAAAAGCGTGCGCATACGCTTCCTCCTTCAGAAGGATGAAACTTTGACGCGAGCCCGCGTCAAAGGTGGATTAAAAACAGCACCTATTTATTAAAAACAGCACCTTAGGTACACCGAAATGATCGCACCGCTAACACCTAAGATGTCTAAAGTAACTCGTGTAACTTCGAAGTCAAGCGATTTGTGCGCCTCAGCCGCCTCTCCCGGCCGGATCGCCATCGGAAAGGAAGGCTTGCAGGTGGTCCTCGTAGATGGTGACCCGATCTTCGTATCTCTCGGTGAGCTGTCCGAGAAACTCGTCGAACCTTTGCCTGGAGAGCTCCTGGCGCAGTTCCTTCGCCGCCCGGAACCTCGCCTTCTCAAAGGGCAGATGATAGCCCGGCCTCCTGCCGAGAACCCGAAAAACGGAGTAGCCTCGATAGGTCTTGACCGGCCCGACGAGCTCACCCACTTCGGCGTCTGCCGCTTCGTAGCCGAGTCGTTCGTAGGTGTGGCGCTTCACCAGGCGCACACGCCCACCGGCGCGGCGAACGTTGGGGCTGCGGATGGAATGCCGCCTCGCCAGGTCGTCGAAATCCGCGCCGCCTTCGAGCAGGCTCCGGAGGGAATCGGACTCTGCCCGGGACTTCACCAACACCTCCTGGATGCTGACGTGGTCATCGATGACGTACTCGTCCCGGTTTTCCTCGAAATATCGCCGAATCTCGTCCTCGGACAGATTGATCCTCTCCTCGACCTCTACCTCCACGATGCGGTCCACGAGGGCTGCGCGCAGGGTCCTTTTCACTCCCTTTTCGACGTACTCCGTTTCGCGCAGACCGAGCTCATCGGCCCATCCCGTCAGCAGGCTCTTGTGAGCGAACAGGCGGCGGGCGTAGAGACGCAGATCCTCGACCGTCCTGATCTCCACCTGTTGGCCGCGTTCGCTGCGAATGGCCGACATGAACTGACCGATGGTCCAGCTCTCTCCCTCGGCACTCAGCAGAGGTTTGCGCCCCTCGTTTTTTCCGAGTTTCGGCTGCTCATCCCCGGCCTCGGTGAAGCGGGCGAAAAGCAGTTGCAGCGCCTCATTTCGTTCCCGCACCCCGGCGCGCTCGGCCAGATCCTCGAGAAACCTGGCCGTCGTCACAGCCCGATTCTGCTCACGCACCACCTGCTCGACCTCAACGGCGACGGAATCGAAGGGGACGTGGCGCAGGTCGGTCACCATGAGCCAGGTGAACTCGCCTTTTCCCTCGGGGATCGGTCCGATAAGCTCTCCCACGACGGCTTTGAAAACCGCGCTCACCAATTTCGGCGACGAGAGGGACAGGCGGCTCATCCAGCCCATGTCTCCCCCTATCTGAGCCGTTTCACCGTCGTCGGACAGCTCCCGCGCGAGCTCGGCGAACTCCTCGCCTGAGTCGACGCGAGCCTTCACTTCACGGGCGGTATCGGGATCACCCACGAGGATGCGGCGGAGGCGGCGCTGTTCACCAATGTGATAGCGGTCGTAAAAATACCGGGCCTCTTCTTTCGTCACCTCCGTCGACTCCTCGAGAATGCCGCGGCGATAGAGCTCCTCCACGAGCAGCTGACGCTCATGATCATCCACTCTGGACGTCACCCTCCAATCGTGCTGGAGACCCCGCGCCCTGGCCGCGATGACGAACAGCTCGGTTTCGATCAAACGCTGAAGGGCGCGACGCTCCACGTCATCGGCGCGGGGGACGCCCTCGACGTAGAGCGTTTCCAACGCTTCTTCGACGCTTTCGACGGTCAACTCCCTCTCTCCGACTCTGGCGAGGACCCGATTGTCGACGGGCTCGTCAAGCGGCGAATCGCAGCCCAGGAGAGCAGTTGCGAGTACGGGAATGCAGGCGAAAACGCGCGGAAGGTGCACGGAAAATGCTCCGAAAAGAGGTTTGCAGAAGTATAACGCGGCGAAACGGAGCGGACCACAGCCGTGGCTCGCAATGTCTCAATCGGGGGTTTCTCTGTAGATTTTTGAAGGTGCGTAGACGTCGTGTGCGCCAGCTGCTGCGCACAAGAACGTCGCCGAGGGGCGCTCGAGGAGAGGAAAAGGGAAAGGTGAGAGAATGAAGCTCGAGGCGCGGTTACTCCCGCTGGCCGTCGTCGCCTCCGTGGCCGGTTCTGCGGGAGCGGTGCCGCATTTCACCGATGTCACCGAAGACGCCGGAATCGATTTCCTGCACGCAAACGGGGCGAGCGGTCGAAAGTACGTGATCGAGACCGTCGGCCCCGGCGTCGGCTTCCTCGATGTCGACGGCGACGGCAACCTCGACATCTACTTGATCAACGGTGCCGAGGTACCCGGTACGGTGCTGGCCGAAAAGCCGACGAACGTCATTTACCTAAATGAGGATGGCGTTCGCTTTCGCGACGTGACCGCGGCCACGGGCGCCGGCGACACAGGGTACGGCCTGGGATGCGCGGCCGCCGACATCGACAACGACGGCGATGAAGATCTCTACGTGACCAATTTCGGACCGAACGTCCTCTATCGAAACGACGGCGACTGGCCGGGCGGTCGCTTCACCGACATCACGGCCACGGCCGGCGTGGCGGCCGGGCTGTTCAGCAGCAGCAGCGCCTTTGCGGACGTCGACGGCGACGGATCGGTCGACCTGTTCGTCGCCAACTACAACGACTTTTCCTACGAGAACCACGTGATTTGCCGCGCCGCCGGCAGCGATCTGCAGCTCTACTGCGGACCGGAGGCCTATGTGGGCGTTCGCGACATCCTCTACCACAACAGCGGAGACGGCAGTTTCGAAGACGTGACCGAGTCGGCGGGGCTCATCAATGCGACGGGCAAGGAGCTTGGGGTCGTCTTCGGGGATGTAGATGGCGACGGAGATCCGGATCTGTACCTGGCGAACGATAAGATGCTGAATTTCCTCTACCTCAACGACGGCAGCGGCCGATTCGAGGAGGTCGGCTATTTCGCCGGTGTCGCTCTCAACGAAGACGGCGAATTCGAGGCGGGAATGGGTGTGGATATGGGGGATGTGGACAACGACGGCAGGCCAGATTTGTTCGTTACAAACTTCCAATGGGAGACGAATACCCTCTATCGAAATATGGGAGACGGCACCTTCGTCGACGACACGTTCAGTTCTGGTCTGGGTCTGGGCAGCATTCCATATTTGAGCTGGGGAACCCGTTTCGTCGATTTCGACAACGACGGGGATCGCGATATCTTCATCGCCAACGGCCACCTCGAAAGCGATGTGGCGTTGATCCAGAGCACGACATTCCCGCAACGCAATCAGCTGTTCCTCAACGACGGTACGGGCAGCTTCCGGGAACATAAGGACGTGGCGGGCAGCGCTCTGGCAATCAAAAAGGTGAGCCGCGGCGCCGCCTTTGGCGACTATGACAACGACGGCGATATGGACATTTTGGTGGGCAACTGCGGGGGCACGACGACGCTGATGCGAAACGATGGGGGCAACGAAAACAACTGGCTCCGGCTTCGCCTGGAGGGGACGGTCAGCAATCGCGCCGCCATCGGCACTCGAGTAGAGCTCGTCAGCGGCGATCTCGTTCAGGTAGACGAGGTGCGCAGCGGTGCGAGCTACCTGTCCCAGAGTGACCTGCGGCTGTTTTTCGGTCTGGGCTCCCGGGACCGGGTCGACCGGCTCACGGTGATGTGGCCCGGCGGTGCGTCGGATGTCCACGAGGGTCTGTCGGTCAACAGGGAAATCATCTTGACCGAGGCGAATCCGTGAGCGGGACTTCAGCCTTCCTCATCGCCCTCGCCTGCTGGAGCGTATGGTCGTGCGGGGGTAGTGCAGACCGTGCGGAGCGAACGGCGAGGAGAGAATCCGATGCAGCACTGGTGGAGGAGGCATCACCATCGGCTGCCGAGGCCTCTTTCGAGCTCGGGGTGAGGCTGGCTCGGGAAGGACGCTACAAGGAGGCGGCCGAAGCCTATCTCAAAGCCCTCGAGGCGGCTCCCGACGACACGAGTACGCTCTACAATCTCGGCAACGCCTACGTGAATCTGTCCGAGTACCCGAAGGCCATCGAGGTCTACCAGAAGGTACTCGAGCTGGATTCCACCCACGTCTCAGCTCGTCACAATCTGGCGGGCACCTACTGGAAGCAGCTCAACGCAGCTATGGCGATCGCCGAGTTCGAGAAAGTCCTGGTTCTCGACCCGGACCACGTAACGGCTCACTACGATCTGGCCTATCTCTACTCGCACCGAGGAGACCACGAACGGGCAGGCACCTATATCGAGACCGGCCTCGAACGCGGGCCCGAGGACCCCGCGTTCTATCGACTCATCGGCCAGATGCGAACCAAGGAGCTCAAATACGACGAGGCTCGCGCTGCCTTTGAGCGAGCGCTGGAGCTCGACGGCACCCACGCGGCTACCTTTGCGGACATGGCGAAAGTTGAGCTCAAATCGAAACGCTACGAAGAGGCAATAGTGGCATGTGAGCGGAGCATCGAGCTGGATCCTTTCGCCAAGGAGCCGCATCTGATGCTCGTGAACGCCCTACGGCGGCTCGGCCGCACCGAGGAGAGCCAGAAAGCGTTCGAGGAGTTCCGCAGGGTGGAGGAGGACTTCAGAGTCATACGGTCGAACTTGCGAGTCATCCAGAATGACCCCTACCATCACGCCGCGCGCGCCAACCTCGGGCTGCTCTATGGCCGCCACGGGCGGTTGAAGGAGGCCGCGGAGGCCTATCGCCTGGCGGCGCGCGCCGCGCCAGACAGCGCGCGCTACTTCAACGGTCTGGGCAGTGCCTATTTACGCCTCGAAGAGCACGGGTCAGCACTGGCTGCGTTTGACGAAGCGCTGCAGATCGATCCGGAGTTCGCCGACGCCTACTACAATACCGGATTGGTCCATCAGCGATTGCGCCAGTTCCCCGAGGCCAAAAAGGCCTTTCTGGCGGCGAAAAAGAGGGAGGACGGCGATCCGGACGTGAACTTCGCCCTGGGGCTGATCTACGGCAGGGAGGGCGACTACGAAAACGCCGCCCTGGCTCTCGAGCAGGTCGTTCGCAGCAGGCCGGAATTCCTCGACGCGCGTCACAAGCTGGCGGTTTCCTATCTGAAACTCCGTCGGGTCGAGGACAGCAAGCGACACCTCCGGATCTTCAAAGAGATGACGGAGCGGGGCGTGGCCGAGAAGGCCGAGGAAACAGAAAGCAGAAAGGCCACATGACGAGACGGGTTCTTAGCCTCGCCGGCCTCGTGCTGACAGTTGTCGCCGGCTGCAGCACGGGCGAAGTGGAGGCGCCGCCAGCTAGCGGAGCGGTCCCGGCCAGCGAAGCCCGCAAGGAAGAGAGCCAGGTCGTGGCGCAGGTGAATGACGCCGTCATTACGCTCTCCGATTTCCGACGATCCTTGGCGCGAGCGCCCGGAGGACGCGCAGAGCTCTCCCCGCAGCGGTACCTGCAGGCCCTCATCGACGAGGAATTGCTCGTCCAGGAAGCCGAGCGCCGCCGCCTGGGCCAAGCCACCGATCTCGAGCAGTCGCTTCACAGGGAGACGCGGCTGCTGGCTCTGCGGGAGTTGTATAGCCGTGAAGGCATCTCGCTGGACCCGCCCACGGATGAGGAAATGCGGGCGTATTTCGAGTCGAGTCCATACAGGCAGCGGGTCCGCTTCAGCGCCCTGATGGTCAGCAGCGCCGAGCAGATTCCGGCGATTCTGGAAGAGCTCGAGAGCGGAGCCGAATTCGAGGCTGTGTCGATGAAGTTTTCACAGGACAGTCGAATCCTCGCCCGAAATGCCGATATGGGGTTCCACCGGTGGGCAACGACGAGCCCGGCGTACCGACCAGTGGCGGACATGGCCTTCTCCACTGCCCCCGGCGAGATCGGCGGACCGCTCGAGGCGGCTGATGGGCATTTCCTCATCAAGGTTACGGAGGTGCGGCCCGTCAGTTTCGAGGTCGAGCGCGACGCCATCGAAAGGCTGATGGTCGAGGAGCGACTGGCCCGCCCCCTGGCGGACTACTACGACAGGCTGCGACAGGAATACGACCTGCAGATCGATGAAGACGGGCTGGCCGCCCTGGCGGCAGAGCTCGTGGACCCGTCAGCGTCGAGTCAGCACCACGGGCACCACGGGGGCGGGCATAGCAGCGGTCATCACGAGGGACATGTGCAGATGTCGATGACGGCTTCAGACGACGACGACCCCTCCGCAATCGTGGTGACATTTCGCGGCGACAGTCTGAGCTTGGCCCAGTGCCGCACTCTGCTCAGAAAATCCCGAAAAGGGGCCTATCCGACAATCGAGGCACTTCGGAATCATCTGACGCAGGTCGCTAGTCGCGAGGCGCTCGCCGTTCACGAGATTCTGCGCCTGGAGCTGCTCCAAACGGCGAATGTGCAGGACGGCCTCGCCCGAGCGCGCAGGAGACTCCTGTTGCGTCGAATGCGAGAGAAGTTGACGGCCGATGCCGCCCCCGCCGACGAAAACAAGGAGCAGCTCTATTACGAGATCCACCGGGAGCGATATCTCGTGTCTGGAGAGGAGCCGGGTCTCGAGGCGGTCCTTGAGCGGGTGAGGGCGGACTACCTGCGAGACATGCGGGAGAAGCTGTTTCAGCTGGCCCTGGGCCGCCTGAGGAAACGTTACGAAAACGGCATCGTCGTGTACGACGACCTCCTTCAACAGGGGGCTGATCTCTGGCGCCAGGAGACCGACGATGAGCGTGGTGTTCCCTTTGACCAGCTGGGGTCAGATAAGTAGGTTGCGGAGCAGGGGAAGTAGACCTCAGTCCACGGCAAAGGAGCGGCTTGTGAAAGCTCTGATGAAATGTTGGATTCTCGTCGGTTTTGCCGCCACCGTCGGGGCGGACGAGTTGCGCTTTGATGCAAAGCGTGACTGGGAGAAGTGGCGGCTTCCCCTCGGCGCGGTGGAACTGGAGCTGAACGGGACCATACGGCCGGTTTCGGTGCAAAAGAACATCAATGCCGTGCTGAATGCCCCGGCTTTCGAGGGGGGCATTCGCGAGGCCGGCTCCAACGAGAGCGCCGCTCGATTCGTCATGGACGGGAGGGAGGACACCGGATGGGCGCCGGACCCCGAGGATTCACCCCAGGACTGGTATATCGAGGTCGACCTGGGCCGCGTCGTCAGCGCCACGGCGATAACATTCGTGTTCGATGAGGCGGCGGAGCCCTTCGAGCTATTCAACGTGCTGCTGTCGGGCGGCGAGCCCCTGCAGGCGAGCGGCAATATTGCGATCGAGGGCACCCTCGTCTACAAGATCAAGGATATCATCAGGCAGAACAAGCAACACCGAGTGACCTACGCTCCCGGCGAGGTGCTCGAGTACACGGCGATCCAGGCGGTGCGCATCGAGGTTCTCGACTTCGAGCCCGGTGGCAGGCTGATGGAGGTGGAAGTCAACGCCATCGGGCACAATGTGGCTCTGCACATGGTGCCGAACAACGGCAGCGCCCAGATGATCCTCGATCCCGATGTGACAAAGGAGGAAATAGCGGTTGCCAACGTGCTGCCGCTGGTGGATGGGGCGGTGTTCACCCGCTTTCTCGACAAGCGCGAAGCGAAATATTCGTATGACACGTGGTGGGATTTTACGGTCGATCTGGGCGCGACTTACTGGCTGGACCAGGTGAGGATGTACGGCTGGACGGCGCTGCGGCCGAACCACACCGGTAGATATTCGGTCAGAGATAGAGAGGGGAACCTCATTCTCGTAGGCGACGGCACCACGACCCAGGTCACCAGGGCATTCAACATCGGGTCACAGGAGCTCCGCAACACCATCGATGCCCTGGGGCGTCGCGATTTTACCCTGAAATTCTATGAAGTGCTCACCTCCGACGGGTCCCTGGCTCCGGATGGCAGTTTCTTATGGACGAAGCACTTCTCCGGTCGAACGACCCTTCGAGACCAGCGATTGGGAGTCGCCGACCATCACTTCGATCTGACGCAGGCGCGCCTGTTCCGGATCCGCTGGCTCGCTTGGGACGCGGCTTGCAGCGATAGATTCAGATTCCTGGCAGCGGGGGCTCAGGGCAATGCGCAGGGCGGCCCAGAGTGCTACGGGCACGGCACGGCGGATGAGTACCAGGTTTTCGGGGAGGGTCTTCCCGCGGATGTGGAGATCACGTCCGGACCGATCGAGCTGGGCGGAGACAAGAATCTTATGAGCGTGAGCTGGGAGGCGGAGACACCGCCGGGCACGCGAGTGGAGATCAGGAGCCGCACCGGGAATCAGATCCGCGTTGACACGAGCGGGTGGTTCGACAACAAGGGAGGCCCGGTCAGCGAGAGGAGATGGAACAGTCTGAGGAAGCAGAATCGGGCAGGTGACGTGACGGAGATACGCAACGCCGGCGACGACTGGAGCCCGTGGAGCAACATCTACGCCTCTTCCGGCCAGCCCTTCCAGTCACCCTCGCCGCGCCGAAAGATGGAGCTCAGCGCCCGTCTGGTGAGTGAATCGCCGCAGACTGCGGCCAGTCTGGACTGGATCGCGGTGGAGTTCTCGGCGCCCATCGCCGACAGCGCCTTCGGGGAGATCGTCCCGACTCAGGTGGAACCGGGCGAGCTGACCGAGTTTTCGTACTACGTCCGCCCCATGGGACAGACTCGAGACCTCGACCAGGTAACTGTAGCCGCGCCGGTGCCGATTAAATTCATGGGCGCGTCTATCGGCGGTGAAGCAATGGAGGTGGGGGAACCGGAAAGTCTCGCCGACGGTTTCCAGATCACTTTTCCCCAGACGGTCCGACGGAATCAGGTCGTCGAGGTGCGTTTCGAATCCTCTGTGTTCGTCCAGGGTACGCGGTTCGAGGCGTTTCTGGGCGACAGCAGTCGCGAGACGGTCAGACAGCGGGTGGATCCCGGTGACGCCAACAGAGTAGTCGATAGCAGCACGAATGTCGTCAGACTGCCAGTCACTGGCGACCTCATTTCGGACTTGCTCGTCGAGCCGCAGGTCCTCACTCCGAACGGCGACGGAATCAACGACGAGCTCGAGCTCACCTTCTTCGTGGCGAATGTGCTGAGTCCGCGCTCGATGCGCTTGCGGGTGTTCGACCTGTCCGGGCGCCTCGTTCACGAAGAGGACAGAGACGCGCTAGCCGGCCAGCAGACATTCGTCTGGGACGGCAGCGGCGGCGGCGCGGTGGTGGCGCCCGGTGTGTACCTGCTGGAGCTCCGCATGGCCGGCGATGCCCGCGACGACGAGTTGCACCGACTCATCCCAGTGGCGTACTGATCAGATCTCGCAACCCTCGATGCTCCGCCAGCGGGGCTGGTTCATCCCCCTTCCTCGTTCATCGTCAAATCAGCTCGACCGCAACTCTGACGGGTAATCGGGGTCGCAGTGTGACATGAGCGCCAAGCCGTCCTGGTCGGGGCCATCAGCATTCATTGTCTGCCCGTGGGCCATACTCGCGGTCAAAGGGCCCCTCGGTCGCCTGAGGAAACGTTACGAGAGCGGATCGTCGTGTACGACAACCGCCTACAACAGGCGGCAGATTTAAGGCGCCAGGAGACCGCTGATGAGCCGGGTGCTCTCTTTGACCAGCTGGGGTCAAATAAGTAGGTTGCAGAAAGGGGAAGTAGACCGGGCCCACTATGCCGGAGGAGCGGACAGTGAAAGCTCTGAAGAAATACTGGATTCTCGTTTGTCTTCCCGCCCTCGCCGGGGCGGACGAGTTGCGCTTTGATGCAAAGCGTGACTGGGAGAAGTGGCGGCTTCCCCTCGGCGCGGTGGAACTGGAGCTGAACGGGACCATACGGCCGGTTTCGGTGCAAAAGAACATCAATGCCGTGCTGAATGCCCCGGCTTTCGAGGGGGGCATTCGCGAGGCCGGCTCTAACGAGAGCGCCGCCCGCTTCGTAATGGACGGGAGGGAGGATACGGGATGGGCACCGGACCCCGAGGATCCACCTCGGGACTGGTATATCGAGGTCGACATGGGCCGCGTCGTGAGCGCCACGGCGATAACCTTCGTGTTCGATGAAGAAGCAGAGCCGTTCGAGCTGTTCAACGTGCTGCTGTCTGGCGGCGAGCCCCTGCAGGCGAGCGGCAATATTGCGATCGAGGGCACCCTCGTCTACAAGATCAAGGATATCATCAGGCAGAACAAACAGCACCGCGTGACCTACGCTCCCGGCGAGGTGCTCGAGTACACGGCAATCAGGGCAGTGCGCATCGAGGTTCTCGACTTCGAGCCCGGTGGCAGGCTGATGGAGGTGGAAGTCAACGCCATCGGGCACAATGTGGCTCTGCACATGAAGCCGAACAACGGCAGCGCCCAGATGATCCTCGATCCCGATGTGTCAAATGAAGAAATAGCGGTTGCCAACGTGCTGCCGCTGGTGGATGGGGCGGTGTTCACCCGCTTTCTCGACAAGCGCGAAGCGAGGTACTCGTATGACACGTGGTGGGATTTTACGGTCGATCTGGGCGCGACTTACTGGCTGGACCAGGTGAGGATGTACGGCTGGACAGCGCTGCGGCCGAACCACACCGGTAGATATTCGGTCAGAGATAGAGAGGGGAACCTCATTCTCGTAGGCGACGGCTCCACGACCCAGGTCACCAGGGCATTCAACATCGGGTCGCAGGAGCTCCGCAACACCATCGATGCCCTGGGGCGTCGCGATTTTACCCTGAAATTCTATGAAGTGCTCACCTCCGACGGGTCCCTGGCTCCGGATGGCAGTTTCTTATGGACGAAGCACTTCTCCGGTCGAAGGACCCTCCGAGACCAGCGATTGGGAGTCGTCGACCATCACTTCGATCTGACGCAGGCGCGCCTGTTCCGGATCCGCTGGCTCGCTTGGGACGCGGCTTGCAACGACAGATTCAGATTCGGGGCAGCGGGGTCGCAGGGCCTTACACAGGGGTTCGGAACGTGCTACGGGCATGGCACGGCGGATGAATACCAGGTTTTCGGGGAGGGCCTCCCCGCGGATGTGGAGCTCACATCCGGACCGATCGAGCTGGGTGGAGACAAGAATCTCATGAGCGTGAGCTGGGAGGCGGAAACGCCGCCGGGCACGCGGGTGGAGATCAGGAGCCGCACCGGGAATCATATGCGCGTGGACACGACCGCGTGGTTCGACAACAAGGGAGAACCGGTCAGTCAGAGGAGATGGAACAGTCTGAGGAAGCAAAATCGGGCGGGTGACGTGACGGAGATACGCAACGCCGGCGATGACTGGAGCCCGTGGAGCAACATCTACACCGCTTCCGGCCAGGCCTTCCAGTCACCCTCGCCGCGTGAGGCCATGGAGTTGAGCGCCCGTCTGGTGAGCGAATCGCCCCTGACCGCGGCCAGTCTGGACTGGATCGCGGTGGAGTTCTCGGCACCCATCGCCAGGAGCGTCTTTGGGGAGATCGTCCCGACTCAGGTGCAACCGGGCGAGCTGACCGAATTTTCGTACTACGTCCGCCCCATGGGATCAACGCAACAGCTCGACCAGGTAACGGTTGCCGCGCCAGTGCCGGTTCGATTCATGGGGGCGTCCATCGGCGGTGAAGCTGTTGAGGTAGGGGAACCTGACAGTCTCGACGACGGCTTCCGGATAACGTTTCCGCGGACGGTGCTAGAGAATCAACTCGTGGAGGTGCGATTCGAATCGTCCGTGTTCGTGCAGGGTACGCGCTTCGAGGCGTTTCTGGGCGATAGCAAGCGCGAGGCGGTCAGACAGCGGGTGGATCCCGGTGACGCCAATAGGCAGGTCGAGAGCAGCACGAATGTCGTGAGGCTTCCCGTCAGCGACGACCTCATTTCAGATCTGCGCGTCGAGCCACAAGTCCTCACCCCGAACGGAGACGGGATCAACGACGAGCTCGAGCTCACGTTCTTCGTGGCAAATGTGTTGAGCCCGCGCCCGATGCGATTGCGGGTGTTCGATTTGTCCGGACGCCTCGTTCACGAGGAGGACAGAGATGCGATCGCCGGCGAGCAGACGTTCGTCTGGGACGGCAGCACCGGCGGCACAGCGGTGGCGCCCGGAGTCTACCTGCTGGAGCTCAGCCTGGCCGGCGATGCTCGCGACGACGTGTCGCACCGACTCCTGCCCGTGGCTTACTGACCGGATCAGCCTGCCCTCGATTTCCAGCCCGGCGGGCTGGTTCATCCCCTTCGTCATCCATCGTCGTCTCAACCGCAGCTCTGATGGCAGCTCGGGTCGCGGTGTGACATGAGCGCCAAGCCGTCCTCCGGGGTGTCCTGGCCGGCAGTCCTGACAGGAGCCGTCCTCGTCGGGGCCATCAGCATTATCTGCCCTTGGGCCATCCTCGTGGTCAAGGGCTCGCAGTTCGCCGGCAACGCCCTGCCCGTCATCGCCGTCATCCTGCTCTTTCTGCTCGTCGCTCTCGTCGTTCCAGCTCTCAAGCTCCTGCGCTCCCGGCTCGCTTTCTCAAGGGCCGAAATAATCACCATCTACATCATGATGCTCGTGGGAGCGGTGGTGGTCACTGACGGATTCAGCGGCAGCTTTCTCACCGTCATAACAGGGGCCGTTTACTACGCCACCCCCGAAAACAGGTGGCTGGAACTCTTCGCTCCCAACATCCACCCCTGGTTGGCGCCCACCGATCGCGATGCGGTGCGCTGGTTCTACGAGGGACTTCCGGCTGGAATGGCAATCCCGTGGTCGGCGTGGGCGCGACCGCTGGCGGCGTGGCTTCCCTTCATGCTCGTCTTCTACTGGGTTTTGTTCTGCGTCGGCGTGTTGCTGCGGGGGCAGTGGGTGGAAAACGACAGGCTCGTGTTTCCCCTCACCCGCCTGCCACTGGCCATGACCGAGGATGCTGACGATGGCGGCAGGCTCGTGGAGCGGCTGTTGAAACACCCGCTGCTGTGGCTGGGATTCTCAGTCCCTTTCCTGTTTCACTCGTGGAATGGGCTCACCTTCTACTACGACGGTCTTCAGAAACTATCCGTGGGCGGTGCTCTGCAGCTGCTGAACGGTGAGGTACTCGTACAGTATCGGCTGAATCTCCCCGTCATCGGATTGGCGTGGCTGATGCCCCTGGGCATCTCCTTCAGCATCTGGTTTTTCCACTCTCTCGGCGTCTTTCAGGATTGGATACTGAAGCGCCTCGGCATCGTGGTCGGCAGCCTCGACGTGTGGGATTCGGGCGGCTCGCCGATCAGCATTCTGCACGAACAGGCCGGGGCGCTCACGGTGCTGTGCTTTTTCGTGCTGTGGACGGCGCGCCGGCATCTGAAGGAATTCTGCTGGGCCGCCCTGCGCGGAGAAAGGAGAGAGCGGGAGCCACTATCCCCCAGACTTGCCCTGATCGGGCTGCCGGTGGGGCTGGTCCTGATGGTGAGCTGGCTGACGATCACCGGCCTCTCGCTCTACGTGGCCGTCCTGCTCGTGGCCGGGTCTCTCGTCGTCTTTATCGCCCTGTCCCGCATCGTCTGCGAGGTGGGTCTGCCCAGCATCCAATCGCCGATGGTGCCCCAGACCTTCATTACCCGCGGTTTCGGACCGGGTGTGCTGCAGCTGAAGAACATGACGGGACTGGGCCTGAGCACGGTGTGGATGGGCGACACGGTCACCAACATGATGAACGCGGTGATGCACAGCATGAAGCTCACCTCTACGAGGGCAGCGGCTGACCGCCGGTTGCCGCTGGCCATGCTGCTCGCCATCGTCATCGGACTGGCGGGGTCGCTGTGGTGCATCATGACGCTGGCCCATACCCACGGCGGCATCAACCTGCAGCCCTGGTGGTTCAGCGCGGCGCCGAGGTGGCCCTTCCGATTCATGGCTTCGGTCTACAACTCACCCGAACCGAGCTTTGCCCCGCGAGCGCTGTTTACCGCCATCGGGGCGGGAATCATGTCGGCGCTCCTGTTCCTGCGGGCACGCTTCCCCTGGTGGCCCCTCAACCCGATAGGCTTTCCGATCGCCAAGACGGTGACCATCGTCTACTGGAACTGGCTCGCCATATTCACCGCATGGGTGTTGAAGTTCCTCGTTCTGCGCTACGGCGGCGTCCGCGTATTTCGCACCCTGACGCCATTTTTCCTTGGTTTGATCCTCGGCGAATTCTCGACAGCCGGTCTGTGGCTCGTCATAGACGGTGTCAACGGCGTCGAGGGAAATATCATCTTCAGGCAATGATCTCGCGGGGATAGAGTGTTGGAGATCCACGGAGCAAGATGAGCGACAGATCCACCTCCGGCGTGAGCGGCCGAGCCATTCTGACCGGCGCTGTCCTGGTAGGCGCCATCAGCATCATCAGCCCCTGGGCCATCCTCATCGTCAAGGGCTCGCAGCTGGCCGGCAACGCCGTGCCCATCATCGCCGTCTTCTTCCTGTTCGGCCTCGTCGCCGTCTTCGTACCGGCACTCAAACTGCTCGGAGCCCGGCTCGCTTTTTCCAGAGCCGAGCTTATCACCGTCTACACCATGATGCTGGTGGGCTCGGTGATCGTCACCGTGGGGTTCAGCGGCAGCTTTCTCACCGTCACGACGGGCGCCATCTACTACGCCACGCCGGAAAACCGGTGGCACGAGCTCTTTGTCTCCAACCTCCACAAATGGCTGGCGCCCACTGATCACGAGGCCGTGCGATGGTTCTACGAAGGCCTCCCCGAGGGCGTGCCGATTCCGTGGTCGGCATGGGTGCGTCCACTGGCGGCGTGGATACCCTTCATCCTCGCCTTCTACTGGGTGCTCTTCTGCATCGGGGTACTGTTGCGGGGACAGTGGGTGGAGAACGAACGGCTCGCCTTTCCGCTCACCCGCCTGCCGCTGGCAATGATCGAAGACGTCGACGATCGCGGCAGGCTCGTAGGACGACTGTTCAAGAGGCCGCTGTTGTGGGTGGGTTTTCTGATTCCCTTTCTCTTCCACTCGTGGAACTCGCTCAGCGGCTACTTCGACGGCATCCCGAGAATGGCCGTGGGTGGTGCCTATCCGCTGCTGAACGGGGAGGTGATGATCCAGTATCGACTCAATCTTCCCGTCATCGGACTGGCTTACCTCATGCCGCTCGACGTCTCATTCAGCATCTGGTTTTTCCACGTCCTCGGGCTCGCTCAGGAGTGGGTATTGAAGCGCCTGGGGATCGGCACAGGTCTCGGTCTCGACATCTGGGACTCGGGCGGCTCCCCGGTGAGCATGCTGCACGAGCAGGCCGGCGCCCTGGCAGTGCTCTGCATTTTCGTGTTGTGGACGGCGCGCGGGCATCTGAAGGAATTCTGCCGGGCAGCCATCCGAGGAGACCGGAGAGAGCAAGAGCCGGTCTCTCCTCGCGTGGCAATCGTCGGACTGCCGCTGGGCCTGGTGATCATGGTGGGGTGGCTGACAACGACAGGCCTCCTCTCGCTTGGAGTGGCCGTCCTTCTAGTGGGAGGGGCGCTCGTCGTCTTCATCGGCCTTTCGCGCATCGTCTGCGAAGCGGGTCTGCCCAGCGTTCAATCGCCGATGGTGCCCCAGGCGTTCATCACGCGGGGCTTCGGGCCGGACACGCTCCAGTTGCACAACATGACCGGACTGGGCCTGGCCACGGTGTGGATCGGGGATACGATCACGAACATGATGAACGCCGTGATGCACAGCCTCAAGCTCACGTCGACACAGAGCAGGGCTGACCGCCGGCTGCCGCTCGCCATGCTGCTGGCTGTCGCCATCGGTATGACGGGATCGGTGTGGTGCATCATGACGGTGGCCTACGCCCACGGCGGCATCAATCTCCAGGGCTACTGGTTCGAGCTGTTGCCCAAGTGGCCCTTCAGCTACATGGACTCGGCCTACAACTCGCCGGAGTCGAGCTTCACTCCGCGGGTGCTCTTTACCGCCATCGGAGCGGGTGTCATGTGGGTGCTCCTCTTCTTGAAGAGTCGCTACATGTGGTGGCCTCTCAACCCGATCGGGTTTCCGATCGCCAAGACGGTGACTATCGCCTATTGGAACGGGCTCGCCATTTTCACGGCGTGGATATTGAAGGCTTTCATTCTGCGCTACGGTGGCGTACGCCTGTATCGCAATCTGACACCGTTTTTTCTCGGATTGATTTTGGGAGAGTTCTCGACCGCCTGCATGTGGGCGTTCATCGACGGGCTGAACGGCGTCGAGGGGAACATCATATTCAGGAACTGAGCTCACATGAACAATTGAGCGCGGCCGTGGGAAGGACGCTGTTCAGGACGGGTCGACGTGGCGGCGGACGATATCTATGAGCAGAGCCACATCGTCGCGGGCGGCATCGACGGGCGTTCTACAGGTCTCGCCGTCGACGATGCAGGCGTGAAAGTGACGCAGCTCGCGCATGAAGGCGCCCTCCCACTCGATGGCTGGCTCTGACGTATAAGCCCGGTCATCGGCGTCGACCCCGTGAATGGTCACCGTCGAGAGGATCCCCCGCGCATACCCGGTGGGATAAGACAACGTGATCCTGCGGTCGTCGGCGTAAACTTCCACCGTTTCCTTGAAGGCGCGAACGTCCGGGGATTCCACCCAGGTGAGCGCGCATCGAGCGCCCATCCCATACTCCAGGATCGTCGTAATTCCCTGGCCACCGTTCCAGATTTCCGTGCTCACAACGCGCTCGGGCAGACCGAAAAGGAGTCGCAGGCCGTAGATATCGTGGATCATGCTGCCGGTGGCGACGAAGAAAGCCCGCTCCACGTGAGGTGGGATCTCCCCCAACGGGGTACGCGGCCCAGGTGGAGTTCGCTGCTTCGGTCGCTCGGGAAGATCGTCAGCCTGCCTGAGTCGGAACTGCCGCAGGTAGTGGGCGTTGGCCGTGTGCATGTGGTTGGCCTGGATGAAGCGGATGGAATCGAGGGCTGAGACCTCGCGCTGAGCCAGTTCGAAGGCCGGGTCGTACACCTTCATGTAGCCCATCTGGGCAATGCGATTGCTCGTACGGGCGGCGTCGATGATGGCGTCGGCGTCGGCAAGGGTGTAGCACATCGGCTTCTCGATGAAGGTGTGGACACCCGCCTCGAGGGACGCCACGGCGATCTCCGTCTTCGGATCGCCATGGCATAGCAGGACAGCGTCTACGTCGGCGGCCAGCAGATCGCGGTAATCGGTGACGTGGCGGGAGACGTGGAAATCTTCGGCTACGGAGCTGGCGAGGCGGGCCGAACGGTCGCAGAGCACGGCGATCTCGAAATCGTCAGGGCGCGCGGCGAGATTGGGCAGGTGTTGCACCTGAGCGATGCCTCCGCAGCCGACGACGCCTATTCGAATGCGAGCCACGAGCGCCTCAGTCGCCGGACTTTCTCTGAGGAGCTCGAGGAGCCACCTCGTTCCAAATTTCGGACAGCGAGTACAGCTGCGTGAAGGTTTCGCAGACGCCGTTCCACATAGAATTGCGGAGCTCGGCCGCAGTTTCCCCATCTCCGGCGGACAGTGCCTCTTTTATACGCTCGCTCGACTGGCGATGGACATCGGCGCTGCGCCCGGCAATCTCCGCGAGTTTCGCCGACGCAGCTGTGAGGCGATCCAGCAGTTCGTCCTCTGAGATGTCCATGTCGGCCTCGACCTGGTAGTTCGCTGACGGCTGAAAATCGTGCGGGAGGTGTGCGCCATCCTCGGTCCGATTGGTGTGGGTTGGCTGGACATGGGGCGTCACGGAGAGGTACATGATCACCGGCTCGTCGCCCACGGCCTCCACCGTGTGCGGTTCGTCGGCCAGGGCGATGCACAGCTGGCCCGGCCCGACTACTGCCTCCTCGCCGGAGATCACGAAGCGGGCCCTGCCCTGCAACATGAGAAAGATCTCATGCCCCAGATCGTGACTGTGAAGATTCGCTTTGTCGCCCGGCTTCATGGGCATGAAGCGGCAGCGGATGTGGGGCGTGACGAGGAGGTGACGAATGTCCTCGCGGAAGTCGTAGACCTGCAGCGCCATGTCGATGCTCCTGTTCAGTCACGATGGGGAGGTCACCGGGTAGTACCGCACCAGCGACGTCGGGAAGGTCAGGCACCGAAGCGATCAGATCAAGGTGTACCCTCCTCGAAGCAGTCGTGCTTCCAGAGCGAAATTCTCTCAGGAGCCCGGATCCCACTCCCGGGAAGAGTGATCTCCTTCATGAAGACGATCTCGAAAGTGCGCAGCCTCTGCGGGCCGGTATGCGCGGAATTCCACTCGCGGCAGAGATAGCTGCCGTAGTATGGACGGTGCGGTGCATTGCGCTTCAGCCACAGGTTCGTCATGTATTTGCGCCACCTGAGATCGGTGAAGGACGCCGCGACAGAGGAAGGCTTTGAGTAGAAAAACTGTGTCTGCACCTGCGGTCTGCCAGTCTCGGCGCGAAACAAATCTACCTGGGAGCCATCGGCGAGCTTGCCGGGAATGACGAACCACCCATCCTCCTTCGTCGGAGAGGGCGCGAACATGTTCCAGATCTGATCCACGCGCAGAAGGAATCCGAAAGAGTCGATATCGGTGGGGAAATAGCGGGCGTATTGGTCATGGTCGAGGGTTCTGACATTCCAGGCGGTGACGTAGACGAGGACGAGAGCTGCAAAAAGCTGCGAGGCAAGGCCGGACCTGCCAGGACGTCGCCCGAAGCGGAGGGGAGCGAGGAAGGGCGGCATCGCAGCGCCACGCGAGGACAGCTGTCTGTACAGAAAATCGCTGGCGCCGGCGATGGGAGGCGAACTCAATACCGGCGCGCATGTTCGCTGGAGATAATTCCACACACCTGTCGGAATGACCGCCAACCAAGCCACCGAGCATATGGCGGGAAACAGGCCGAGCTCCATGGTCAACGCCAGCCCGACATGAAAGCAGACGAAGCAGGCGATGAGGGCCGCTCTGATGTAACAGAGAAAAAATGGAAAGAGCAGGAACAGGGGGAGAATCCACTCCAGGATAAAGGTGGCCCTCGTCATCAACTGCAGGAGTTCGGTGTGGTCGAGAAGCCGCTGCCCGAGTGGCGTCGCAACCCAGTCGATGCTCAGGGCGTAATACACCGCATCGGCTCGGTGCCACCAGTAGTCGGGAGACTTCAGCGCCGCCGAAAACAGATAGATGCAAGCGATTTGCACCAGGAGGGCCACCGAACCTGCAGAGACGATGCGATCCGGTGCTTTCGTCGAATCATTGTCCATCGCCGCATCGACGGAGTATCGCGCTCCCAGGGGCAGAAAGAGGGCCCAGAACAGGATGAGTCTGAGGACGACGTCGCCGCCGTGAATGAGCATCGGGTTGCGGGTGTGGATGGAGATGAGCAGAAGCCACGAGGCGATGGCCGAAAAGCGGGTGCCGAAACCGAGCGCGAGCGACAGCGCGAAACCGGCGGCCAGCGTCATCAATGCCGCCTGGAAGAATGGCTCGCCGCTGATTGAATGGAGTGACACAAGCCAGCCAGCCTGAAATTCCAGGAGGGCGTCCCTGGGCAGCACCCCGTCGTCGCTATAGTGACTGACGAGTCCGGGCAGGCGACCGGCGAGATCGAGGAGCAGGATGAAGCCGAGTCCGATGCGGAGCAGGGCCAGCGATCTGAGGTCGAGGCCGAACATCTCGCCGAGCAGATGTCGAGCTCGAACCATACTTCTCACCGACGGCGACGACCTGACGCCAGCGCCAACAGGCGTCGTCGGTGCCGATCAAAGGTGACGGGGTTCTGAACGTAGGAGGTGCCGCTGCGGATTACCTGGTCGACAATCTCGTCGGCTCGAGCAGCGCGCTTCGGGTCCTCGCGGAGCATGGCCATCAGCTCGTAGTCCTCGATGCCGTTGCGCATGGCGGTGAATCGCAGGGAGCCGTAGACCCGCTTGCCACCCGGCCAGATGATGTGGGTGTCGCCAGGCGGCAGCTTCAACTTTCCGTCGGGTGTCTGCTCAGCCTCGGCGGGGACGGTCCATTTCCACGGGTCCTGCCCCGGGCGGTAGAAATTGAGCCCCCAGTGCAAATATCCGGTCGTCCCCGTGATGTAGTTGTACCAGTGGAGCAGGCGGGTGCGGATCAGCGGAAAATCGAGCAGCCGGTTCAGCCATTTCCCCCGAGGCCCACAGCAGGTGTAATACCACGTCTCGACACCGCAACGTCGGTTCTGTTCGGCAAATGTCCTCTCGCGTCTCGGACCGCCAAGGTAGGACGGCACGATGACATCGGAGGCGCCATTGAGACCTTCGATGTGCACGGCATCGATGGTTTTCACCCCCGGCAGGAGCTGGCGCACGATGAGGCTGAGGTGGCGGTAGTGCTCGCCCTGTTCGGGCAACGGCTCGTCGAACAGGTGCTGGTAGTAGATGTCCTGCCAGCCGTGCCGGCCGAGGAATTCCCAGAAGGGGACGAGCCACTCACGCAGCAGGGCATGGCCTTCCAGTGTCGTCGGCACCGGTCCGAGCACGCTCGCCTTCTGCTCGTTTTTGCCGCGCGGCCGCTGGGCGCTTCTCGTTTCATCCCCGAAAGCACCGCCGGGAGCCGCCCAGTTCATGAAGGTGACACTGTCCTTCAGCGCGTGGCGGTGACTGATGTGCGGGCCCTCGATCTGCGTAAAGCCCTGAGCCAGGAACAGGCGGATGTAGCGCGCCAGGCGCTCGAGATTCATGTGGACCTCGCCGTCCACCAGTCTGAGATCGAAGACCTCCGGTTTCACCCAGAACATGGTCTGGCGGTGGGCGGCCATCAGCTTGGCGCTCTCGCGTAGCACCCTCCAGAACGGTTCGCTCCACATCTCGACGCCGTGGACCTGAGCCATGCGGGTGATGTTGAACCAGTTCGTGACCTTCAGCTTCTGCTCTTCGGGCAGGGTGGCGGCGTACACCTCCAGCTCGACGGGCACCTCGACGCTGTGGCTATCAGAGAGAATCTCCACCTGTCCGCTGTAGAGGCCGGGTTTGGCATCGGCAGGGATGGCGTAGTCCACGAACAGCACGACCGGACGACCCGGCCGCTCACGAATGCCGCGTCTGGCCGGCACGAGCGGCTCGGCCAGTTCAAAGGGGGCCTCACGCACGACCTGGCGACGCGCCTTGGCCGTCAGATCCGTGGTGGTCATGTGGTAGAGAAACCCCTTCGGCGCTGGTTCGTCACCGAAGGTCGAGTTCTCCTCGCACGGCACGAAGACAACGTGATAGGTCGCGGGGGCCGGCAGCGTCCCTCCGCCCCTGCGGCGCAGGTCCCCCGCTCGCACTTCGACCGCCCCCTCGGACCCCACTACCAACTGGCAACCGCTGTGCCCCCGGCGCGGACCGAACAGCTCGACCGCCGGAGCGGTGCGGCGTCGCCTCGGCCAGCTATCGTGAAAGGCCCGGTCCAGTTCGTGCAATACTTCGACTGTCAACATGTATGGAAGGGCAACTCCCCGCCGGCTTGTCCGGTCAAATGATGGCCAGTGGATTCACCGGACTCGCCGTGGCGCCGGCGATTCGCAGCGGTGCCGCCACAAAGAGGAATTCGTACACCTGATCCGCAGCAAGTTCCTCGAGGTTGAGGTACTCCATGAGGTGCACCCCGAGGTCGCGCAGCATGTAGTGGTGGAGCGACTTGCCCTGCGGCGGCCACGCCTCCACGGCGCCGTTGTCGGCGCCCAGGACGCCGATGTCGCGCTGCGCCAGCCACTCCCAGCACACCGAGGCGAGTCCTGGAAAGCAAGCGCGCACGCGGTCTCCCTCGCGGCAGAATCGGCCGTACCAGCCGGTGCGCACGAGGAGGATGTCGGCAGCGCGAATCTCGACACTCTGCCGTCGGATGGCCTCGTCCAGGTCCGACGCTGAAATGGCATGGCCGTCATCCAGAAAGTCGACGTCAAAAAGTGGGGGGATGTCCAGCAGAATGCCGCGGCCGACGATGGCGCCAGCCTTCGAGATGTCGCATCTGGCAGCGCCATCGCTCGAGACGACGTCGCAGTGATGACGATTGTAGAGCTGGCCGTCGTACCAGGTGTGGGCGAAGGCGTCGAGGTGACTGGACGTGTGGAGGTTCATGGTGAGCACATCTTCAGCGCCCCCACCTCCGCCCGGCGACGGGTCGTTGTGGTAGCTGGTGCTGATCCCGGGCTTGGCCCGGCTCGGTCCGGCTGCTGATTCTTCGCCGACGGTGGTTCCGAGGCAGTAGACCCTCCCCTCTTTCACCAGGTCAGCAGCCCGCTTTACGATCTCCGGCGTCAGGAGATTGAGAGCGCCACGCTCGTCGTGTTCACCCCAGCGTCCCCAATTCGATTGACGACCGGGATTACTCATTTTTTCATGACGACGCGAAAGATACGCGCGTCGTATGGCTGGTAATGGACGACAAAAGACGTCGTTTCGGTAAAAGACCTCGCGCTGCCAGCTTCTTCTTCATCGGGAACGAGGTTGTCCGGATCGTTCTCGAACATGATATGGACGCTCGCCAGCTCTCCGGGAAAGGTCCACTCCGCGTTCAGGACCGCCTCGTCGATGTTGACTGTGAGAAGCACGAAGCCGCCGTCGGGATGGGGCTTGAGCATGGCTCGGATGTCGGCAGGGGTCCGCATGGTGCCCTTGGTTATGCTCACGGAGTAGTCGACCTCCGGCCCCACCGTCGGGGAGAGGATGACCGGTTTCAGTTCTGCGAACTCGGCATTGAACTGAGCCGCCGTCTCCCAGACCGCTTTCGATTGCTGCAGCTTGAGCGGCGACGCAGAGCCCTTCGTGTCGGAGTGGGGTTGGGGGTCCGCGTGCAAGCCGATGATACGCGTGGCGCGCCAGGCCCTGTGATCCCAGGTCCAGTAGATGATTCCAGTGGCGCCGTGTATGACGGAGGACCAGGCGGCGGCGCGCAATTCCTCAGGGCTTGGGAAGCGGAAATACCAGGGTGCGTCCGGATTGGCCTGCTCGAATCCGGGAAGGATCATCCAGACCGGTTTGGCCTCGTCCGTGGCTGTGGCGGCGGCCCAGACCATACGCGGGATACCGATTGTATCCGATGAGAGCTCACTGACTCGCACGCCGCGATGCTTGAACGGGTAGTTGTCCAGGCAGACGATGTCGATGTGGCGCAGCCAATCGCCCCAGCCGTACTGCGGCGCGTCGAGCTCCGGCGACATGTTGACGTAGGTGGGCATATCGGGGAAAACGCGATGGAGCGCTTCCCGATTGCTGTCGTAGACATCGCGCCAGCCACGTTGGATCTCATCCACCGGATCGTCGCTCGAACGCCCGGAGCCGCCGGTGAAGACGTAGGGTTCGTCGATCGTGTACTGGGCCAGCACGTGGGAGCGATCGACAAATTCGCCGTGACTGACCCAGTGATCGCCCCGGCCCCGTCCGGTGATGAGCACCTGGAGATCGTGCTCCTGCGCCAGCGGATAGAGCTCCTTCGGCGAGATCCAGATGTGAGTGATGGTGTTGAAATGGGCCGCCTTCAGACTCTCGAAGTCGGAATCGAGGCCGACGCCGTAAATGCCGATGGGGAGGAACGATCTCTCAGGGTCGTACTCGGTCATGACATGACCCTGGCTGTCGGTATGAGGCACGCCGTTGCGGTACAGAGTCTGAATCGCCGTCTGCGGGGCTGGCTGTCGCCACCGCGGGACCTCGGTGAACGTCCACTCCGGCGGCACCCGTCCCCACTGCACAATGGAGCCGTCCTTCCGCAGGCCCAGGTTGTGCCATCCGCCGGCGTCGATGGCGACGAGGTCATCGGCAGGCGCCGGATCGCACTGACCCCAAAGGCTGTGCCCCCAGCAGTCGACGTTGCCGTCAGCGCGCAGGGCGAGGCTGTGAAACTTGCCGGCGGCGACGGCCGTGAACCCCCTACCACCGGGAGCCTGGCTCTGTCCGTGCTCGTCGCTTCCCCAGGCGGCGATCGATCCATCCTCTTTGAGCGCCAGGGTGTGATAGTTGCCGGAGGAGAGAGCGACGAAGTCGTCTCCGGCAGGCGTGCCTTCGGCATTGCTCTCCTGCCCCCAGGAGCGCAGGGACCCGTCGCGCCGCCGCACCACGCTGTGTCGACCACCGGCAGAGATTGCGACCGCGTCCGCCACATCGGCGGGCACGTCGATCTGGCCGTTGCGATTCATGCCCCAGGCGGCGACCGTTCCGTCCGAACGGAGGGCGAGGCTGTGATACACGTAGCGGTTCGAGTTGGAGGCGGCGACGGCGATGAAGTCACTGCCGGAGGGTGCCTGAAGACGCGCATCTGGATCGAGGAATTGACCGATCGGGTTGTGGCCCCAGACGACGAGCGAGCCGTCCGCACGCAGGGCGATGCTGTGAAAGTGGCCGACGGCAATGGTGGTGAAGTCGTCACCCTCCGGCACGTCGGTTTGGCCGTAGTCGTTCCAGCCCCAGGCCACCAGAGATCCGTCATCGCGCAGGGCGAGACTGTGATAGGCGCCGGCGGCGATGGCTGCGAATCCCGTACCCTCCGGGGCTTCAGCGGGCGATGACGCGGAGGACTGCGCCACTGGCGGAATAAAGGCGATGAATGTGATCAGCAAGCGTAGCGTTCGCATGACGTCGTCTCACAGGGAGGGGTCAAAGGGGCCTTATCACCACGTCCTTCAGATACTGGTTTCCGAAGTCGCTCCGGTCCCCGATCCTGGCCCTTCCGTCCGATACGAAGCGGGCCGACAGTGGTTTGTCGTAGCGTCGGGACAATCTCTGCAAAACGTTCAGGATCTCCAACACTCTGTTCGGGGATTCATCGATCCCGATCGGGTAGGTGTCGACGCCCAGCCCGCTGTGCAAGGACAGAAAGATGTTTCGCTCTATCGAAAAACGCCCCGCTTCGTACTCCCGAGCAAGCTCGAAATCCTCGAGGCAGGGAAACATGAGCCTGCAGAACCCAACCGGTCTGGGGTTGTGTTTCACGATGAATTCGGAGATGCGCAGGTACAGGTCCGTGCTCGCTGAAGCGGCAAAATCGCCGCTCACTCTGTTGACGAAATTGACAAAGCTGCTCCTCCCTTCGAAAAGCGACGCAATGGACGAATCGATTCCCAGAAATTCCGTCTCATCGCGGAAGAGGGAAAGGATCTCATCCCACACAGCTCGCATGCGGTCGAACCACTCCTCGAGTGACCGGCAGTCAGCGGCCAGGTCCGTCGGCTGAAGGCCAACGGCAAAACCATCTGAGCCGTACGAGGCGGAGGGGAAGTAGGGACTCGATTCCACGTTTCGAAAGGTGTGAGTGAAGTTGAAGGTCTTGCTCGGTTGGCGGCGAATGATCGCGAACAGCAGAGCGGTGTCGTCGATGCCCACCCCGTCGCTGAGGTCGACATTGAAAGCCACGTTGCCAGCGCTGAGGAAGTCGTCCAGCTGGGCGCGGGCCGAGGATCTGTTGAGTGTGCCGACGCTCAAATAGAGCGTTTCGTCAGGGAAGGCCGCATCGATCTCGGCAACCGACATGCCGCCGGCGCAGATCCGCTTCGTCTGAATGTCGAAGCCCCGATTCTCCATCATCAGCGACAACCGCTCGATCTCCTCCACGACGGTAGGGCCCGGCCGGCGGGAGAAGAAACAGATGGTTCTGACGGTTTTGTCCGGCATCAGGGGCTGCGTCGGTCAGCGAGCCGGGCAGCGATCTCGTGGATTTCCGCCGCTCGCCCCGGCCGCAAACGAGCCGCGGTGTCGAAGTGACTGAGGGCGCTGTCGATCTCGCCTCGCTGGCCGAAGACCATGGCGAGATTGTAGTGCGCCTCGGCCAGGTCCGGGCGCAGCTCGAGCGCGCGGCGCAGGTGCTTCTGGGCAACCGCGAACTGCCGCCGAGTCGCCTGGACAATCGCGACGCTGAGGTGGGCGTCGGTGTAATCGGGCTCGATCCGCAGGGCTGCCTCGAGCCGCGGCAAGGCGCTGTCCGCGTCGCCGGCTGCCAGGTGGAGCGACCCCAAGCCGAACTGATAGCCGGCGTTGTCGGGATCGACCTCCAGCATGGTCTCGTAGCCGGCGATTTCCTGTTGCAGCCACTTGCGGGAAAAATCCCGCTTGAGGGTGTCGAGATCGGCCTCGCTGGAGGGCAACACCTGCAGCACGAGGTCCCCCATTTCGTCACTCGACCGGACCCCGAACAGAACGCGCCGCGGTGGGTCGCTGGGGTTGCGCACGTTGGCGCTCGAGTTGTCGTAGGTGTGGCGCATGACCAGGGTGGTGCCACCGGGCAGGAAGACCGGCCGGGCATAGCGGTAGTAGTCCTGCCAATCGAAATCCCAGTCGTCGATGCGGATGAGCCATTTTCTGTCGCCTCCCGGCAGCAGCGCCAGGGCCTCGATTGTCTTGCCGAGGTAGTGAGCGTGCGGAAACACGCTGAGAACCTGGACGTCGACGGGCAACTCATACGTGTCTTCATACTCGACGCTCGGCGCTCCGGCCGGAAGGTCGATATCCTTGCGGCTGAGCCGCAGCAGGGTGGGGGTTCGGGTCGGCGGTTCGTCGCTGAAGAAGAAGCCGGCCTTTGCCTTTATAGGCTCGGGCTTGCCGCTGGGAAGCAGGTGCAGCATCAGCACGAGGTCGGTGCCCGGATGTGCTGTCCAGGCGAGGCTGTCCGGGACGGCGAAAGGCATCGTGCCTGGCGCCCAGCCGAGAAAGTGTCCGTCAGGCTTGAAGGCCTCACCAAAGTCCATGCCCTCGAACCCCGGCCCGGGGTCTCGAACGTCGCGCTTTCTGGCCGCCCCCGATCGATCGAACATGATGACGCCATGATGGACGATGCGGGGGTTACCGGGCCGCAGCTCCACCGCCACCACGTGCCGTGGCTCGCTCAACGGGAGGGGGATCACGAAGTTGCGGAACACATCGCCGCCGCCCGCCTGCAGCGAGTAGGCCTCCGTCATTTCAACCACCAGATCGGGCTGGCCCAGCTGCCACCCTTTTGGCCACTCCGGTTGAGGCGGCAGGTCTGCAGGCTCACCTTCCAGTGCCCCCTCGTCGACCCACCTCTGAATGCGCCCGATCTGAGCCTCGCCCAACCGACGCACACCGACAAAATCACCGTAGCCGGGCTCCGGCTTCCACGGCGGCATGTAGCGCTTCTGAGTCACGTCGGCGACAAGGCGGGCCCGCCTTTTGACGTCGGTGTAGGTCAGGAGACTGAACGGCGCTGATTCGCCCGGCCGGTGGCAGCCGGAGCAGTGCTGGAAGATGATGGGAGCGATGTCTCTGTTGAAGGAAAGCGCCTCAGCGCCCGATTCGGGTCGGTCGGCGCCACACCCCAGCCACATCGCGACTCCGGCGAATGCGAGGGCGCTTTGGAATCGACTCATTTCAGGTCAGCGATGTAGCAGCCCACGGCGCGGGTCGTCTCGACTCTGGCCGGGCGTCCGGCGATGACGGCGTCGAGAGCATCCTCGAGGTCGCGCCTGGTGGGGGTGTCGCGTCTGCGGTCGAAATCAACGTAGCGATTGTCGATGCGGCCGCGGTAGGCCATCTCACCGGCAGCGTCGAAAACGGCGACCTCCGGCGTGACCTCGGCCCCGGTCAGTCTCACGAGTTCGTGCTTGGTGTCGCGCAGTGCCGCGAGGGGGTAGTCGTACTCGGTGAGGTGCCGGCGAATCGCACCGGGCGTCTCGTCCGGATCGACATAGACCAGGACAAATTGCACACCTCTGGATGCGAACCTGTCGTGGATGCGGCGGACTTCCGGAGCGTAGCGATTAGAAATAGGACAGTCGGAACGTGTGAAGATCAGGACAGACGTCTGATCGTCCACCATGCTAAGCGGGTCGACGATGCGGCCATCCAGGTCGACGACCGCCGAGAATCGCGGTGCAGGCCAGGTGAAAAACACCACCACCACCGCCGTCAAAGCCAATCCGATGATGACCGCTCTGCGATTCACGATGCTTCGTCTTTCATTCAAGAGATGTCCGAGCGCTCAGCGCCGATCCTTTGCGGCACCCCAAGAGATTCTGGACACCGCGGTTGGATCACCTCCGATCCAACGGGGATACAGAAGAATCCGCCATCGGCTCATTCGTCAGATTGACAAGCCCTGTTCCATCGATTCGCATGGCAAAAATGTCGTGATTCGGCACCCCGGAAAGCCCGCCGGACTCACCCCTGTCAAAAGTGGCGTCGGAGGCGAATGCGATCCAGGCTCCATCCGGTGACCAGGCCGGACTGAATTCCGTTGCACGACTGCTCGTGAGGTTCGTCACCTCCCCGCCGTGCAGACCTACGAGGTAAATGTCGAAATTGCCATCTCTAACACTGGCAAAGGCGAGTTGAGAGCCATCCGGGGACCATGAGATATCGACGGAATCGCCCGGAAGTTCCGCCACGAGCTCTTTTTTCATGGTCCGAAGGGTGACCGAAGAGACCTGACTGCCGGCGCCACCTCGATCGGCGACATATGCGATCCGCTCGCCGCCGGGCGCCCAGGCGGGGAAAAGCTCGGGGAGGAGTCGCGTCCCGGTAATGTTGATGAGCCTGGAGCCATCCAGATTCATGGTGTAGACATCGAGGTTGCGAAATCCCTGGCCATCCAGATCGGAGCAGAAGACGATGCACTCCCCATCCGGCGACCACGACGGATACAGATCGACGGCAGCGCTGTTCGTGAGGTTGACCGGATCGGGCCAATCCACTCTCTGGAGGAAGATATCGCTGCCGCTGAGTGCCCCGTCAAACCAAAACGCGGCAAACAGGGCGGCCCTGCCGTCAGGCGACCAGGAGAGCGAACCGAAATCACCGTGGAGAGCACCGGCCAACAACCCGGTATTGGTCAGTTCGCGTGCTGTCGAAGCCTCAGCGCTAAACAGATGATATTCGCGGGGCTCTCTATCGGAGGGGTCCGTTCCGGCATACATCAAGCGCAGATCGGCCTGCGCCATTTGAGAGCACATTCCGATGAGCAGCAGATGGCGGAGCAGCATCGACGAGAGAGCGCCAAACGCGACCTGGGCGCTGACTGGGGGGCCGAGGTCTGTTGTCCTAAGATCGCGTATGGATAGAGGTACAGCTGCTACTTGAGAAGCAACAGTCTGCGTTTGACTTCGTGCATATCGGTCGCCAACGAGTATAGGTACACGCCGCTGCCGACCGGCCTTCCAGTATTGTCCCTTCCATCCCAGCCGACACTGTAATGTCCCGCCCCCTGCGTGTCGCGCACAAGGTGTCTGACCGGCTGGCCGAGAATGTCGTACACCGTCAGCGTGACGGGCGTTTCGCCGTCGAGCACGTAGGAGATGGTGGTCTCGGCATTGAAAGGATTCGGAGAGTTGGACAGAGAAGGAACCTGAACTGAAGCCTTCAGCGACGGCGCGATTTGGGGTGCCGGTTGCTCGAGCAGGTACCCGATGCTGGATCCGAGCAGTGGACGAACGATGTCTTCCTCCTGAAGACCTATGTCAAAGGGCAGATAGACGAGCCGGTAGGTGCCGGTATCCAGACGCATTCCCGCTACTTCGCGCCTGCTGTTGAGCAGGATCGGCTCCGCCGGAGCTATCAGTGCGAGCGGAGCGTGATGCATGGTGAAATCCAGCGGCTCGCTGAGCCCCACGCTCTCGATCGGCAGGAGTCGCTGCCCCCACCTTCGCACACTACTCACATGCAGAATCTCGCGGTAGAAGGGTCCCATGCCGCCGCCCCGGACCCGGCTCGTCATGTTCCGCGAACGATTGAGCCAGAGTGTAGCCAGCATGAGGCGGCCATCGTCCTCGAGGAAATCTCGAAAGGTTTCCCGCGTCCTCTCATCCATCGTGCGCCCCATCCAGATGACGAGCCCATTCTGTGCAGCATAGTGAGGCAGGATCGTTCGATAGAGTGCTCCCCTATCGGGCGCCACATCGAAGATACGGACGCTCAACCCCTGGGCGGCCGTCTCCCTGGTTATGATCCGCCTCAGACTCTCTACCTCACTGGCTTCATACTGGTCCCCGACAAAGACCACGATGTCCGGCAGTGTGGTCGTCTCATTGGCCCAGAGAAAGAGGTCCTGTTCGCTCAGCACGACGGAACCGTCGCGGGCGTGCATTCGCACCTGGGCTTGGTACTGATCCGACGCAGTCGGCCAATAGGCCGCAGAGAATACGGACTCCCCGGGCAAGCTCCGACTCCGGGTCATCGGAATCTCATCGAACGAGGTGGGATTCGATAAGGAACGGACGATCATGTAAGCCTTCTCTATTTCGCCTTGAGCAGAGGCGCGGAAATAGCTGTGCCGGCCTACCAATGCCGACTCCGAGCGGACGTCTCCGTAGACCTCGATCTCGCTCCCCCGCACCGGAGATCTGCCTTCTATCTCGAACTCGAGCGTGTCTCGGAAGGCCTCCAGCTGGTAGCCGGTCGCTTCGAATACAAACCGCAGGGGCTCGCCGGAGTCGGCATCGGGGCTCACAGTAAGACTGGGCAACCGCGGCGTCGTGCGAGACCCAGGCGAGAGAGTGAATGGTTCGCTCCGCACGATCAGGTCGTCTCCAGTGACGTCTGTCGACCAGCTGGGATAGACGGCAGACGTATTCCAGCTGAGTCTCAAATGGATATCGCGGTATCCGGTCAATGTCCAGTTGCCGATTTCGACATCGAACCGGAAGGATTCGCCCGGGCTGAGCCGGCCGTCGTCGTTGCCGGCAGTCTCTCCGCGCGCCGAGTCGATCAGATCAATCCTTCTGGTTATCTGTCCGCTCGAGTCTGCCGGAGCGTCCAGCAGGACAACGCTATTGGCCGCGTTGCGTATCGAATAGCTGTCATCCGGCGCCTCGATGACGCTGGAACTCGTGGGCGAGAACAGAATGCCATACCAGGGCCGCTCCGGGTCCAACGCATCAAAAACGACGGAGGCTGCATCGGAGTCGGTCAGGATTCTGAAGTCTCCCTCGATCTTGAACTCGATGAGGCCGCTGTCCCGGCCACTGCGCAAGCGATCGGAGCCCGCGAACCGCACCTGCGTGTGGTCGTGAATAACGAGGGCGCCCTCCGGGCCGACTCGGAAATCGCCGTCAACGAGCACGTTCCCACCCCAGTGTATCTCCTCGTCGATGGTCCCGGCCCAGCGAGGCTGGAGCAGATCCACCGACATGGCGGACCCCAGCCGTGAGAACGTCATATCGAGGCCGGTGTACGCAGACGAACCCATCCTCAGCAAATTGCTGGATGGATTGGAGCGAACCCTCAGCTGCCTGAAGCGGACGCCGTCAAAAGGGTCGGTGGCGTCGCCAAGGTTGCCGTCACGCGCCGAGGCGTATCCTCCGTCGTGAGCCCAGTAGTCGAGATTGTCCAATCCCTCCTCGCCATCTGCCTGGCGCCCCGACGGATACCCCGCGTCGCGAAAGAGGCCATCGGCACAGACGAGATCAACGAGTTTCGACCGCTCTTCATTGTTCGAGGTGGCCTGTGGACGGATGTGCCAGACGAGCAATCCCTCAGCGGCGACGTTGCGGTTATAGCGCGTTCGCGTTCGTTGCTCCAGCAGCAGATACTCTTCCTCGAAATCGTTTCCCGGATCGGAGGCCAACCCCA
This sequence comes from Candidatus Latescibacterota bacterium, assembly GCA_965205655.1. Lineage (GTDB taxonomy): Bacteria > Latescibacterota > UBA2968 > UBA8231 > UBA8231 > CBDBIJ01. The sequence continues at coordinate 59,822 of CBDBIJ010000091.1, forward strand.
GGGGGATCTTGTAAACGTATCCATCATTCCGAAGGTCTTCGACCACGAGTCCGGTCGTGTCCTGGAAGATCTCTACCAGGCGATCGTTTCCAGGCCCGATCCAGCCCAATTGCTCCAGGCTCCAGGCAGAAAAGGCGACCGGACCGTCGCCACCATTCCAACCGTGTGCGCCCCACCCCATCAATCCCCAGAAGCCGATCCCGGCACTGTCTTCGGACGGTGCGCCGTAAGCGAAATCGTACAAGTCGGGCAGGAGCAGTGCGTGGCCGAACTCGTGTGCCATCGATCCAACTGTTTGCGAAAAACTTCCTTCGCGCAGAACCGCGCCGCGGTCGCTGGCGCCTGAAACGACTATCGATAGTCCGCTCAGTCCCACATCAGCTGTCGCCAGACTCGAGTCGAAGCCCAGCCCGGCTCGCCCAGTCGCACCACCGCCCAGGAAACCCCGCGGTGTGGAAAGCATGTTGATGAAGACGTAGTCGACGATGCCGTCGTCGTCGCCGGAGTTCGGCAGGCCGTCTGGTCCGTCGTTGTCATACTGGCGCCAGTCGACATCATCGTCCGCCTGGCGAAGAATTTCCTCGACAAGATCCACGTAGCCGCCAGCTTCACCGTCGGACAGATAACTGGCAGCCGGCCGACTCGAGACATATCGTTCGGGAAGCACAGTGCCCCGAATCTCCATCTGGCCGAATGACATGGTATCGTAGAAATGGGACAAGCTGCCAGGCAGCCTGAGATCGAAAATGGCGTTCGCGTAGTCCGGGACGGGTTGCCGTCCTTCGCTTGCGAACTGGGCGTATACGACTACGACGTCAACGCGGTTGGAGATGGCGGCAAGATCGGAAGGGGCAGTGGGCTGCGTGGTCTTGGCGGCGATACGGGGCGAGGCGGCCGGCACGTGCCCGGCGCAAAGAAAGCCCTCGGCCGCAACTTCGCTGTGCACGAAGAAACCCACGAGCGCTGCAAGTATCAGGTGCGAGACTTTGGCCATGGCTACCTTCAAAGTTAACATCTCCAAGATCACGCTCAAGCGCGGATCACCTGATGCCACCTTTAGACAGCTGTGCACGGCAATCGTTCAGTGCGAAGAGGACTCCCGTATCGACGTCATTCTCAACATGTGGGCCATTGATTCAGTGAGAGCACGACAATCGCGAAAGCTTTTCAGGTTCGCGGTCCACGTGCAGGTTCGCCGTGTCGCTCTCGTGGCCATCTCAATCGCGACATTCGAGCCGGGGACCGCACAAGCTCAGGCGGACTGGGCCACTTTCACGAGCATGCGGGAGATCAACGGCGTCCAGGCCACTCCAACCTCAATCTGGGCCGCCACGTCCGGCGGCGTGCTGCGCTATAACAGTCGCTCCCGGCGCTATGACAGGTTCACAACCCTCGACGGGCTCGCCGGAAATGAGGTCCTCAGCGTGGCGCACGACGACCGAGGGGATCTGTGGTTCGGAACAAGGGGCGCCGGCCTCTGCCGGTTCCGGATCGACTCGGAGACGTTCGACGCGCCGTTTCTCGAATTCAGGGGGCTCAGCATCAACGCGTTACTCGTCATGGGGAACCAGCTCCTAGTGGGAACCGATGAGGGCGTGAGCGTCTTCGACATCGACCGGGAGGAGGTCAGGGAGACCTACAGCCGGTTCGGGACCCTTCTCGACAAGAACACGCCAGTAACAGCCCTGACCATCAGCGAGGGGGTTCTGTGCGTCGCCACCGGCCTCGGCATCGCCTGGGCAGACCTGGCGCAGCCCAACCTGAAGGATCCCAACAGCTGGGATAGCGCTACGTTTACCGGGGAGGTGAGTGACGTCTTAGCTGTGAACGGTAGAGTATACTTGGCCGCCGAGCGCGGCATCTTCTCCTTCGCCCCCACGATCGGAACGGTACGCGACGAGAATCGCGATATACGGCCGACGAGTCTTTCAGCACTGGAAGGACGACCCGTCGCCGCGGCTGCTGAGGGCTACCTTCTCCGTCGGGAAGAAGACGGCCAATGGGCGCGGTTACCGGGCGGCAGCATCGCCGATGTGAGAGGCATGTCGAGCAGTGGCGCGTCCCTGTGGCTCGGCACCGGCTCCGGCTTGAGAGTGATCGGGGAGAGGGCGCCGTCACGGTCGCGGGAGCCGGCGGCCAACAGGTTCTTCGACATGGAAGTTCTCGACACCGGTGAACTGTGGGTCGCCACCGTGCCCAACGACCACTTCGATTCGTTCGGTCTCTACCAGCTTGCCCCGGCCGGATGGACTGTCTGGGACAGAGCAGCCGGCATGCCGACCGATGACATTGTCAGCCTCGCCACCGACGCTCGCGGTCGGCTGTGGGCGGGCACCTGGGGAGCGGGAGTCTCCATCCGCAGTGCAACCGGGGCCCTGTTCCGGCTCCACCATCAGAATTCGGACCTCCAGGGTCTCGGCTCCGGAGGTGATTTCGTCGTCATCAGCGATATCGCGCGCGACACTGCCGGCAACATGTGGCTTGTGAACGTGAAGTTTGGAATCGTCGTCATCGACGGCTTTCCGGTCAGGCGGAGCCACGTATTCGACCAGGTCGCCCTCGGCTTTCCCCCCGGAGAAGACTTGAACAAGATCACAGTCGGGCCGGATGGGCTGAAGTGGCTCACCAGCCCGACTCACGGCTTCGGGATCCTCGATGACGGTGGCACCCCGTTCGACGGCACCGACGACCAGGCTCTGTTCATCGACGTGATTGAAGAAGACCGACTGTCCAGCAACAGGGTGTCCGATATCGAAATCACGCCTGATGGAACGCTCTGGGTCGCCACGGACAACGGCATCAATCGCGTCCGCGGCAGCTATTCCCGAGCATCGAATTCATACGTCGTCGAGCAGTGGACGGTGCTGTCCGATAGAGACGGCCTGCCAGCCAGTCAGATCAACGATCTCGAACTGGATGCCTGCGGCAACCTCTGGGTGGCAACCGAAGGCGGGCTGACCCATATATCGCCGGGCGGTGAGATCGCCCTTCCCCTGACCAGCAGGAACAGCCCTCTGATCAACAATCGAGTGAACTCCCTCTTGTTTGACGCCTCACGCGGACAGCTGTGGATCGGCACCTTCGACGGGCTCAGCCGCACCCGTCTTCCGGACTGCGATCGGGAAGTGAGTGGCGACAGCGGGGAGGGCGGTCTGCAAATCTATCCCAATCCATTCACTCTCTCTGACGGCGAGAGCTCGCTGATTCTCGACGGTATCGCCGCCGGCATGACGGTGCAGATTTTTACCATCTCCGGCGAACTCGTCCGGCGACTCGAGGGCACTTCGGGTCAACGAATGCTGACCTGGGATGGTCGAAACGACTCCGGCTTCCCGGTCAGCTCCGGCATCTACGTGCTTGTCGCCGATGACGGAGCAGGCAAGCGCATCCGCGGCAGGTTCGCAGTAGTGCGCCCGTGATCGTTGCGAGCGCACAGCAGGTTGACCGTTAGCCAAAATCTGGCGGTATTCTGCTGGCATGCGACAAGATGTGGAAACCATCGAGACGCGGGAGTGGCTCGACTCCCTCGACTACGTGTTGAGCCACGGCGGACCGGAGCGAGTGCGCCAGCTCCTGGACCGGCTGCAGAGCTACGCTCGCGAGCAGGGCGTGGCGATCCCTTCCGCCTCGAATACGCCCTACGTCAACACCATCCCTCCCGACAGGCAGCCACCCTACCCGGGTAGTCACGGGCTGGAGCGCCGAATCCGCAATATTCTGCGCTGGAACGCCACCATCCTGGTGGTGCGGGCCAACCTGGAGGACCCCAGCATCGGCGGTCACATCGCCACATACGCATCGGTGGCCACCCTCTACGAGGTCGGCTTCAATCACTTCTTCCGCGGAAAAAGTGACGACTTCGAGGGGGACCAGATCCTTTTCCAGGCCCACACTTCGCCGGGCATCTACGCGCGGGCCTACCTTGAGGGTCGGCTCAGCGAGGAGCAGCTGATCAACTTCCGGCGCGAACTGCGGAAGGGAGGCGGCCTGCCTAGCTATCCCCACCCGAGATTGATGCCGGAGTTCTGGCAGTTCCCCACCGCCTCCATGGGCCTGTGCCCGATCACGGCGATCTACCACGCGCGCTACAACCGTTACCTGGAAGACCGGGGCCTGAAGCAGCCATCTGACGCCAAGGTCTGGGCCTTCATCGGCGACGGGGAGACGGACGAACCCGAATCGCTGGGGGCCATCTCGCTGGCTGCCCGGGAGCGGCTCGACAATCTCATCTTCGTCGTCAACTGCAACTTGCAGCGGCTGGACGGTCCCGTACGGGGGAACGCCAAGATCATCCAGGAGCTGGAAACCGTCTTCCGCGGCGCCGGCTGGAACGTGATCAAGGTGATCTGGGGCAGCGACTGGGACCCACTGCTGGCCCAGGACGACGAGGGCTTGCTGGCGAAGCGCATGGGCGAGCTGGTGGATGGGCAGTATCAGAAATACAGCGTATCGGACGGCAAGTACCAGCGGGAGCACTTCTTCGGCGTGGATCCGCGGCTGATGGAGATGTCGAGGCAGTTGTCCGACGAGCATATCCGCACGATTCGCCGCGGCGGGCACGACCCGGAGAAGGTGTACGCGGCTTACAAGGCGGCAGTGGAGCACGAGGGGGCGCCGTCGGTGATCCTTGCCAAGACGATCAAGGGTTACGGAATGGGCAGAGCGGGAGAAGGCACCATGTCGACCCATCAGCTGAAGAAACTCGATGTCGACGTCCTGCGGGAGATCCGCACACGCTTCGGGATCCCCATATCGGATGCGGAGGTGGAGAATCTGCCCTTCTACCGGCCTCCGGACGACAGTCCCGAGATCGAGTACCTGCGCGAGCGCAGAGAGTCGCTCGGCGGTTTCGTGCCGCGGCGGACAGTGCCGAAGGCGACGGTGTCGGCGCCGCAGTCAGCTCTCTACGAGGAGTTCTACCGGGGAACGGATCGCGAGGTGACCACGACGATGGTTTTCGTCCGCATCCTGTCGCGGCTCATGCGGGACGAGAGCATTGGCAAGCTGATCGTGCCCATGGTGCCCGACGAGGCCCGTACTTTCGGGTTGGAGGCGTTGTTCAGGCAGTACGGCATCTACTCCCGCATCGGCCAGCTCTACGACCCGGTGGACAGCGAGACTCTGACCTACTACAGGGAAGCCCGGGACGGACAGCTGATCGAGGAAGGAATCACCGAGGCGGGAGCGCTGTGCTCGTTCACGGCGGCGGGCACCGCCTACGCGACACATGGCATTCCGACGCTGCCGTTCTTCGTGTTCTACTCCATCTTCGGTTTCCAGCGAGTGGCGGACCTGGTGTACGCGGCAGGCGATACCCAGGCGCGGGGATTCCTGATCGGCGCCACGTCGGGGCGCACGACCCTCAACGGCGAGGGACTGCAGCACCAGGACGGTCACAGCCACCTGACGGCCTACACCTTCCCCCACGTACGCGCCTACGATCCCGCCTACGGGTACGAACTGGCAGTCATCATCCGCGAGGGGATCCGGCAGATGTATGAGGAGGGGCAGGACGTCATCTACTACCTGACCGCGTGCTCAACGAGAGCTACCAGATGCCGGCGATGCCCGATGGCGCCGAGGACGCCATTTTGAAGGGGATGTACCGGCTGCGTCGTGCAGGGAAGGGCCGCAGGAAAGTGAGAGCTCACCTGTTCGGGAGCGGCGCGATCCTGAACGAGGCAGTGCGCGCCCAGGAGATCCTGGAGGGGGACTACGACGTGCCGGCCGACGTGTGGAGCATCACCAGTTTTCGCGAGCTCCATCAGGACGGCTGCGACGCCGATCGCTGGAATGCGCAGCACCCGGAGGCCGAGCCGCAAGTGCCGCACCTGGCCGCGTGCCTGCGCGGTGCAGAGGGCACCTTCGTGGTGGCGTCGGATTATCTGAAGGCGTTGCCAAACTCTATCGCCAGGTGGTTCCCGCGGCCGCCAGTGGCGCTGGGCACCGACGGGTTCGGGCGCAGCGACAGCAGGGAGGCGCTCAGGCGGTTCTTCGAGGTGGATCGGCGGACGATCGCGTACGCGGCGCTGGGCGATCTGCACCGGCAGGGGTTGCTGCCGGCGAAGGTGGTGGAGCGGGCGCGGAAGGAACTGGATGTAAGGGCCGAGAAGGCGAACCCGGTGTACTCGTAAGGAGTCCCTATGCAATCCTCCAGCGACGTGGCGCGGATGAAAGTTCCCATCCACGATCTCAAGATCCAGCACGCCACGCTGAAGACGGAGATGGATGCGGCACTCTCGAAGGTCATCGACGACTGCGCATTCATCCTGGGTCCGCCGGTCCAGGAGTTCGAAACTGCTTTCGCCAACTACGTCGGTGCCAAGCACTGCGTCGGAGTGAGCAACGGGACCGACGCACTCAAACTGGCGCTGCGGGCAGCTGATGTGGGCGAAGGCGACGAGGTCATCACGGCCCCCCATACATTCGGCGCGACCACCGAGGCCATCTGCGAACTGGGAGCGCGGCCTGTGTTCGTCGATATCGAGGAGCGCTCCTTCACTCTGGACGGATCGCAGCTTGAGAGCAAAATCACAGAGAGAGCTAAGGCGATCATCCCCGTCCATATCTATGGCCACCCGGCAGACATGGACGTTGTTTCGGAGATTGCTGCAAAGCACGATCTGGTCGTCATCGAGGACTCGGCCCAAGCGCACGGGGCCCGTTACAAGGGACGCATGGCCGGGTCTTTCGGTGCTCTCGCCTGTTTCAGCTTCTACCCGGGGAAAAACCTGGGGGCCTTCGGGGACGCGGGGGGCGTAGTGACAAGCGACGATGGATTGGCGGAGCGCGTGCGCCGTCTGCGCAATCACGGTCAGGCCCCGGGAGGCAAATTCTCGTACCTGGAGTTGGGATATAACCACCGTATGGACGGGATTCAGGGTGCGGTGCTCGGGGTAAAGCTACCATACCTGGAAACCTGGAACGAGAAACGGCGCGAGATTGCAGCGCGGTACGTCATCGGACTCGGGGAAATCGAAGCTTTGACACTTCCATCCGAGGCGCCCGGTGTTCATCACGTCTATCACCTCTACGTAATCCGGGCACCAGACCGAGACCGGCTTGCCGCCAGTCTGGAGGCAGAGGGAATCAAAACGTCCGTGTATTTTCCGCGTCCGCTACACCTGACCGAGGCGTACCGATTCCTGGGTTACGCGGAGGGGGCCCTGCCCGTCAGCGAGCAAGCCTGCCGGGAGGTGATTTCGCTGCCGATGTTTCCGGAGATGGAAGATGATCAGGTGGACTACGTCGTCTCGCGGATCAGGCGGCACTACCAGATGGATGAGTAGAGAAATCCGCGGAAGCCCGCTGCGAAAAACAGCAGCTGCTATTCCGGAAGTCGCTTCAGGAAGTCGTGGATGGCGGCTGCAGCAACAGCGTGCCCGGCGGCATTCCAGTGACTGTCTCGGTAGTAGAGAGCAGGCCCGCTAAGGCTCTCAACGAAGTCCTCGTGGAGGTCGAGAAAGGGCAGGCCGAGATCGGCGGAGATACGGCGAAGTCGGCGATTGGGCTTAAGCAAATCGAACTCTCCAACCAGACCGTGCAGCTCACGTTTCATGCGCCAGTTTTGCTCCTCGACTTGCACGATTGAGGGTACGTACACCAGGATCATCTCGGCGCCGGCGTCCCGCACTCTGTCTTGAAACTCCTGTATGATCCGTGCCGTGAGCCGCCACACTTTTTCGAACCGGGGCGACGAACCGGTGCCGTAGAGGCCCTCGTAGAAATCGCGTTGCTGCCGCATGGGCACCGGCTTCGTCAACGCTTTGTGCTTCAGATGGTAGACGTGCCAATGCTCGTAGAGATGGCGACCCAGGCGCTCCGACCACACACGTTCCCGTGATCTTTCCCCCTCGTCATCCCAGTGCCGGTTCCTCTTCACCGGCACACCACGCAGGCGAAGATGACCGTCCTGTGCGAGACGGAAGAACGGTTTGTAGCCGCGTTCCATCCCGATGCCCATCTTGGTCGTGTTGTTCCACAGGTCATTGCCATAGAACAGGACGATCACCAGATCGGGTCGATAAGAACGCCCGGAACGATCGAACAACAGCATCTCCTGGTCTGTTCCGAATCCAGCCATTCCGAAGTTGAGCACCTGGACGGCGCCACCGCCGTTCGATTCTCCCGTCGGTTCGGTTTGGAGCAAACTCTCCAACACCTTGCTCACGGACTCGTTCAGCGACACCCCCCATCCCTCCACGAAGGAGTCGCCGAACATGAGGATCCTCCGTGTGTCCGCACGCCTCTGGAGCGCGTACTCCCGATCTCGCAGCCCGTTGCTGTTGATGGACACTTCTACATCGAACTCAGGCGTGATCATGCGGCCGGAGGCCAAAGGGATATGGTCCCATCCCAGTTCCGGGTCGAACTGCCACAACTTGGCTCGACGCGAGAGCTGCGGACTGGCCTGGCTCACAACCAGCTCCCCCAGCAGCACCGCTGTCGCCAGGCCGGCCACGGCGAGCGCGACCCTGCCGCCCCAACCGCCAAGCCTTGCCTTGGAATCCGTCACAATCGCTCCCTTCAAAGTGCTACGTATCGCGTTCGACGACTTGCACCCAACAGATGATTCTGACTACTGTCAAACGGAATCTGCCAATTCTCGTGCCGTGGGGTGAATTCGATCATCAATCCGTGACATATGGCCAGCAAGAAACTCCTGTGTCTATCGCTTCTCAAAATACGCCTATGACCTTGTCCGGGGACGAGCTCGAGACCTACCACAACAACGGTTTCGTGGTGGTCGAAAATCTGCTGTCGGGGGACGAAGTCGAGAGGCTGCGCCGGCGCGGCTACACCCACGGAAAGCGACCAGCTGGTGAGCTGCGCATCCAAGTGGAGCCCCGGGTGCAGCGCGGCGAGCTCGAGGTGGCCGAACCCGGCGACGGCATCCGCAAGGTCGAGGGACTGGTGGAGGGGGACGATTTGTTCCGCGGCCTCGGCCTTCACGCCAACATCGTCGGCATCGTAGAGCAGATCCTCGGACCCGATCTCAAGATGTTCAGGAACTCGCTGCTGCTCAAACCGCCCGAGGTCGGTTCGCAGAAGGGCATGCATCAAGATTCCCCGTATTGGCCGATCGAGCCGATGGACCTGTGCTCCTGCTGGTTCGCCCTGGACGACGCCACCGAGGAGAACGGCTGCCTGGGTGTGATCCCGAGGTGGCACCGGAAGGGACCCCTACCGCACGTCAAAGTAACCGACGACTACGTTGTCGAAGGCGGACACTTCGATTTTGCCGACATGGTCATGGCGCCGGTGCGGGCCGGCGGTGGGGTGTTCTTTCACTCGTTACTGCCCCACTACACCGCTGCCAATCGCTCCGCCAACTGGCGTCGCGCTATCGTCCTTTCGTACATGTCGGCGAAGTCCAGCTACACCCACGACGGGGAAGGCCCGCGGTATTTCCCGGTGAAGGGGCAAACCTATTCAGGTGCCGTGCTGTGAAGCTAACCCAGGCTGGGAGGATCGGATGAAGACGCGGGTCGCGTGGACGCGGGTCTCGTGGGCGCGGATCGCGCTCTGCCTGGTTTCAGTATCACTTTCAGGTGTGGCATGTACAGGCAAGCAGACCGAGCCGGCTGAGATTTCAGAGAAGACGATCATGTCAGGCGTGTTCACAGTCGACAAGACATACAAATCAATGCTTGGACCCACGATGTCGGGCTGGGCAGTCCCTTTTTCGAACGAGGCGGAGTTAGTCTGGATCACGGGTTTTCAGTCTATCGTGGTGAGCCCGGACGGCAAGGGGCTGTCCCAGGAATTCATGTGTCATTCCAATTTCAAGTATGACCCATCGTCCAATCAGTTGACAGCAATCAAATCCACCAGACACAAGTACGGCAGGTTGTTTACCATATCTCAGGGCCAGGTAGAGGTAGAGTTTCCGGCTGGTTTCGGCATTCCGGTCATGGGGAATGAGAAATTCCGTCTGGACAATCAGGTGTTGAACATGAACGTGGATACCGTCAGTAGCCAGAATCCGCTAAAACTGCGTTACAAAAATGTGGTGTCCCACATAAAGGATAGCGATACGACTGAGAAGATGACGCCTCTCTACCAGTCCGAAGCAGCCGTCTACGCCTCACTCAACGGGACGGAATCCTACTTCGGTACGCTGGAGCCGAGCGCCGTGCAGGAGGACGCTGCCTGTCTGCCCGGGATGGACTCATCGGGACAGATGAAGATGTCGCGCCGAGACGAGCACGGCCAGAATTTTACCTATCACTGGGTGCTCAAGCCAGGCAAGGAAACGAGGAGCACCCTGATCACCGGAATGCTCGATCTTCCGTTCGACACAACCATTCACTTCATAGCGGTACACATGCATCCTTTTGCAGAGTCTTTGACTTTGAAAGATCTGACGGAGGACGAGGTACTCTTCGAGAGCACGATCGAAAGCTTCGAGGACAAGATAGGCCTGAAGAGGACCGAATTTTTCTCTAGTACAGCCGGGATCCCGGTATTCGAAGATCACGAATACGCGCTCGTCAGTAGTTACAACAACACGACCGAACAGGATCAAGATGCAATGGCGCTGATCTACCTGTACCTGCGCGACAGGGAATTCGAAGGAAATCTGTAAGCGGATGCAGAGTTGGTAGGTCGTTTCAAACGGAGAACGTGATGGCATCGGCAGCAGCTCCACAGGGCAACGATTTCAAACAGATCGCCGGCGGCGGCTACCACAGCCTGGCCTTGCGCACCGACGGATCCCTCGCGGGCTGGGGCTGGAACGACGACGGCCAGGCAGGTCCGACAGACGGCGAATTCGGCGCCATCTCCGCCGGACACTTTCACAGTGTGGCGCTGCGACGCGACGGCAGCATCGCCGCCTTGGGCGTCAACGGAAGCGGCGAGAGCGAGGCTCCGCAGGGGAATGACTTCGTCGCCGTGGCGGCGAATCAGGAGTCCAGCATGGCCGTCCGCAGCGACGGCGCCGTCGTCGGATGGGGCCGAAACAGCAGCGGCCAGCTCGACGTGCCCGAAAGCGGAGATTTCGTCGCGGCGGCATTGACAACGCGCACGGCAGCGTGCGTGCGACGGGACGGATCGCTCGCCGCGTGGGGTTTTGCCGACACGGGCGCCTGCGATGTCCCCGAAGGTGAGTTCGTCGTCGTCGACGGGGGCATGTATCACTTCGTCGGGTTGAGGAAGGACGGCACGATCGCCGTTTGGGGAGAGTACCGACCCAAGGACGACATCGTCGAGCAACCCGCCGGCGCCAACTTCACCGACGTCGCCGCCGGGAGGCATCACTGTGTCGGCCTGCGCGACGGGTCGCTGTGCGGTTGGGGATTCAACGGCTACGGCCAATGTGAGACGCCGGAGGGCACCGACTTCGTCGCCGTCGCCGCCGGAGGATGGCACAGCCTCGCCGTGCGCAGCGACGGGTCGATCGTCCAGTGGGGGCATATCCCAACCCCGGCGGAGGGGCCGGTCCCCGATTGGAAACGGCTACCGGAGCCGACTGTGGTCCAGACCCTGTATAGAGACGGCGTGCCCCACACCGACAGCCAGGGTCGACTGATGATGGAGTACGATCCCGCCAGATCCTTTTTCCCTATCGGCATATACAGCGGGCCCTACGAGGCCGACTTCGACAGCCTCAAAGCGGCGGGGTACAACTGCATCCAGGCGCCCCACATGTCGGACGAACAGGCGCTGGAGAGGATCGAGGAGTACGATCTGCAGCTCCTCTGGCAGAAGTACGGCGACGACGAATTCTGGGAGAAGCGGGCGGCGCTGAAGGGCTTCAGGCGCGAGAGAATCCTGGCGAACTACGCCATCGACGAGCCCTACGTCTTCACCACGGGCTCGGGAAAGACCCACAACGACCCACTCGACGAGATTCAAAAGGGATGGCGGCAGACCTACGAGAAGAACGAGGCGGCTGTCAAAAAGCTGTTCCCCGACCTGCCGGTGTTCCTCAACATGTCGCCGGTTGCGGACTCGCCCCAAAACGGCTGGGGGGAATGGATCCGCAGGAGCGACATAGCCAGTCTCGACAACTATCCGTTCAAGAACGCGCATACCCGGATCAGCGAATTGTCCTCACCCACGATCGGCGTGCCGCGAACGGTGTGGGCGGCGGCGACGGCGGTAGAGCAGAAGAAGCCGGTATGGTACATCGCGCCAGCCTTCGAGCAGCCGATCGGCGGCGCGGACTATTACTTCCGCTTTCCCACTGAGATGGAACTGAGGGCTGCTGTCTACGCAGGCCTCATCCATGGCGCCACCGGAATCATCTTTTTCGCCTGGGACGGCTGGCAATCCCGGGGTGGGCAGGTAGTCGGCATAAATCCGGCTCCGGAAGGGGACCCCGAGCATGAGGAACGGAACGAGCGCTCATCGATCGCCTCGGCGACTCAGATGCTCTCGTCGAAATCGCTGTGGCACGCGGCGGCGCAGATCAACTCGGAGTTGCACGAGCTGATTCCTGTCATTCTGGCGCCCACAGTGGGTCCGGAGGTCGGGTACTCTCTGGAGATAGATACGCCAAGCCGGCAGATCACCAAGGCTGACATCCGCGCCATGCTCAAGCCGCATCCCGACGGCGGCTACGTGCTGCTCACCGTGAACATCGACGAGGCGACGCTGAACGCGACCTGGACCTTTCCCGAGGAGCTCGAGTCCGTCGAACTGCTGTTCGAGAGCCGTCCCGACAACTTTATGAAGGGTGAGTGCGGAACCATGGATCACCCGTCCCAGCCCGCATCAAACCGGTCCTTTTCCGTTCATTACCCGCCCTTCGCAACGCACCTGTTTCGAATCCGACCAAAGTGAGCCAGGGCGAGGACTATCCCGGCTGGCAGACTCCCTATCCCTGGCTCGTGGATGGGGTGTCTCGGGAAATGCTGTTCGAGTTTCACCTGTCGCTCTACGACGGTGCGCTCGAAGAACGGCGGCGCCTCTACGAAAACCTGACGCTCGATTCCTGGGAGACCGAACGGAATCGCCTCCGGCGTCTCTTTCGGGAGATGTTCGGGCCATTTCCGGACAAATGCGATCTGGCGCCTCGGACTACGGGGAGTCTCGAGCGCGATGGCTACCGGGTCGAGAATGTCATCTTCGATAGCGTCCCCGGGCTGCAGATAACCGCCAATCTCTACCTCCCCGAACCGCTGGACGAGCAAGTACCGGGTATCGCGCTCGCCTGCGGCCATTCCAATATCGCCAAAGCCTATTCCGGATATCAGAAGGCGGCCATCGACATGGCTCGCCGCGGCATGGTGGTGCTGTGCTTCGACCCCTTCGGCCAGGGCGAGCGAATGATGTGGGACCGCGTCCGCAATCGCATGCTCACCTACCCCGAGCACGACGTGCTCGACCGCGCCGCCGTCCTCGCCGGGACGAGCTCTTCTGGCGAGTACACCTGGGACTGCGTGCGCAGCATCGACTATCTCGTCTCGCGGCCCGAGGTCGACGGGGCCATGATCGGTCTCACCGGCTGCTCGGGCGGTGGCACCCAGACGACCTTCGCGGCGACGGTGGACGACCGCATCGCCGCCGCCGTGCCGATCTGCTTCGTCACGAGCATGCGCGAGCGCCTGCTCTCGCGCGAGCCGGGGGACAGCGAGCAGTACCCCTACAACCTGCTCAAACTCGGACTCGAGTACGCCGATTTCCTCGCCATGTTGGCGCCGAAGCCCGTTCTCATAGCGGCGGCAAAGGAGGACTACTTCCCCCTCAAGGGGGCGCGCGACACAGTGGCGATGCTGAAACGGATCTACGACCTGAGCGGCGATGCCGAGAAAGTCGATCTGTTCGAGGGACCGGGGAAGCACGGCCTGAGCGACGAGATCCGGCGGGCCACGAGCGATTGGTTCTGCCGCTGGTTCGGCCTGCCGATACCGGACGAGGATCCGGCAGCCGAGCCCGAGCCCGAAAAGGCGTTGTGGTCGACGCGCTCCGGACAGCTGGCTGCAGACGGCAGCGGCAAGAATTGGTACGTCGCCTCGGAACAGCTGGTGCCGCCGATGGAGGAGCTGCGTGAAAAGGGAGTCGATGTGAATGAGCTGCGCCGCACGCTCGCCTTACCCGCCACGTCGGCGTCTCTGAAGGTCGAATCGAGGCAGGAGGAAGAGGGCATCACATGTTTTCGCGTCCAGTCCGAGCCCGGGATCATCATTCCGGCCGTGCTGTTCGGCCCGGACACCGGGGCATCCGAGCTCGCGGCTTCAGGGGCTCTCGTTCTGTACTGCCACGAAGACGGCATGCAGGCGGAAGCGGGACCCGCCGGCATGATCGACCAACTCCGGAAGGCGGGCCATCACGTCCTCGCCTTCGATCCGCGAGGTGTCGGCCTTACCCGCGGCGAGTCCCACGGCTGGTGGGGGAACTCCACAGCCCAGCACTTCAAGGAGATGGAGATAGACGGGTCCTTCTCGCCCGAGGCGATTCTCGGTTTCAACGATCCCGCCTACGAAGGGCCGATGGCGACGGAGTGCGAACACTCGTGGACGGCGCGCATGTTGGGTCGACCGCTCTTCGGACAACGGGTTCTGGATGTGCTGCGGGTCGTCGAGCTGGCGGGTTCGCGCCAGGATCTCGCCGAGCTTCCCGTGATCCTGATGGGGTCGGGGATCGGGGCGCTGTGGGCCCTCTACGCCAGCCCTTTTGCGCCAGAGCGAGTGCGCGCGCTGCTGCTTCACGCGCCACTGGCCAGCTACCGGCTCCTGCTCGAAGAGCCGCGAGCGATGTGGCATCACCAGGTGCTGGTGCGAAATCTGCCGGCGGTGGGCGACTGTCCCGCCCTTTTGACAGCCTGGTCGCCGCGGCCAGCTCTCGTGATGGATCCAAACGGCGCCTTCCGCACGCCGATCTCAGCCTGGGAAGCGGAGCGGATCCTCGGTCGGCAGCTCGCTGAGGGGCTCACGGTGCGATGGACCGGAAGCGAGGCGACGGCAGCCGGACTCGTGGTCGACAACCTGAAGCGATTCCAGCCGGTATCGTCTGCGTGATCACCCGGCCACTCCAGTCCGAGCTTCAGTAAGGCAATCCAATGTCACTGACCCTCACCGTCATCGACGAACTCGATCGCGCCTTCCAGGACAGTTGGCCGCGAGCGAATGGGCCATCCGAGCCGATCGAGCTCATGGCGGCTCGAGGTGGACACGTCGGGACTCAGCTCGTGGTGGGAGCTGCCGGCGAAGCCGTGAATGTGCGCGCCGGGGACCTGAGGCGCCGTCGGAGTGGAGCGCTTCCTGCTCCCACCGTCTTCCATGTGCGCTTCGTGCCACTCGAAAAGAACACGTCATACAACGACTCCTTTCTGCCGGAGGGGGTCTTCGACATGACGACGAGCGACCCGACGCCGAAGGAGTTGCGCCAGCTCGTGCGGCGGGCGCCGTGTGAGATCGCCGAGGTCCTCGTGCCCGCGAATGAAGGGATCAGCGAGGACAGTCGGCCGGTCGTCCTCTTCATCGACTACGAGATCCCCCGCGATGCCAGTCCGGGACGCTACAGCCACCTCGTCGAGGTTCGCTCCGGCAGCGAGCAGATCGAGCTACGGATTGAAGTGGAGGTGTTCGCTGCCTCGCTGCCTGAGTCACAGCAGCTGAGGATCACCAACTGGTTCAGCCTGCCCGAGATAGCATCCAAACACGGCGTCGAGATGTGGGACGAGGAATACTGGTCACTGTTGCGCCAGTACGCCCGGATCATGAAGGCGCACGGCCAGACGATGTTCTGGCTGCAGCGGCAGGTCTTCGACCTGACAGTCGTCGACGGAGAGGTCGGCGTCGACTGGGGGCAGGTAGAGCGCTATATCAAGCTGTTCCTCGACGAGGGTTTCACCGAGATCGAAGGTCCACACCTCAGCGATCGCCGTTCTGGTGCCGACAACGTTACGCACCTGACCTGGGCCACTTCGCTCACACAGCGAAAACGGAGACTTGGTCCCGTACCGACGACGATGGAGAGCCACAAGCTGCTGCGCCAGTGGCTGACGCCGCTGTGGGATCTCGTCAAAACGCGGAGGTGGGATTCACGCTACTACCAGCACGTCTTCGACGAGCCGCTCGACGAACAGGCCGAGCACTACCGCCACCTGGCGCTCATCGTGCGGCAGTTGATGCCAGGTGTTCGTTTGATGGACGCCTTGCACATTCATGGCCTGAACGGCGCCTCGGATGTGATGGTGCCCTCCTACTTGGGCGGGGTTCGCAGGGAACGAAAGTTCGCGGCCGAGTTCCAGGCTCTCGGCATCGAGATGTGGTACTACACCTGTTGCTGCCCGCGTGGACGGTGGCTGAACCGCTTTCTCGATTTTCCCTTGATCCGCACGAGATTATTGCACTGGTACAACTATATCACCGGAACCACCGGTTACCTCCATTGGGGACTCAATCAGTACCGTGGTATGAACCCGTGGAAGCAGACTGTGATTGACGCCGAGAATCATCCCGACGGGGTGGTCGTGCTGCCCCCCGGCGACACGCATGTCGTCTGGCCGGGAGAGGGGACGGCGTACGGGTCTCTACGGTTCACGGCCATGCGCAACGGTATCGAGGACTACGAGCTGCTAGCGATGTTGCGGGACGAGGAGGGGACGCGCGCCAAGCGAGCCGACGAGATCGCGGATCTGGTCATTCGCAACGGCACTTCGTACGTTCAGGATCCGGTGAGATTCACGGGGCTGCGACGCCAGTTGCTCGAGCTGGCGAGCTCCTGACGTAGCGCGCGTGCCAGTCCCGAGCGGGATCACTCTTCAGAAAGCAGAATCTCCGACAGCAGGATCGGCTCGACGTTGCCGCCGCTGATCACCGCCACGGTGGTCTCAGCTTTGGGCAGTTCGCTCTGATGAAAGAGAAACGCGGCAAATGAGACGGCGCCGCTCGGCTCCGCCATCAACCGAGCGTTGAGAATGAGACGCCGCATCGCCTCCCGGATCTCCGCCTCGCTCACGGTGATGATGTCGTCGACGAATTCGCGGATGTGGGCGAACGTGACGTCGCCGATGCGGGTGGCCCGCATACCATCGGCGATCGTCTGCCGAATCTGCTCGAGAGGAAGCTCGACGATCTCTCCTTTGTAGAAGCTCTGCCGGGCATCGTCGCCCACTTCCGGTTCCACGCCGATCACCTTGGCGTCCGAGCCGCTCAGTTTTACCGCGGCAGCCACACCGCTGATCAGGCCGCCGCCGCCGATCGGCACCAGAACCAAACCCACGTCGGGCAGATCCTCGATGATCTCGAGCCCCGCTGTCCCCTGACCGGCGACGATTACCTCATCGTTGAACGGGGTTACCATGACGAGGTCGTTCTTCTCGGCCAGCTCTTCGGCTGCGAGACGCCAATCCTCTTCTGACCCCCCTTCCAAAAGTACGATCTCCGCGCCGAGAGCCTTCGTCCTCTTCTTCTTTATTTCCGGGGCGATCGCCGGCATGACGATCGTCGACTTGACGCCGAGCGCCCGCGCCGCGTAGGCCACGCCCTGGGCGTGGTTACCGCTGGAAAAGGCGACGACACCCCGGTCTCTCTCCTCCTGCGACAAGGAGGCGATCTTGTTGTAGGCGCCGCGCAGCTTGAACGCGCCGATGGGCTGGAGGCTTTCGGGCTTGAAGTAGAGGCGCCCGCCGGACTCAGAGCTCGGGCATTCGATCAGAGGCGTGCGTGCGGCCACTCCCTCAATGCGCCGTTGCGCCGCGCGGATATCGTCGATCGTTACCATGCATCAGATAATAGCGAATCGAGCTTCGATTGACACCTGTCGCGGCGATGGGTAACGTCTGCAGCTTGCCCCCGCAGCCATCTCAGAGATTGGAGCCCTAATGATTCGCTGTTTCCTCTTCTTCGACGACTGGATGATCGACGACATCCGGGATGTCGAACGCTGTTTCGGTTCGCCCCAACCGGAAGGGCCGCTGATCACCGGCGATTTTGGCAAGCAGATGCGAACCGTGGAAATGCCCGGCGATCAGTGGCCGACGAAGTGGCGCATGTGGTACGCCAATCCGCCTGACCCGGAGGATCGCTCCGAGCCCGGGCGCAATCCGCAGGAGTACTTCTGTCTCGCGGAGAGCGACGACGGTTTCGAGTGGCGCTCCGTACACCTGCCCATGGAAGAGAGGCCCTACAAGGAATATCCGAACGCTGCCTTCGAGCACGGAGCCAAGGAAGTTCGCTACGACCCGTGGGACATTCCGGAGCGCCGCTACAAGGCCGGATTCAACGTGCGCGCCCTGCACGAGAAGAAGGCCTGGCACAACATGATCATGGGCTGGTCGGCTGACGGTGTGCACTGGGATCACTTCGACAACCCGGACTACGCCTACTTCACCCGGGCCGGAGGCAGCGACGGCACGCGGACACCATTCTACAGTCCCATCACGAAGCAATGGCACATGGTCATCCGGCCGTACTGTCCAGACCGGCGCGTCGCCGTGACCAGCTCGCCCGACCTCAAGAACTGGACTGATGTCTACACCATGATGCAGCCGGACTGCCTCGATCCGCCGGGAACCCAGTTCTACGGACTAAGAGTGTGGCCGTACGGCGTCACGAACGGCTGCGGCACGCCGGAGGACTTCGAAGGCTATTTCGTCGGCTGCCTGCACATCTTCCGATCGGCCATGGGCGAGCGCTGCGGATCCGGCAAGTGGACGGGTCACCTCCACGACGAGCTGGCGTACAGCACGAACGGTCTGTTCTGGAACCGCACTCACCGACAGTCGCTGTTCAGGCAGTTCGAGCACGGCGAGCCGGGCGGGGGCTGGTTCGACTACTTCATCATCGGCTACGACGAAGACGAACGGCTGCGACTCGCTGTGCGGAAGTGGACGCAGACGCACATGCTCCGAACTCCCGAAGACTACACGCCCGGGCCGGGCGGGTGGCAGCATCACATCCTGCGCAAGGACGGGTTCGTTTTCCTGCGCAGCATCGGCACCGGTCGATTCGGCATGAAGGGGATGAGGCCGGCCAAAGGCGATCTCAACATCAACTTCAAGGCGCCGTACGGCCGCATCAGAGTACAGGCGTCAGACCTGCACTTCAACCCAATCGAAGGCTTCACCTTCGACGACTGTGTCCCGCTGCAGGGGGACGAGCTGCACGCGCCGGTGCGCTGGAAGAGCAAGACCTCGCAGGATCTCGTCGATATGGGGCAGTCCTGCCGGCTCGAGTTCGAGATGTTCGAGGCCAACATCTACGCCGTTCGCTGGACGTGCGAGTACCTCGACTACGCTGACCAGCCGGTCTACGACCTGAGGTAAGAGCGCGGAGACACCATGCAGACGATTCTGTTCATCGACGACTGGATGCTCGACTACAGGGATAACATCGCGCGCCGCTTCGGTCGTCCGCAGTTGCTAGAGGGGAAGAAGGTCGAGTTCGACAACGACAGGCTGCGGGGCGAGCACGGCTATCCGAACGTGATTCGCGACCGGCAGTCAGGAGTGTACCGATTGTGGGAGCGGGTCCCCGGCAGCCGACCCCTCCCCGGGGGAAACTTCAGCAGCACCCTGTGCTACGCCGAGAGCGAAGACGGCATCAGCTTTACGAGCCCCAATCTTGGCTTTTCCGACAAGATGGGCGTCGATGAGTCGCTGTCGAGCTGCGTCGATTTCGATCTGCCACCTCTAGGCGTGTCGAAGGTCGTGTACGATGCCTTCGATCCCAATCCCGCCAGGCGCTACAAGGTCGTGGGCCAGCAAGCAGAGGCAGACGACCAGCCGAGATTCACCGTGTGGGTGTCGCCGGACGGCCTCAGCTGGACCCAGGTCCCGGGTTCGAGCTGGTTTCCGGACGAGCCGACGCGGATGGGGTCCGACTGCGACAACAACATATTGTTCAACCCGATCAGCGGCCGCTACCAGGTGATCTGCCGCGACACCTGCCTGGATCGCCGTGTGGCCATGACGGAGTCGGAGGACCTCATTCACTGGACCACGCCCCGAGTCATCGTCTATCCCGACCCGCTGGACGAGACATTGGTGCAGTTCTATTCGATGATTCAGTACTGGTATCACGAGTATTTCATCGGACTGATGCCGCTGCAGCACGTGTCGTCCAAGGAGCGCGGGACGGTGAAGTGGATGGGCAAGGTCGACACGGAGCTGACCTACAGCTACAACGGCGTGCACTGGAACCGCACCGACAGGCAGCCATTCGTCGGGCGCCTGGAGCCGGGTGTGCCGGGATCCGAGCAGATATACACCACCTGCATGGTGGAGGAAGAGGACGGCACCCTCCGGTTCTACTCGCGAGCCTACTCCGGCGAGCACGGCGATCAACGCATCGGCCACATGCCCGAGGGCCTAGTGCACGACTGTGAGGTGCTCGTGCACCAGCTGCGGTCGGAGGGTTTTGCCTACCTCGAGCCGGTCGGGGGCTTCGGATACTTCGGCACCCGAAATCTGAAGTTTCGCAAGGGCGAGCTGCATATCAACATGATGGCGCCGAACGGGCGCATATGGGTCCAGGCCAGCCACAGCCACACAACGGGTCCAGACACGAGTGGACCGTATCCCGGATACAGCTTCGACGACTGCGAGCCGCTGAGTGGAGACGACATCCGCGCCCCGGTGAGGTGGAAGAACGGGAAGACACTGACGGAGCTGGTCGGCGCCGGCGTGCGCCTCGAGTTCAAGCTGTGCCAGGCACGGGTCTACGCCGTACACGGCGACTTTCAGATTCAATACGGCGATCCCATTATCGAGCGACCGTAGCAAAACATGCTCGACAATACGCAGTTGCATATCGGAAACGACCCCCAGTTGTTCGTCGACAGCTGGCTCATCGAATGCACGCAGGGTCTGACGAGACGCTGGCACAAGCCGGTGCGCACTGAGTCAGGGCCGCTCATATCGAAGGATCGCCCCTGGGAGAAGACGCTGTATTTCACCTACAGCACCTACTGCGTCATCCGCGATCCGGAGGATGGGCTGATCAAGTGCTGGTACGAGGATCTGGGGCCGATCGACGGCACCGGCCACCCGCGGCAGACGCGGCTGCTCTACGCCGAGAGCGAGGATGGCGTTGAGTTCCGAAAACCGGAGCTCGACAACTGCATCATCGATGGGGCGCGCACGAACATTGTTGGGGGCTATGAGGGGAAAGAGCAGCCAACAACGGGAAATCCGTGGGCGAATGCAGGCGTGCAGTCGTGCGGGCTGGTGATCGACCCCAATCCGCCCTCCGAGGAAGAGCGATTCAGGGCGATCTTCACGAAATATGTGTTCGAAAATGGCGAATTCGCCGACGAGCGGCAAACTGTATGCGCCCATTCGCGCGATGGAGTGCGTTGGAGTCCCTACGAAGCTCGACCCACCATGGGCAGCAGCGGCAACAGTCTCGGGGATGTTTCCGTCCTGCACTACGATGCGGAGGCGCGGCAGTTCGTGCAGAACACGCGCCACTCGAAGATGGGGACAACCGGTCGTCCGCCAACAACGCCGAACGCGGGGGGATGGTTCGGGCCTCACTATCCCTATCGGCCCGATCTCGTCAACAAGCGACGTGTCTACCAGAGCCGCAGCTCTGATTTCCTCAACTGGGCCAACCCGGTGCCTGTTTCACTCCCCGACGACGACGGCGTCGACAATCTCGACACCGGGCACTACGGCATGCAACAGTTCCGCGTCGGCCGGCTCCATTTCGGGACACTCGGGGTATTTCGCTATGTCGACAACGAGATGGATGTGCGGTTGATGTGCAGCCGTGACGGAGTGCAGTTCAAGTCAACGGATTGCGGACAACCGTTCCTGGCGCCGCGCGGTGAAGGGTTCTGGGACGCACACATGGTGTCGATGACGAGTCAACCGGTAGAGATGGGCGACGAATGGTGGTTCTATCATGGCGGCACCAGCTCGCATCACGACTGGTGGATGAGCCCGCAGGAAGGGATCGACGAACCGGAGGCCCGCGACCCGGCCGGCCACGTGCGCTTCGGTCTCGGATTGGCGCGCCTCAGGAAAGAGGGGATCGCCTCTCTCGACGGATCGCGCCAGCGGGACGGCTACGTCGTCACTCGCCCCGTCATGTCAGACGGCGAGCGACTGGTGATCAACGCGAGATGCCGAGGAGGCGGCTCGATACGGGCGGCCGTGCTGGATGGGAACAACCAGCCAATAGGAGGTTGTTCGCTCGAAAGCTGCGACGTGTTTACCGACGACAGCACGAATCACGACATAACATGGGGTGGCGATCCGAGCATCCCCGGTAACGGAAATCGCAGCCGGTATGAGCGCCCCAGGGTCTGTTCGATTTGCTCGAACACCGCCTGTAGAAATGGGATGGAGGAAGCGCCATCGTTGACGTTGCCCGGACGGTTGTGGAGCCGGAGAAAATGACCGCTGTCGGCCAGGTAAGCGGTGATGGGATAGTAACTGGGGACCTTGCGATGATGCGGGTTGTACCCACGGCAGGCACCGCCGACCTTGTGGCCGGTGCACAGCACCGTGCCATCGATGTCGATGCTCAGTGTGCGGGCCTTCAACAGACCGATCACCCCGGCGACGACATCGGCGTTGAGCGTTTTCAACGCCTCTTCGGCGCCCACCGTGAAGCGTTTGAGCCAGCGGCGAGTGGCGCAAGCTGCACTTTCTTCTGAGAGACGCGGAGATATTCTCGTTTCGGATAAAATGACGGCGCCGGACCGGATCTAACTGGAGACAGGCTGATGACTCAAGTGACCATCGAAGACGTCCGTACCATACTGACGCAACCCAGCGCGCGTCTCGTCATCGTCAAGATCATCACCTCCGAACCCGGCCTGTACGGCGTCGGCTGTGCCACGTTCCATCAGCGCTACAAGGCGGTGCACACCGCGGTCGAAGAGTTCCTCAAACCGTTTCTACTCGGCCGCGATGTGGATCGCATCGAAGAGATCTTCCAGATGTCGATGGTCCACGCCTACTGGCGCAACGGACCCGTCCTCAACAACGCCATCTCGGGGGTCGACCAGGCTCTGTGGGACATAAAGGGAAAGCGCGCCGGGATGCCGGTCTACCAGTTGCTCGGGGGCAAGTGCCGCGAGGGGGCCGCCTGCTATACGCACGCCAGCGGCGGCAGTCGCGAGGAAGTGCTGGAGCGTTTGAGGGAGATCCAGGAAAAGGGTTATCAATACATTCGCGTGCAGCTAGGCAGCTATGGCGGCCTGGAAACCGAGATGCGCAAGCCTGAGGGAGCCCCGGACGGGGCTTACTTCGATCCACGGCAATACATGCGATCGCAACTCGACATGTTCGAGTATATGCGCTCCGAGGTTGGTGACGAAGTGGAGCTCCTCCACGACGTGCACGAACGGCTGCGGCCCATCGACGCAGTCGGTTTCGCCAGGGATCTGGATCGCTTCAAGCTGTTCTTTCTGGAGGACCTGCTGGCGCCGGAGGACCTCGAGTGGTTCGAGAACGTTCGCCAGCAATGCAGCACACCGATCGCCATGGGCGAGCTGTTCAACCACCCGCGTGAATGGCAGCCGCTTATTCAAGGTCGCCTCATCGATTTCATCCGCATGCACGTGAGCCAGATGGGAGGGATCACGCCGGCGCGGCATGTGGCCGCCTTCGCGCAGATGTACGGCGTGCGAACGGCGTGGCATGGCCCGGCCGACGTCTCGCCTGTGGGACACGCCGCTAATCTGCACCTCGATCTGTGGGCCCCGAATTTCGGCGTCCAGGAGTGGACGCCCCTTCAAGACCGCGTCTACGAGGTGTTCCCGGGTTTGCCCGAGGTGCGTCAGGGGTACATGTACCCGAACGATCAGCCGGGGCTCGGCATCGACGTGGACGAGAAGGAGGCGGCGAAATACCCGTGCAAAGACACCGTCGATCGCTGGACTCAGGCCCGCCTGCCCGACGGCAGCCCGGCCCGTCCGTAGAAACGACATGGCACCGATCGTCGACAGCCATCTCCACATCTGGTCGGATGATGTGGAGCGTTATCCGCGCACGGAGATTCCCTATCCCGGATCAATCGAGCTCCTGCTGCAGTACCTCGACGAGGCGGGCGTCGATCACGCCGTCATCGTCCTACCGATGTACTACGAATACGACAACCGCATTCTCACCGATGCCCTCGAAGCTCACGGCGAGATCTTCGCCGGCGTCGGCGTCGTCGATCCGCGAGGCGTGGGAGCGGCTGAAGCGCTGACGACTCTCGTAGAGCAGGGCGTTCGCGGTGTGCGGGTGCGGGGAACGATCGAGGCAGACTGGTTTTGCCAGCCCGAGACTGAGCCGCTATGGCGACGTGCAGCGGAGCTGAGCGCGCCGCTATGTCTGCTGGCAAATCCACATCAGGTCGGCCCCATGCGCCAGATGATCGAGCGTTTCCCGGAGGCGACCGTCGTGATCGATCACTTCGCCCAGATCCCGGCCAGCGACGGCGTCGACGGTGAGGCGTTTAAGGCGTTCTTGAGACTGGCAGAATTCCCTAGGGTGTTCATCAAGCTGTCGGGGCTGCACTATTGGGGAGATAGCCCGTACCCGTACGCGCAGGCGCAGGTCAGCCTGCGAGCAGCCATCGACGCCTTCGGTGCCGAGCGGGTGGCGTGGGGCTCCGACTGGCCACACATCCTTTTCGGCGACGGCTACATCCGCTGCCTGAATTTCGTACGGCGCGAGCTGGGCTGGCTCACCGAGAATCAGCGAGAGCAGATCCTCGGGGGGACGGCGCACCGGCTATGGTGGGAGAGCTAGTCGAGCGGCAAATGAGGAATGTCAAGGAGCTGAAGACGTGAGAATTGGACTGGGTCAGTTCAACGAGCTGACGGACGAGAAGCTCGCGTTCATCAAGCAGATCGGCGTGGACGATTTTCAGATGAACATGTATCGCGGCACCAACATGGGCGACGGCTATTTCGAGCTGGATGCCTTGAAGGCGCTGCGAGAGAAGGGCGAGGCAGCGGGGCTGCGACTGGCGGCGATCGAGAATGTACCGATCGACTTCTACGACAAGGTCATGTTGGGCCAGCCGGGCCGGGACGAGCAAATCGAAAACATGTGCACGACTGTGCGCAATATGGGTGAGGCGGGCATTCCCATCTTCGGCTATCACTGGCTACCGTCAGGTGTCTGGCGCACGCCGGAGAAACGCGGTTCTGAAAAAACGGCGCCAGGTCGACGCGCTTCGACATGGATGCCCACAAAGATGCTCCGCTCACCTTCGGCCGCGTGTTCACCGACGAGCAGATGTGGGACAACTACTGCTACTTCCTGGAACGGTTTCTTCCCGTGGCAGAGGAGGCCAGGGTCAAGCTCGCCCTGCACCCGGACGATCCGCCTGTGGAGTCGCTGGGAGGCGTGGCCCGCATCTTCAGAAGCTTCGACCACTTCGAGCGGGCCATGGACACATTTGACAGCCCGTATCACGGGCTGGATTTCTGCATGGGGTGCTGGTCGGAAATGGGGGGTCACGACAATGTCATCAGATCGATCAAACACTTCGGAGGCCAGGGGAAGATCTTCTACGTCCACTTCCGCGATGTGCAGGGACCGGTGACATGCTTCAACGAGTGCTACATCGGCGACGGAAACGTGGACACACTCGAAGTAATGAAGACCTTCAAAGAGGTCGGCTTCGACGGCTTTATGATTCCCGACCATGTCCCCGAAACCGATGGAGACAGCGACTGGCACCATCGCGGACGCGCCCACGCCGTGGGCTACATGAAGGCGCTGATAGAAGTGGTGAGCAAGCTCAACTGACATCGCGGCCCTTTTGCCCTATGGACAAGTTTGAAGTCTGCAAGGAAGCGGCCAGAGTGGGCAGCGAGAGTGTGGCCGCCTTCTATCGCAACGGCGTCACCATGCGCAGTAAGGAGTCCTACAATCTGGTCTCCGACGCTGACGTCGAGACGGAGAAACGGATTGGGGAGATTATACATACGGCATTTCCCGATCACGCGGTCTTCGGCGAGGAGGTGTACGGCGGCGCCGGCGCCGAAAGCGCCAGCGAGCACCTGTGGATCATCGATCCGATCGACGGCACGAACAACTTCGCCCATCGAGTGCCGCATTTCTCCGTATCAGTGGCGTACTACTGTCGGCAGGAGCCGGTATGTGGAGTGGTCTGCAATCCCGTTCGAGATGACTGGTACGAAGCCGTTCGCGGCAAGGGAGCGTTTCACAACGGTGAGCGAGTAGCGGTCGTTGCTCAGACCAGGCTCGATGAGGTGCTCATCGGAGTCGGATTCTACTACGATCGAGGGGCGATGATGGAGTCGACTCTCGAGGCGATCCGGGAGCTGTTCGGCCGGGATATCCACGGAATCAGGCGATTC
This sequence comes from Candidatus Latescibacterota bacterium, assembly GCA_965205655.1. Taxonomy (GTDB): domain Bacteria; phylum Latescibacterota; class UBA2968; order UBA8231; family UBA8231; genus CBDBIJ01. The sequence continues at coordinate 86,048 of CBDBIJ010000091.1, forward strand.
GGATCGGCCGCCCTCGACCTGTGTCAGGTCGGCATAGGAAGCTTTGGGGCCTTCTTTGAGTACCAGCTGTCACCGTGGGATTTCGCCGCCGGTCGCCTGTTCGTCGAGGAGGCCGGTGGCCGGGTGACGACCTGTAGGGGCGACGACCTCCCTGTTGCAAAGACGAGCGTGATGGCGTCGAACTCGCTGTTGCATGAGGCCATGCTCGAAATCGTCAAGCGTCACTCGCCGAAGTGACGCCTCGCCGACAGCTCAGCTACCGCTGGCGGATGAATTTCTGGATGCTCTGATCTGCCTGCACTTCACTGACGTAGAGGTCACCGTAGCTGTCGGTCCAGATGCCGTGAGGGCATCCGCGGAATTCTCCAGGCTGGCGATCCACTCTTTCTCCCTTGCCCCAGCGGCACAGCAGCTCATCCTCGAGGCTCAGGATGCTGACGCGCTGATCCATCTCGGCGACGTAGACGATGTCGCTCTCGTCGATATGGATGGTATCGGGGTGATTGAGATCTCCCCACTCGGTCAGGAACTCCCCTTCCGTGTCGAAAATCTGAATGCGATTGTTGGAGCGATCGCAGACCATCACCCGATCGTTGCGATCGACGCGCACACAGTGCACCAGGTCGAACTCGCCCGGGCCAGTACCCGGAGTGCCCCAGGATTTGATGCGCTCGCCCTCAGCGGTGAACTTGTGGACACGGGCGTTGTCGTAGCCGTCGGAGATGTAGATGTCACCTTTTGAATCGAAGGCGATGTCGGTGGGCAGGCGGAAAGGCTCTCCTTCCTCTCCCTGCTCGCCGGGACTGCCCAGGGTCATGAGCAGCTCTCCCTCAGGGTTGAACTTGCGCATGCAATGGGTCTCGCGCTCGACGCAGAAGATCTGATCTTGCCCATCGATCAGAATTCCGTGAGCATCCAGGAGAATATCCTCGGCCAATGTGGCCGAGAAGTTCCCATCCCGATCGAGGACGACGAGCGGGTGTTCGCTGCGGTTGTAGAGGTAAACCCTATCCTTCGAGTCGACCGCCACCGCTGCAATCCAGCCGAGCTTCCAGCCGTCGGGGAGCGAGCCCCAACCTTCAGCTACTTCGTAGGTGAAATCTCCGGTACCGACTATCATGTCTGTCTCCTGGCCCGGGGCCAGTCGGGGTTCGGTTCGATGCGCTCAGACATTTTCAGTCAGAATTGTCCGCACCGTCGTCGTCAGGTGATCGACATGGTCGTCCGTCATCGGCACTGACACGGCGTTGAGCCCGCCGTTGCGCCAGTAGATGTCCCGGTTGAGGAGGCTCAAGAACAGCGATCCGACAGCGCAGACGCAGGCAGCCAACCCGACGTCATCGAAGGCGTTTTGCAGCGAGTCCGCCAATCGGCGCGTTCTGGCGGTGAGGTCGTCGAAGACCGGCGGCGTCAGGTGCTGGAGTGTGATGAGGCCGGCCGTCAAACTGAGTGGATTGCCGTTGAAGGTGCCCGACTGCCAGATCCGCGCCTTTCCATCAGTCGGATCGAAGAGCGCCATGACGTCTTCGCGACCTCCAAATGCCG
>CBDBIJ010000092.1:0-22017 GCA_965205655.1 Candidatus Latescibacterota bacterium
CGCGGCGCTCTTCCTTATCACCCTTACTGTCTTCTCGTTATACCTGTTCAGATTGAAAGGGCCGAATCCAACACAACGAAAGCTGGCGAGAAACTGGATCTATACAATCTGTGGACTCATCATGGCCGGCTGGTCTGATCGCCATCGCGATCTACCTCAACCTTGTCCATGACGATGGCGTGAGATCCAGTTTTGTGTTCTGGGCTGAGACCCTGACTCTCGTTGTCTTCTGAGTGTCCTGGCTTACCAAGGGCGGAACTCTTTGCCCTGATAGGTGAATTGTGTGCGGCTGCGATCCCGTGTGCTGGCTGCCTGACCCTTCTCGCACCTTCCCCGAGCTGAAGCCCTGTCTGACATGCAGCTGACCGTGTTCGGCCCCTTCGCTCGCTACACCCGTCCCTACCTGCGCCGCATCGTTATGGGTGTGCTCGCCATTACCCTGGCGCAGGCGGCGGCCGCCTTCATCCCACGGCAGGTGGGCGACGCCGTGGACGTGCTGGAACAGGAGGCCGGCAGCACTGCCGAGCAGCTGGCCAGCGTGCGGGAATACGTCCTCATCTTGCTGGGCCTGGCGGTCATCGTCGCAGTTGGTGGCTGGGCCATGCGCCGGCTGCTGGGCGTCGCCTCCACCTGGATCGAGTACGACATCCGCACGATCTACTTCAGCCACCTGCTGAAGATGCCGCTCTCGTTCTACCAGGCTCACCGCACCGGCGACCTCATGGCGCGGGCCACCAATGACCTCAACAACGTGCGCATCTTCTTCACCTACGGCGTGCGCGGTATCGTGGAGATGGCGCTGATTTTCACGTTCACGATCGCCATGATGTGCGATTATCAACTGGCAGCTCGCCCTGCTCGTGCTCCTGCCCCTGCCGGTGACGGGCTACTTCATCATCCGCATGGCGACGCTGGTGCACTCCCGTTTCAGGGCGATCCAGGATTTCCTTCGGGGTGATGTCGAATTTCATCCAGGAGAATCTCTCCGGCATCCGGGTGGTGAAGGCCTTCGTGCAGGGGGGCGCACAGACCTCCTCCTTTGACGAGCTCCAACGCCCAGTACCTGCTCCTCAACAACCGGCTCATCTTCACACGAGCCATCTACCGTCCGCTGTCCTTCCTCATCGCCTCGATGGGATTGGGACTGAACCTGTGGCTCGGCGGCAGCGCCGTTATCGAGGGCTCCCTCTCGATAGGCGATTTCGTCGCCTTCAACGGTTATCTGACGTTGCTGATCCGTCCCATCGCCAACATGGGCTGGGTCATCGATCGCTTTCAGCGTTCCATGGTGGCCATTCGCCGCATCAACGACATCCTCGCCATCGAGCCGGAGATCGGCGATCGCACCTTGCCCGTTGCGGCACCGGCAGCGCAGGTGACCGGCGGACAGGTGGAGTTCCGCGGCGTCAGCTTCGCCTACGACGAAGCAGTGCCGGTGCTCGAGGGCATCGATCTCATCATTCCCGCCGGCTCCACCCTGGGCATCATCGGCAGAGTCGGCGCCGGCAAGAGCACACTGGCGCGCCTGATACCGCGGCTCATCGAGCCCACTGCCGGCGAAGTGCTCGTCGACGGGGTCCCGATCAGCCACAGGTCGATGGAGCAGCTGCGCGAGGGCATCGGCTACGTGGCGCAGACACCGTTCTTGTTCTCCGACAGCGTGCGCGCCAACGTCGCCTACGGAATCCGCGACGCCAGCGAGGAGCGCGAGGAGCTCGTTCTGCAGGCTGCCGAAGAGGCGCAGGTACGCGCCGAGGTGGAGGCGTTCGAAGACGGCTTCGCCACCGTCGTCGGCGAGCGCGGCGTCACTCTCTCCGGCGGCCAGAAGCAGCGGGCCACACTGGGCGAGGGCCCTGCTGCTGCGGCCGGCGATTCTCATTCTCGACGATGCGCTCTCCTCCGTCGATACGCACACCGAAGAGGCGATCCTCGGCCACCTGAGACGGATCATGCAGGGACGCACTACCCTGCTCATCGCCCATCGCATCTCCACGTTGCGCGATGCCGATCACATCATCGTCCTCGACGAGGGGCGCATCGTCGAGCAGGGCAATCACGCCGCCCTCGTCGCTCACGGCGGCATCTACGCCGATCTCTTCGAGCGCCAGCAGCTGGCGGCGGAGCTGGAAGGGCTGTGATCGCAACACCGAGTCCGGGGAGCGGCTAGCATGTCTCCCGTACCCATGTCGCAGGAAGAGGAGATCCAGGAGCGGCCCTTCAACCTGGGGCTCACGCTGCGCCTGGTCGCCTACCTCCGGGTCTACAAGCAGCGCCTGGCGGTGGCCCTCGTCCTGCATCCTCGTGGCCGCCGTGTCCAGCCAGTTGGGTCCGTATCTGACGCAGATCGGCGTCGACGACTACATCCTCAAGGGGGATCTCCAGGGGCTGTACGGCCTCATCGGTCTCTACTTCCTCAGCATCGCCGTGCAGTACGTGGCGCAGTACGGGCAGACGAGAGTCACCGAGCTGACCCGGGCAGTACGTGATGCGCGATCTGCGCCGGCAGATCTTCGTGCACCTGCAGCGCCTGCCCATGCGCTACTTCGACCGCACCCCCGTGGGCCGCACCATGACACGGACCACCAACGACGTGGAGGCCCTCAACGAGTTCTTCACCGAGGGCGTGGTCTCCGTGTTCATGGATCTGTTCACCCTCGTCGCCATCCTCGCCTTCATGACCTACATGGACCCGTGGCTTACGCTCGCATCGTGTACGGTGATTCCCATCCTGGCGCTGGCCACCTTTTACCTGCAGGGCCTCGCCATGAAGGCCTACCGCGAGCTGCGCTTGCGCCTGGCGCGCCTCAACGCCTACCTGCAGGAAAACATCACGGGCATGGAGGTCGTGCAGCTGTTCAACCGGCAGCAGCGCAATCTCGGCGACTTCGACCGCGAGCACCTGCCGTATCGCAAGGCCGAGGATCGAGAGATCCACTACTACTCCATCTTCTTCCCCTTCTCCGAGTTCATCGGCACTGTGGGCATGGGCATCGTCGTCTGGTACGGCGCCTGCTCGGTCGTGCAGGATCGCATCGATCTTGGGGTGCTCATCGCCTTCCTCCAGTACGTGCGCCGGTTCTTCCGCCCCATCATGGACATCTCCGATCGCTACGCCCTGCTGCAGAGCGCCATGGCCGCGTCGGAGCGCATCTTCGAGCTCCTCGACAGGCGCACGGAGCCGCAGGGGCCGGCAACGCGCGGCGTGGACCAGACAGCGCCCGCCGCGGCAACGGATTCACCTGCTATCGAGTTCGACCACGTCCACTTCAAGTACGATCCCGACGCCAGCGACTGGATCCTGCGCGACGTCACCTTCACCGTGCCCGCCGGCCACAGCATCGCGCTGGTGGGCGCCACGGGATCCGGCAAGACCACCATCGTCAACCTGATCTGCCGGTTCTACGACATTCAGCAGGGATCGGTGCGCGTCGACGGCGTCGATGTGCGCGAGTGGAACCTGGACGAGCTGCGCCGTCGCGTCGGCATCGTGCAGCAGGACGTGTTTCTGTTTTCAGGCAGCATCGGCGCCAACATCCGGCTCGGACTGCCGATCCCGGAGGAGCGGGTGGCGGAGGTAGCGCAACACGTCAACGCCAGCCGTTTCGTGGAGCGCCTGCCGCGGCGCTTCGAGCACCCGGTGGCCGAAGGTGGCAGATCGCTGTCGGGAGGTCAGCGTCAGCTGCTCTCCTTTGCCCGCGCCCTGGCCTTCGATCCGGAGATCCTCGTACTCGACGAGGCCACCTCCAGCATCGACACGGAGACGGAGCAGCTGATTCAGGAGGCCATCGCCCGGATTATGGTGGAGCGCACGTCCATCGTCATCGCTCACCGGCTGTCGACGATTCGCAATGCCGATCAGATCCTCGTTCTCCATCACGGCGAGGTGCGTGAGCAGGGCCGGCACGACGAGCTCGTCTCCCGGGACGGCATCTACGCCCGGCTGTACCGGCTCAACTACGGCGGCGGAGACCGCTAGTGCCGTGTGTCAAAAGCATTCTTGTATTCGGGCGCCGATCCATCCTGGCTCGCTGCGTTGCGCTCACTCGGCGGGTTCCACCAACCCGCCTCGATCGCGCGCCTTGCGAGCCAGGCGCCTCGACGCCCTCATTTCCGCGGCACTCTGCAACCACTTATCCGGACTCTCCGTCTAGCGTCTTCGATCTGGCGGGCGTGCAGGATCATCGACTTCGTCAGTTGGTAGCCCAACTCGCGGTAGGCTTCGAATTGGTTCTCGTTGCTGGGTAAACCGCGTCTCCAGCATCTCTACGTCAGCTCAATCGCCACCCGTATCTCATCATCCTCAATGGTCACACTGTCAGGCGTATACCCCACCTGCATCGTCGCATTCCCACCTCCCGGTAACCGGAACTGCGTGAACCGCGCCAGATCGTAGCTGCCCTGCCCCGTTAGCTGCAACGGAAAGTTCATCGAGAACGGCACCAATCCCGACGCACCCGTCGAGGTCGCCTGCATCGTCATCTGCACGCCTGCCACGCTCCACGTCGTTGCGAACGGCAGAAACCGGTCCAGCAGCAAGTTGATCAGAAAGGACATACTCGCCGTCAGAGCGAGAAAGAGCGGCCCGAACATGATCACCCCCAGCACCACCAGCATCCCGGAGCTCGACACGTGCACGTTGATGTCGGCGTCATAATCGAACTCGATGCGCGGATTGGGTGTGTGTGAATCCACCACCCTCGGTTGCAATGCCGCCGAAAAAGTGATCCGCGCCCTGACGCGGCACCAGCACCGGCGCCGTTTGGCCCGGAGAGTGCCCGAGGCCACCACCTTCCCCGGTTCGAAAGCCACGGCGAGGGAGTTGATGTAGACGCGCCACCTTCCAACCCGGAAGCGCGTCGGTAGCCACCCCCTCGCGAAGGCCAGGTGGACAGCCGCAGTCAGCACACGCTCGTGCACGACCGCGCCAAGGTTCGTATTCGTCGGCACAAAGTGTCCCAGCTGATTCGGGTTGCCCGCGAGAGGATTCGTCAGGTTGAAATCCGAGGCAAGAAGGAGGGACGTCGGTGGCACAGCCCGCTGCGCCGTCAGCAACGGCGAGCTCGGTGCAAAGCTGAGTCCGATGGCGCTGAAGAAGTCTACGAGCTTCCACACATCGATCTCAACCTGGCGGATCACCCGGAACCCCAGCCATACTCCGACATTGATGAGCGGAGCGACGAACGAGTTCAGGAACCAACCCGTCAGGCCGCCGGACCTGAAGGTGACTCTCACCGTCAGCGTCGGCGTCACGCTCAGCACTACACTTCTCGGTAGGCCGGCTGCCGTCTTCGACAGATCGATCAGCACATCGTCTACCGACAGCACCGCCGTGGTGTTGATGCGAATGAGTCCCAGAAGCCGCAGACTGAAATCCGCCTCCACCTGCAGGTCGGTGCTCACGCCGCCTCCGACCGGCGGGATGTCCTCCAGGTCCGTGATGTTCAGGTCGGTAACCTGCACCGAGAAGGATCCGAAACGTCCCAGCCGTCCTGAGTACCCAAGGTGAGCGCTCAGCGCTGCGATGTAGCGATCGAGGACGAGATTCAGGACAGGTTGCTCGATCTCCATCGCGACTGCGTACTCCGCTGCCCATCTGGCCATTTCAGATCACCTCCTGCTTGACTTCACGCATCGCGCTCAGGTCGACGTATTCATCCGTCTCGGGACAGTCCTCTTCGAACAACAGCTCAAGGCGCACCAGACCGTAAATGCTCATGAGACCGAGGATGATCAGCTGGTATGTCTCCTCGTCCACCGGCAGTCCCTCTTCGTCGAGCTCGAATTCCTGACTGAGGAATCCGGCCGTGCCGGCCGGCACGACAAGGTTGAGGAAATCGCTGAAAAACGAGACGAAGTCGGCCACGAAGATGTGGCCGTTCCGATCCCGGGCGTTGACGACGGAAACGAGCCGATTCCGGTGGTCGTCGCTCAGCTCCTGGGCATCGGCATGCTCGCGGGGAAACACCGATATCCACGCCTCCCAGCTCGCCGTCGCTTCTGTGCCGTCTTGCCGGCGGAAGCGCAGTGTCGCAGTCATTAGACCGTAGTCCCTTCGGCCAGCCGCGGTCGTGAAGACAACATCGCCTTCCGCAACATCACCGGCCGAGAGATTCGAGGGAAAGCTCATCGTCGGGGCCGCCGTGTCGGGGAGTAGCGTTGTCGGGTTGTTCCAGATCAGCTCGAGCAACTCGACGACCTGGGATGCGGCGATCCTCACATGCACCTCCACGGCTTGTCCGAGCTCGACCACGGTCGGCGCCGTCGAGAGAATCTCGAGTTCGGGGACCTGGGTTGTCGTTGTCAGGAGCACGGGCACCTCCTTATCGGAAGGAAAAGGTTTCGAGAGCGAACATCACCCGATTCTGGCCATCTTGTCCTCGTCCACGGAAGCGTTCTGCCACTGCACGGCCAAGCGGGACCCGACGAAGGCGTCTGGATCGAGAACCTTCCGTTTCATCAGATACACCCGCGTTTCCGTGGGGTAGACGCCGTGAAACCACTCCAGACTCTTTGTCGTGTAGTAGACGAATTCGCTGCATGACTGGTCGTTGAAGTTGGAGAAGTTGAAACTGAAATCGTAGGACTTGCCCAGCTGCGCCAGGGCGATCTTGAAGACCTCTTCGAAAGCACTCTCGAATGTCACCTCATCACCAGCCTCAAGACGCGTCTCAAGCTCCCGCTCTGCCTCCGTGTACTCCGAATCGTCCACGTGAGCGGACAACCTCCCTTGCTGGCGTGTCAGCTGCGAGGGAAATCGCATGATCGCCATGCGGTCGCAGCGACAGAAATTGATCACATCCTCCATGAAGATGCCCTCAGCCATGGCGTGGATGACCATCTGTTTGCCGGTTCGGAAGTGGCGCTCGCCACCCACATGGGCGACATGCTGCCGGTCGTCGTCGGTCACCTCGCCCAGATAGAGTGCCACATGGCTGAAGTAACCGGGGATGAAGAGCCCGTCGAGGTAATTCCGGTACCCCCGCACCAGAATGTCGCCCGGCTCGAGGGTGTCGATCACCTGTCGCACGTCGTCACCCCTCACCTGGTAGCCGGTGGGGTGGTAGAGCAGGAAGAACGGCCACTTGAACACCTTGATGTCGCCGAAAATCTTCAGAAACACGTCCCGAATCGCTTTGAACATCGCCGCGTCCTACATCCGCTTGTAACGCCCGGCGTCCAGATCTGCAGCCACGGGCTCCGACAACAGCGATCTGTCGATCAGCAGGTTGCGCTCGTGGAGCAGCCGCCTGAACGGATCGTGTTTTGGCTTGATTTTCCTGACCGTGTCGAGAGTCAATTCTCTGCAGTCCTGGAAGTCGATGTGAAACTGGTCGTGGGTCGCCCTGCAGAAAGGACCACCGTAGATGACGACATTGCTCTCCGTGTGGTGGAAGGACCAGCCCCGGGCGATGTTGTATGACCCGATCGAGGCGACCACGTCGTCGATGACGCAGCACTTCGAGTGGAAGGCGCCCGGTTTCAACCATTCGAACACCCTGATGCCGCTCTCGATCAGCCCGGAGAAGTGGTTGCTGCTCTCCCAGTACATCCAGCCGAGAACGCCGAACGCCATCAAGGTGCGGGAGGACTTGCGGGAATTGGTGATCAGTCGCACCTCCACGCCTCGGCGGACTGCGGCTGCGAGCGCGTCGGCGATGACGCGGGGCGGGCGAATGCCATGGCAGCCCCAGTAGATATATTCCTTCGCCTCCCTGAACATCATCAGGTAGGCTTCCGTCAACCGCAGCCGTTCTTCATCGTAGGGCTTGTGTGGGATGTAGCGAATCTTCTCGGCGCCCGTCGTAGTCAGCTCCGGGAAGTAGGCTGGCGCCTGTTGCTGTATGAGAGCCTCTCCTTCCCGCTTCGCCTCTTCGAAGAAGGCCTCGCGATCGAACCCCGCTTCGGTGCGGGCTTCGTACTCTCTCTCCATGGCGTCGTAGAGACGGACATCTCTGAGGTACTGGCGCTGGATATCAGCCACGACCGGGCCGGTGATGTAGCAGTCCGAATCCCGCCACGCCTTGGGACTGGCCCCTCCCTGTGCGTACTTGTCGCCCCAGTTCATGCCACCCAGGATGGCCTCCTTGCCGTCGACGACAAAGTACTTCTCGTGAAATCGCCGTTTCAGCTTCAGCTTCGTCGCTTTTACAACCTGCCTGATCGGTCCGCCTCGACCCCACTTGGGCAGCCAGTCCCTGAACAACCGGTGATAGCGCAATACCTCCACTCCGTCCCTGGCCAGCTTGTCGACCCGTTTGCCGCTGAAGGTACTGTAGAGTACGGCGTCATCGACGACGAGCCGCACCTCGACTCCGTCGTTCATCTTGGCCCGCAGCAGACCGCACAGCCGCTTCGTCGTCTTGTCGCGCATGAACGAGAACGTGGCGATGTGGATGCTGTGGCGCGCAGCTTCCAGCAGCTCCCACCGTTTTTCATACGATGAGATACCGCTCGGAAGCAGCTCGATCGTGTTTCCTTCGCGGACGACTGTGTCGGTGAGCCGGTCGGTTTCGGCTTCGAATGCGGATGAGAGGAGAGGGTGGCTCATTTGTTGGTTTGGTCAATCGGTCGGACGAGTCATAGTAGCCCCGCCCGAGACTGCCAGCAAGAGGAATATCTGTGTATCGGTAGTAGTACGGATCAAGACGCCCGACCGGCCCACATCCGTATTAATACGATAATTCAGACTCGCCTATCGCAGCATTCAAAAGCCTGCCGCAGCGCCGGGACCACCTCACCTTTGGGCCGGAACTCGTGACCGACATACCCCGAATAACCCGTCGCCTCGATCGCCGCGCAGATCGCCGCGTAGTTCAGTTCCTGCCGATCGTCCAGATCGTTACGGCCCGGATTGCCGGCCGTGTGAAAATGGCCGAGCGCCCCAATGTTCTCACCGATGGTGCGGATCACGTCGCCTTCCATGATCTGCATGTGGTAGATATCGTACAAGAGCTTGACTCGCGGGCTGCCCACCCGCTCTACTACCTCCACGCCCCAGACCGTGCTGTCGCACTGATAGCCCTCGTGGTCGATCTTGGAGTTGAGCAGCTCCAGGTTCAGGTTGACCCCTTTTTCCTCGGCGTAGGGCGCGACGCGGCGCAGTATGTTGGCCGTGTTCTCCAGTGCCTCCTCTTCCTCCATGCCCTCGACCCGGTTGCCGCTGAAGCAAATCAGCCCCACCACGCCGCGCGTCGAGGCGATATCGATCGACGCACGCAACTCCGCCTCGATGCGCTCGTGGTTTTCGGGTTTGTTGAGCCCGTCGGGCAGTGAGTCGTGGCCGGCCATGCTGACGAGCTTCAGTCCGTGCTCGGCGGCGGCGGAGCACAGCGCTTCGAAATCCGGGTCGCGGCCCCAGATCTCGACGGCTGGATAGCCGATGGCGGCGATTTCCCGGAGCAATTCGCCCCGATCCATCGGCGGCAGGATCGGGAGGCATACGGATTGCCTTATCGGCATGGCTTGCTCCCTTATGTTTTCAGCCGGCTCCAGTCGAAGACCACCCCGATTGTCTCCGCCCGGCTCTCCAGCAACCGGGCATAGACTTCAGGCGCCTCCTGCGGCGCGTGACGCGAAGTGATCAAGTCCTCGACCCGCATCTGCCCGCGCTCTATATAATTGTGGAAAAGTTCGATCTGCCGCCGGGCGTCCCAGCCCTCGACATGCGGTGGCAAAGCCTCGTTGTGGCTGCCGCGCACGATGATCTGCCGGGTGATTAGGTCGGCGTTCAGCACCTGCTTGCTGGGGTGCGGCGAGTCGCCGATAAGCATGAGGGTGCCGAAGTTCCGCACCAGTTTCAGCGCCAGTGGAAAAACCGCGTAGTGTCCGGTGGCGTCGAAGGCCACATCGGCAAGGGCGCCGCCCGTATGCTCCTCGACGAAGGGCACTGCGTCTGCGGCGCTGCCGGCGAACACCTGCGTGGCCCCGTGGGCGCGGGCCACCTGCAGGCGGCTTTCGACCATGTCGATCACCATCACCTCCGCCGCTCCCATCAGCCGCGTGTATTGGGTAAGCAACTGACCCAGCGGACCAGCGCCGACGATAGCCACCCGCGCGCCCATCCTCAACTCGGCCCGGCGCACGCCCGTCTGAGCGATCGTCGCCAGCTTGGACCAGGCCGCGCTCTCGTCGGCAACGCCATCGGGAACCTTGACTGCTCTGCCGCTCACCGCGGCATACTGCCGATGCGGTGACGAACTGAAGACGCGGTCCCCGATATAATACCCTTCGGCGCCGGCGCCAAGCGCCACAACTTCGCCCACATTGCTATAGCCCAGATAGAAAGGATACTTCACCCAGCCGGCCCAGTGCGTCCCCTCGTCCATTTCGCTGCGATAACAAATGCATTCGGTCCCGGTGCTGATCAGACTCGTGCGCGTGCGCACAAGCAGCCCGCCCGGCGGCGCCTCGGGCGCCTGCTCGCGCAAGAGCTCAACCCTCTCCTTACCGGTTAAAACGATGTTGGCCGATTCCATGGCTGTCTCCATCGTGGAAGACTTCAGTCGTTATCGTGTGTTGGGGCTGAGCTCCGCCACCGTTAGCCTATCCGCCACGCCGTGCTTTTCGATGATGCCCGCCACCAGGCCGCTGGCCTTGGCTTCCTCGACGAAGTTGCGCAGGAACTCGGCGGCGACCTCGCGGTCCGGCTTCGTGCCTATGGCCTGCTGCACCGCAGTAAACTGTCCAGCGAGGATGCGCGCGCCGGGTAGCTTTTCTACATCTTCGATCAGCCGGGCTCGCAGACCCGCCAGGGCATCCAGGCGCTGTTCCACGAACATGTCGAACGAAGCGTCGATGCCTTCCGTCTTGACCAACTCCGCATGCTCAATGTTGTCGTTCAGCCACAACCCATAGGCGCTGCGCCAGTAGACTGCGATGCGCACCCCTTCGCGGTCTACCTCGTCGACAGATTGGATCGGCGAACCGGCCGCTACCAGGTAGGTGGCTTCGATCTCCGCGTAAGCCGCACTGAAGGCGATCGTTTTCGCCCGCTCTGGCTCGGCGCCGATATTGCCGATATCCCAGATGTCCTCGACGGCAGCATCCGCCAACTCGCCCGGCGTGTCGAAGGTTATGAACTTCACCGCGACGCCCAGGCGATCCGCCACCGCGCGGGCCATATCCGGGGAGACGCCTTGCGGATCGCCCTCCGGGGTCTTGCCGGTGACCAGCAGGAAGTTCGAAAGATTGATGCCGGCCCGGAGGACGCCGGTCGGTGCGAGTTCGGCACGCGCTTGTTCGAGCATGAGAATCCTATTTTTAATTTGTAGTGGAGGGGTTGGAACGAGTCGGCTCGACCTCGTACTCAAGTTAGTATGATTCGACAATCGGGCCGTGTCGAGGGGATGCACCAGAAAGGCGGTGAGTCGGTCTGTTCGGTGGCTGCGCCTTTTTCGCTCTTAGCCCAGAAAGGGCTTGATCTTTCAAACGCCACTGAGATCTTGTGCCGGGAAACAGGCTGTCAACCTTCGGCCAGGTCGGATCTTGGTAATCGGAACTCAGCGGAAAGGACCGTGACGAATAGATCTCTAACTATTACCTGCGTGACAATTCTGTTGGCTGCTGCCCCTGGCTTCGCTCGTGGCAAATTTGAACGGACGTCCCCGTACAGAGGGCTCTACGGAGTAGTAAACTTCAACCCGGTCGTCGGCATCAGTGCCATCAGGACGATCAAACTTCAGATCAGCTTTCGTTATTTGGCGGATGATCGAGAGGACATCGACGTCTTTTTCGGATACACGATGCGGAGTTTCTGGGCGATTGACCAGGGATCTCATCCGTTTAAGGAGCTGGTGTTCAACCCGGAGGCATGGGTTCAGTGGTCGGCCAAGGATTCTGAGGACACGGAATGGCGCGCCGGCATCGAGCACGAGTCAAACGGTCTTGCCGGAGCCGAATCACGCGGATGGAACAAGATCTACATCGAAGCTAGTGACGGATGGCGCTCAGACTCGGAGAATTGGAGTTCACGACATGCTCTCAAGCTGTGGCGCGCCTTCATGGTGTCCAGCAAGACAGCACACATGGTGGAACATCATGCCGTTTTCGGAAACTTCGGCTACGACGCGACGGCAGACCTGGTGGAAGAGGGTGCCTTCAAGAATGTACCCGGCAGGTTCATCGGCTCGGTGCGAGTCAAAAAATGGCCGATCCCTACAGAGAAACGGCCCGGGTTCCTGGAGTTCGATCTACGGTCGAGATGGAAGAACGCCTTCTGGCACGCGCAGATCTTCCGTGGCTATGGGGAGCGACTCATCCCGTCCAAGACCAACCACCCCTTGATTTACCCGAAGGACGGCTACCGCCGATTGAAGCCCAAACTCGGACTCAGGCTGCTGCAATAGCCACCTCGACGTGGCGGGACGAGTGTGGATGGGATGATCAGTTTTGAGGCCGCGCCCGACGCCGATGCCATAATCCGAGGTTCCCAGGCGCTGAGCGCACACAACCCGGCGGCCGCGGAAGTAACGAAGCCCACCGAATTACACGCACCAGAGGTGGCCGTACCGAAGGCAGGTAAGCAGACCCTCGACTCGGCCCCCTTCAACTCTGTCTTGATGAAGCACCTGAAGCAGGGACGGATCGATTTCGCTGGCCTGCACGCCGACTCGGCGGCGACGGCGCAGTTGCAGGACTACGTTGAGGCCATCGCCGGCATGCCAGAGTCAGAGCCCCTGTCCTCGTGGATCAACACCTACAATGCTCTGGTCGTCCACGCCGTCCTCGAGCGCTACCCGCTGCAGAGCGTGAAGGATGCGGAGGGCGTCTGCGCCTGACTAGTGTATTGTCGTATAAATAACTTGTACTAGTACAGTTGTGTGGTTAAGTTTCATCCAGACCTATTCCACAAACAAGGAACGGAGGAAACTCATGCCACGCGGACGCTTTCTTCCACCTCTCGAAATGACGGGGCAAACTCGGCAGCAATTGGAATCAATGGCCAAATCTCGATCCCTGCCGCACGGTTTGGTGCGACGCGCCGAGATCGTGTTGCTGGCCGCCGAGGGATGGCCCAACAAGGCCATCGGCGAAGCTGTGGGGCTGTCACAAGTGACCGTCGGCAAGTGGCGTCGTCGCTTCGTGGAAAACGGCCTCAACGGGTTGTACGACGAGCTGCGACCCGGTGCGCCCCGATCGATCTCGGACGAACAAGTGGCCGAGGTGGTATACAAGACACTGAAGACCAAGCCGGAGGACAAAACCCAGTGGACGGTGCGCTCCATGGGCGAGGAGACCGGCCTGACCAAGGACGCGGTCCATCGCATCTGGCGCACATTCGGCTTACAGCCGCACCGGACCCAGAATTTCAAGCTGTCCACTGATCCTTTCTTCGTGGATAAGGTGCGCGATGTTGTGGGCTTGTATCTCAACCCGCCCGACCATGCCGTCGTCCTGTGCGTTGACGAGAAGAGCCAAGTGCAGGCTCTGGAGCGCAGTCAGCCGTTGCTGCCGCTGGGCCTGGGCTACGCGGAGGGCGTCACCCACGACTACAAGCGACACGGCACCACAACGCTGTTTGCCGCTCTGGATGTGGCCACCGGTGAAGTCCTGACTCAGTGCAAGCCTCGTCATCGCCATCAGGAGTTTTTGCAGTTCCTACGCCATATCGACGCGAACGTGCCTGCGGATCTGGACGTTCACTTGATCGTCGACAACTACGGCACCCACAAGTACGCCAGCGTCAAGAAGTGGTTGGCCAGCCGGCCCCGATTCCACCTCCACTTTACTCCGACCTACGCCTCGTGGCTCAACCAGGTCGAGATCTGGTTCAACATCATCACGCGGCGAGCCATCCGGCGTGGCTCATTCCGCAAGGTCAAAGAGCTCATTCAGAGGATCGAGCGCTACACCGACAAATGGAACGCCAACGCCCATCCCTTTGGGTGGACGGCCACGGCCGACTCGATCCTTGCCAAGGTCAAACGAATATGTCACTGTATTTCTGCGACGGAACACTAGCTACTCGCGAATTGGAGAGTAAAGAAGACTACAAGCGTCAGGTACGCCGAAGACAAAGCAGGAAAACGCCCATGATATAAACAACATATTCCGCACAAGCGCGCCTCTAGAGACGATTCGTTCCTCACCTTCGAAGCGTGATCGCTCCAATGCCTCCTCTCGCGTAAGTTGACCGCCAGCCTTCTGCGCTGCCTTTATGACGTCGTTTATGTGTTCATTGAACTCGTTTGCTTTGCGAATATGCTTGGCGACTTCGAAATTGCGGGTCGCCGTGACCAAGTAGATGGCGAACCATACAATCGCAAGTGAAAAGAATGAGACGCTCATGGCCAGTGCATGTGGATCAATCAATTGGCCGCGCAAGCGTTCTGCTGCTCCGATCACGAGCAGCGCTTTGTCCCGATCTTAGTTGAAACAGCACAGGCTCCAATCGTTACGTTTTGATACGAGAAGCCCGTTGGAAGAAGTCTCGCATCGGTAACAAAAGGAGCCTGCAATGAGCAAGCTAGTAGCACGGAAGAAGGGCGTCAAACGGAGCTAGGGTCAAATGGTGTGTAAACGACTCAGGCGGCGATCTTCTTCCTTTGCGCGATGGGTGATCCGTTTTCGTAGCACTCCCCGGCGTAGACGTCAGCCATGAGATGCGGTGCATTGAGTCGCCGGAATCGTTTCTCGGCCACCATCAGTACCCGCCAAATGAGGGCGGTGGCATTGGCCACCTTCCTGTATCGTTTGGCCGCATTGGTTCGCAACCGTACCGAAGCGAAGGGACTTTCGACGACGTTGGTGGTGCGCAGGTGTTGCCAGTGGGCCTCGGGAAAGTCGTAGAATGTCACCATACGGTCCCAATCGCGCTCAAGGATATCGACGGCGTCTGGACACTCGCGGCGAAACCGTTTGGCGAATTGATCGCGACGTTTCGTCGCTTCCTGACGGGTCGGCGCGTACGGGATCTGTGTCAGCAGGTGCCGCCCTTCGACCTGCACGCGTTTTGGCAGCTTATCCAGCACGTTCAGGATGCGGTGATTCCAGCATCGCTGTTCAGCCGTCTCCGGCCAGACCTCTGCCAGGGCCGCCCAGATACCCAGGTGCCCATCCGCCACCAACAACTTCGCCACGCTCAGTCCGCGGTCACGCAGATCGCGCAGTACGCCCGCCCACGACTCTGTCGATTCGCGATAGCCCGGGACAATCGTCAGGACTTCTTTGCGCCCATCGCTCATCGCGCCGATGACCACCAGGAGAGCGGCTTTTTGCTTCTCAAGACCGGCTTTGACGTAGATCCCGTCCGCCCAGGCGTAGACGAGCTCGCGGTCATCCAGTCGTCGGCTGCGCCAGGCGTTGTATTCGACGATCCACTTCTCACGCAAACGAGCGATCGAGGACGCCGACAAAGGCGCTCCCTTGCCCAGCAGGCCGCGCAGCGCCAGCTCGAAGTCGCCCTGAGACAAACCGTGCAGGTAAAGCTCTGGCAGCAGCTGACCTGTTTCTTGGGTGCGCCGGGCGAACAGCGGCAGTACCGCACTCTCAAATCGCTCTTCCAGACCCCGCACCCGAGGGCGTTTCACCTCGATCGTGCCCGAGGTCAAGGACAGTCGCCGCCGCTTCCCGTACCCATTGCGGTAGCCGCCGGCTGCGTCCAACGGTGCCTGTCGCTCGTACCGTGACCGTCCCAGCGCATGGGTGACTTCTTCATCCAGAACCGACTGCATCAGCGACTGAATCTGCGAGCGTGTCCACTCTTCCAGCGTTTCGAACGTGGGCATGGACATTTCCGTCGTGCTCGGCTTAGGTTGTGCCATGGCGATTCTCCTCTTCCTGCCGGGATAGCCCCGGCGTTTGTGATGGCTAATTACAAAGGAAGGGTAGGATCGCCGTCTGTCTATTTCCACACCTCCTGATTATAGCTCGTCAAACGAACGGTGAGCATCGGCAAGGTAGCACCCGAGACTGCAGAGCAAGTAGAGGACCTGGATGGCCGGATCGAGGCGATCCAATGGCTGATTCCCTTGGGGCTGCAGGCGGTCGCGGAGGAGCTGCAAAGAGCGGTCGTTGAGTTGGCTGGGCCGCGGTATCAGCGCAAGGGGTCGGATCAGCCGTTACGCCGCTGGGGGTCTCAGCTCGGGTCGGTGTACCTGGCCGACCAGAAACTACCCGTCGATGTGCCGCGGGTGCGCAACGTGGCCAACCATACCGAGGTCCCGCTGGATGTTTACCAGGCACTGCAGACGCCTCGACAGATGGACGAAGGTCTGCTGTTGCGGATGCTGAAGGGCATCGCCACGCGCAACTACGAGGCCTGCGCTGAGGCCGTACCCGAGGCCTTTGGTCTGTCATCCTCATCGGTGTCCCGTCGTTACGTGAAAGGCACGGCTCGAAAGCTGGCTGAATTCCAGGAGCGATCCCTGGAAGGATATGATCTGGTGGCGCTATTCCTCGACGGCAAGAGCTTCGCGGACGAGGAGATCATCATCGCCCTGGGCGTCACCCTCGACGGACAGAAGATTCCTCTTGGCTTCGTGCAGGCGGCCACGGAAAACGAGCGCGTCTGCCGTCGCTTCCTGTCCGATCTGGTCGAACGCGGTATGCAGTACGAAGCCGGACTGTTGGTCGTCATCGACGGCGCCAAGGGGCTTTACAAGGCGGTGATGTCGGTGCTCAAAGGACATGCCTGCGTGCAGCGCTGCCAGTATCACAAGCGCCAGAACGTCGTGTCGTATCTGTCCAAGAGCGAGCAGTCCGGTATGGGTCGCAAGATGGAGGCGGCCTACGGCAAACCGAGATACGAGGCGGCCAAGGCGGCACTGGACGCGCTCAAACCGGGCTTGAAGTTGATGAATCAGTCCGCCCTACACAGCCTCGAGGAAGGCATGGAAGAGACCCTCACACTCCATCGGTTGGGACTGACGCCGATGCTCAAGGATTCCTTCCGCACCACCAACTGCATCGAGAACGTCAACAGTCTCCTGGAGCAGCTCACACACAACGTGCGACGCTGGACCAACTCATCACAGCGTCACCGTTGGGTAGCCACGGCACTGCTCGACATCGAACCACGTCTGCGCAGGGTCAAGGGCTATCGCCATCTGCCGATGCTCCGGCAAGCCATACAAGCCGAACTCGGCATCAAACAGCTCGCGATGATGGGCTGACACACTCACCAGAGCCTGTGATTTGTTTCAACTGAAACTGGGCCTTGACCGACCATCGTCATGTCCTCCACAGATGTCTATCGAGCAACTTCACAGCACCAACGCCTCTCTTTTCTGTGAATCCCCGATGTTGTCAACACGGTCTTGTCAACACGGTCAATGAAGCCCGAGTCCGGGTTGGTACCAAACAAAATCATTGCCTTTTCGCACTTCGAGATTGAGGCCACGTTACTGAATGTGAGGCGGGCAGCGCATCCGTACTACTACGGATTCTGCCGATGACGCAAATATACTCCAGGGCGTCGCCTCGGAGCAGACAGCTCAAACGAACTCTGGATAAATCGCGAGCCGCAACCCTTCCCTCGTTGCAGTTTCCTGAGCTGCGAAGCTACTTCAGGAGAAGCATCTTCCTCACGAAGAAACGATCGGGAACCTGCAGCCGTACCAGATAGAGACCGGTAGCCATCGGCTGTCCGTCCGGTCCCAAGCCATCCCATTCGAGTCTGTGTTCTCCAGGGGATAGCCTGCCGGACAAGAGGCTCCTCACCTTTGCGCCTGTAATGTCGAAAACAGCCACCTCGACGAACTGCTCTTGGTGTAGCTGCAAAGTAATGACCGTACTCTGGTTGAATGGATTCGGGTAGTTCTGAGCGAGGTACGTCGCTTGCGGTAGACGAGAGCGCAGCTCCTCTGATACAGCGGTACGGTGCGGTATTCGATAGACATGAGCGTCGAAGGGCCCAAAGCTGTCCGTCAGCAGTCCTGAGGGACAGTCCAGTTGCCGGTCTTCGAACATCACGAATACACAGGGGTTGGGCGGTTTCAATCCTCTGGTTATTGATCCTAATCCGCTGAACTTCACGGACGAATGCGTCCTGGTTGCCGACCGATTTGCAGCGATTATGTAATCGCTGCCTTTGTAACGACGAACGATGTACTCGATGTCGTCTGCGATGTTGACGGTCACTGACAGCGGGGACGGGGCAGCGGGTCAAGTCCCATTTTCAGTTGAAACAGAGCACAGGCTCGGGTGATGTTCTCAGCCCGTCATCGCGAGCTGTTTGATGCCGAGCTCGGTTTGAAGAGCTTGACGGAGCGTTGACAGGTGGTGGTAGCCCTTGACTCTGCGCAGTCGGTCCTCGATGTCGAGCAGCGCCGTGGCTGCCCAGCGGTGACGCTGCGAGGAGTTCGTCCAGTGCCGCACGTTGCGCGTGAGCTGGCCCAGGAGGCTGTTGACGTTCTCGATGCAGTTGGTGGTGCGGAAGGAATCCTTGAGCATCGGCATCAGTCCCAGGCGATGGAGCGTCAGGGTTTCTTCCAGGCCTTCCTCGAGGCTCTTCAGAGCAGATTGGTTCATCAGTTTCAGACCGGGCTTGAGCGCTTTCAGGGTCGCCTTCGCCTCTTCGTAGGTGGGCTTATTGTAGGCCGCCTCAATCTTGCGACGGACTCGGGCCTGTTCACTTTTCGGCAGGTACGACACGACGTTCTTGCGCTTGTGATACTGGCAGCGCTGCACACAGGCATGGCCCTTCAGCACCGACATTACCGCCTTGTAGAGGCCCTTGGCGCCGTCGATCAACACCAGCAACCCGGCCTCGTATTGCAGGCCCCTGTCGACCAAGTCGGCCAGGAAGCGGCGACAGACGCGCTCGTTCTCGGTGGCGGCCTCCACGAAACCCAGCGGGATCTTGTGCCCGTCAAGGGTGACGCCCAGAGCGATGATGAGCTCTTCGTCCGCGAAGCTCTTGCCGTCGAGAAACAGCGCCACCAGGTCGTAGCCTTCCAGGGAGCGCTCCTGGAATTCGACTGCTCGCAGGACAATCGCGATTGAGCAACCCTCGTTCGTTTTCAAGCGCAGACCGTCCGACGCGACACAGAATCCAACCCTGTGTCTGTGAATACACCAGCACCACGCTCAGCGAGACACAACCCACCACACCACCAGCGTCTCCACGAGTATTCCGACACACATGGCTGTTGCTCCCATGACAGCGCCGTGAATGCCCCACATCGGCAGTGTAAGCAGGATTGTCAGGCTGGCGGCGATTCTCGACGGGACGCTGGGAACGAGGGCTTTGGTGCGATGCTCGGCATAGGCGATGCCGTGCACGTAAGCGCGCGGCGGCATCATCACGGCCAGAGAAGTAAAGATGACGAGGGGAATGAAGCAGGCTTCGGTGATGGCGGCATCGAGGCCGATGAGGTTCAGTAGGATGATATCGAGGAGTGGTGTCCAGAAAAACAACACCATGGAGCCAAACGCAAGCAGCCCGCAATAGACGCAGAAGCGTTTGATGTAACGGCGCGCTTCCGGCTCTTGCGCAAAGGCGGCGGGCAGGCTGCGCAGCTCTATGAGCCAGGCGCACAGAACCGAGGCCAGGGTCTCGGCGATGACGAGTGAGGCGAGCGCCAGCTGAGGTGCGGGTCCTCGAGCTACGAAGAGGTTGATCAGGGGCCCGCTGCCTGTCTGGACGAGGCTGACAGAGACAAGTGGCCAGTAGAATTGGTTGATGGAGGAAAGGTTCAGGTCTGCTTCGCTTTTCTGCGGCAGGCGATGTCGCACGACTCTGACGTATCCCCACAAAAGCACGGCGGCTTCAGCGATGAAACCGGCGTAGGTCACGAGAGTTGGAAGCAGGATCGGTCGCTGCTGGACGAAGTCCATCTGCAGCAGGACGAACACGGCGGCAACACTGCTGAGGATACGGGCAAGGGTCGAGGCGCTGGCAACGGTTGTCTGGCGAAACTGAAGCAGCAGGCCGAAGTGGAGGTTCACGAAGCCGCGGACGAGGGGCAGGGGTACGAGACACAGGAGGGCGAAGCGAACGTTCTCGGCCAGCGGGGCATCGAGCCGGTGCAGGTCCTCGATGAGCCACGTGCCTACCGATGTCACGGCGACGATGAGGAGGATGCAGCTGACGGCGACGCCGAGTGCCAGCTGGAAAAGCCGGCACAGTCTGAGCGTGCGGCGATCGGACACGAGGATGAGCCCCATTTGTGACGCCTGATACAGTGCCAAAGAAAACAGAGAGTTCAACCCCCAGGCGACGCCGTAGGCAGCCAATGTGGCCACGGCATCGTGGACACGGGCCATGCCGCCATTGAGAAACTGCTGACCGATGGGAACGGCGACGCTGACGACTGCCAGCGGCAGAAGGAATGAGACGAGGGGGCGGTAGCTCACGTGATGGAAGGCGTCGCGGTCACTCGGGGTGCCATCGAGTCGCCAGGCGTTGGGTGAGCAGTTGCCGATTCAGGTAAGTACCATTAGTGCGGACGACAACCGGATCACTCTCGCCCGGCAGGTACTTCAGGTCAACGAGAAATCTCCCGTAGTTGTCGGTCTTGGAGGTCGAGATGACGACGAATGAGACCTGCGACAGGACGTCGACGACGAAGTCTTTCGCGTTCTGGCCGGCGAGGGTGCCGAGCTCGGGGGTGTCGATGCCGCGCAGGCGCCAGCGGAGGGGCCAGGTGTGGTGGTCGAGGCCGCAGTCGGCGACGCCGATGAGGGTATCGCCGTCGACGATGCGGTGGGGCCAGCCGACGTAGGTGTGGCGGCGAGTTTGGGGCGGGCAATTGGTGAACGTGTAGGTGCCGTCGCGACGTTTCTTCGAGGTGACGAGGAGGTCGGGAGCCGGGTCTTTGAGTCCGATGAGATCGATGTGCTCGGTCATGTGGAAGCCGAGGTCGACATACAGTGCATCGGATGCGGGGTCGCCGCTGGGGACGATCTGATAGACGTGGAATTCACCGAAGCGGGCGCGAAGGGGGCGGCCGGCGGGAGGATCCTGGTCGGGTTGGACGGCGAACGGATGGGTGATGGTGGTGCCGTAGAGGTCGTCGCGGATGGCCTTCTGCAGTTGCCGCAGGCTCCAGCGACCCCGTTTGGCGGTGCTAAAATAGAAGCGACGTTCATCGCGGCTGGGCCGGTAGATGATTTCTTTGATGTGGGACCAGCCCAATTCTCTCTGCGCAGAGAGAATCGTTAAGACGCGCCTGAAGCGCAGGATGTGCCACAGGAGAGATTGAGATAAATGTATGTCTTTACTTAGGTTGCCAACGATTTGCCGGCCGTACTCGGCGCGGGGCTGGCCGTCGATGTGGGAAATTAAGGCGTCGCCGATGTGCCAGTAGGTCTCCACTTTCTCCCACTCGCCGGCTTGGCGGGTGTGGATCCTTCCCTCGGAGATGATGCCCTGAATCTGTTCGCGGAGGGCGCAGTACTGGGTGGGTGTGAGCTCGGAGGCGGGCATGTGGCTAAGATAGGCATGGCGGCTGGAGCGGAGTGGTCCCCATATTCCAACACAATGACCTCTCTGCCGCCAGCGACTCTCCTAGCGCTCGCCACTCTCACCTCGTTCATATTCGGGCAGCTGTTCAAGTGGTCTCAACGACAGGGTTGTCACGCACTTCTCGTGGTGACGCTCAACTACGTCGTGGTGGCGTTGTTGATCGCACTCTATCTACTGTGGCACGGGGAAGGCGAGTTTTCTCCCGCCGTGTTGCAAGTCGGAGTGGCGACGGGGTGCAGCTTTATCGTGGCCATGTGGCTGATGACATGGGGCCTGACGGTCTCAGATGTGGCGACGATACTCACAGCGTTCCGCCTGGCCATCGTCGTGCCGATTGTCGCGTCAGTCATTCTGTGGCAGGAGGAGGTGACGAGCATTCAGCTCGTGGGCATCACTATGGCCCTGGCGGCGCTGTTGTTGATGAGTGGAGGTGCAAGGGCCATCGCGAAGGGGGAGCTGTTCCGACACGGTGGTCTGGCCCTCGCCGTGTGCACGATGCAGGGGGTCAGCCACACCAGCGCTCGCTGGGTGCACCACGCCGGACTCGACGATCGTCACTTAGAAGTGCTGCTGACAACCGCGGCGACAGCAGGCGCTCTGGGAACGCTCGC
>CBDBIJ010000093.1:0-5842 GCA_965205655.1 Candidatus Latescibacterota bacterium
CCATTATCCTACCATCCCAGTTTGGTAGACTGTCGCGACTGTGAACCCCTAATCTAAGCCTATCAGCGTCGTTGGCCAGGGGGGCCACCCGGGGTGGTAACGGCAACCCGCTTGAGAGCAAAACGCTCGCCGTCAAACCCTTGAGCGTTGCGTCAATCCTCTCGACCTGGAAAGTGCTCCGATTGTTCTCCAAAAGTGACGACACCTCCTCGTCATCGTAGATCGCGTCTGAATGACGATGTCATCCCCCTGTGAGAATTTCTCGAGACGGGACGCAATATTTACGGTAGACCCGAAGTAGTCCAGTCGGTCGTTCATGGTCACGGCGATACACGGCCCGAAGTGGATCCCGGCTTTGAGCAGAAATCGCCCGCGCTCGTCAGCTGCGGTTGCCAGAGCCGCCTGGGCGCGGAGGATTGCCTGCACGGCATTCAGCGGCCTCGGGAAAACGGCCATGACCGCGTCGCCCATGGTCTTGATCAGGGTTCCGTCCAGACTCGCGATCGCCTCTTTGAGGACATCAAAATGAGTCATGACGAGACCGAAGGCGGTGGCGTCGCCAATCTCGTTGTAGAGTTGTGTCGATCCGTAGAGGTCGGTGAAGACGACGGTGAGGCTGCCGACGCTGATGCGCTCTCCAGGTCGCAGCGCCTCTGTCGCGAAGAGGTCTCGGAATCTCTGAAGCGCGGTGACTTCGGCACCGGTAACAGCCTGGTCGCTCAGGGCCAGTCGCTCCAGAATGAGGAGCTGCTCCTCAGCGGTCCCGTTGTGGAGTTCGAGGATGGCTTCGTTCCGAACAATCAGCTCATCAGCCGACCAGCCGTCACGCGCGGTCACCGAGATGGCAGGAGAGGCGTCGGTGGTCGAGGCGATATGTTGTCCACCCGCCAACTGGAGCGCACGCAGCCGGTAGCGGCCCCTTTCGAGATCGATTCGCACTTCGCGCTGTTCTCCAGCAGCGACGAGCTGCTGGGCGACGACGTGAGGAGTTACCCGGGGCCCGGCAATGCAGAATTCGCCGATGACGATGTTGCGGATCGAGGGGTTCGGGTGGAAGGTGATTTCCACGGCGCGATCGAAATTGACCTCGAAATCAATGTTGCAGGTTTCACAGTGGACCTGCGGCTCGACGCCGGCCAAAGATGGTGTGCGCGCCTTGGCTCCACGGCACAGGGGACACAGCAGATGCCACTCGAACTCGAGCAGCCCGAGGCGGGTTGCGACGAGGCAGGCCTCGAGCACCGATCGGCGCTGCAAACCCCACACATCGGCGAGTTCGTAGGGTCGCAACTGGCTCACCGCAATGTCATCTCCCCGGCGGACGATATCTGCGAGTGCGGAGGCGATCCCTGTCTCGACACCCTCGGACGCCAGCAGTTCAGCGGCTACTTCAAGCCGCTGCTCTCCGCCCGGAATAAACCGCACGTGACCAACTCGGGACGAAATGCCGGTCGCAGAGCTGCTCGTTCCAGCTGCCTGCTCGTCGTAGCGCTTGAAGACCGCGGCAAAGCTGCGCGCGGAGAGAATGCCGATCTGTAGCGGAATCGCCATGAGTCCGAGGAAATTTCTCGGCGTTGCCCACACCTCGTACGTCAGTTGAGTGCCGCCGTCATCCAGGGGATCCAGGCATGCGAGAACGCGCATCTCCTCAACCGGCCCCCTGCTGTACTGGCGGCGCACTCCGAAAGTGCGTGGCTCAACCCACTCGAAGGGCTCTTCGATCCATTCGACCGTTACGCCGAGCTTGGAAAGCGCAGGTGGCGACGGGCGTTGGAGAGGGTATCCGCGCTGGCCTTCTCATCGAGAGGTGGCAGGCCGACATCCATATTGAACCGGTTCGTGTCGGCGACCAGTGGCCACAACGCTTCCGGGCTGGAGCTCAGTGTCCATTGCCAGTGATAGCGGTATTGTTTGCTCAATCTGCCCATCCCGTCTCCCGGTACTATTGCCAAACGTCATGAATTGGGTGGTAATTATCAACCGAACAGACTGCGTTCGCTACAGTCAATCAAAGGAGAGAGAGTGCGGTATGCCGAAGCTGCGAATGGGAGTGGTCGGTATGGGAATGGGGAAGGGGCATGCAGTCGGTTTTCAGTCGCATCCCGGTGCTGAACTCGTGGCGCTCTGCGACGTCGATGCGCGGCGGTTGCAGGTCGTTGCCGATGAGCTCGGGGTCAGCGAGACCTACACCGACGCTGAGAGGATGTTCCGGGAGGCCGGCCTCGACGCGGTCGGCATCGCTGTGCCAAACAAGCTCCACGCGCCGCTGACGATTTCCGCTCTCAAGCTGGGGCTCCACGTGCTCTGCGAAAAACCGATGGCGATGACGGTCGCCGAGGCGCGTCGCATGAATGAGGCAGCAACCCGGTCAGGCCTCAATCTCATGATCGATTTCTCTCACCGTTTCAACGCCTCGGCGGCGGCCCTGAAACAGCAGATAGAAGCAGGTGTCGTCGGTGACATTTACTTCGGCCGGACTGTGTGGCACCGGCAGCGAGGCATCCCCGGGTTCGGCGGCTGGTTCGGCATCAAGGAAATGTCGGGTGGTGGTCCGCTTGTCGATCTCGGCGTTCACATGCTCGATCTGGCCCTGTGGTTCATGGGGTATCCGAATCCGGTCTCGGTAAGCGGGTCCACGTACGACAGGATCGCGGCTCCACTGGCTCGCCGCGCCCGCGAGAAATTTTCGGTCGAAGATCTCGCCTGCGGCATGGTGAAACTCGACAGCGGGGCGACGCTGATCGTCGAAACGAGCTGGGCGCTCAACCAGCCAGGCCAGGACACGATTGCCACAACGCTGTGTGGTGACAAGGGCGGCTTGTCTTACAGGCACAAGACTGGTGGAGGCTGGGCAGCCGAGCTC
Source organism: Candidatus Latescibacterota bacterium (assembly GCA_965205655.1). Classification (GTDB taxonomy): domain Bacteria; phylum Latescibacterota; class UBA2968; order UBA8231; family UBA8231; genus CBDBIJ01. Next base: position 2,864 of record CBDBIJ010000093.1, read on the forward strand.
TACACCGAAGAAGGACAAGGAGATCTGTACACCAAGCGCTTCGACGGCCGCAGTGGGCCGACTCCTTCGTCCTTTCACGATTTCGTGGACAGCATCATCGAGAAGCGACCGCCGCTGGCCACCGGAGACCACGGTCTCAAGGTCATGAAGATCGTTGAGGGAATCTACCGCAGCGCGAGGACCGGCAAGGAGGTGCGTTACCGGAATGGGTAGCGACGACACATCCTCGGAGCAGCGACCTGGGGCTCTGCCCCCGACGTACTTCACCATCGCCGTCGCTTTGATGGCTACGAGTCACTACGCCTTTCCCGTCGCTCAGATCGTCGGCTTCCCGCACCGCCTTCTCGGGATTCTGCCGCTGCTGGCGGGCGTGGCCATCGGGTTCTGGGGATGGAAGACCTTCCGTGCGGCTGGAACGACAATTATTCCTTTCCAGCGCTCGACGCATCTCGTCTCAGACGGCCCGTTTCGTTTCAGCCGAAACCCCATCTATTCGGGGATGGTCATCATCCTTCTCGGCATCGCCATCGGGTTTGGGAGCCTCGGGCCCTTCGTCCTGATTCCCCTCTTTGCATCGACGATTCAGCGACGCTTCATCATCCCCGAAGAAAAGATGCTGGCGGCGACGTTCGGTGCGGAATACGAGGATTACCGCAGCCAGGTAAAGCGCTGGCTGTAGAAGCGGGGAAGCGGGCGCTGCAATGATCGGATACGATCCCGACCGTCACTTCGCCCGCATCGGCGGAGGCACCCAGGTGTTCCTCGACGACGAAATGATTGCCTGGGTGCAGAATGTCAAGCGCACCTTCCACAAAGCAGAACCGCATGCGGCGAATCCACTGATCGCAAAAGACCGGCCGTGGGAGGAGATGCCGTACTTCACCACGTGCTACTCCGTCATCAGGGATGACGACGGTCTATTCAAAGTCTGGTACTCCGATTTTATCGTGTCGCCACCATGCGAGCGACCATTTCCATTCTACACTCCCCCCGCATGGTCATCACGGCTCTGCTATGCTCCGAGGATGGAGTCGTCTTCGACAAGCCCGCTCTGGGACAGGTCGAAGTCGGCGGTGAAGCTACGAATATCCTGCACTGGGAAGAGGATGTGGATCCGGGGGTCGCCTGCTCTGTGATCAGGGATCCCACTGAGACAGATCCCGCCAGGCGCCTCAAGATGACCTATCTGCCGGTGAAGCTGAACGGGAATGTCCCGAAGTCTCATCACGACTGGTGGGCCTTCGGCCGGAGCGATCTCGATACGCCCGAGGCCGAGCCGGGGTATCGGGTTCGCCACGGTATGGGACTTGCTTTGGATCAGGGCGGAGGGGTTCGTTTCGCTCGACGCCGGCCTCAGGGAGAGCGCAGTCTGCACGAAGCCGTTCTTTTCCACCGGCGCCAGGCTCATCGTCAACGGCAGGTGTGGTCCCGGCGGTTACATCGCAGCTGCGGTCATGGACATTTTCGAAGAGCCCTGGGAGGGATTCGGGCGAGAACAGTGTATTCCTTTTGTCGGAGACAGTGTGAACCACGCGTTCGCATGGCGGGGAAAGGGGGGGGAGATCAACGCAATTCCCGGCTACATCAGGATCTGTTTCTGTCTGAAGAATGCTCAGCTATTCTCGTTTCGGATCGCGGGCTGATCAGCGCCGCGCTTCCGAGCTCGCACTCAGGTCACCCACCTACCCACGTGACGAAGCCCCGCTTGAGGAAAACCTTCTCACCTTTGACAAGGCGCTTCATCATCTCAGCCCTCATGGTCTCATCCTTGAAGTCCGCATTTATCATGCGCTTCGTATCATCCTCAGAAATTTCCTGAGGCTCCTGGCCGTTGACGTAGTGCATGAGGTATGGCATAGCTGGCTTCCCGATCCTGTGGACGCGAGTCCGAGTGCCGTGTCCAGCGGAGTCATCAACTCAAGACGGCATATTAGAAGATAGGCACCTTCCGAGCGCACTGCTAACCCGGTAACCGTCCACGCGAGAGCTGGCTGGTTTTCGGAACTCTCAGCTCAAAGTTGCCACCTGGGGGGCGGATCTACGCACAAAGTGGATCCAGAACAGCATCACGAAGAGGACCATGATCGCCTGACCGATCTGGTAGTGAAAAATGTCCATGTGCTGGGGCATGGACTGCAGAACCCAGAGCAACATGAGGACGCGCAGCAGGTTGAGGAAGAAGAGCGCCGGCAGGTAGATGAGCAGGGCCCTGGCGCGACTCCCCCATGCGACTGGAAAAGCGAGAATTCCAGCCAGCAGCAGGAACACCGCTTCGATACCGTTGCAACCACCGCGGACGACGACGACGGCGACGCCATCGTCGGCACTCAGGGTGACCGGTCCCCGCCTGCTGATCGCGAACGGCATACACAGGTTGCCGACGCCGACGGCGCCCGCGGTCACCAGGGATGTGTACGGGATGTAGATGTACTTAGTAGCTGTCCATTAATTATGAGGATATTGTTGAGATCAGAAAGCACATAATTATGGGCTGGTTGTATCGGTGGAGTTCAGTTTTACGGGGGCCCATTGCCCCTGGCTGGTCGTTATGTTACTATTGGGTATATACACCTCTCCTACCAAGCCCAACGGTAACATATGCGACCGATTCGATACGCCACCAAGGAGCTGGTGCGGGCCTTCGACGCGCGCAAGGTGCTCGACCTGGCACAGGTGAAGGCAGCCCTGGGTACGCCGGTGAAGATGACGGCGCTGCGCCAGCTGCGCCAGCTGGATTATCACAGCAGTTATTCTCATGCGGGCCGGTATTACACCCTGGAGCGTATCGCACGCTGGGATGGCCATGGATTGTGGTCCTCTACGGGCATCCGGTTTTCGCGTCATGGTACGCTGGTGGAGACGATGGCGCAGTTGGTGGACGCGGCGGCTGGCGGTTGGGTGTCCGCCGAGCTGGAGGATGTGCTCGGGGTGCGGGTGCACGCCGCGCTGTTGAGCCTGTATCGTCGCGGACGGGTGCGG
>CBDBIJ010000094.1:0-24570 GCA_965205655.1 Candidatus Latescibacterota bacterium
CCGTATGGGATTCGTCCGTGACTGGCCTTGTGGGATAGCCCGACCATCACCCGGAGATTGCGGCGGCTCGTTGGTGAGATGAAAGCAGTTGTCTTAGCAGCTGGACAGGGTACCCGAATCAATACGGGTCGGATCATTGTCCCCAAGCCGCTCTACTCCATCGGTCGCAGGGCGCTGATCGAGCACGCGATATTGAATTTGAAGCAGGCCGGCATCGATGAATTCGTCATCATCGTGGGTTTCATGGCCGAGCACATCAAAGAACAACTCAAAGATGGCACCGCTTTGGGAGTGAGCATTTCGTACCTGGACAATCCAGAGTTCGAAAAGGAGGTGGGAGTTTCTGCTCTTCTGGCCAGGGAAGCTGTTCCCGATGAAAGGTTCCTCCTGACGATGGCCGATCACGTCATCGATCCAGAGATAACAGGGCAGCTCCGCGAGAGGATGAAAACCTCGGACAGGTGCATCCTGTGTGTGGACAGAAAGCTGTCTCATGTAAACGATATAGAGAGCGCGACCAAGGTTCTGGAGAAGGACGGTTTCATAGCGAGTCTCGGCTGGCATATCGAGGAGTACAATTGCATCGACTGCGGATTGTTCGGGATGACGCCCCGGATTTTTGACGGGCTCGTGGAGGCACAGAGGAAAGGGAAGTGGACCCTCAGCGATGGTGTCACCGAACTGATCAGACAGGAGGGATTTCCCGTACTCGACATCGGGGACCGGACTTGGACGGGGGTCAATACCCGGTCAGATCTGATCTTCTGTGAGGACCTGATAGAAAAGCAGGGGTGGAGAGCCGACGGCCAATAGGATCCGGCTCAATCGATCCCGAGAAGTTCCAACACCTCTGGACCGGGCGAGATCTGAGCGCGCGGCTGCTGCACGACATTCGTCCCGGCGACGCAGGCAGCCTCGAGGGCGCGCTCCGGGTCCACCCCGAGCAAGAGGCCCGCTCCCAGAACACCGCTGAATGCGTCTCCGGCACCGACCGCATCAGAAACCTGAACTTTCTGTCCGGGATGGGTGAACTTCTCGCCGCCGGAGTACAGGTCAGCGCCGCGCTCGCCTTTCGTCACCGCCACCATCTCGATCTGAAAATCATCCATCAGCGATTCCACGGTGTCATCGCCAGTCGCCTCACTCACAAGCTCGAGCTCCTCGTCGGTCAGTTTGAGAGCTGTCGTGACGCGCAATAGCGGTGGCAGCAGGTCTGGCGTGTAGTATCCATGGCGCAGATTGACGTCGTAAAAACGGTGGCGTGGATCAAGCGCGAGAAGCTCACCGAGGGCTTCGCGGTTGGCGGCTCTTCGTTGCGCCACGGTACCGAAATAGATCAGTTGGGGAGGGGGCTCCGGGGTGCGAGCCAGGGCGATGTGGTCCCATGCCGAGTCGTTGATCCTGAACTTCGGCTCGCCATCAACGAACCACACGTCTACCGTTCCCGTCGGCTCGGGGCGATCGATGATGTAGGAGACATCGACGCCGGAGGCTGCCAAAAATTCGCGGATCTCCGTCCCCAGCTCGTCGGGGCCGACGGCGCTGACCGTGGCCGTGGGTATGCCCAGCTCTGCGAGGTACCAGGCGAAGTTGAGGGAGGCGCCGCCGATTGCCCGATGGTCTTCGAAGACATCGACCAGCACCTCACCGAAGGAAAACGCTATGGGCGGGGGACGCGACACGGTCGTCAATTGGCAGCGTAAGCGCAGAGTATAGATTCGCTCGTGAGTGGCATCACGGATGGGCCTTTGACGACCTGAACTGGGAAGATGAGGACGGCAGTGTCTCGAGCGATCTCGCCGAGGGCGGGACCATGGGCTTCACCCTGATTTTCGCGGACTTCGACGGACCATTGGGCGACAACGAGCCCAACAGCGAGACCGCCAACACAACATACGATGGCTACTGGGCCACCGGAGGCTTCGATGCTGGCATCGACGCGAGTGATTTCTTTTTGGCCCCCCTCGAGCCCAGCATTTTCACGGCGGTGGAGATCGAGACCTGGGGCCGGCTGAAGTCTCGCTTCCGCTAAGGTGTCAGGTTCCAGCCGAGGGGAGAACCACTATGCGGGCAGCTGCCGCCCGGTGTGCGCCCGTCCCTCCCTAGCCGTGTCCTCGCGCCCGCCGGCGATGACCCGCGCCCCGGCGTCGATCTTGTCGGCGATCGTTTCGGGCGCGCCGCTGTCCAGAAAAGCCACGCCGTTGTGCAGGCATGCCGCCTTGACGCGCTCATGGGTCTGTTGCATTACGGCCGGCCGGGGCTGTGGCATCTTCCGGTAACCCAGAGACATACTCAGGTCCCCCGGCCCCATCTCGGCAAAGCCGATGCCGGGCACGGCCAGGATCTCCTCGATATGGGGCAGGGCAGCCTTGGATTCGATCTTGAGCCCCAAAAGCAACTCGCCCCCCGGGTTGAGGGGCCAGGGGTCGGCCCTGGCAAGATAGCTGTCGCCGTCTACGCCCCACACCTCCGCGCACACCGGCTCCGAGCCCACGCCACGCGTGCCTATGCCGAGCTCTTCGCCGACGCCAATTTCATTGACTGGATACCGACACGACTCGACAAATGCCCTGACCGCGCCCGCCGACTCGGCCTGGCATAACAGGATTCCGTGCGACCCCCGGCCCAGAATCTGTCGAAACTGCCAGGCATTGTAGCGCACGATTTCCTCCGACACCCCCTCGACCGGCGCCTCGACGATCACGGCCGGGGTGCGATGCCCGCTCCGGGTCGGTCCCCCGTCGACGAGCCCACGAAGATAGTCGTCCAATCCGGCCAGGTTGAACGTCCCGTGCTCCATGCCGACGTTGATGTAGTCGGCCCAGGTACCGGCGTCCTCCTTGCCCTGTTCGTAGGTCAGCACGTGTCCGGAGTGAGCGCCGGTGTAATAGATGGGCTGGTCAGCCGCGAGGAGTTCGACGGCGCGATTTATCCTACTACCTGCCTCCAATAGCTCCTCCTCCTCAGTGGTCATCGCTCCTTCGTCCTCCTCACTCCAAGAGGGCCTCGCGCAAGGCCTCCATCTCCTCTTCGCTCACGCCGATGTTTCGGGCGTACCCGACGATACCACAGTAGCGTTCCTCCAGAGTTCGGAGTACGCCCAGCATCGTGTCCGGGCGACATACTTTCCGCCGATGATCCTCCAAGGTGTAGGTCTCAGCGGACAGCTCGGGATGGGTTTGCAGGTGGCGGGCGTAGCTGAATTCTGCTGTGAGCGCGAAGTCCTCCGCTATGGTCTCCTCCGGGACTCCGACGATGCCCAGCACCAGGCCGATAATGAGACCGGTCCGTTCGGTGCCGCCGGCGCAGTGTACGAGCGCCGGCAACGTGCCCGGGCGAGCGAGCAGGGAGAGGGTGTCCTGGATGTGGGATTTGCGGCGATCGAGAACTACCGAATACGACCAGCGCATATGCTCGACGTAATCCAGCTCGCCGGGGATGTGCTCCCGTTCACGCATCAACGTATCCCCGACCATGCTCTGATGATAGTAATCGACTTTGTCGGAGCCGAAGAAGACATTCCGCTTGCTCTGTGTTTCATGGCTTTTCCTCAAATCGAGCACCGATCGCAAGCCAAAATCCAGAAGCACCTGCTCCGAAGCGGGCGACAGCTCGTGCAGCGAGTCGGACCGCAGCAGTGCGCCCCAGCGAGTCGTTCTCCCGTCGCGGGTTGCATATCCGCCGATGTCCCGCGTATTGACGGTTCCTTCGAGCTTCAGAAGTCGCCTTGGGTCGAGTTCCTCAGTCATCTATTATTATCTCCTCGATAATCTCCGTCCTTCTGTTTCTCGGGAGCGGAATTTAGGCAACGTGAGAGGTGAAGAGCAATGGGTTCTGAAACAGGGCGAGCACTGGTCACGGGCGCCGCCGGCGGAATCGGTCGCGCCGTCGTCGAGAACCTCATCGGGAGAGGCGTAGCGGTCACCGCCGTCGACATCGATGAGGAGGGAATGCGCGAGGCTTTCGGCGGCGATGCCGATATACTGGCGGCAGACCTCGGTGATATCGCGCAGCGAGAGGCCGTTTGCGAAGCCGGGAGCGGTTGCGATTACCTCGTGAACGCCGCGGGCATCCTTCGTCTCACGCCGATCACGGAGGTCACTGTCGATGAGTGGCGTGAGGTGATGCGGATAAACGCCGAGGCCACGTTCTTCCTGTGCCAGAAGATCGGTCGCACCATGCCGGCCGGCGGAGCGATCGTGAATCTTTCATCGGCTTCAGCAAAGCTCGCCACCACGACCGAGTCCGCTGTCTATGCCGCCTCGAAGACGGCAATCCTCTCCGTGACTCGTTCTTTCGCCTATGCACTCGCACACATACCGGTGCGCGTCAACGCCGTCTGTCCCGGCATTATCGATACATCCATGCAGGAGCTGATACTGGAACGAGTGGCGCCTATGAGGGGGGTGACGGCGGACGAACTGCAGCGGGTCCGCCACGCGGCCATACCGCTGGGGCGGACCGGTGCACCTGAAGAGCTCGCCGGCTACATATGGTTTCTGCTGTCGTCCGACGCCGGCTACATCACCGGCCAAGCACTGAACTACGGAGGAGGCCTCGTCACATATTGATCGCGGAGCCATTCTCGCAGGTGAGCGGTCGAGGGCACAATCAGCCGTTGATCCCCAACACCCGTGTCGCCGTGCCGCCCATGATGAGCGCCAGGTCGCCATCGCTCAGTCCTACCGAGGGCGCAAAATGCCGCTCGAGCCAGTAGCGGGACTGGCGGTAGGTGCAGAAGCGGTTCTGGAACGGCATGTCAGTGCCGTACATCAACTGATCCGGGCCAATGCGCTCGACCATCGCCTGCAGTGACGGCCAGACCTGACCGTACGGGTAGTCGAAAATGTCGCCTAGGCGCACGGGGAAGCACACCTCGAAGCACAGGTTCGGGTTCTCGAATGGTTCCCATATCATGTCAGGTAGGGAAATGCTGTCGCCGTCCAGGTAGACACGCCACGGGAAGCCGTGAGTGAGGTTACATATCATTGTCGGATATTTTTCCATAAGCCGCATGAGGATGCGAAGCTCGCCGACATAGCCCGCTTGCTGCACTGTGTCGGGGCCGGTCGCGTCAGCGCACCCCGGCCCGGTACCCAAAGTGAAAAACACCGGCACACCCAGCGTTGAAAGGGCGGACCAGAGCTGCTGGTACGGCCCCCTATCCCAAGGCTCCGGGCTAACGGCGTAGCCGGAGCAGTTGAACTTGATAGCGTGGAGCCCCAGATCCTGAATAGCCGTGGTAACGCCCTCGATCACCGCATCGACGTTGCTGTGAATCTGCAGTTCGTCTATCAGCGCCATCGACAGGATGCGGTGCGGGTATTTTTGTACGCACTCGGCCTGGAATTCGTTGCTCTCGCCCAGCATCGAGTCGGTGTGAAGTAGTACCTTGTCGATGCCGGCGTAGTCCATTTCGCCAATGAGGCTGTGCGGCGTAAACTCGAGATTCCTCAGGTTGGGTGGGTAGAAGTGTTTTGTGTAGGTCTCTCCCTCGTAGTCCCACAGGACGCGGCCAACATCCTTGTCGATTCGGAAATTGACGTCCGGCAGGTCGTCTGACGAGGCAGTAGCGGTTGGGTCGAGGACAGCCGACGGCCCCTCGACGCCGTCGCGGATCCGAAAGGCGGGCTGATGGTGGTGTGCCTGAGCTTTCTGAACGACGCGAAGGTGCTCCTCGGCGCCGGCATACCCCCTGGGGCTGTCGGCCGGCTCGAAGCAGTATGCGTGGGAGTCGATGATCATGGATCACACGAAGCTGGTCGATCTGGCAATCGCTCGCAAGATTTGCGCGACCGGCACCGGTGGCTACATTGCCGGACTACTCCGCAGTGGCTAGCACGCGGTCGCGCCCGGTGGTGGGGAATCGCGCTCGGCGAACTCCAGCCAGTTCCCCTCTGGGTCCTGAAAATAACAGGCCTTTTTCGCCCAGGGATATTCCGCGTCAGGGCGGACTGCGGGAGAGCTGACAAACCTGATACCTGACGACGACAGCGCCTGGTGGAAAGCATCCAGATCGTCCACGACGAAACCGAGGTGAGCGGTCCCGATTTCGTTGCAGCTCCTGGTCTCCGACTCGACGCCGGCAGGATTGAGATACTGCAACAACTCGATGGAGTGTCTCATGTCTCCGATTCCCAGAGTGACCGCATGGAGCTTGGCGTCGGGGTACCCGGTGAGTTTGGAAATTCTCTCCCCTTCGATTACGGCATTTCTCTCCTCCACAAAACCAAGGGTGTCCCGGTAGAAAGCGAGGGCCTGCTCCATATCGCGGACCACGAAGCCGGTGTGATTCATCCATTGCACTTTCACGATGCCCTCCTCTGCTGGTTGTGCGGTCGCCGTGAAGTCAGCCGATTCCGCGCCGACATCCTCGAGCCAGCTGGAAACTCGATGTTGCGATGAGCGCCGACAAGACCATCCCCATATGCGACCCACACTTCCATCTGTGGGACCTCCCCAATCGCCCCAATGCCAACCTCGGTGAGGCGACGCTCGAGCGACTGCCGGCCTATCTGGCCTCTCACTACGAGGCAGACATGAGCGAGCTACCTGCCCAATTGCAGCTTGTGTCCGGAGTCCATGTGGAGACCATCGTCGGACAGATGGAAGGGGGAGCTGCGCTCGACCCGGTTGGCGAGACGAAATGGGTGCGCTCTGAGCTCGAATCGATGCCGGAGGACCTTCCCTTCGGCATCGTCGCTTACGTCCACCTGGCCCGGGACACGGCGAAAGCAGAGCAGTTGCTGCAGCAGCACAGCGAGAAATCCGGCGGGCATCTGCGCGGTGTCCGCATGATCCTCAACCACCATCCCCACAACCCGGACCTGACCTGGCCTCAAGTGGAGAGCGGTGAGCTTGTGCGCAGCGACCTCTTCCGCGAAGGCGTCGACCTGCTGGAAAGTGGCGGCTGGTCGTTCGATCTGCAGTGCAATCCGCATCAGATCATGGATGCGGCCGAACTCTTTCGGGACTTCCCCACGCTCCGGGTTGTCGTAAACCATCTCGGCAATCTCCACGACGGAGAAGATGAAGCGCACGAACAGGTGTGGCGCGAGGGAATGCGCGCACTGGCCGCGCTCCCAAATATCTACGTGAAGCTGTCAATGCTCTGGTTTGCCCGAGATGGTTACCACCGGGACGCGGCAAAAGAGGCCAAGGTGCGGGATTTGGTGCGGGAAGTCATCGAGACGTTCGGAAGCGGGAGGTGTATGTTCGCCAGCAATTATCCCGTAGACAAGGTAGCGGGCGTCAGCGTTCCAGATCTGTACGGCATGTTCCTACGTTGGACGGAGGACCTGCCGCAGGCCGACCGATCCGCCCTCTTTCACAATACCGCCGCACAAGCCTACGCCATGACCGCCACGTAAATCGATTCCTACACATCCAGCAAGACGCGCATTTCCTCTGTCAGCCTGGCCTCGGTTTCGGCCCGGAGATATTTCCTTTGATCCGTCTGTTGCGGAAGTTCGCGGCGGACAAACGCCATGTGCGCCACCCGTCTGGATCTGTCGCTGTGGTTCACAGCGCCGCGGTGCCAGGTGTGAGCATTGAATACTACGACTGTACCTGCCGGGGCAGTCACAGGCATCTCATCGGGATGCGGTCTTCCGGGGTCATCCATCATTTCGGCCGGCGCTTTCTTGAACTGGTGTGAGCCGGGAACAAGTCTAGTCGCACCATTCTCCTCGGAAAGGCTGTCGAGCAGCCATAAGGAGTTGGCAACGAAGTATTCTCCAGCTTCGAACCGCCGTTGGGCGTCCGGATTTGCCGGTGCCCAATCCATGTGCAACGGCTGGAGACCCTGTCCGCGCATCGGAAAGCGACAGTTGAGCGAATGCACCTTGAAATCGGACGTCAGAATATGCCCGATGCCTGCCAGTAGGCGGGGATGGGTGTAGCAAAGATCGAACATGGGATCCTTATTGATCAGATCGCTCAACCGTTTCGTGCCCGCTTCCTGATTCACTTCCTTGCCAGCATCCTCGCCTTCAATCCTGATGAGTTCCTCCAGGCGAGCTCCAAGTGACGCTATCTGCTCCGGGGTCATTAAGTCCGGCAGGGGGAGGTAGCCTTTTTCATCCAGAAACCTCTTTTCATCCTCGGAAAACCTCTTTTCATCCTCGGACAGTGTATCGTCCCGTACGCCCAGATTATGCAGTACGGCATCCATGTTCATGGCGATCTACGGCTCTCGTGTGAGCGCAAATGCAGCGGGGGTATCAGCCGTAGAATGTTTTTACCAGTTCGGCCGCCTTGCCGTCTACGGTCGCCGGATCCAGCGCGCCCTCGCCAAAGACGACGGGAAAGGTCTGACCGGTGTCCAGCGTACGAGTTTCTGCGTCCATATACGTCACGCTGAAGGCGCGGCGGAGCGACGTGGTGACGTTGGTCCCCGACCGGTGCAGCAGGTGGTTGTGCAGCAGGATGGCCTCCCCGGTTTCCGCCTCCAGTTCGGTCACCGCTTCCGGCGGAGCGTGCGGGTCTCATCCTCCTCGGGGAGGAAGTGCTGCTCGTTGATGATACCGTGCTGGTTGCTGCCCGGCACGATCTGCATGCAGCCGGTAGCCACAATCGCGTCGTCGAGCGCCGTCCACACAGTAGTGATGGGGTTCGTGTCGATGCCCCAGCCGATGCCCACGTCCTGGTGCCAGGGTATGGGCTGGATTTGCCCGGGGGCTTTGTTCATGAACATCGAGCGGAAGACGGACACCTCCTCGCCGATGTAGCGCCGGGCGATCTGGCGGAACAGATGATGCTGGATATACGCCAGGAAGAGTGGGTCCTGCTCGAGGTCGTCGATGCGCCGATACAAGAGTGTCGGCAGCTCGTTGCCCATGGTCCGGAGCAACGCACCGTCCTCTGCCACGCGCTGAAGCCGAATGTGCTCGTATCTGACGCGGCCCAGCATGATATCGTCGATACGTTGCTGCAGGGCGTCCAGTTCGTCAGCTGAGAGGACCTTGCCCAGCCGCAGATAGCCCTGCTCCATGAACTGGTCGTGGTGCGCATCCTCATAAGTGGCAAGAGCTTGCATGGCCATTTATGCTTGTTTATTTAACCCTGGACGCACTTTGAGCGGATGGCGGAAAACAGCAGGCTGCCCTTCGAAAGTATGGTGAAACGGTCTTGCTCTGTCGAGGGGTTTTCGAGGACGACACGCGCGAGGAGCGCACATGAATGAGCGAAGTGCCTACTATACGGCGGAAGAAATCAGCAAACGCCTCTCCATCTCCACCCTGGTGTTCCAGGGTTATCGCCCCTTTGGAGAGGAAGCCCTGGGGGAGCTCGTCCGGGAAGGTATCAGGCGCATCGAACTCGTGGAGAGCCCGGACCAGTACGAGCTGAGCGATATCCGATCGATGCGGCTCGTCGACTCCACCTGCCGCAAGAGTGGCGTCGAGGTGGTCGCCTATCACGCCTACAAGACCACCTTCGACGGAGTGGACACCGAGTCCGGGCGCCAGGAGCGGGTGGATGTGTGCCGGCGGCAGATCGATACCCTACTCGAATTGGGTGGTTCATTCTGGTGCTGCCACGCCCGGGCGGAGGAGATCGTGGAGAAGAGTTACGGGGAGCTGGCGCGACACGTCGAGGGGACCGCCGCCGTGATTGCTGTGGAGAACTTCAACAGGGAAGGGGTGAAGGTCGAGGATCGCGTGAGGTTTCTCGATGGTCTGGATCATCCCCAGGTGGGCATGATTCTGGACGTAGCCCACGAGTTCGATGCCAAAGGCACGAATCCCATGACCGTAGCCGGCGAGGCGAGGGCGATCATCAACCGCTGTGGACGCCACCTCCGCCACATCCATCTGCAGGGGTTCCGGGACGGCAACGGCCACCATCCGCCGTTGGTCGACGGAGATGAAATCCAGTGGCACGAAATCTTCTCAACGCTGGCCGCCATAGACTATCCAGGCGAGTTCACCTTCGAGCCCTGCGGCCTGTTGGCGAATCTGGAGACCCTGAACTATATCGGACGCGCTCCGGAACGGTTGGCGGCTCTGCAGAAAAACTGAGCGCGCGCGCCGGTGGCCCTAGCAGCCTGTGGTGAAAGTCGGTGATTTTCTTGCGGCGCGGATGAGGAGCCTCTCCTTACCTTTGAGCATCAACCTTGCAGGGGAGATGCTGTCATGGCGTTGGGAAAACGGAAGCGCGCGAGCCAAGCTCAGCTGTGGGTGGCGACGCAGCACCTGAGGGCTCCGGGACATCCTTTTTACAAGAGATTGAATGAGGTGCTGGACAAGCACGGATTCGACGAGTTTGTGGAAGAGCGGTGCACGACGTTTTACGCCGAGGGCGCCGGTCGGCCCGGCATCCCGCCCGGGGTCTATTTCCGCCTGCTCATGATCGGCTATTTCGAGGGCATCGACTCGGAGCGTGAGATCGCCTGGCGCGTCGCCGATTCGCTGTCGTTGCGGGCATTCCTCGGCTACGAGCTCGACAAGGCTACGCCCGATCATTCGACGGTGTCTCGCACGCGCCGGCTGATCGACTTCCAGACGCATCATGAGGTCTTCGAGTGGGTGTTGAAGGTGCTGGCCACATCGAACCTGCTGAAGGGGAAGACGCTGGGCGTCGACGCCACGACGCTGGATGCCAACGCCGCCATGCGCAGCATCGTGCGCCGGGACACGGGCGAAAGTTACGAGGAGTTTCTCACGAAGTTGGCCAAGGCCTCGGGCATCGAGACGCCAACGCGAGAGGATCTGGCCAGAATCGACAAGAAGCGCCCGAAGAAAGCGTCCAATAAGGACTGGGAACACCCGCACGATCCGGATGCCCGCATTACCAAGACGAAGGATCGTCGCACCCATCTGGCGCACAAGGTGGAGACGGCGGTGGACATGGACACCCAGGCGATCGTCGCCGTGAGTCTGCCGAGTGCCGATGAAGGCGACACCGAATCGCTGCCGTGGATGCTGGTGCGAACCGAATTGAACTTGGAGGCCGTGTCGCAGGATCCCGAGGCCAGGAAGCATCTGCATCCCAAACCGTTGTCGGAAGTCGTCACCGACAAGGGGTATCACAGCAACGAGGTGCTGGTCGATCTCAAAGCCAGTGCCATTCGCAGCTACATTTCCGAACCGGATCGCGGGCGTCGAGATTGGAAGGACAAAGCGGAAGCACAACAGGCGGTGTATGCCAATCGCCGACGCATTCGCGGCAACCGCGGGCAGGCGCTGCGGCGTAAGCGCGGCGAGCTGCTCGAACGCCCGTATGCTCATCTGTTCGAAACCGGCGGTATGCGACGACTGTTTCTTCGGGGCCGACAAAACATCCTCAAACGCCTCGTCATTCACGTGTGCGGCTGCAATTTCGGCCTCCTCATGCGCACCCTCTTCGGTGCGGGCACTCCGAGGGGTATGAGGAAGGCGTTTTCCCTCATTTCGTCTCTCATCACTCAGGTTTTCGCGCCTTGGCGCGCTTTGTCGCCGCCCGTGGTTCAACTCTCGGGCACTGCTCGATTTTCGTCGCCATTGGCGGCAACTCGCACCACGAATCTCAGGCCACCCCAAATCTTCCCAAACGGGGCTTTAGCCACGGGCTGCTAGGCATCGACCGGCCCCTATTGCAATTTGCGCACCTCAGCTCCGACCTGCACGGTCCCGGACCGGACGACGAAGGCGTTGATGCCCCGAAGATGCAGATCGGCACGGTCCGGCGCGTTGATGAACCGTGACGCGTCGGTACCGAAGCGCTCAGTAAACTTTCTACAACCGGTGTGGGGCTGCGCACTGACCTCAAGAGTGGCGTCATCGATCTGAAGCTGCTGTCCCGCCGGCAGATTGCCTTCACTCAGATCGAAATCCACGATGAGTTGGTCGCCCGCGAGGCCGCGCCGCTGAAGGTCACCGGCGGCCACGAGGTCGAGGAGGCGGACGTTCATGAGAGTCACCTGTGTGTTTACGGGTGCGCCCGAAGCCCTCCACCGATCTCCCTGTACCCCCCCGGTCTTGCTCAGCCGCGCTTCCTGAGGCGCTTCGCGCTCGCCCTCTGACAGGCGCAAGAAAATAGCTATCAGCGAACCGGACTCTCTGGGCGATTTCAAGACGCGCTCGAGGCCTGCCTGAAGCTGCTCAGTCGTCACGAATGCTGCTTCCATCCTGAATCTCTCTCTCCTGCCAGTTGGCTTTCCGTCTGCGGCACAAGTAGGGACACTGACCTGACAATGGCAAGATCTACTTCGTTATGGTGTATTACTTGACATATACGCTAATACGCTTAGATTAGAGATATACAGAGTAATCAGATGGCCACGACAAACCAGAAAACAGGCTGTTGAGATGCTCATCTCAGTCGATGTTCACAGCGGCGTTCCGGTATTTCGCCAGGTCATGGACCAGGTGAGGTTTCAAATCGCCAGCGGTGTTCTGGCGCCTGGGGACGACCTGCCAACCACGAGGGTATTGTCGGCCCAGCTCGGGGTCAACCCGATGACGATCAGCAAGGCCTACGGGTTTCTGGAGAAGGAAGGAGTCGCGGAGCGCAGGCCCGGCCGCCCGCTCGTCGTCGGACGCCTGCGGCAGAAGCAGCTTGAGGCGGCCAGAATCGAGCAGCTGCAGCGAGTCCTGCGGCCTGCCATTACAGCCATACGGCAATTGGACATCGAAGAAAAAGAAGCTGTGAGCCTGTTTCGCGACATGATGAAAAATCAGGAGGAGTAAGCCATGGGGATCGCTTTCGAGGTCAAACAGCTGACCAAGCGCTACGGCGAGACGACGGCACTCGAAGATATCTCGCTGGCTATGCCGGAACACCGCGTCGTCGGTCTCATCGGGCGCAACGGCAGCGGTAAAACGACGCTTCTTCACCATCTGCTGGGATTGCTGCTACCGACGGAGGGTTCATGCGCGACCCTCGATAAGGACGCGGCAGGGCTGGGCCCGGAGGAGCTCAGTCGGATGGGTGTCGTCTATCAGGAGAACCGGTTTCTCGAGTGGATGACGGTGCAACAGCATTTGCGCTACGTGGCGTCTTTCTACGAGCGCTGGGACACCGATAGGCAGGATCGCCTGCTTGCCGAGCTGGAGCTCGACCGGGCGAAGAAGGTTGCCACGCTCAGTCCGGGGGATGTGCAGAAACTGGGGCTCATCCTGGCAGTGTGTCATCATCCCGAGCTGCTGCTGCTCGACGAACCAGTCAGTGCTCTCGACCCGATCGCCCGCCAACGCCTGCTGGAGTTCTTTCTCGCCCTGCTCCACGAGGACAAGTGCACGATCGTCATCTCGTCGCACATCTTGCGCGACATCGAACAGATCGTCGATTGGATCGTCTGCCTCAACGACGGCAGGATTACCGTAAACACAAGTCTGGACGACCTCCACGAGCGGTATGAGGAGTGGATGGTAACTACCAAGGACGGGGTGTTGCCGGCGAGTTTCGACGACGAGTTTGTCTGTGAACAGCGGGGCAACAACGGGCAAGCACAGCTGTTCGTGCGCGACGCCGGTGATAAACTCAGCGGATTCAAGGAGAAGTATCGCGTCGAAGTAGAGAGTCGTCCCCTCAATCTGGAACGCATGTTTCCTTTCTTGCTCAACAGCGACCAATGAACGCATACGCCTTCACCCGCCTGTACTGGCGCTCGTCAATGATCGTGGTACTGGCAGTCATCGGAACGCCTCTGATCGGATTCCATAAAGTGTTTCTGATGGTGGAGAAGCACGTGGGATTCAAGGCGTGGTACTTCCCAGATAGCGGCAACGTGGTGCTGGTGGCCTTGCCGTTTGCCTGGGGATTCCTCGTTGGTGCGAGCATCGCGGAGGTGTTCAATGGCAGGTTTTCGTGGACTCTGCCCGGAGCACGCCGAGATTTCGGTCTGGCGACAATTTTTTGTGGTGTGGTCATATCGGTGGCGACGCCATGGGTGCATCACCTTGCAGGTGGAGAAGTAACGCCCCTGGCGGCCGCTGCTATCGCCGCTTTCTGGTATGCGCTGTCCGTGCACGCTCAAGTCAGCACCGGCCGCGGTCTCGTGAAGTCGCGCCTCGGTCTGATTGGCGGCCGACTGGTGGTGGCTAACGCGGTTGCATCATTGGGAGTGCGACATCCCTGGCTGGTCAGTGGTTTGGCCCTCGCGGCTGCCGCAGCCGCCTCATATCGCGTCTTCGGGTTGAACAATCTCAGAGATCTCAAGGAAGGCCCCCGGCGGTCCTTGATCAGTGGTTTCACGATGTATACGGACGCAAGCCATCGGGGGGAGTTGCTGGCGCACGCAAAACCGACCAGGGCGGATTGGAGGCGCGGCTATCTGGGTAGTAGTCTGTTGAGCTGGGTGAAGGCGTTCGAACATGAGCAGACCGGAGACTACTTCGCGGGAGCGCATCGACTGGGCGCATACAAGCGACCACTGTTTTTCGTTGCGGGGGCGGTTGCTGTGCCTGCCGTCTTCGGCATCAATCGCGAAATGTTCGACCAGGCAACAATGATGAAGGGTTTAACGACGTGGGTACGGGAATTGTACGAGTTTTTCGTTCTCGTGGACGCCGATTCGGGTGAGCCGATACGTGCAAATATTGTATGGAAGATAACGAGTGTATGTGTCGCGGCATGGGCCTTCGAGTGCGCCATGCCAACAAACAAAGACCGCCTCGCGGATCTGCGTCCGAAGTTTCTGTATCCGCTGTCCCGGCGGCTGCAAGGGCAAATCAACTTCTGGTTTTCTGCCTTTGCCAACGCACGATATGTCGGCGTGACCTTGGCGGTGTTCTACACGGCAGCGGTCCTGTGCTCGATGACTGTGCACGAAGCACCGGATTGGTCGGCAGTTCCGTCGATCGTGTTCCCGCTGGCATTGACCTTTCTGACAACACCTGCTGTGCAGGCAATCGGCACATGCTACATGCCAAGACTGATGGCTTTTCGCAGCGTCACCCTTCAGAAAATCAGCATCACGGTACCTCTCCTCGGCGCCGCGGGGTTGATCGGCTTCGGAAGTGCACACTGGGCGGCTCTATCGTCACATTTTTCGCAGGTTGGCCAGGTGGTGGCGGTGGTAGCCGCGGCTGTGGTCATTCATATCGCCCTCAACCGGCGATTGCAGCGCCATTTCGCCGAGGCCGACCTCACCTACTAGCGGTAGAGTCTTCTCCCGCCAAAATCGAAGTGCGCGTCGCTCGGAATCTTCATGAGGATAAACGGTGCCCTGCTCGTGGAGTTGTGCTATAATAGTGACGATTCACACGACGAAGCGAGTGAGGTGAAACCGATGCACGTTGGAACTCGAGCCTCGACCGATGTAGAAGCAACCGTCGACCGCTGTAGGGAACTCGGCGTCGACCGAGTCTTTCTCGGTTCGTTTCCAGGATATGAGGAGAACGGGTATCCGGATCCGGGCAGCCTCAGAGACGTGAAGGAGAGGCTGGAGGAGAACGGCCTGGAAGTTCCCAGCGCCATTTACTGGTTTGCGAAGTGGCCTCCGCGGCCCTGGCGCAGTGAGCGATCATCGAATCCGGACGTCTTGCTGAATCGAGAGCGTCGTTGCATCGATGCGATGCTGCGAACGATCGAAATATTCGGAGAGATTGGCCTCACGTCGGTGTTGTACTACGTCAACATCGGCAAACCGACGGATCCTGCGAAAGAGGAAGAATGCTGGGAGCGTCTCATCGACGTTTACCGTGAGCTGATCTCTGTAGCGGAAGCGAGCGGGATCGGCATCGGGACTCACAGCCTCCACCGGCTCCTACCGGATGGCGTACGCGAATGGGCCGTCGCGGAGGGTGTGCGCCTC
Source organism: Candidatus Latescibacterota bacterium (assembly GCA_965205655.1). Lineage (GTDB taxonomy): Bacteria > Latescibacterota > UBA2968 > UBA8231 > UBA8231 > CBDBIJ01. The sequence continues at coordinate 15,737 of CBDBIJ010000094.1, forward strand.
GAAGATTTCGGTGATTTCAGGGCGGACGCGTGGGGCGGACCGTTCCTGCTCGGCACTCACGTGGAGCTGCGCAGGCTAGTCAACGAGGTGCCCAGTTCATCCAACGGCGTGACCTTGTGTACGGGGATGGATATCGCCGGTGGAGATGTGCCATCGCTGGTCAGGGAGTTTGGGGGCAAGATCCATTTTTGCCAGCTGCGAAATCACACTGAGCGATGGCCTGCCGGGCAGGAACTCGCTCTCGACGAAGGACGCCTCGACATACCGCTCATCCTCGCTGCCTTGAAGGAGGTTGGCTACCAGGGCATGCTCTACCCGGAACATCTGGGAAAACGGAGTTACCCTGGTGAAGACTTGGCGGCCAAGGCAGTTGCCTATGTCAAATCCGAGTTGGCTTCACTGGAGAAGGTGTAGCACCTACGGTTCGACCCAGTGGCGATACAGCGGCTGCACATCGGCTGGCAGGCCCTCGTAGACCTCGCGCTTGATGAGGGCCTCCCTCCGCATGCTCTTGCCAAGGGCGTCAATCCAATACTTCCGTTCCAGTGATCCATCCCTGCAAACCCCCATATTGAACCACCACGGGATCCAGCGCATGATGAGGCAAGACCGCCGTGCGCCGGAACGGTTGGGCATGACGCTGTGCCTGGTGCGGGCGTCGAGCATGAGCATACTACCGGCCTCGCCTGTTGCCTGCAACTCGGTGGGGTAGCGCGCGAAATTGTTCAGGTCGACGCCGCTCCCGGAGAATCTTCCGTATCGGTGGCTACCCGGCACCACAGCGGTCGCGCCATTCTCTTCAGTGAAGGGGGTCAGCATCCACAATGTGTTGATGAGGACGGGAACCTCAGGGAAGCCGGTAAAAAGTTTGCCGGAGTAGTCTTCGCTCTGATTGTAGGGCCAGTCGCAATGCAACCCACGCCGCTTGGTGCCGATACCGACTGCCACACCGCAGTCCTGGGCCAGATAATGCTGACCTAAGAGCTCCTCCAGCGCGCCTGCCAGTTGCGGCTCGTTCAGGTAGGGGACGAACGACTGGTCGTGGTTGAGGAGACCTCGTGGACGCGCCTCTTTGCCGTTTTCGATGAAGTCGGGATCGGTCCATTGACCGGACTCCTCGCCATCCTCGGGGAAGCGCTCGGGCTGCAGCCTCTTCGTAGTGCGCTCGACGCTCTCGAGCACGTGCCGCACCTCGTCTTTCGGGATGACGTCCGGAATGACGCAAAACCCGTCGATGTGCATGTGCATGACAATCTCGGCAACGTCCATCGGCTCTCCCTACTCTCCTGAGCAACCAAAGAGCTGCTGCGTGCCAGACGGATTTAGCGTTTTTGCCTCCCCGTAGTCAAGAATCAGGTCCTGGTCGCCTCGCGGGTCCACGTTGGTGTCGATCTCCAGTAAGCCTACCTTTCGTGCTTCACGCCGAAAGCCTCAAAGGAGCCGCCGTGCCCCGATTCGAGATCATCTGTTCCGACTGCGGTGAAAGGGAGACCGCACTGACTGCCCAGCTGTGCTCGGCCTGCCAGGGGTATCTCGAGTTTGCCTACGACTACGACGGGGTTGAATGGGATGCGCGTTTCGGGAACAGCATGTGGAGATTCTGGCCTTTGCTCCCAGTCGATGACCCCGGCGGAATTTCCACCCTGGGCGAAGGGGGAACGCCGCTGCTTCCCCTAAGAGAGGGCAAGGGGAACCGGATCCTCGTAAAGGACGAATCGCGCAATCCGACCGGGTCTCACAAAGACCGCTCACTCGCCATGGCGATCAACCACGGCCGCGAAATCGGGGCTCGAACCTCGGTCGTGGTCTCCACCGGTAGCGCCGGCATCTCCAATGCGGCGATGGCCACCCGCGCCGGCATGACCAGCATAGCTGTCATGTCGTCCGGAGTCCCGTGGGAGCGCATCTTTCCGATGGCCGCCGTGGGCAGCAGCCTGGTGGAGGTGGATGCGGAGATAGATCTGGTAGTAGAGCAGGTGACTGTGGCGTGCCGCGATCTGGGACTCTACGTGAGCACGACCTGTCGAGATTCCAATCCCTACCAGAGCGAAGGGAACAAGACTATCGCCTACGAGATCGTCGAGGAACTCGGAGGCGCTCCGGACTACATGCTGGCGCCAGTCGGCGGTGGAGGTACTATCGCGGGTATCTGGCGAGGCTTCGTCGATCTGGAGCGCCTGGGCAGAATATCCCACATACCCAGGATGGTCGGCGTGGTGCCCAGCGATTACAACGGCCTCGAGGTGGCGTTCGAGCGGGGCCTCCAGAAACAGGAGGAGCTCATGGCGTTGCCATACCACGATCCTCCACCCTCCATACTCGTCAAGATTGCCCACGCCTTTCCGCCCGACGGGGCCGACGCCCTGAAGGCGGTGCGGGCCGCGAATGGGTTCTTCGTGTCCGTCAACGACGAGGAGGCGCTACAGGCGGCTGCCGATTTCGGCCGCAAGGAGGGATTGTACGTGGAGCCCTCCAGCGGAGCCTGCCTGGCGGGCCTCAATCGCCTTCTCGATTCGGGAAGCCTGGGGACCGGAGGCACCATCGTCGCGCTCATCAGCGGTTCCGGGTTTCGCGAGACCTTTCTGACTGCAGCTCGCACCCCGTCCTCTTGCCAACGCACCGGGATCGACGGGCTACGTCACCTTCTCGCCGAAGTGGCCGGGGGGAAGTGATCGCGCTCGGATGGCCGACTCACCCCGCGAATTTCGATGACTTCTCGCCGCGCACACCGGGATCGGCAACGAACAAACCGCCGGCCAGAGGCTGCTGCGCGCGGTTCTCCTCGGGCACGCCGCTTGCCGCAGTCGTGATGTAGAGCGTGTCGAGATTTTCGCCGCCGAAGGCGCAGGCGGTAACATTCGAACACGGCAGTTCGATCTTGTCGATGCACTTGCCGGTATCGGGATCCCAGCGGCGCACGTGGCTGCCGAAGAAGTGGCCGACCCACAGTTTCCCCTCGACATCCATGGCCATGCCGTCGGGCCAGTTTTCTTCCTTGGAGACATGGCAACAGACCCGCCGGTTCTCGACGGCGCCCGTCACATTGTCATAGTCGAGGGCCTCAATCTTCATCGTTGGCGTATCGATGTAGTACATCGTCTTGGCGTCTTTGGTCCAGCAGATGCCGTTGGAGATGGTGACGTTGTCAAAGATCCTGTGGACGCTGAGGTCCGTATCGAGCCGATACAGGCTGCCCGCCGGATTGTCCTCGCTCATCGGTAAGGTGCCGGCCCACAGACGGCCGGCAGGGTCGCACTTGCCTTCATTGAATCGGTTCGTCGGGATATCACTTTCCGGATCCGCGATCGGAGTGACCGCCTCTGTTTCGATGTCGTAGAAGGCGAAGCCGCTCTGGAGCGCGAGCACCAGTCCGCCCGACTGCCGGCACACGACTGTCCCCGGCATCTCCGGCAGCGTCCGAATTTCATGACTGCCGGTCGCCGGATCGTGGCAGTGCAACTCCTTGCCGATAATATCGACCCAGTAGAGGATGTTGTTCTCATAGTCCCAGATTGGGCCTTCGCCCACTTCGTTTTTGGTGTCGAACAGCAGTTCTGCTGTGATGCTCATGTTCGTTTGCTCCCTGACCTGCTAGCAGAAACGGATACTTTGCGTTCGGCTGTCGTCGCTATTATGATGAAACGGCCGTCCCCTGTCGAGTGATTCTGAGCTCGGGTCCGGAGGTCCCGTGAATGCAGAGCTACGTCCTGGCCAACGAACACATACGGCTCGAATTCGATCCCGAGCACGGAAGAATCCTCAGTTGTTCGCACGCGGGTCTCGGCATCGAACTGGTTTCCGAGCAGCGGCTGGCGGAAAACTGGCGCCTGATGGTCAAGATGCCGGATGGAATTACCTACCTGCACGCGACCGGGCAGTCGCTTGCGAGTTGTACGATCGATGGGAATCGGGCGGTTCTGTATTGGACCCAGGTCGAAACGCCAGAGGGCAAGCTCGCCGTCGCCGTTCGCCAACAGATCGAACTGGACGGGCACACGCTGACTGCCCAGCTCGAGGTCCGCAACGATTCCGACCATGCGATAGAAGAAATCTACCCGCTGTGCATCGGCGGCATGGCCAACTGGGGCGAGCAGGACGACTGGTATCTGTGCTGGAGCTTGGGTCAAATGGTGTGTAAACGACTCAGGCGGCGATCTTCTTCCTTTGCGCGATGGGTGATCCGTTTTCGTAGCACTCCCCGGCGTAGACGTCAGCCATGAGATGCGGTGCATTGAGTCGCCGGAATCGTTTCTCGGCCACCATCAGTACCCGCCAAATGAGGGCGGTGGCATTGGCCACCTTCCTGTATCGTTTGGCCGCATTGGTTCGCAACCGTACCGAAGCGAAGGGACTTTCGACGACGTTGGTGGTGCGCAGGTGTTGCCAGTGGGCCTCGGGAAAGTCGTAGAATGTCACCATACCGGTCCCAATCGCGCTCGAGGATATCGACGGCGTCTGGACACTCGCGGCGAAACCGTTTGGCGAATTGATCGCGACGTTTCGTCGCTTCCTGACGGGTCGGCGCGTACGGGATCTGTGTCAGCAGGTGCCGCCCTTCGACCTGCACGCGTTTTGGCAGCTTATCCAGCACGTTCAGGATGCGGTGATTCCAGCATCGCTGTTCAGCCGTCTCCGGCCAGACCTCTGCCAGGGCCGCCCAGATACCCAGGTGCCCATCCGCCACCAACAACTTCGCCACGCTCAGTCCGCGGTCACGCAGATCGCGCAGTACGCCCGCCCACGACTCTGTCGATTCGCGATAGCCCGGGACAATCGTCAGGACTTCTTTGCGCCCATCGCTCATCGCGCCGATGACCACCAGGAGAGCGGCTTTTTGCTTCTCAAGACCGGCTTTGACGTAGATCCCGTCCGCCCAGGCGTAGACGAGCTCGCGGTCATCCAGTCGTCCAGTCGTCGGCTGCGCCAGGCGTTGTATTCGACGATCCACTTCTCACGCAAACGAGCGATCGAGGACGCCGACAAAGGCGCTCCCTTGCCCAGCAGGCCGCGCAGCGCCAGCTCGAAGTCTCCCTGAGACAAACCGTGCAGGTAAAGCTCTGGCAGCAGCTGACCTGTTTCTTGGGTGCGCCGGGCGAACAGCGGCAGTACCGCACTCTCAAATCGCTCTTCCAGACCCCGCACCCGAGGGCGTTTCACCTCGATCGTGCCCGAGGTCAAGGACAGTCGCCGCCGCTTCCCGTACCCATTGCGGTAGCCGCCGGCTGCGTCCAACGGTGCCTGTCGCTCGTACCGTGACCGTCCCAGCGCATGGGTGACTTCTTCATCCAGAACCGACTGCATCAGCGACTGAATCTGCGAGCGTGTCCACTCTTCTAGCGTTTCGAACGTGGGCATGGACATTTCCGTCGTGCTCGGCTTAGGTTGTGCCATGGCGATTCTCCTCTTCCTGCCGGGATAGCCCCGGCGTTTGTGATGGCTAATTACAAAGGAAGGGTAGGATCGCCGTCTGTCTATTTCCACACCTCCTGATTATAGCTCCTGTGCTGCCCCGGACTCGTCTGGGGCGGTGAGGAGTTTGTTTTCTACCGCGATTTTCCCGGCAGCTATATAGGCCCCGCCCGCCCGACGTTTGCCTATTCCTACCCCGGCACGTCAGTGGATTATTGGCAACAGAATCTGTCAATGTCGTGGGCGACGCTGTACAACAAGCACACCGGCCGGGCGGTCTATTTCGGCAATCACAATCCCGAGGTCGCGTTCTCGGCGTTCTGGGGCGAGCTGAGCCCGTGCGCCAGCTATGCGAATCCGGCCGGACGCTGGGGGCCGCAGGTGTGGCCCCATCCCAGCCAGGCCGATGACGATGTCGCCATCGGCGCGGCCGTGGGTTGGGTTTTCTTCCCATTCCTGCGCGGGCACGATGTCTATACCAGCCCACCCGTCGTGATGCGGTTCCACGCCGGCGGCTGGTGGGAGTCGGCCAGGACCTTTCGCAGCTGGTTCAATCAGAATGTGGCTGAGCCTGAACCCGACGAGGGCGGCATGGCGCGCTGGGACGCCTGGCAGGCCACGTTCATGTCCACGCCGGAAGGCCGCGTGCGCCTGCGCTTCGAAGACCTGCCACAATACGCAGCCGAGGTGAAGCGGGCGGGTATCGACGTCCTCCAGCTTTCCGGTTGGCACGAAGGCGGCGTAGACGCCAACTATCCGAGTTTCTCGGTGCCGGATCCCCGACTCGGCACTCGCGAGGAATTTGCTGCCGCTATCGAGGAATGTCAGGGGATGGGCATCACGGTTCTGATGTGGGCGAACGCCAACCAGATGAACGTGGAGACGGACTGGTACAGGGAGACCCTGCACAAGTATGCGATTCAGAATCCGTACGGCGACCCTCAAATGCCGCTCGGTTTCGGTTTCGACAGCCTCCTGCACCTGATGGGCTACACGGTGCCGCGGATGGTGGCCGGGAATATGGCCCATCCGGAGTTTCGGCAAATTATCATGGACGAGTGGGAGAAGACGCACGAGCTGGGCGCACAGGCGTTCCTGATCGACAAGATCATCTCCGGCGAACCGCACCACCTGGATTTCAATCCGGGCGCGCCTGGGCGCATCGACTCCAGCGCCCATCAGAGCTTACTCGACGCGGTAGCCGCCTTTTCTGAGAGGCTTGCGACGGATGGCATCCCACTCGCCCTCGAGACCGGCTGGGATCGGATGATGCCGTACTGCACAGCGCTCTATACCCGATACTTCGGGCAGGATCACATCCCGATGCAGGAAGCCGTCTTCCCCGAGGTCAAACCGAGCTGCTGTATTAGCGGCGATTTCGATTTCGGGCTGGTGAACAAATGCCTGCGCTTCGGCCATATCATCGTGATCGAGGGCATCAACCAGGTCGACAGCATCGCCAGCTTTCCATCCCTGGGGCCCTATGTGAAGGAAGCGCTCCGCCTGCGCCGCGAGCTTGCGGGACAACATCTGGCGGTCGCGTGTCGTCGAGCAGACCCTCGCGGGGGTAACACACGACGGCTCGGTGTACGTCGGCGCGCACGAGTCGTGGAAAATAGATCCAGCCTCCGGCTCGCAGCACGCCCTGGTGCTGCAGCACTTCGAAAGGGGATCGAAGTTGGTCGAAATTTCGTTCCACGATCCGAAATGGCGCGGCGCGGCTGCTCTATCGGCCCTTTGCCGAGCCGGAGAAAGTCGCTCTTCCCGTGAATGCGGAGATCGAACAGGATCGGGTTTTGATCGTGATCCCGCAAACAGAGTGAACGTTATATGCTGACAGCAGCCATCATCGGCTGTGGGCGGGTCGTGCAGGCGGGCCACGTTCTCGGCTTCGCAGCCGTGAGGGATCTGGTGCAGGTAGTGGCTCTGGCCGATCCCGTTCCGAGAATCTCGACATCGTCGGTGAGGCGCTATCTGTCCCGGTACAGGCTCGATTCAGAGATTATCGCGAGCTGCTGGATACCACGGCCAGTGACTTCGTCGACCTGGCGCTCCCGCACTTCCTTCACGAGGAGGTGACAGTCGCCTGCGCCGATGCGGGACGCCACATCCTGTCGGAGAAGCCCCTGACCATATCCGTGGCCAGCGGGGCCAGGGTCGCGGCCGCCGTGCGGGATGCCGGCGTCGTGTTCGGCATCCAGCACAACTACGTCCACTTTCCGCACTACGCCGCCATGCACCAGGCCGTGGCCTCCGGCCTGATCGGCCAGCCGTTCCTGGGGCGCTACGAAACCGTGTCCAGCGGTCGGCACTGGCCCGGGGTGCCCGGGTACGACCCGGGACTGGAGGATAAAATCCGCCCGCAGCGGTGGGGGTGCCCTCATAGACAATGGCTATCACAACATGTACATGTGCGAGATTTTCATGGGCAAGCCTGTGCGGACGGTGATGGCCAGGGTTGCCGAGGTGGAGAATGGGGAAGTGGATGACCTGGCCCTGACGATTCTGGGACACGAAGGGGGAGGCGCCTCGTCAGTTCAGGTGAGTTGGTCCGCCCGCGGCAGCAGCCCGGACGTGATCGAAGTACACGGCAAAGAGGGAACGTTGCGAGTCGGAGACGACAAGACCGTACATCTGCACAGCGGTCAAGGCGATGAATGGACAGTCCACTACGTGCCAGAAGGCAGAGTGAGTTTTACGCTTACGTATGAGAATGTGTTTCGCGAGTTCGCATCGGCCGTCATGGAGGGTCGCGAACCCGCCTACGGGCTGACGTTTGCCCTCCACAACCTGGCGATCATCATGGCCGCCTATGAGTCGGAGCGCGTGGGCGAGGCTGTATCGGTGGCAGCGGCTGGAACGACAGATGGATGGAATCAGCTGAGGAGCCAGCTATACCTGAACCTCGAAGGCGTCATCCGTCCGAGCGATCCACTCATCGAGACGACGTCGGTGGTTCGTCAGCTCCTGCCGAATCCCGGGATCGTGAGCCAGGTGCGCGTCTCGCCGGGATCGGTCTCCATATCGAAAAGCAGCTCCGGATTGCTTCCTTCTGAGAAGGCCATGTACTTGTAACGTGCAGTGCGCACCATGCGGCCCTTCTTGCTCAGGTCATCTCTGTCGGCGCCGAGCTCGCAGACCAGATATTCGCGTCCCGCAGTAGCCGGATCCTCGATACAGGGACGCAGGCTGATCCCCGTGCATTGCGGCGCCGTGACCTGCGCATAGTCGCACAGCGTGGGCAGAACGTCCGTACCAGACGCCAGATGGGTTCGGTTGACTACGCCAGGTGGGGTGACGCCCTTCCAGCTCACGATCAGCGGCACACTGACCGGGTTCTCCCACAGGATCAGCTTGGAGATCCATCGGTGGGCGGCCATTCCCTCGCCGTGGTCGCTGGTGAAGACGATGAGAGTATTTTCTTC
>CBDBIJ010000095.1:0-10667 GCA_965205655.1 Candidatus Latescibacterota bacterium
GCGGCTGCTGCCGGTCAGATTCGTACCGATGACGGGTGCGGCGCTGAAATAGGGAGCCTCGCCGCACGACTTCTAACCGCGTCGTTGCCGCGGTTAGAAGTCGCCGGCTACCGAGACGCGATGGACGTCGCCGAGTGCGGGGAAAGACGAGAAGGCGTAGTCGATCCGGTACTTCTGAAAGACGAGACCGGCACCCGCCGTCAGCCCGAGGGGCTCGTCTCCCTCGAGACCGCTCTGCTGCAGGCTGTACCCGGGACGCACGTAGAGGCCGCTGTCAATCTGCATTTCGGCGCCGAAGGTCAGGTAGGCGTCATTGTCATTCGGCACGTTGAGATCGGCGAGCAGCATGAGCGGTCGCGGTGCGTGCGCCGGACGATGGCTGAGTCCGAATCGCATTATGACCGGCAACGAATCTTTGAACCCATCCCTAAAGCCGCTGCGAACCGTGCCGATGTTGAGCAACGAAGCGCCGAGATCCATGCCGTCGAGCGGTCCCGGTGCCAGCACGCCGAGGTCGACGACGTAGGCATCGGAGGTGTAGTCGTCGATGCTGGAATAGATCGCCTTGAAATTGACGCCCACCGTCAGTCGCCGATTCCACACCGGCTGGGCGGCGGTGATGTACGTCGCCATGTCGAAAGCGCCAAAGGTACCCAGGTCGGCGCCGTCGACGTCGGTGCGACGCATGGTGCCGTAGGTCACGTAGTTGACGCTGAGAGCCCAGGTGCGATTGTCACCGGGAGACGCCACACTCAGGAATCCCGCCTCCGTGTCGACGAGGTAGCTCGTCAGCGACAGGACGCCGCTGCGTTGGTCCACACCGTGGAGACCAGCCGGATTCCAGGAGCTCGCCTCGAGGTCGCCGCGCACGGCGGTGAAAGCGCCGCCGAGGGCTGTGGGCCGGGCGCCGACGCCGATCTTCAGGAAATTGAAGCCGGTTGTGCCGGCGCTGTCACTGATCGCCGACGCCGGATCTGCTGTCAGCGCCCCGGCGAGGAAGGTCAGCATGGCCGCGGAGGTTCCGCGCCAGACGGAATTGTTAGATCGCCATTTCATGTTGTTCAATTTCAGTGTTCCTCAAGTCTGAATCAGCTCGAGACCGCGGGCCGCCGTCAGGAGTTTAGCCTCCTCGAAGGGGGCCGCCAGGAGCTGGGCACCTATCGGCAACCCCTGGCTCGATGAGCCAAAAGGCACGCAGATGCCGGGAATACCAGCGAGGTTGACGGACACCGTATAAATATCGTTCAAATACATCTGCAGCGCATTGTCGATCTGCTCGCCAAGGCGAAAAGCCGTCGTCGGCGCCACCGGCGAAAGCAGGACGTCACACATCTCGAAAGCGCGATCGAAGTCTCTCCTGATGAGGGTGCGCACCTTCTGGGCCTTCAGGTAGTAGGCGTCGTAATAGCCGGCGCTCAAGACATAGGTGCCGAGCATGATACGGCGTTTGACTTCGGCGCCGAATCCCTTGCTCCTGGTTTCTCTGTAGAGATCGAGGAGGCCGCCACCGTTCGGCTCGGCCCGGAATCCGTATTTGACGCCATCATAGCGGGAGAGATTTGCGGAGGCCTCGGCGGTTGCAATGATGTAGTAAGCGCCGACACAGGAGTCCGGATTGCCGGCAACCGGGAGATCGATCTCGACGAGCTCCGCTCCGGCCGCCTCCATCAGCTCAGCAGCTCTCTCGATGGCCGTGCGAATCTCCGGATCCAGTCCGGAGCCAAGATACTCGCTGGCCATGCCGATTCTTAGACCCCGCAGACCATCTTCGAGTTTCTCGCTATAATCCGGCACCGGCAGATCAGCTGACGTCGCGTCGCGCCGGTCGTGTCCGGCGACAGCGCTCAGGAGCAGGGCGGCGTCCTCGACGTCTTTGGCGAGCGGTCCGACCTGGTCGAGAGACGAAGCGTAGGCGACGAGGCCGTAGCGGGAGACGCGGCCGTACGTCGGCTTCAGTCCGACGACGCCACAATAACCGGCCGGCTGTCGCACCGAACCGCCGGTATCCGAGCCGAGAGCGACAATCGTTTCGTCAGCAGCCACCGCCGCTGCCGAGCCGCCGCTGGAGCCCCCGGGAACACGCTCGGGATCAACCGGGTTGTGCGTTGCCCCGAAGTAGGAGTTCTCACAGGAGGATCCCATGGCGAACTCATCCATGTTCGTTTTGCCCACGAGCACGGCATCAGCCCGCCGCAGCTGTTGCACTGCCGTGGCGTCATAGGGGGCAACGTATTCGGAGAGGATGTGGGATCCGCAGGTCGTGCGTCCGCCGCGCACGCAGAGGACGTCCTTGACGGCGACGGGAATGCCGGCAAGCGGACCGAGCTCTTCGCCGCGAGCCAGTTTTTCGTCTACTGCCGCAGCCTGTGCGAGGGCTCCCTCATCGTCGATGCTGATGAAGGCGTTGATCGTCGGTTCGCAGCGGGCGATGGAATCGAGCACGGCGCGGGTCACTTCGACAGACGAGACATCTCCGCTGCGAAATTGAGCGCCAATTTCGTGGGCCGTGAGTTGATTCAGCTGCATCGAGGGTGTTACTGCGGTGCCTGCTTCTCCTGCTCGGATGGCTGCGCTTCGGACGCCTGCGGCTGGGACGGCGCGTCCTGAGCGGCTGTTGCAGTTTCGCGGGCAACCTGCTCTGCCGGCGCTTCCGGTTTCGGCGCAATGTTGTTTGCCGCTCCAGAGCCAGCAGGCGCGTCGATATCTTCCTGCACGTCGCGCATCGCCTTCCTGAACTCGCGAATGCCCTTACCGAGTCCCTGAGCCATTTCGGGAATGCGCTTCGCACCAAAAAGCAGCAGCACGACGACGAAGATGATGAGTATTTCCCAATGGCTCGGCCACATGGCGATCCTCCAGTAGACGCCTGGTCAGTACGAGTACTTAAAGTAGTACCAACCGACGAGAATTCCCAGCAGGGTGATGACGTTGAAATTGAGAGAGAGCTCGAAAGAGAAAGACAGGATTATCAGATTCAACATATGGGGGCCAATCTGGTAAGCCACATAGTCGAGCAGGGCGCGTTCGACGATCGTGCCGTCGCCGGCAATGAAAATGAGAATTTTGCGAAGCGCCTCGCCAACGATATTGGCACCCAGAATGCTGACGAACAAGATGATCACCAGGTGGCTGACCGGCTTGTCCTTCAGCGACATCCCGCACGTCCAGTGGTCATGTGATCTCTGCAGCCTCGTCGCCGATCAGTCCACTGATCCAGCGATAAATTCCCGACAGCAGGTAGATGCCAACGAGCGGGAAAAAGTACTCTTTCGACATGCTCGGCAGGATGATGAGCACAACGGCGACAATAAAACAAGTCTGCTTGAAACGATCCCAGAATGTCGTCGAACGGAAATCAGGCATCGGATCGTACTCGACGCGGCTCACCATCAGGAATGATAATGCCAGGACAAAGAGAAAACCCAACGTCGCGGCGTGTGTCGTTTCCCAGGCGTGTTCGGTGAAAACGACATACTGACTCAGAGCGACTGCGGCGAGGGGGATCGGCAGACCGGTGAAGAATCCGGATTTCTCTTCATCGTCCTTACGAGCCGAAATGTTGTAGCGCGCCAGGCGCAATGCCCCACACAGCAGAAAGATGAAGGCGATGGTCAAACCCCACTGCGAGCGCAGCAGGCTGTGGTAGATCATGAAGGCCGGCACCAGGCCGAAGGTGCAGACGTCGACGAGCGAGTCGAACTCGATGCCAAAATCAGAGTCCTTGCCCACGAGGCGGGCGATGCGTCCGTCGAGCTTGTCGAGGGCGGCTCCGAGGACGATGAGCCAAGCTGCGGGCACGTATTTTCCCTGCATGACATAGTGCATGGCCAGGAAGCCGCAGAACAGATTGCCCACTGTGAAGATGTTTGGCAACAACGCTCTGTACATCATACGCCGTACACTCCGATTACCGTTTCCCCGCCTTTGACGCGGTCGCCAACGCCAACCTCGATGCGCGTGCCCGAGGGCAGGATGTGCTCGACCCGAGAACCGAAGCGAATGAGACCAAACCGCTCTCCAAGACCCAGCTCGTCACCCGAAGCCGGGTAACAGACGATGCGTCGCGCCAGAACGCCGACAATCTGCTTGACGACGAGGCGCATCGAGCCGTTGCTGATGCCGACCGCACTGTGCTCGTTCTCCGCCGAGGCGGCCTCCGTATAGGCGGCGCGAAAGCGACCGCGGTGCCAGTCTACAAAGTCGACTTGACCGGCGATCGGCGCACGATTGATATGGACGTCGAGGGGAGACAGGAACACGCTCACCTTGACTCCGGCGCCGCCCAGGTACTCCTGGCGCTCATCAACAGTTTCGACGCCCACCACGCGGCCATCGGCAGCCGACACGATCGCGCCCGCCGTCGCTGGCGGCATTCTCGGCGGGTCGCGAAAAAAGAACATCATGAACCCGGCGATGACGACAAAAAGGACCGTGCCGTACTCGAGCGCCGGGAACGACTGCGCGGCGATGAGGAAGAGGATGGCCAGGGCCAGACAAATCCCGACAAAAGGCAACCCTTCCTTCGCCATCAGTAGCGCCTCGATCTCGCCTGCGCTGCATCTCCCATTATAAACGAGATCGTCCTGCCCTGCCCGTCACCGGCGAGCTTCAAAGAGCATTTCTCGCCAACCCGCAGGCGCTGCAACATGCCCTTGGCCTCTTCGGCTGTGCGTACGATCTCGTCGTTGATCTCCAGAATGACGTCACCGCGGCCGAGATCAGCCTCGTACGCGGGTGATCCGACTGCCACTCTGTCGACGTACGCGCCATCCGTGCCCGGCAAGCCGAGATACCGGACGAGTCCCTCCGTCAAAGAGCGCAAACCGAGAATGCCGTGCCAAGGACGCCTGACCTTGCCATAGGCCGCGATTTCATCGAGAAATCGACGCGCGGCATCGATCGGGATGGCAAAACCGATGCCGATGGAGCCCCTGTTGGAGTCGTTGTCCGTATAGATGAAGCTGTTGATGCCGATAACCTGGCCCAGGGCGTTCACGAGGGGGCCGCCGCTGTTGCCCGGGTTGATCGTCGCGTCCGTCTGGATCATGTCCCGGTAATAATAGTCCCCCTTCGGCGCGCCAAAATCCTTGTCCAGGGCACCGACAATGCCGGCGCTGGCAGTGACGCCGAGGTCGAATGGATTGCCGATCGCGATCGCCCATTCACCCACCAGAATATCGCCCGCCGCGCCGAGGGGCGCAACCGGCAAATCTGACGCATCTACTTTAAGTACAGCTAGATCCACGAAGTAGTCGGAGCCCACATGGCGGGCCTCGAGCTCCCGTCCATCCTCGAGATTGACGATGATGCGGACGGCTCGTTCGCCGACGACATGGTCGTTCGTCAGGATGGTGCCACTGTCGTCGACGATGAAGCCGGAACCGGCAGTCACCTTGTCGCGCTCGCCGCCGTACCAGAACCAGGGTGGGGCGAGGAGATCAAAGAAGGGGTCACGCCGCGAGCGGTAGTAGACGGCCTCCCGGTGCACGGCGTGAATGCTGACGACGGCGGGCTTGACCTTTTCGATGGCGCGCACGATGGCCGTGCGCCTGGAGTCATCGAGGGATTCAGAGGCACCTGCCGACGAGAAAAGCAGACCGACGGTTGCAACAACCGTAAGAAAGGCTCGAGAAATCATTGGAGTCTGTAGGGCGAGTATACACATCGGTCAATCGTCCGGATAGCGGACCCAGAGCAGGCAGAGGCCGTGTGCGGGGGCCGTCTGGCCGGCATCAGAGCGGTCTGAGCTGGCGTTCCGCAGGAGACTGGCAAAATCGACGGGACGCAGGCGACCTTCCCCGACATCGACGAGGGTGCCGACGATGATCCTGACCATGTGGCGCAGAAACCTGTTCGCCTCGATCTCGAAGCTGATCTCCGTGCACTCCCGCTTCAGACAGGCGTCGAGAACGTCACAGTCGTAGCTGTCGGGAACGGGATCGCTGTTGCAGAAGGCGCGGAATGAATGCACCCCCTTCAAAAGCGCCAGGCTCGCCTCCTCCATGGCGGAAAAGTCGAGGTCACGGTAGAGGCTCCAGACGAACCCGCGCTCGAGGGGCGCTTTCCGCGTGTCAATGCGGTAGCGATAGCGCTTGCTGAGGGCGCTGTAACGGGCGTGAAACTCCGCATCCACTTCGCGGGCGGCGGTGACGGCCACGTCTTCGGGGAGGAGGCTGTTGAGCGCTCGCACCATCCTGTCGATGTGGTGATCGGAATCGGTGCGGAAATGCGCCACCTGACCCAGCGCGTGGGTGCCGGCGTCAGTTCGCCCCGCCGCCACGGGCACGACTTCCTCCTGAAGGAAGGCGCTCAGGCAGCGGGCGAGCTCCCCCTGGACGCTGCGTCCCTGTCTCTGAATCTGCCAGCCGACGAAGTCGGCGCCGTCGTACTCGAGGTCGAGGCGGATGGTGCGAGATCCCTCCACGGCAAGCAGGGCCTTACGGAGCGCTAAAGGTGACAGCGGCAATGATGGTCAGGACCAACAGGCCCGCCGCCAGATCTCCCGAGCCGAAAGACAGCTCCCGGAAGGTCGTGCGCGCGATCCCGCAGCCGTACGCGCGACTTTCCATGGCCAGGGCGAGCCGGTCAGCGCGGTCGAAAGCGGAAACGAGGAGCGGCACGATGAGGGGTACGAGCTGGCGCGCCCGGCGCATCGGTCCGCCGCCAAAATCGGCGCCCCGGGCGAGCTGCGCTTTGCGCAGACGTTCGGCCTCATCGAGAAGGACGGGGATGAACCTGATCGAGATGGTCACCATCATGGCGAACTCGTGGGTGGGAAAGCCGATCCGGCCCAACGGTCCCAACAAGCGCTCGATGCCGTCCGTGAGCTCCATGGGCGTCGTCGTCAGGGTCATGAGCGAAGCGAGCGAGATGGCGATAGCGAGCCGGCCGCAGAGCAGAAGTCCGTACGCAGTCCCTTCGCGCGTCACACTGAGGTCAAAAACCGGCACGTACCACAGCGTGCTGCCAGGGGTCAGCACCGCGTGCAGGACGAAGGTGAAAGCGAAGAGCCACAAAAAAGGCCGCAAGCTTCTGAGAAGGAGCGTTGCCGGAATGCGGGAGAGCCCGGCGGCCAGCACTGCAACTACACTGCAGGCGGCTATGACAACTGTTGAATTGACGGCAAAGAGGGTGATGGTCAGGGCAATGGTGGCGACCATTTTCGTGCGCGGGTCGAGGTCGTGAACGGGCGAGTCGACCTGCACGTACCTGCCCATGGCGATGTCTCGCACAGCCACCGGTCATCCTCCGCGCGAGGGCGGAACGGAGTCCGTCCGCCTGGAGTAGATTTCCGTCGTCGTCTGGTCTGCGTGTCCGAGGAACTCTTGCAGTGAGCGCAGATCGAGACCGCCTTCGAGCAGGTGGCGGGCGCATGAATGTCGCAACGTGTTCGGGCTCACGGTCGGATCGATTCCCGCTTTCAGAGCAGCTGCCCTGATGATTCTCCAGACCGACATGCGCGATAGCGCGCGGCCACGGATGCTGAGGAAGAAGATCGAGCCCAAGTCCGCCCCGGCAAAATGCGGACGCCCCTCGCGGGCATAGCGGTCGAGCCAGAGAGCCGCCTGTCTGCCGATCGGCACGCGGCGCCGGCGATCACCACGCCCCTGCACCAGCACACAGCGAATGCCGAGATCGAGGCAGCTCACCTGCAGCGCTATGAGCTCGGAGACCCGCAATCCCGCCGCGTAGAGCAACTCGAGAATGGCGCGGTCTCGGAGCGGGATCGGTCCCGCACCGCCGGCGGCATCGACGAGCAAGCGCGCGTCGTCGACGCTGAGCGCGTGCGGCGGCGGGCGCTCGACAGTCACGGCATCGAGTCCGGCTGTGGGGTCGTGGCCACACAGATTGCGGGTGATGAGAAACGCGTGAAAGCGTCGGATGGCGGAGGTGCTGCGGGCGACGGAGGAGGAACTGAATCCGCGGTTCAGCAACGTTTCCGCGTGGGCCTCGACATCGCGGTGGCTGACGTCGTTCGGCGTGGAGATCCGCGCCCCTTTGAGGTGATCGGTGTAGCGGCCGAGATCGCGGCCGTACGCGGCGCGTGTCCCCGCTGTCAGTCCGCGCTCTTCGAGCGAGGTCAGGAACTGCTCGGCAAGTGCTTTCAGTTCGTCGGGCTGGGACCGAATCGTCTCGTCACTGGGGTTTGAGGCGGACTTTGTCATTCTCGACCGAGACCCCCTCGAGCTCCAGCAGAGCTTTCTTCCACTGCATCCCGGCGGAATATCCGGTGAGCGCCCCCGTCGTGGCGATGACGCGGTGACAGGGATAGATGATCGGCAGCGGATTCTGCCCCACCGCATTACCCACATGGCGGGCCCGACTCACCGGCAGTTTCAGCCTGAGGGCAAGATCTCCAAACGACTCGTACTGGCCATGGGGAATATCCTTCATGCCCATCCACACGCTCCTGTGGAAATCGGTTCCCACGTTCGGCGGCAGGGGCAGGTCGAATTCCGTCTCTTTGCCGGAGAAATAACCGAGGAACCTGGCGATGAGCTCTTGCCCTTCGGCGTGCGGTGGAAGGAAGCGCCTCACCGTCGTGCGGCGGTCTTCCGGGTCAACGGTCCGATGACGATGTTGATGAGTGTCTCGTCGTGCCAGCAGAGGCGCACGGTGCCGTATTTGGTAAGCGTTCAGTCCCGCACGGTGGGATCAGTGGTTTGAGAAAGAACTGTTCTGTTTTGGCGTTCGCTGGTATCCTGGAATCGGTTGGTTGGTCCGCACGTTTCTACGGGTACTGGCGACGCCGTGAATCAAGCTCCTCCATCGATCTCGGACAGCGACTGGCGACGCACGCCACAGGCGGTGCAGGCGCTGGTGGTCAACTTGCTGGATGCCATGGAGCGAGTCGCGCACCTCGAGCAGGTAGTGGAGCAACAGGCCGCGAGGATCGCGTCGCTGGAAACGGAGTTGGCGCGCCGAAAAGGACGGGGCAGTGGCGGCGCCAGGGCATCGTCGTCGGAGTCGGCCTCTCAAGGCTCGCGTCGCTCCGGCAAGCGTCGATCTTCGGGTCGGTCGCCGGGAGGTCAGCCGGGTCACGAAGGCCACGGTCGCTCGTTGGTGTCGGTGGAGCAGGTGGACGAGTTGGTGCCGATCAAGCCGAGCACGTGCCGCCGATGCGGTCAGGCGTTGTGCGGCGACGATCCCCATCCGCTGCGTCACCAGGAGGTCGTGATCCCTCCGGTGCGAGCCCAGGTCATCGAGTATCAGTTCCATACCTTGCGCTGCCGGCATTGCTACACTCTGACCGAAGCGCCCTGGCCGGAGGGTGTGTCGCGCCGGACCTTCGGGCCCAGTGTGCAGGCTTGGGTCGGTTTGCTGTCGGGCGTCTACCGCTTGAGCAAGCGCAACCTCGTCGCGCTGCTGTCCGACGCCTTCGGCGTGCACCTGTGTCCGGGCACGGTCAGCCAGCTGGAACAAGAGGTATCGGCGGCGATCGCCGAGCCCGTCGAAGCCGCGCGGGCTTACGTTCGCCAGCAGCCGACGGTCAACCTCGACGAGACCGGCTGGCGGGAGTGTCGCCTCCGGGCTTGGCTGTGGGTGGTGATCACAGCTGGGGTCTCGGTATTCGCCATTCGCCGGAGCCGCGGTCGGGAGGTCGTCGATGAGTTGCTCGGCGACGACAGCACCGCGATCGTCGGCTCCGATCGCTTCTCGGCCTACGGACATCTACCGCCGGCCCGCCGGCAAGTGTGTTGGGCCCATCTGCGGCGCACCTTTGAGGACTTCGTGGCGCGCGGCGGCGAGGCGGCCAGTGTCGGTCAGAAACTGCTGGAGTATACGGCGCAGCTGTTTACCTGGTGGCATCGAATCCGCGATGGCACCCTGCAACTGTCGAGCTTTCAGGTTTACGTCAGTCGCCATCTGCGCTTCCGGGTTCGTTTCGAACTCTGGTATGGGCAGCAGTTCGCCGACGCCAAGACGGCCGCAACCTGCGGCAATCTGCTCGCCATCGAGCCGGCCCTGTGGACCTTCGTGCGCAAGAACGGCGACGTCGAGCCCACGAACAACGCGGCCGAGCGCGGCCTTCGGCATGGAGTCCTGTGGCGCCTTACCAGCTTCGGCACCCACAGCCCCGACGGAAGCCGCTTCGTCGAACGGATGCTTACCGTGCGTGACACGCTGCGCCGACAGGAGCGCCACGTCCTCGACTATCTCACCACGGCTTGTTACGCCCCCCTCTACCACCAGCCAGCTCCTTCGCTTCTACCCCAAGACACCGCAGTATCGCGGTAAGCCCACCGGCTTCCTCTCTCTCCTGGCCGCATCACCCAGGGACCTGAACGGTTACCGTATTTGTTTGGTAATGACATCGGTCGCCGCCGTCATCGAGTCGCCGGCGGTTTCGTAATGCGTCTGGCCGCGGGGTTGCCTTATATCGCTCATGTCACGGCGACCCCGCGCTCTTCGGCCTGCGCTACAGTTGTCTCCGGCGCCGCGAGGGATTCTGCCGGTGCTACCCCGAGGTGCGTCTTCAGGCTCTGCGCCAGCTTCATGCTGAAGCCCTTGACGCCGGCAATCTGCTCGACGTCGGCCTCGATGAGGCGTTGCACAGAGCCGAATTCCTGCAGCAATGCGGTGCGCCGTTTTGGTCCGATGCCGGGAATGTCGTCGAGAGCTGACGCCAGGGTGCGCTTGCCCCGGAGTTTGCGGTGGTAGCTGAG
>CBDBIJ010000096.1:0-8970 GCA_965205655.1 Candidatus Latescibacterota bacterium
AGGCCATACGGTTATGCGAAGATCTTCAAGAGGCTGTTCAACAGCTTCGTTCGTAGTCATGACCGAGAAAATACCATATTCCGCCTTGCTCCGCAAGCCGGCCCGTCACGCGGACAAGAAGCTCGACGAAGACCCACAAAGTCCCTCAAGACAAACGTATAATCCCCTTATTTTCACTGGGAGTTCGATCATGAATCAGCACAAACCCGACAGCCGTCCCACAGTAGAGATTCCGCCGCAGGACCACCAGCCGAGCAAGGCGGAGCTGGAGGAAGAGATCAAGATTGACGCTACGCCGGAGGAGGTGGCACGGCAGCTGGTGCAGCCAGTGGTGGTAGTGGAGCGGGAGGAACCGAAATGATTGTCAGCCTCGAAAGTGTAAGCTACCAGCAAACCGGGGCGAAGGTGGTATGGGCTTTCCAGTCTCATGACAGCGAAATGTTTCGGCTATCTGTTCAAGTAAGACTTGCCGATCTTCCTCCAGCGCAGCTACACGAGAATACAATTCGCGTAGCGCAGAAAGTGCTGATTCTTCGCTTGGAGGAGATTCTGTCAAAGCTTCAGGAAGAGCCGGAAGAGTAGTTGCGCTCATGCTATAATAGATAGGAAATTTCTGCACGTCTGGCAAGGTGTCGCCTGACGCCACACCGTGGGCACTTTGCGATATAATTCCCTAATTTTACCCGTTCCATGTCCACTCGGGGATGAGGCGCCTTTTGAAGCTCGGACATAACTCTTGATAAAACATCATATTGACGCCATCGCCGCGTTCTGGCATGACGGTTGCGAGTGGTGGCACGGGTTGGCGAGAGCCCTTGTGCCGGCCCGGGGAAGTATTAAAATTACTCTCGAGGGGCATTGTGACAACCAGTGACTGCTGTTGACCACGTCGACAGATGTGGTCACGACACCGCCCCGTGATTCGTACTTCCTCCCCTCACCCGACCACTTCCCAGGTGCCGGGTGACACCCTTACCTGTCGGTGGCGTCTCCCTGCTGCCGGCGAGAGGAGTACGTCATGCTACCTTCTGCCCGCAGGGAGTCCAAATTTCCCGCGCTCGTTTCCTGGATGGTCGTTGCAGGATTCGTCTTCGTCTGCAGTCGGATCCTCCCGGCACTCTTGCAGTAGGCAACCAACACACCCGCATACGAACACTCACCACGTCACAGTTCCGCGACGTGCGGTCGCCGTCCGCATTGTGTCACACACCGTGCGCGCCTGCGCCAGTCCGCCCTGCATCCTGCAGACTCAGGCGGATGCCCCGGAGTAATGTTTGACTCCCACCTTCCACAGCTGCCGCGCCGCGAAGAGCATGATGGCGGCGAGCCCGACGGTGGCCACCATGAGATCGCCGCTGAGTCGACCCACGAGTGCTTCTGACGGCACGGTGACGGCGAAGGCGACCGGAACCAGAAAAGTGAGCCCTGCCCGCAGCCATCCCGGGTAGATGGTGATTGGCCAACGCGCCGCCTCATACATGCTATGAAATACCATGAGGATGTTCTCGACCCGGACGAACCAGAATGAAATCGTCGCCAGCACGAGCCAGAAGCTGTACATGATGGCGCTTCCCGCCACCAGAGTGCCGCCAAACTTCAGCGCCGACTCGAGCCCGACGTCGCGACTCAGGTAGTTCAGGGCGACGGCGATGATGACGATGCCGGCGGCGATGTCGATGAGCCGCAGGACGCGTACCTGGCCGATGCTGACCAGTACCTGCGCCTCTTCCGGCTTGGTGAGCGTGAAGTCGAGGGTCCCCTCGCGCACGTCTTCGATGAGCTTTTCCATGCTGGGCTGGACGACGACTCCGATGAGCCCACTCATCAAGGTGTACACCCCGAGCAGCGCCACGAGCTCAGCCGGCAGCCAGCCGTTGAGGTGGTCGGTGTGGCTGAAGACGATGCTGACGGCGGCCAAGGCCCATGCGAAGCTGAGCGCGGTCTTGGCGAGCTGCATGAGGAAATTCGCCCTGTACTGGACCTCGTTCATCAAGCCGATGCGAAAAAAGACGATGAGGAGCCTGAAAAAATTCATGCGCCCACCGCCGAATAGCGCTTCGAGGCGCGCTGCCAGGTCAACTTGAGAATCGCCAGTGCCAACAGGAGCCAGGTGATCTGGGCGGCGAACCCGGTGATCACTTCATCGGGGGTGAGATGCCCGAGGAGTAACTCCACGGGAAAAGCGATCATCCAGCGGTACGGCAGGACATCGGCGAGGAACTGGATCCACTCCGGCATGAGCGCCAGCGGCGCCACTTTGCCCGACAGCAGGGTCAGCGGCACGAAGTAGAGCTGGTTGAGTCCGGATGTGTCCGTGAACCAGAAGGCGAGCAGGGCCACCGTCCACTCCACGAGAAAGCGCACAAAAAAAGCGAGGATGAGGGCCGGCACGAAAGCGGCGACCGTCCACAATTCACCGCCAAATGCCGGTTCAAAATACCAGATCAGAAATGCCGTCGCCGGAGCCAGGACGAGGAGAGTGACTGCCTTGTACGACACGTTGGCGCTGATATCGCGATGAATCGGGTGGAGCGGTTGCAGCAGAATGGGTGAGAACGACCCGGAGCGCACCCGCCAGCCCATCTCGAACATATGCCAGTCGAAGGTCAGGTGGTTGACGAGCATGAGGACGATGTAGTAAGCCGCCAAGGCTGCTTTGTCGAACTCCCCGACCTGCCCGCCGCGCGACTCGGCCACCGTCAGCCAGACGACGAGAAAAATGACGGGCTGCAGGACGAGGCCAAGCAGCCAGATAACGACGGCTACCCGGTACTGGAGCATGACCGCCAGATCGGTGCGCAGGAGGGTGGCGTAGATATTGGCGAAGCCGCTCACGCCGACTCCTGGGCAAACACCTGCTCGATCACCTCTTCGATCGGCGGATCCTCGACGGTGAGGTCGACGACTGGCAGATCGGTGAGGATGCGGCTGGTGACCGTGGCCGTCTCCCCTTTCGGCACGAGCAGCGTCACGCGAGCTCCTTCTGTGCCGACGACGTCGCCGTACTGACTGAGGTCGACATCCTCGCGGTCGAGCTCGACGACGATCTTTTTGTGCGGCGAGAAGCGCTCCACGAGCCGGGCGAGATCGCCGTCGAAGAGCAGCCGGCCACGATGGATGACGACGACCCGTTCACAGAGTGCTTCCACATCCGCCATGTAGTGGCTGGTGAGCAGAACGGTGGCGCCGTTGAGGCGATTGTATTCCCGGATGAATTCGCGAATGCGGCGCTGCATCGTCACGTCGAGGCCGAGAGTTGGCTCGTCGAGGAAGAGGATCTTCGGGCGGTGCAGGAGGGCGGCGGCGATTTCACATTTCATGCGCTCCCCGAGGGACAGATTGCGCACCGGTTTGTCGAGGAGCTCACTCAGATCGAGCATCTCCGTGAGTCCGTTCACGGTCTCCTCGTATTCGTGTGTTGGCAGCCGGTAGATGGCGCGATTGCGCTCGAACGAATCGGCGACGGGGATATCCCACACGAGCTGGTTGCGGTTCCCCATGACGAGGGTGCTCTGCTTCAGAAAGGCACGCTGGCGGTCGAAAGGCTCGTAGTCGAGGACGCGAACCGCGCCGGCGCTGGGATTGAGCAGGCCGGACAACATTTTGAGAGCTGTCGTTTTGCCGGCGCCATTGGGTCCGAGAAAGCCGACGACTTCGCCCGCGTCAACCTCGAACGAGATCTCCTTCACCGCCTCGACATCGCGGTGCTGACGGTTGAAAACGCTCTTGATGGCCGCTCCGAGACCGGGCTCGCGAATCGGCACGCGATAGGTTTTGGAGAGATTGTCGAGGCTGATGAGGGTGTGAGGCGGCATTTCGTTCGAACCTATTCCGCCTTCAGTGTCGGCAGCAGCTGGGCCCGCAACGCCAACGATGCGGCGGCTGTGCTGGCACCAACCCCGACGGCGACGACGATGGCCAGGGTCGCACCCAGGGACAACACCGGAATGCGGCCGCCGACGTCGATGAGGTGGGGGGCCACGGCGACGAGCGCGGCGATGGTGCCGATGACGATGCCGACGGCGAGGAGAAAAGCGCTTTCGGTGACGAGCATGCGGGATAGCAGCGACCGTTGGAAGCCGACTGCGCGCAACGTCGCCAGCTCACCCGTGCGTTCGAGGACGTTGCGCAGGAGCACGACACCGAGACCGATCGTACCGAGGAAGAGACCGAGCCCTCCAAGGGTCTGGAAGGTGGAGAGATAGGTGTTCTCCACGTCGGCAAATCTCTGCAGTCTTGCAGCGGTGTGCTGGGCGTCAAAACCGTAGCGACTCAGTCCGCTCTCGAGAGTGGCGGCGACATCCGTTGTCACTGACGGTGACTCGATTGCGAAGAAACCGAATCCGCTTGTGCTCGGAAAGTGATGGAGGAAGTTGCGCTCGGACATGATGATCTCGCTCTGAAACAGACTGCCATCGAGGAGGCCGACGAAGCGCATGCGCAGGTCGGCTCCGGCTTCGTCACGCACGACGAGCTCGTCCCCGAGGCCGAGATGGAGAATCCACAGGACGGAGTTGTAGTCGCCGATGACGGGGATGACGCCGGGACCGAGATCGCGCTCCAGGAGTTCCCACGGGTTGGGCGTTCGCTCCCCCTCTACCGACTTGAATCGAAAGCCCCCCCGGGCGACAAACTCTGCTGATGCACCCAGAGCTGTCGGCTGCTGCGGCCTGTAGAGGTTGAGACAGCTGGCATCCTCTCCCGGGAGAAGACGGAAGGAAAAGACTCTGGCCCCCGCCAACGTCGACGCGACGCTGTTCCCGAGACCGAGCTCGATGCGACCACTATCGCTGTTGAGATCTTGATGAATCGGGATTTCCGCCCGCGCCACGAGGCTGAATCCGCCGCTGCCACTGTCTCTGTCCCCCCCGCCATCCACACCATCGTCTTCACTCACCTTGCGGTTGGCACCAGCGGCGACGATGACGAAACAGGCTGATGCCACGAGGGTGGCCGACAGTAGGCTGCGCCCGGGTTGACGACGGCTGTTACCGGCCGACACGGAGAGCGGCGTCGGCGGGCGGGCCGCACTGCGGCGTGGTTGGCGTCGCAGCCAGTGAGAAAAAGCGCTCAAGCCGGAGATGAGCAGCAAGCCGCCGCCGACAAAAAACAGGATGACGGTTGTTGTTGAATCACCCCCGCCCATGGAAGCGGCGGTGATGGCAGTTGCTGCGAGGAGGAGCGCGATGATGGCAGCGAGTCGCGTTCGCCCTGGTGCATGCGTAGCGCTCGTGGCGATTTCGCCGGCAACGAGGGACCGTGCCGGCATCTGTAACAACCGGCGATGGGCCTGGCGGATCGCCATGAACACGATGAGGAGCGACACTGCGAACCCGGTCAGCATGGTGAGTGGTTCCGCGTGCAGGTAAAGCGCCGTCGTGCCCACAGCCTGCTGCCACCAGGTGCGCAGGCCGGCCATCATGAGCCAGCCGTAGCCCCATGCACCGGCGACGCCGAGCAGTCCGCCCGCACCAGCCACAATCGCCGCCTCGCCGAGCATGCGCCGACGGGTTGATGAACGGGTGAAGCCGAGAGCGACGAGCAGTCCGATCTCGCGGACCCGCTGTTCGACGCCGAGGCGGAACAACAGCCCCGTGAGCAGCGCCGCCGCGGCGATGAGGAACATGCTGAAGCCGATAAAGAGGCCGCTGAAATCGGTTGCCCCGGCCGCCGCCTGCAGGGCCTGTGCCTTCACCGGTTGAAAGGTGAGTCCCAGCTGCGCCGGCCGCAGCTCGTTGCGCAGTGCCCGTTCCAGCAGTGTGCCCGTCTGCTGCAGCGACATCCCTGGTGCGGCGCCAAAACGGATGGACGTCGAGTTGCCAAAACGGCTGCTCCACAACCGCAGGCCGGCCGCCTGTGACACGAAAGCCTTCGGCGTCGCTCCGTACTCATCCCAGTACTGCTCGTCGCGCTCGCGGATGCGCTCGTAGTCGACTGGAAAGGGGGCTGACCAAGAGGACATGTCGCCCGCTTCCTGGATGCCGGGGTAGGCTGGCGTCAGCGTTCGATCGGCGCCCAGGCCAGCGAGGCTGACAACGCCGGCGACCCGCATCGGGGTTGTGCGGGTGAGCAACTGCTCCCCCGGTCCCACTTCATAGTAGGAGACGGACAGACTGTCCCCGGCGTTCACTTCGAGATCGGCGGCAGCCCATTCGTTGACGAGAATCTCTTGCGGATTGAGCAAAGGAGCGAGCGAGCCGTCTGTCAGCGACAGGCCTCCGAACGGGGATGAGGATCGTTGCAGGGCGCTCATGTCGAGGGCGCTGATCGTCGAGTACGGGACGGAGCGGCCATTGGCGGCTGTCAGCGAATTGGCGAGGTACGTGAGCACCGGCAGGACCGGCGCGCCGACGGTGCGAGCCGCGGCGAGGGCAGCAGCGAGCGTACGCTCCGAGAGGATAAATCGAGCGCTCAGTAGTTCGAGCGAGCTCGAGTTGCGAGGCAGGAGCTCGAGCTCGAGGTCGTCGAGCTCAACGGCGCTGTCGAATGTGCGTTGGAGTTGCTCGGCACCATCGATATCCGGCTCGCGATCACGTCTGGTTGCGAGCAAGCCGTTGACTTTTCCCGGGCGCTTCAGCGCATCCTGGAGAGCGCTCAGCGCCAGATAGGCATTGTGAGCCGTTCCCTGGTGTGATTGCAGACGAAAGCGACCGGCGCCGGTGTCGGTGATGAGCCCGGAAACGGTGACTCGCAGGGTGCGCACCACATCAGCCGTGCCCTTGCGACCAAAAAGCGACTCCCGGGGAACATCGCTCATCTGCTGGAAGGTCAGTAACAGATCGTCACCGACCCCAGCCTCCAATTCTTCAGCCAATGAGGTATTGAGGACAACCGCGGGAAATGTGGAGCTCGCCGTTTCCAGGGCGGCAGCTGCAGCGTCGACGCCACCTTCGTACATGGCCCAGAAGCGCTTGTCGACGCCAACGATCTGGACACCAGAGGCCCGTCGGGAGGTAGAGCCATGGACGGCGGCGCCACTCAACAGGATCAACAGGATGGCGGGCGCCACGCCGGCATCGTCGATGGCGGCGGCGATCTGCTCGCTGAAGAAGCGGTCGGAGACGAGGGCGTAGTCGATGAGGCCGAGGCGATCCAGAGTGAGATCGCGAAGAGACCCGCGCACCGAATCGCCGACGACGAGCGCGCCTGTCAACGTCGCCGTCGCCACGGCGGCTCCAACCCCGACAGCGACATTCATCTTCCAGTAGTAGCGCAGACTTCGCAGCATCACCCACCTGCGCGCAGGTCGAATCGGCGATCACAGCGGTTCGCCAGATCCATGCTGTGGGTGACGACGATGAGGCTGCTTCCCTCTTGCCGCTGCAGTTCGAAGAGCACGCCGGCAACGCGGTCGGCGTTGTCACGGTCGAGATTGCCCGTTGGCTCATCGCAGAGCAGCAGGCGGGGTGCGTTGATGAGGCTGCGGGCAACGGCGGCGCGCTGGCACTCGCCCCCGGAGAGCTCAGCCGGCCGGTGGTCGAGCCGGTCCGTCAGATCGACGTGACGCAGCAGATCGTGAGCCCTTGTGACCTGGTCAGCGCCGGCCGTGCCGAAGGCGAGGCAGGGCATGAGAACGTTTTCGAGGACGGAGTACTGCGGCAGGAGGTGATGGTCCTGAAAAATGAAGCCGGTGACACTGTTGCGGAAACGGGCTGCGTCTGCTTCCGACAATCCGTGAGGATCCACCCCGTCGACCTCGACACGGCCGGAGGTCGGCTCATCGAGAGCGCCGATGATGTGGAGGAGGGTACTCTTGCCCGATCCGGAAGGACCGGTGATTGCCAGACTCTCACCGCTGG
The DNA here is from genome assembly GCA_965205655.1 of Candidatus Latescibacterota bacterium. Taxonomy (GTDB): domain Bacteria; phylum Latescibacterota; class UBA2968; order UBA8231; family UBA8231; genus CBDBIJ01. The sequence continues at coordinate 7,800 of CBDBIJ010000096.1, forward strand.
CGAGCTCAAAAGACAGCCCGGCCAACACCGAGAGCGGGCGGTCATCGCCGCCGAACTGCTTGTGCAGATCGATGACCTTCAGCAACTACTCACCCCCCCTGCGGAGCTTCCTCTATCTGATCTGCAATCACTGCGGGGATTTCGATCGCCTTCATGACTTCGCCCGGGTTGCAGACACAGCATGCGGAGGTCAGCTCGCCTTTGGCGACGACGACGCCATCCTTCGAGAATTCGCACCCGTAGGTCATCGACTTCGGTCCCTTGCGCTTTACGAACAGCCGGATGTCGACCTCATCCTCGAACCTCACCGGCGCCGTGAACTCGCAACTCGCCTGCAATCGCGGCCAGCTGATGAGATCACCGTCGAGCTCCATGTGAACACTCAGCCCGAGCGACCGCAAAAACTCATGCTCCGCCTGCTCCATGAAAAGGTAGAACCGCGAAAAATGCGCAATCCCGGCCATGTCCGTATCAGCGAACTCGATACGCCTGGAGGTGCGGTATTCGTGTGCCATTTACAGGTGCCTTTAGCTGTCCAGCGCAGCCAGGATCAGATTTCGGTCGGCCGTCGTGATTTCGGGCCCATTGCGAATGGCCGTCACCACATCGTCAACGGATATGATCTCTTTCGCTCCTGACCAACATTCATGTGACAGCGACAGGATACATGACTTGACTGCCTCTTCGTCCTCAAAATCAAAATCCTTCGCATTTCTGAGCTTGAGCAGCTTGGGAACGACAATCGGCGCCTCGTAGCGTCGAGAAGTCGTGGCGAAACCGGCGGCCAGATCAAAAACCGGATCGTATGGGGAACCATCCGCCAGATCGAAATGTTCGACGCCAAGCGCTCCGCTTGCGCTCAAAGTGAGTGTCGCCACCGTCTGAATTCGCTGTCGAAAAAACGCTCCCGCCGGGGCGATGGCACCGGGGTTGATGGAGGTGACACCATCTTCGGACCTCCATACCATCGGAATGTGAGTGTGTCCTGACACGAGGATTTCGGCTCCCGCGGCACGTGCGATTCCCGCTCTCCTCGCCAGCTTCGGCTCCCACGCATCGTCCTGGCGCTTGTCATGCTCGACGTCCGAATCCCGCTCGTGACCATGCCACAACAGAATCCGCCTGCCGGCGAGCGCCAGGGTCGTACTGAAGGGCAATTCCCGCGTCGCTT
>CBDBIJ010000097.1:0-31927 GCA_965205655.1 Candidatus Latescibacterota bacterium
AGGCCACACACAGCCTAGCGGTGGGAAGGGCCTCCAATCTCGGTTTGGGAATGAAAGGGCACGACTCACACAGCTTGAGGGGGGTCTCCAGGCAGGCCTCACACTTTCCGTAGCTGTTGCTTTCCAGCTTCTCCATCGCCAGCATGATCTCTTCCAGCTCACGCCGTTCCGTGTCGCCGAGGGCGACGAGCAATTCCATGGTGCCCGCCTCTACCGCGCGGTCGAGATCGTCCGCCTTCGGATCCTGTAGTTGGTCGATTTCCGTTTCGGTGCCGTCGAGATCGGCCAGCAACTCGGCCCGCCGCGCGAGGAGCCACGTCCTCATTTTGTCCCGATCTCTTTTGTTCAGTGCAACCCTTTTCGCCATTGCTAACTCCCGCCTGGGTTGGAAGCCTTGCGCCCAGCGCTCCGAGCTGTCTAACCCCCGGTGACCGGCTTGGTTTCCCACCTCCAAGGCTGCCGTTGAGCTGTATCCATTATCGACCGATTCGGCCTGCTCTTTAGTGTCGGGACAGCGCTATTCCCGCTCCATCTTTCGCAGCCGATCTCTCAGGTCCGCTGCCAGCTCGAATCTCTCCTGCTCGACGGCGGCTCTCAGGTCTACGTGCAGTTTCTCGAGCGGGCTCAGAGGTCGGCTCTGCTCGACCTCCCTTTCCCACTCCTTCAGAAATTTGAGCTCCGGGCAATCGTCGAACTCGAGCTCGCCCAAGTCGCTGACGACCTCCTCGATCTCGGTGATCCCCTTTCTGATCACCTCGAGGGCTTCGTCGTGATTCTCCTTTTCGAGCAACTGCAGCGCGTTGGCCTGAATCCGGTGCGACGTGACGAAGGCTCGGTACTGGTCCGCAATCTGTCGATCCTCTTCGTGCTCGGCGAACTCCTGACACATGTCGAGAATGCCGAGGTTGTGAATCGCGTCGGCTTCTGCGCAGGCGTATTCTTTCAGCTCGAAGAAGCTGATGCGGCGCCAGTAGTACTGCATCGCCTCCTGGCCCAGGGCCCAGCAATCCTCTCTCGATAGTGAGAACGGCCCACCGTTCCCCTCGTGCTCGTGATGCTCGTACCGCCCTTCGTAATACTCTAGAAGGGACGTGCACTCGTGGGGACGCGTACCGTCCGGTCGTCCCGCCCACTCAAGCTGCATCAGGCCCAGATCCATTCGAATCTGGATCTTCTTTCGGTCGCCCTGGCCCTCTATGGTACGGACCCGCAACTCGCCGGGTTCGTAGTCCCAGCCCTTCAGAATCCGCGTGATGTCGTCACTCATAACTAGCGGAAGTACAATAACAGAAGTAACTTAGCGCCATTTTGGTGCAGCGAGATCAGGCCTATAATAGCGGCGCCCTTTCGGTTTGTCAACTGTCCTGAGGGGTCTTTCTGGAGGGCTCCCGGATCTCCTCGATGATCGCCGCCAGTTCGGCGCGCAGTGTCACCGTCGTCTCCCGTTTCGACAGGTGATCGCGAATGACCGGAACCGCCTCCTCGCCAACTCTTACCAGGGATGAATGGGCCAGTTGTCGCTCTTTCGGCGTCGAATCCTCCAGTGGCCGGTCAAGCTGGTCCATCGGCGTGCCGAACATGCTCACGGCCGGATAATTCTGCTCGCCGAATAATCCGCCGCGTCCGCCCTCCAACCCCCGTGGCGGTCGCAGGGAATCCCTCCATGCCCGCACGCTCTGCTCGTCGCCGCTGAACACCCCGCGCCCTGAGCGCTGATCCTCGAGCAGCATGAGTTTGTCAAAGAAGCTCAGCGCGTTGACGAGAATCCCCGCAGCTTCGTCGCCTCCCAGATCGCCGAGGACGGGCCAGGCTGCCATGCGCAGTTCCGCCTTCCCCGGGTCCATCACCGAGCGATCGAGCAGGTGGCCGATCGATTCCACAGCGCTGCGGTCGCCGACTCTTCCCAACGCCACGATCGCCTGCTCCTGCAGTGTCGTGCGGCGGTCGTATTCGCGGAGCACCCCCAGCAAGACGGGAACGGCGAGTGAATCGCCGATTTCACCGAGGGCGATGACTGCTTTCTTGCGGGTCGCGTACGGATAATCCTGTCGCCCCGCGATCTCGATCAGCTTGTCCAGCTTGCCGTGATCGCCACGCTCGTAGTCGCGCTGGAGTTGCGCCACATTCGTGCAGCACACTGCGAAAGCCGCCCCAGCGAGCATCGCGAGTCGTCTGAGTGTCCAAACTTGCCGTACCGTAAACCCTGTGGGATATTTTGTGGTTCTATGACTCAAACGCAGACTCATAACCGCCAACCGATTATCGGCGTTAAAGATATGTTGGCAGTATCAAGCGGCAAGGGCGGCGTCGGCAAGTCGACCGTCAGCGCCAATCTCGCCGTCGCCATGGCCGCGCATGGACGCCGCGTCGGACTCATGGATGCCGATGTGTACGGCCCGAACATACCGGGGATGCTCGGCTTGGAGGGCAAGCCGACCGCAGATGAGCGAACCGGCCGCCTGCAGCCCCCCGAGGCGTTCGGTGTGCGGGCAATTTCCATGGGGATGCTGGTCGAAGAGGGCGTCCCGGTAATCTGGCGCGGTCCCATGCTGGCCAAAATGATGAACCAGTTCCTGTTTCAGGTCGACTGGGGCGAGCTAGACGTCCTCGTGGTGGATCTTCCTCCCGGCACCGGTGACGTTCAGATCAGCCTGACCCAAACCGCGCCTCTCACAGGCTCCCTCATCGTCACGACCCCTTCGGAGATCGCCATCGAGGACGTCCGTCGCGGCGTGCAAATGTTCCGGCAGACGGATCTACCGGTTCTGGGCCTCATCGAAAACATGAGCGCTTTCGTCTGTCACAAGTGCGGTGAGGAGAGCGCCGTTTTCGGTGAGGGCGGAGGTCTGGAGACGGCGGAGCGTTTCGGCATACCATTCATGGGCCAGATCCCCCTCGACCCGCTCGTACGCACGGCGGCAGATGCTGGCACGCCTGTGGTGCTCTCCGCCCCGGACTCCGCGGCGAGTCGGGCTGTGATTTCAGTTGCCGAGCGCCTTCTCGAAACATTTTCGAGCCGATCATGAGTCCCCGCCGGCCCGCCAAAGCCTATCGCAACATCGACTTCCTCACCAGTTCGAAGGCGCGCACGTTGCGCATCCTCTCGGAGTATATCGAGCCGGAGGCCCGGTTTGGTCGCGAGGGGATCGACAACGTCATCTGTTTTTTCGGTTCGGCTCGCGCCCTGTCGAGAGAAGAGGCCGAGAAAGCGCTCGCAGACGGCCGCCGAGACGGGACGGAGGGCGCTGCACTCGAGCGCCTGGAGATGGATGTCAGGCTTGCCGGATACTACGAGGACGCCCGCACCCTGTCCGCTCTACTCACTGCGTGGTCGCGCCAGATCGGGGCCGCCGCCACCGACGATGGGGAGCCTTTCGTCGTTTGCTCGGGAGGCGGTCCGGGAATCATGGAGGCGGCCAACCGCGGCGCCACAGAGGCTGGCGGTCGATCCGTGGGGCTCAACATCAGTCTGCCACGGGAGCAGGACCCCAACGCCTTCATCACCGATGAGCTCAACCTCGAGTTTCATTACTTCTTCATGCGCAAGCTGTGGTTCGTGCGGCTCGCGTGCGCCGTCGTCGTCTTCCCGGGTGGCTACGGCACCCTCGACGAGTTCGCCGAGGTTCTGACCCTCATTCAAACGGGCCGCAGCTCGCCGATGCCCCTCGTCTTGTACGGCACTGAAATCTGGGACGAGGTGCTCAGCTTCGACGCACTCGAGAGATGGGGAACGGTTCTCGGGGAGGAACGCGACTACTTTCAACGATGCGACACCCCCGAAGAGGCATTCGAGTTCTTGAAGGCCGGACTCAGCCCGTCGCTGGGAATTGACGGCGCGGCGGAGTAGGCTTCGTTTCAGCTGAACCCTACCGAATCCTGAATTTCGAGAGCCGCGTCGCCTCGTTGCCGCAGTTGTCCCGTGCAGTGACGATGAGTTCGTGCTCGCCCGGCTCTAGAGCTTTCTCTGGCACAAATGTTACGCGATTCGCCTCGGGGTCGTACACGCTGATCATCCGGCTCCCGTCCAGGATGAGGGCAACATCTTCCTCCCGACCGATCCCCGAGCCGCTGTCCACCACGGCGGCGGACAATTCCGGCGAACCGGTCTCAATGACGGACCCTGATGCCGGCCTCAAAGCCTCGATGGTTGGCGGCCACTCGTCGGCGAAAAGGGCGAACCTGCCCAGCCTCCGGACACTTGCTCCGACGAATCCCGCCATGTCACTGATCTCGTTCCCGGCAAATGCCCATTTCCCGTTGTGGCGCCCGTACACCGCCAGTTTGGAGCCATCGAAACCTGGCGGAGCGCGGAGTGAGACCCCAACTGGCCGCTCGAAGGCCGTCCGCCTCGGTCCGATATCGTAGCCCACGCCGGTCGACCTCAGCCACTGAGTGCCCTCGGGCGAAATCCGTTCGCCTTGGGGGAAGAAGGGCCCGTACAGGCTATCTCTCTGAAAGTCGAGCGCCATCTCCCCTTTGCCGAATATTAGTCTGGATTTCCTGCCCGGGTCGACGAGGGCGGCAGACAGCTCAATCTCCTTTGACATCGCGTGGCCGGCGCTGGAAGCACGAACTGCTATCTTGATCACACCCGAAGCCGCCGACAGCCCGGTGAGATCGTCTTTGGCTGCCCTCTCAGCATGACCCAGAAAACCGAGCGCCCATTGCCAAACCGTCCGCCCGTTCACCGGGCTTCTCTGGGATGCGGTTCGATCCGTGCCGAAGAGGTTGAGCGGCACTGTTGTGACGTACTCCTTCGACTCAGTCTGTTTCGTTTTGAGGGTGACGGACTGGTTGGGGCTGCGAGCTGAGAGCACCCTCACTTCTGGCGGTGCGTCGAGAATCCGGTTTGTGGCGATGTGCAGGTCGACGAAGTCGTCGTAGACGATCCTCCTCAACGACAATGTCAATTCTTGCCCGGCGCCGCTGTCGGAGGAGACGACGGCGAAGGTGCGAAGAGCGGCCGGACCGACTCCGTCATCGACGCGAAGGCGCCATAGACGATTGGCATCGGCGGGGAGAGCCCAGGTAAATGGTCCGGCACCCGCTCTGACGCGCTGAACCCGATCCCTCTTCCACCTGCGGCCGTCCGGTGAGTTCGACAGCTCCACCTCCAATTCCCTGTCGTCGACGTCGGTGAGATCGGCCTCGACATAGAGAGAAACGTCTCCACCCTCCACCAGGCGCAGCGATCTTACTTGCGGCGGCTGATTGACGCGCAGCAGAACGCGCGCCCGGCTTTCATTCCCCGCAACGTCTGCCGACACGACCTCGATCATCTGGTCCCCTTTTGGTATCTGAGTATCTCCCGGGACCTCGGCACGTGCCCCGCTGGTCTGACAGGCAATGATGCCATTTGACTGCGGTTGTGTTTCGTAGAAATCCAGGCGATTTCCGCTTAGTCTGAACAGATTGAAATACTCCTCCTGCCGCTCACCTTCATCAGACTCCAGCCGCCAGCGGTCCAGAGACACCTGATGCGCTTCGCTGTAGGAAACGCGGTCGTAGATGGCGGTCAGGATCGGCGCCCCACCCACGACCAGCTCGTGGCGATACGGCGCCAGCTTGTTGTACGCCCCTTCGGCGCGGTCGTATGCCTTGACGGCTACGGCGATTCGGCCGTGAACGGACACTGGCTCAACTGCTTCGAAGAGGTTGCCACCCTTCTTCTTGACCCGCACGGAGACCGGATAGGGGGCGTGACCGCCGTTGACCCCGCTGTTGATATCGACGGGTATCAAGGCAATTCGCTGGATTGTCGGTGGCGTTCGGTCCTCGACGCCCAGACCGTTCGTGAGGGGATTGATCGGGACGTTGTTGGCATCTCTCAGTTCGAGGTGCAGATGTGGCGGGCCGGCCCCCGAGTCACCCGTTTGAGCGAGCACGTCTCCCTGACGAATCGGGGCCTCCCCCTCCTTGAGCCAGATGTCAACGGTGTACTGACCCTTCTCCTGCTGGGCGGTCTTTACGAGTGCGGCCAGGGGATCGGCGAACGATTCGAGATGGGCGTACACGACGATGCGCCCGTCGGTGAGCTGCTGGTAGATGGCCCGGCCATACCCCCACGGCGAAGTGCGCAGCCGCAGGGCGAATCCGTCGGCGAGTGCGTGCACGTCATAGCCGGTCTTGCCCCAGGTTTTCAGGTCGATACCGGCGTGGAAGGCGGTGGAACGCGTTTCGGCGAAGGTTGAGGAGAGGGCTCTTTTGAGGGATAGGGGCCACCGGAGACCCGATTCGGCAGCCGCCGCGCCTGCGATCAGGAGAACTATCGGTACCAGTTTCAACGGTCTGACTGAGCAGTGCCGTTCTGATAGCTGAGCAGGTCGATCGTTTCTGGACCGACCGACAAATAGTAGTGAGGCTCTTCCGTCCAAGCGCCGGTGTTGAGATAGCGGGTTCCATCTCGCTCGAGTTCCATGACGGCATGAGTGTGCCCGCAGGTCACGGCTTCGAATCCGAGGTCACGGGCCTGGTAGAGAGCCCTGCGTGCAACATGTTCGTTCAACACTCGGTACAGAAAGCCCCATTTCTTAGCGTACTTCGCGACGTGGACGTCCTTCAGGCCCAAGAGAATGCTCGTCCTGTGCAGGACCTTGAAGGCGAGCTTGAACACGGAGTGACGCGGCATGACATTGTCGATTTCGTGGCCGTGAAAGACGAGGAGCCGCCGATCGATCTCCCACTGCCGCACGAACTGGATCTTTCCGGGGTCGTCGAGCTTCACAGCGTAATCGTGATTGCCGTAGACCCAGATGACGCTGCGGCGATGTGATTCATCGATCAATCGCTGCAGGACGGCGTGATGCTCGTCGTCGAGGGGTCTCTCCGGTTTGTCTAAGATGTCGCCGTTGAGAATGAGCCCAGCGCCCTCGGGCACGCCATCCAGCCAGGAGAGGAAGCTGTCACAAAAAAAATAGTGATTGCCCAGGTGCAGATCGCTGACAACGAACGATTTGGCGTTACTCATGTCGCTTGCCGCTGGAAATCCGCGTGTCTATATACACAATCGACTCAGTAGTCATCGATATTTGAATAACGCCATATCCACGCAGCCTCGCAAAATGAAGCGACTTCCAGACCTATCCCCTCGTCGAGAGGCGTTGCTGGCGCACCTGGAGACCATCCTCCCGAACCCGGGCCAACGCCGGGACTTTCGCTCCCATATGCTCGAGCCGCCGCCGGCTTGCGTGCGACTGAATTCCCTGATGCCGCAATACGATCTGATGCGCTCGCACATGCAGGGGTTCGGAGAGGCCGTCCCGTGGTGTGCCGACGCCTTCGTCCTACCGTCCTCGCCGCAAACAGGTGTCGGGAAGAGTCTCGAATTCGCCCTGGGGTGTCTTTATATCCAGGCGAAGGCGACGACGCTTGCCGTTGAGGCGCTCGCGCCCGAGCCCGGTGAACGCGTGCTCGATCTGGCCGCAGCCCCCGGCGGCAAGGCGAGTCAGATCGCCGCTCGCATGAACAATACCGGCCTCCTGGTGGCGAACGAGCCGAGCAGTCGGCGCCTCTCCTCCCTGGTTGGAAACCTCGACCGCTGCCTCGTGCACAACGCGATCTTTACGAAGGCGACGGGAAGCCTCCTGGCGAGGTATTTCCACAACTTCTTCGACCGCGTTCTCCTCGACGCACCGTGCAGCGGCGACGGGATTCTCCGCAAGGATCAGACAGTGCTCGAGTACTGGTCGGTGGAAGACGCCATTCACAAGAGTGGGGAGCAGCTCGGCCTGCTGCGCGCGGCCTTTCATATGCTGCGCCCCGGAGGCGTGCTCGTCTACTCTACCTGCTCGCTGTCCACTGAGGAGAACGAGCGAGTCCTCCTCGGTCTGCTGAGGACCTACGGGGAGTCGGTCGAGATCATGGCGATCGATGGCGTGGAGCTGGCGCCACCGCTGCCGCGCCCCGTCGCCGACAACTACCCGTCTGAATTCGGCCGCGTCATGCGCATCTGGCCGCACCTTCACGAAACCGAAGGCGCCTTCGTCGCCAAGCTCACGAAAAGGGGTGAAACCACATGGCGAGAAGTCTCCGGGGATGCCTCTGAGGCGTTGTCGTCGAATCTCGAGGAGGCTTCCCATGAGACCGCCACGTCCGTTACGCCAGGCCCTCATGACGAGTGCTTCGGCGCGGTGTCCGGCTACAACGGGGTCACTTCTCCCATTGACGGCAGAGCCTATGTCGAGGAGCGATGGCAGTTTGAAATGCGCGTGCCGCCTGACCAGGAGCTCGCCGTCGAGGGCCGCCGTCTCCAGTTACGACCGCGGGGCTCGATCGCCCTGCAAACCCTGCCGTATTTCGTTCGCGCCGGCATGCGGCTCGCCGGCATCCACAAAGGGCACCTCCACCTTACGCACCAGGCTGTCTCGATGTGGGGCCACCAATTTCGAGGGCCCCGCATCCCGTTGACGTGGCCGCAGGTGTTGGCGCTGTTCAGGGGTGAACGGGCCCATCGGCCAGATCCCGCGGATCACAAAGGCGAGGCGATCTTCTGCTTCGGCCCCTGGACCATCTGCCGCGGCCTCGTCGAGGCCGGTGGCCGGACGCTCCAGGGATTCCTGCCTGCCTCTCTGCGGTCCGCACAGGTGCACGCCCTGTTCGACTATCAGTCGTCGTGAGCAGCTCTTGTTTTGACGCTCACCGTCTCGCGGCCCTGACCGTGCTCACGAGCGGCTTGGTCATATCCGGTTCGGACGGCCTCGCTGCTGAACTCCGGGAGCGAACGACCAACTCCTTCGAACCCGAGTGGCAGAAGGGTGTCACTTACACCCATCTGTACAGATTTCACAACAATCTCCTGTCTGAGCGCTCGCGGCAATCGCTGTCCTATCTGGAAAGCCGCGTTCGCGCCGAGTGGATCGCGCTGAATCCCTTCGGTTATCAGCGCGTCGTCGACGAACCCGACATCCGTTTCGGCAGTGATCCTCCGGACGAACACCTGCGGCACGCCGTCACCCAGGCTCATGAGCTCGGCCTCAGGGTGATGCTCAAACCCCATATCTGGCTGCGGGCACCCAGCGCCGACCAATGGCGGGGGACGATTGAGATGGGCACGGAGGAAGACTGGAAGCGGTGGTTCGCCAACTACGAACGGTTCATCCTCCACTATGCGGCGTTGGCCAGCTCGGAGGATGTCGACCTCTTCTGTATCGGCGTCGAGCTCGCGCGCACGGCAATCGAGCGCGAGAATGACTGGAGAACCCTTATCGAGAAGGTGCGCCGCAGGTATTCTGGCCCCCTCGTCTACGCTGCGAACTGGTGGGAGGAGTACGATCTGCTCCCGTTCTGGGATGCCCTCGACTACATCGGCATAAACGCCTTCTTCCCACTCAGCGACACACCCGGCCCGGGCCTTGCGGCCCTGCGCCGTAGCGCCGAGAGGATAACTGGTGAGATCGCCATCCTGCACATGACAACTGGCAAGCCGGTGATTTTCACCGAGATCGGATTCAAGAGTATCCGCGGGACGAGCGTCACGCCGTGGGAGTGGCCCAGGCGCTTCGAGCCCGCCATTGACCCGGGGGCGCAGGCGCGTTGCTACCAGGCGGTGCTCGAGGCCTTCTGGGAAGAACCCTGGTTCTACGGCATGTACTGGTGGAAGTGGTTCAGCGACCTGGATCTGGGGGGACCGGCGGATCCCGGATTCACCCCCCAACGGAAGCTGGCAGAGGACATCCTGTCGAAGTGGTACGCGAAGCCGCTCCCGACCCCCGACTTGTCCACACCGAGTTCAGCGCCGCCGGAAACCGTCGAGTAGGGCAGTCCCTTTCTTCAAGCTGTCCACTCTTCGTTTGGTGGCCCGCGTGAGGTGGGGAATTTTCTTCACTTGGCGTCGGCACATTTTTCCGTCTCACCGATCCCGCCAGAATTCGACCTCCCATCACCCGTCGAAAACACCGCTATATGTGGTGGGCTCGCGCCATCCGATCCAACATGACGCGATCGTTCCAACAAAAAATAACGTGGTATCACGTTGAGTTTTGTAATTGTGTGACATTTATAACTAGTTGTTTATAATGATGTTGTAAGATAATCGCAAAAATCTGGCACATCCATTGCGAAGTGACCGTCGTTCAAACACCTCTTGTCGGGATCCGAAGGTAGAAACTCCCCTTCTCATTCGTCTGCCTCTCCTCGCGCAGACGAAGCCTTCGGATCCCACTTCTTTTCGCGAGGAAAAAAATGCCAGCACAGAGTTTTCACCTCAGAACAAGGCCTCGGATGTACCTGGCTGTCTCCATCGCTTGCGGCGTGACCGCCGTTCTCATCGAGGCTTTCATCGCGCTCACGGACGATTTCAGGACGTATGCTGACCAGCAGCTCACCTCCGCGACTCGGCTGGCCATACAGACCGAAGTCACTCAGATGGTCAGCAGCCGCCGCGATTGAGTCGCTCCCATTTAGAGACACCCAAATCGCGAAACAAACCAGGAGCCTGTTATGCAGACAAGCTTGAGATGGTATAAGACTCAGCTCACCGGACTTCCACCTGAAACGCGCAAACGCCTCACGCACCAGCTACATCGCCAGATTCGCCTCGGCGGACTCCCTTCCAAGAGGCAGTGGCGCACAGCCGTGCAGCAGGCGTTGGGGGGATATCGGCCGATCAGAGCGTAGCAGCCATTATCGGCGTAGTCGCTTCGTCACTTATGGCGCCACGGCGTGAACAGCTCGTGCTCTATGTGAAGTAGATTCAGAGCGCGCCCGGCGATGAAGTCCGCCAGGTCGTCGAAGGAGGAGGGCTTGTGGTAGAAGGCGGGCATGGCCGGCAGCACCGCCGCCCCCGCTTCCGCCACAGCGGTGAGGTTGCGGAGCTGAATCAGGTTGAGTGGCGTCTCGCGCGGCACCACAACGAGAGGCCGCCTCTCTTTCAAAGTGACATCTGCCGCCCGCTCGATAAGGTTCGCCGAAGAACCGTGGGCGATCCCAGCGAGCGTTTTTGCCGAACATGGAACCACCACCATGCCGTGGGTGGAAACCGAGCCGCTCGCCAGCTGGCTCGTCATGTCGCTGAACCCGTACTCCACCAGTTCCCCCGCGTTCGTCACATCCTTGCCGTAGAGCCGCTGAAGCATCTCGAGGACCGTCTCCTTGTCGGGTTTGAATCCGAGCTCTTCGTGCAGGAGGTATCGTCCGTACTTGGATACGATGAGGTGAACCTTGTGCCCTCCCGCAAGGAGCGCCCGCATCAGTCTCGTAGCGTAAATCGCCCCGCTCGCCCCGGTCACCGCAACGACGATATCTCTTCGGGCCGCTTCCGGTCCACTCATATCGTTTTGCCCGCCTGTCTCTCAGATGAGACTGCCTCTGATCGCTCGCGTCCTACCCTGAGCGCCTCCACGATGGCGTCCACGTCGTAGACGCATCCGCCCCAGGTACCGCCACTGACGTTTTGCAGCGCCGCCCACAGGCGCGTGTCGTCCGGCAGCTCCTCCTCGGCCGCCAGATCCGGCCTCGGTTCGCGCCGTTCGAGAAGCTCGGCTCCCTCTTCGGCGCCGAACAGGTCATCGCCATTCCCGACGAGATCGAGGCTGCCGTGGAGCAGGCGCGTGTCGATGACGATTTCGATCAGATCGCCATCCCGAAGCTTGCCCAGGGGGCCGCCGGCCAGTGCTTCAGGTCCAACGTGGCCTATGCAGGGTCCGCTCGAGAACCCGGAGAACCGGGCATCGGTGATGACGGCGACGTCCTTGCCGTGTTCGGAGTATTTAAGTGCGATCGTCACCTGGGCGATCTCCTCCATGCCCGTACCCATGGGCCCGCAGCTGAGCAGGACCATCACATCTCCGGCCTGGATCTGCTTGCTCTTGATGGCTGCCATGGCGGCGCGCTCGGTCGTGTAAACCCGGGCCGGGCCGCGCTGGCGATAGACGCCGTTTTCATCGAGCGAGTCCGGATCGATGGCCGTGCTCTTCACGACCGAACCCTCGGGCGCCAGGTTCCCAAGGGGGAAGCAAACAGTGCTCGTCAGCCCCCCTTTGCGTGCCCTTTCGGGAGACATGATGACATCGTCCGCGTCGACGCCATCCGCCGCGGCCAGGGCGCGGCGAAACCGCTCGCGGCGCTCGCAGCCCGACCACCAGTCCAGATTTTCACCCACCGTGCGTCCCGTGACCGTGAGGGCCTCCTCTTCCAGCAAGCCGAGCTGCCGCAGCTGCAGCATCACTTCGGGGACACCTCCTGCCATGAAGGCTCGCACGGTGGGGTGATAATCAGGGCCGTTGGGGAGAACGTCCACCAATCGCGGCACCAGCCGGTTCACCCGGTCCCAGTCCTCCACCGTGGGTCTGCGTCGACCCGCGGCGTGAGCCACCGCCGGCACGTGCAGGATCAGATTCGTCGACCCGCCGAAAGCGGCGTGCGTCACCATCGCATTGTGAAACGCCGCGTCAGTGAGGATATCGTTCGATCCGATTCCCCTCGATTCGAGGCCGAGTATCGCCCGCCCGGTCCTGGTGGCCATATCGAACCATACCGGCTCTCCCGACGGCGCCAGGGCCGAATGCGGTAGAGCCAGCCCCAGCGCCTCGGCGACCACCTGCGACGTTGCCGCCGTGCCGAGGAATTGGCAGCCACCCCCTGCAGTGGCGCAGGCCCGGCATCCCAGATCGTTCACTTCCTCTATCGTCATTTCCCCGTGGGCAAGGCGGACGCCGACGGACTGGATCTTGCCGGCATCCTCACCGTGTTCCGGCGGCAGGGTGACGCCTCCCGGCACGATCGCCACCGGCATGGCGCGAACCCCGGCGAGCGCGATCATCATTGCCGGCAGGCCCTTGTCGCAGGTACCGACGCCGATCACACCCAATCCCGTGGGCAAGGATCGAATCAGCCGGCGCAGAACGATGGCGGCGTCGTTGCGATAGGGCAGGCTGTCGAACATGCCCGTCGTGCCCTGCGTGCGCCCGTCACATGGATCGGAGCAGTAGCCTGCGAAAGGGATCGCGCCGAGTCGGCGGATCTCCCAGGCCGCCGCTTCCATGAGCAGCCCCACCTCCCAATGGCCGGTATGGTAGCCCAGAGCTATTGGCGAGCCGTCCCGTGAGCGGATGCCACCCATCGTACTGAGGATGAGGAACTCCTTGCGACCCAGTTCGGACGGATTCCAGCCCATGCCGGCATTCTGGCTGTAGGCGAAGATGTTGCCGCTCGGCGAGCTCACCACCTCTTCGATCTGTAGCGGCAATTTTCCCTGTGGACCTGGCGCTTTCGTCCGCATCTCGTAGACGGAATCGTCGTCGGATTCGACGATCGCCTCGAAGCCCGGCAGCTGTCCGTTTCCGTCGTTCACGAGGACTGCGCGCTGGCTACAGGAGGAGAAGGAACTGACGGTCGCCGAGCAGCAACAGATCCGCGATCGTGAAGGCGAAATAGGCGATGCTGACAATGCTGTTCATGGTCATGAACGCCGTGTTCACCTTGGTGAGGTCGTCGGGCCGCACAAGCAGGTGCTCGTACGCCAGCAACCCGGCAATCAGGATAACGCCGGCGAAATAGACCATCTCGAGCTCCATGAGATGGCCGAGAGTGACCATGAATGCGACCGCCAGGATGTGGAGGACACGCGCGGCCTGCAGCGAGCGCCCCAGACCGAAGCGAACCGGAATGGAGTGAAGCCCCGATCTGCTATCGAATTCCAGATCCTGGCAGGCGTAGAGGATGTCGAAGCCGGCGACCCAGCTGAGAACCGCGAGCCCGAGGACGACGGGCGGAAGATCGAAGCGGCCGGTCACCGCGATCCATGCCCCCAGCGGGGCCAGAGCGAGGCAGGAGCCGAGCATGACGTGGGAGAGCCAGGTAAATCGCTTCGTGTACGAATAGAGCAGGACTGCGGCGATGGCGACCGGCGACAAGGACAGGCACAGCGGGTTCAGTTGGGCGGCGGCGACAACGAGCGCCGCCGCTGACGCGACAACGAAGAGGCCGGCGGCCACAGGCGACACGGCTCCTCGCGGCAATTCTCGGTTTTGCGTTCGCGGGTTGGCTGCATCGATGTGCCGATCAGCGATGCGGTTGAAGCCCATGGCGGCGCTCCTGGCGCAGACCATGGCGACGACGATCCAGCCGATCTGACGCAGGCTGATGCCCTCGATTGTTGCCGCCAGGGCGGCGCCGCTCAAGGCGAAGGGCAGAGCGAACACACTGTGAGAGAATTTGATCATGCGGCCGTAGACGACGACCGGATCGAGCAGGCTCACGTAATGCTCCGTTCGAAGAACCTCAGCTCGGGTGGCTGTCCTATCAGTTTGTGCGCGTGTGCGAGCCGATAGAACCTCTGCAAACCCGCTATCTCCTCTGGACCGAATCCAAAGGAGATATGGTCCCGGAGATAGCGCTCGTACAAATCTGCCGATCCGGCTCGCTCTCTTTGGAAAGCGCGGGCAATTTCCTCGACTCGCTCTTCGCCGCAGCGTTTCGCTCGAATCAGGGCTTCCACCTGTGATCCAGTCACCGCGTCCTTCCGGCCCGCCCAGAATGCGAACACGAATGGATGACCGGAAAACTCGACCCATTCACGGCCGAGGTCCAGGCTGCGGCGATGGCTGTTTGGCTTCTCGTCCACGGTTTCTCCATTGGGCACCGCGCCATTCGGCGCTCCGTAGACGGCGGCATCCACGAGTGGTAGGACTGGATCGCCGATAAGCAGTGCCCCGTCGGCCGTGTGAAGCATGGCGTCCAGATCGGGTGGTGCCAGATGAAAGTAGGGCTCGAGGCCATATCGCTCCTTCAGCAGTATTCGCAGCAGCGCCACTGACGTCTGCGAGCTCCGGTCGACGGCGACCCGCTTGACGTTTTCGAGCTCTCCCCGAAAAAACAGACGTACTGTCAGTGCCTCACTGCGACAACCGATGGCGACATCGGGAACGATGTAGTAGGGAATCTGACTGCAGGCGTACTCGATCGAGGGGATGAGTCCGAGATCCACCCTCCCCTCGCGCAGGTCGGCGGCGCAGGCGGCCGGCACGTCGTAGCGCAGCTCGAAGGGAGCGCTGTCCCGTTCCAGCTCGATGGTGAGGGGGCGCGTGTTGAGATAACTGACCGCTCCGAGGCGGACTGTCATGAAGCTGCGCGCCCCTGGGCTCGCTCCTCTCGGGCATCGCCGCCCTTGCCCGCGAAGTCGCGGTCGCGGTCGCGGGCTCCCGGCCCGCCCTGCCAATTGAGAGCTTCGACCCGTGGCTTGGTCGATACGCGCTCGTAGCGCGTATCGCGCCGCTGGGGTTCGTAGCCGGCATCGCGGATGAGGCGCTCCATTGTCTCCAGATCCATCTCGTTCGTGTGACTCGTGCCGGCGGCGCTCACCACGTTCTCCTCGAGCATGGTGCTGCCGAAGTCGTCGATTCCGTAGTTGAGGCTGACTTGGGCGATCTTCGGGCCCTGGGTGACCCACGATGCCTGGAAATGGTCCACGTTGTCGAGAAAGAGCCGCGAAACGGCCACCGTCCGCAGATGATCAAAGCCTGTCGCCTTGACGCCGTTCCAGCGCGACCTGTCGATTCCGAGATCCGTTTCGTCCGGCTGAAAGCTCCAACTGATGAAGGCGGTGAAGCCACCTGTTTCATCCTGCAAATCGCGCACCTGCTGCAAATGTTCGATCCGATGTTCGGTGGTCTCAACGTGGCCGTACATCATCGTCGCCGTCGTTCTCATGCCGATCCCGTGGGCGATGCGGTGCACCTCCAACCACTCGTGCGTGCGGTCTTTGCGGAAACCGATGATGTCGCGGACGTCGTCGTTGAGAATCTCGGCGCCGGCCCCGGGAATCGAATCCAGGCCGGCGTCGCGCAGCCGGCGGATGGTCTCTTCGAGGGACAGCCTCGAGAGGTGGGCGATGTAGATGATTTCTGTCGCCGACAGGCAGTGCAGCTGAAGCATGGGATAGCGGTCGCGGATCTGACTCAGCAGATCCTCGTAGTAGTCAAGCCGCAGTTTCGGATTCAGCCCTCCTTGCATGAGGATCTCGCACGACTTGGGTTCCTCTCCACCAAAGGCAACGAGCTCGTCAATTTTGGCGAAAATTTCCTCGTGCGGCAGCACGTAGCCATCGTCCGAGCCGGGCGGCCGGTAGAAGGCGCAGAAGTCGCATCTCACCCAGCACACGTTCGTGTAGTTGATGTTGCGTCCGACGTTGTAGGTGACCACCGGCTCGGGATGGCGCTGGCGGCGCACCCCAGTTCCCCAGCATCCCCAGCTGCGCCAGGTTCGGATGCTCAAACAACCGCCGCGCATCGTCTGTGGTGAGACGCTGCCCCCCATAAACCTTGCTGGCAATATCATCAATCATGTGGTTCCCCCGACGGAAGTTTCGACCAAGTCGAAACTTCAAGCGATCGAGTCTTGTTCGATCGCCAAACTCCGAGAGATCGGACCGGAGGTCCGATCTCCAACTTCGTTGTAGAGACTGTCTCGCTCCACCGGCTCGCGGCCCGCTTCGGTAATGCGCTGCAGCAGCTCCCGCTGGGTCAGCCGCTGCTCCGTTTCCTCGGGGCTTCTCCGCGTGATCTCGTAATCCATTATGGTTCCATCGATGTCATTCGCCCCGTACCACAGCGCCACCTGTGAGATCTCGATCGTGTTCATGATCCAGAACGTCTTGATGTGCGGAACGTTGTCCAGCATCAACCTCGCCACCGCGATCTCCTTGAGGTCGAGCACCCCAGTGGGCCCTGGCAGATCATCGATTTCCGTGCGCTCCGGATGAAACGACAGGGGGATATAGGCGAGAAAGCCGCCCGTCTCGTCCTGCACTTCGCGCAATCTCGCCAGGTGATACACCTTCTCTTGCGTGTTCTCCACGTGCCCGTAGAGCATGGTGGCGTTAGAGGGCAATCCCGATCTGTGCGCCGTCGCCGCGATGCGCAGCCACTCCTCTGAGTCCGCCTTCGTCCAGAACAGGTCATCCTGAACTCGATCGCTAAACACCTCAGCGCCCCCCCCAGGCAGCGACTCGAGGCCGGCCTCCCTCATGTCGGCGAAGACTTCCTCGAGTGGTTTGCGCGCGATGCGCTGGATCTGAGCCAGCTCGATCATCGTGAAAGCCTTGAGGTGCGCCTCGGGACGGGCATGTTTCATCGCCCGCAGCACCTCGAGATAGTACGAGTAGGGCAGCTTCGGGTTTACCCCCCCCACCATGTGGATCTCCGTGATCGGCGATTCGGAATACGCCAGGATCCGTTCCTGGATCTGCTCCGGAGACAGGGAGTAGCCCCGCTCGTCCTTGGCCTTCACGTAGAACGAACAAAACTTGCACAGCTTGTTGCAAATGTTCGTGTAGTTGATGTGCTGGTTGCGAACGTAGTAGGTGGTGTCCCCGTGCCGCCGCTCCCTCACCACGTTCGCCAGGTGGGCCAGCACCGGCAGATCGGTGCAGCTGTAGAGTTCCAGCCCGTCGTCCGCGCTCAGACGCTCGCCGGAAAGCACCTTCCGGTGGATCTGCGACAGTCCAACGCGTGCAATCAGGTCTTCGGCAATCACAGACTGCGACTCTTGGAGGGGTCAAGCCAGCGGGATGTCCGGACCAGCGGCGGGGCGATGGAATGATATCGAACGCTCATCGGTCAGTCAACAACTCTCTTTCGGCTATGCGGATGCTCCTTGCGACCCTGATAAACGGCGCAGATGCCGAAGGTCAGAGGTGTTACCCGCGCTTGTGAAAAGCCAACTTCCTCCATGAGCTTGAGAAATTCTCCACCCTGGGGACTGTTTCCCACCGATTCGGGGAGATAGGCGTACGCCTGGCGATTGCCCGAGATCAGTCCGCCGACGACCGGTAGCACGTGACTGAAATAGAATCGATACAAGTGACTGAACAGTGGCACTTGCGGCTGGGTAAATTCGAGGACGAGCAGCTCCCCGCCCGAGTCGAGGACGCGCCAGGCTTCTCGAAGACCCGTGAGGATATCCCCGAAGTTGCGCACTCCGAATGCAGCGGTGGCGAGATCGAAGCTGCCGTCCAGGAAGGGTAGTTTTTCGGCGTCCCCACCCATCAGCGCAATCTGATTCTCCAAGCCGCGGCTCGACACCTTGTCCGCGCCGATATGCAGCATGTTCGTCGCGACATCGACTCCGACGACCTGTAGCGGCCCGAGCGCGAGTGCGGCGAGCGCGAAGTCGCCTGTTCCCGTGGCCAGATCGAGCACCCGCTCGGCTCGCTCGTGCTGCACGAGCTGAAGGGCTCGTCGCCGCCAGTAGAGATCCACACCCGCGCTCAGCAGATGGTTGAGCAGATCGTAGCGCCCGGCGATGTCCTGAAACATCTCCCGGACGCGTCGCTTGCGCTCGGCCCGGATATCCTTATCGTTCGCGTTCAACGCGTTCCACCCCCTTTCCTACAGGCAGAACCCCGGTACCGGGATGGCAGAATCCGTCACCGCTTCCTTTCTGATCGTCAGTGGCGAGGAGACCCTCGCCAAGGCCCTGAAAGAGGCGCTGCATGGACGCAGCTCCGTCATCGAAAAAGCCGCGGATCAGTCTGACATCACCCACCGACTCGAGCGGCGCAGCTTCGACATCGCCTTCGTCGATCTCGACACACCCGGGCTGAGCCTCGACGATGCCATCGCTCTCATCCACGAGCAGACACCGCAAACGGAAATCATCCTCGTCCCCGCCCGTCAGCACACGGATGTAGCCGTCGAGGCGATAAAGAAAGGCGGCTACGACTTTCTCACCAAGCCCGTCGACGCCGACCACCTCGGGCTCCTCGTTGAGCGAGCGATGGAGCGCGTCAGGCTGCTGGAGGAAAACCGCGAACTCCACAGTCGCCTCGAGAAACGGGTCGGCGGCACTGAGACCTTCCGTCGCATCGTCCGTCACAGCCCCGCCATGCAGAATGTCACTCGCACGGTGAAACAGGTGGCAATGTCCGATGTGCCCGTGTTGCTGCGCGGCGAAACCGGCGTCGGCAAGGAGCTGATCGCCCGCACCATCCACGAGCGCAGCCGTCGAGCTGCTGGGCCATTCGTGGCGGTCAACTGTGGCGGCTTTACCGAAGACCTCTTTTCTAGCGAGATATTCGGTCACGTCAGGGGTGCATTCACCGGTGCTCATGCAGACCGCCCGGGCCGCTTTGCGCTGGCGGAGCGCGGGACCCTCTTTCTCGATGAAATCGGTGAGGTGCCGCTCAAGAATCAGGTGGAGCTTCTTAGAGCCCTCGAGGCGAAGGAGTATCAGCCCCTCGGCGATACCACAATTCACATCGCGGACGTCCGCATCATCGCCGCCACGAACCGCGATCTCGAAGCCGGCGTAAAGACAGGCGTCTTTCGCGAGGATTTGTACTACCGGCTCAACGTCATTCCCATCGACGTACCACCCCTGCGGCTGCGACAAGAGGATATCCCCATCCTCGTCGAGACCTTTCTGGAAGAGTCGTGTCGGGCGTACGAGCAGGCCCGAAAGAAGGTGAGCCCGGAAGCTATGGAGCTGCTCGTCACCTATCCGTGGCCCGGCAACGTTCGCGAACTGAGAAATGCGATTCAACGATTGGTTGTGACCTCTCCTGGCAGCGCCATCTTGCCAGCGCATATTTCCGAGGTTCTCGGAGAATCTCCCGTCGATGCGGAGTCGAACCGCGACTTCCGAGTGCCCTTGGGCACGACCATCCGCGACGTAGAGGCTGAGTTAATTCGCCAGACACTGCAACGCGTCACATCCAATCGCCGGCAAGCCGCCTCCATACTCGGCATCAGCGTGCGCTCTCTCCAGTACAAAATCAAGGAGTACGACTTAAAATAGCCGTCCTTCAGCCTCAAAATCACGGCTCAGACGTTTTATTGGACGTGCAAGATTTGCATTTTTCGGACTTTCTACCCATAGTCGAACTCGGAATGGATGTCTGCCCGTTCTATAACTTTTATATCTACAGATCGTTACGATAATACTATCAATTCTGGCATCGTATTTGCGTATTAGGGGTCAGCGATCAACTTCGTGATCTTCATCACGATGCGGGTCGCCGTGAGTGGATTCATTAACTAACGGAACTTAAATCAGTTAAGCTGGATCCTCTCAGGGCTCGACCGTTTGTCGGAACAGCCTGAATTAATTCGTCTTGGCGGGCGCCGCAAGGAGAAATGCAGGTTTTGCACCATTGATTTTCTGCCTGTGCTCCGCCATAACTACCTTGCTTTGCTGATGTTATCTGATGCAGATCAAGTGCATCTGTCACCGCTGCCTGCAAGCGATGCAAATTCTGCACATTCCGCGCTGGCCGCGGGGCGGAATGGTGAATCAATGCAGTTCAGCATGTCAGCCGTTTTTTGAGGAGGGCCAATGGCCAGTGTAATGCTTCACGTTCTCAAGGAAGAAGAGAGCGCCCTGCGTCTTTATTTCAACGATATCTCGGACTCCACGCCACTGTCCCGTGAGCAGGAGGTGGTTCTGTCCACCCGTATTCGCGAGGGTGACATGGTAGCGAGAGACGAACTTGTCCAGGCGAACCTGCGCTTCGTCATCGACGTCGCCAAGAACTATCAGAATCGCGGCCTCGGACTTTCCGACCTCATCTGTGCCGGCAACCTCGGGCTTATGACCGCTGCCGAGCGCTTCGACGGGGACAAAGGCTACAAATTCATCTCCTACGCGGTCTGGTGGATCAAGCAGTCCATTCTGCAGAGCATTGCCGATCACGCCCGTACGGTTAGGCTCCCGCTCAACAAGCTCAGCTTGCTCAAAGACATCACTCGCACGTCTCGCAAGCTCGGTCAGGGTCGCGAGGGCGAACCCCATGTCGATGAGATCGCAGCCGAGCTGGAGGTGGCCCCGGAGGAGGTACTCGACACCATGCTCAGTGCCCGCAGCGTGCGCTCCCTCGACGAGGAGTTCGAGGACGGCGATGACCGCAGCCTGATGAGCGTGCTCTCCGACGAGCGCCAGAGCGCTCCCGACGCCGACGTCATCGAGGATTCTGCAAAGGCTCAGCTGGAACGGGTGCTGGAGTGTCTGGACGAGCGCGAGACCTACATTGTCCGGCTCTACTTCGGGCTCGACGGTGTCGAGCCGCTGACGCTCGAGCAGATTGGCGGTCTGATGAATCTGACGCGCGAGCGCGTCCGTCAGCTCAAGGAACGCGCCCTCGGCAAGCTCCGCGCTCCCGAACGCTACGAGTCGCTCATGGCCATCGGCGACGTGGAGCGTTCCTTTGAAGCTGCGTAGATAGAGGCTGGCGCAGCTCCTCCCTGCGAAGGCGAACAACATGGAGTCCGTCGGGGTAATCGGTATAGGCCTTTGGATCCTGGCCGTTTGCGCCTATTTGAGAGGACGCCGGCGGCGCTGAGAAGCTCGACGAAAAAAGAAGGGCCGGATTCGCAGCTTGGAATCCGGCCCTTCTTTTGTTTCTTATGTCGGCGGCACATTCCCGCTCCCGAAAGCCCACACCCACGCCCAAAGAAGGAATGAAACTATCGTGGCCGGCGGCAATCGTCGTATCTGTGTGTACTGCGGCTCGAAAGCTGGTTCCAACCCTGCCTACGGCCACGCAGCGGCGGCGCTTGGGGCGGTAATTGTCCGGAGGGGATTGGGGCTGGTGTACGGTGGTGGCAATGTCGGGCTGATGGCGTGCGTCGCCGAGTCCGTCATCGCTGCCGGCGGTGAGGTGACGGGGGTCATACCCCGCAAACTGAGAGACTGGGAGCTCGCTCACACGGGGGTGGCCGAGCTCATCGTGGCCGAGGACATGCACGAGCGCAAGGCAATCATGGCTCAGCGAGCAGATGCTTTCGTCGCCTTGCCGGGCGGCTATGGAACCCTTGAAGAGCTCTTCGAGGCCGTCGCCTGGGCCCAGCTGGGCTACCACGACAAGCCGGTTGGTCTGCTCAATGCCGGCGGCTACTTCGACCACCTCATCGCCTTCCTCGACCACGCGACTCGAGAGCAGTTTCTCCGACCTCACCACCGACAGCTGTTGCAGGTCGCCAGCGACCCCGAGATGCTTCTCGATTCCATGCTGCCGCCACCCGATCCCGCGCGCGCTACGCGCGCTAATCGAGGATAGCGAGGATAGCGATGGCTTCCAGCGCGAATCGGCCCGACTCGAGTGCCGGGCAGCCCTCACCGGAAGAGAGGGTGGCCCAGCTGGCACGTGAGCTGACGGAGACAAATTTCCGGCTGAACCAGACACAGGCACAGCTGGAGACGTTGAACCAGGCGGGGCTCAACCTGGCAGCGTCCCTCCAGGTGCAGGACGTCGTCGGCGAATTCCTGCAACTGGCCGTGGCCATGGTCGACGCCAGCGGCGGCTTCTTTTTCCTGAAAGACGAGAGCACGAACCGATTCGAGCTGGCCGAGCAGATCAATCTCACGCGCGAGCAGGTCGATCCTCTCGACGACCGTCCCTTCCGCAACAAGCTGCGTCTCACGATGAAGAATCGCACCTCCTTGCGTCTTGGCGGTGACGATCTGCCGCGTGGCCTCTCTGGCAGCGAGTTGCTCGTCGCCCCGGTGGGAACCGTCGGTTTTCTCGGTGTCGTCGATAAGGAAAGCCGCGATGGTGTGCAACCCTTCTCGGATGCCGACGCCCGCCTGCTGCAGGTCATGGGTCAACAGGCCGGCCTGACCCTGGCCAACGCCCGCATCTACCGACGCATGGTGGAGGAGAGAAACCTCAACCTCAACATCTTCAACAGCGTCGCGACCGGCGTCATCTCCACCGATCTGCACGGCACCATCGTGCGCGTCAATCCTGCGGTAAAGCGCATCCTCGGCGCCGAGGGGACGTTCTTCGCCCGTTCCAGCGCGCGGCTCTTCGAGCAATACGGCTGCAAACGAACGGCCGCCGCCGTGTGCGACTGCCTTCAGGATGGTCAGGATCGCTATATCGACGGCGAGCGCATCGGGTCAAGCCAGCTGACTCTGAACGCTCGCATTAGCTCGCTGCGCACCGAGGCAGGTCAGATAGAGGGCCTCGTTATCACTCTTGAGGATCTCACCGAGCAGAGCCGCCTGCGGACCATGTTCAAACAGTACGACAGCGACCAGGTTGTCGACCTTGTCCTCAAGGATGATGCGGCGCCGGCTCTCGGTGGTGAAATACGGTCCGCAACCATGATGTTCGTAGATCTCGTGGGGTCCACCGAGCTCCTCGGCCGCATCGGCGGCGAGGAGATGGTGAGCCTCATGAACGACTTCTTCACCCGCATGGTGGACATCGTTTTCAGCCACAACGGCACCCTTGACAAGTACACCGGAGACGGGTTTCTAGCGGTGTACGGAGCGCCCGTGACCCTCGAACAAGACAGCGCGAGAGCCGTTCAGACCGGCCTGGATATCCTCGCGGAGATGGAGAGCTTCAATCGCAGCAACGACCAGTCGCTGGGCGTCAGTATCGGCATCAGTCGCGGCACCGTAGTGGCCGGCAACATCGGCTCACTGCGCCGCATGGAATACAGCGTTATCGGCCCCGATGTGAACATCGCCAGCCGCCTGTGTGACCGCGCCAGATCTAGCGAAATCCTCGTCAGCTCGCGCGTTTACGATGAAGTTGGTGGCATCTTTGAATACGAGCATGCGGGCCGGCTTCCATTCAAGGGCATGCGCGAGCGCATGGACATCTACCGGGTGCTGGGCATCGAAGGATCAGTGGTCCGCACGGAGAGGGCCGGCGAGTCGGAGGAGAGGCAGACGGCGATCGTCGACCTGAGTGTACCCATGATAGCGGATATGGAGCTGACGGTGAGTCGCACCGCGGAGGCTGTCGGCGAGTTCATGGGGATGTCGGACGAGAACAATCAGGAAATCAGGCTCGCCCTAGCAGCCCGTGGCTAAAGCCCCGTTTGGGAAGATTTGGGGTGGCCTGAGATTCGTGGTGCGAGTTGCCGCCAATGGCGACGAAAATCGAGCAGTGCCCGAGAGTTGAACCACGGGCGGCGACAAAGCGCGCCAAGGCGCGAAAACCTGAGTGATGAGAGACGAAATGAGGGAAAACGCCTTCCTCATACCCCTCGGAGTGCCCGCACCGAAGAGGGTGCGCATGAGGAGGCCGAAATTGCAGCCGCACACGTGAATGACGAGGCGTTTGAGGATGTTTTGTCGGCCCCGAAGAAACAGCCGTCGCATACCGCCGGTTTCGAACAGATGAGCATACGGGCGTTCGAGCAGCTCGCCGCGCTTACGCCGCAGCGCCTGCCCGCGGTTGCCGCGAATGCGTCGGCGATTGGCATACACCGCCTGTTGTGCTTCCGCTTTGTCCTTCCAATCTCGACGCCCGCGATCCGGTTCGGAAATGTAGCTGCGAATGGCACTGGCTTTGAGATCGACCAGCACCTCGTTGCTGTGATACCCCTTGTCGGTGACGACTTCCGACAACGGTTTGGGATGCAGATGCTTCCTGGCCTCGGGATCCTGCGACACGGCCTCCACGTTCAATTCGGTTCGCACCAGCATCCACGGCAGCGATTCGGTGTCGCCTTCATCGGCACTCGGCAGACTCACGGCGACGATCGCCTGGGTGTCCATGTCCACCGCCGTCTCCACCTTGTGCGCCAGATGGGTGCGACGATCCTTCGTCTTGGTAATGCGGGCATCCGGATCGTGCGGGTGTTCCCAGTCCTTATTGGACGCTTTCTTCGGGCGCTTCTTGTCGATTCTGGCCAGATCCTCTCGCGTTGGCGTCTCGATGCCCGAGGCCTTGGCCAACTTCGTGAGAAACTCCTCGTAACTTTCGCCCGTGTCCCGGCGCACGATGCTGCGCATGGCGGCGTTGGCATCCAGCGTCGTGGCGCCGACGCCCAGCGTCTTCCCCTTCAGCAGGTTCGATGTGGCCAGCACCTTCAACACCCACTCGAAGACCTCATGATGCGTCTGGAAGTCGATCAGCCGGCGCGTGCGAGACACCGTCGAATGATCGGGCGTAGCCTTGTCGAGCTCGTAGCCGAGGAATGCCCGCAACGACAGCGAATCGGCGACGCGCCAGGCGATCTCACGCTCCGAGTCGATGCCCTCGAAATAGCCGATCATGAGCAGGCGGAAATAGACCCCGGGCGGGATGCCGGGCCGACCGGCGCCCTCGGCGTAAAACGTCGTGCACCGCTCTTCCACAAACTCGTCGAATCCGTGCTTGTCCAGCACCTCATTCAATCTCTTGTAAAAAGGATGTCCCGGAGCCCTCAGGTGCTGCGTCGCCACCCACAGCTGAGCTTGGCTCGCGCGCTTCCGTTTTCCCAACGCCATGACAGCATCTCCCCTGCAAGGTTGATGCTCAAAGGTAAGGAGAGGCTCCTCATCCGCGCCGCAAGAAAATCACCGACTTTCACCACATGCTGCTAGCGGTTCAACTAGGTAGCAGTGCGGGGTAGAGACGCTTGAGCTTGATTCGTGCATCCGCCGTCGTGAAACGCCAATTGATTACGGGCGGGTTTTCGAGGCGCTCCGTGAGCCAGGCCTTCACGTGTTTTCCCAACTGCTGGATCGTCGCGATGCGACGATTGAGGCATTGCCGAAAGAGCACGTTCAGTCCGATCTCGGCCATGTTGAGCCAGCTGCCGTGTGTCGGGGCGTAGTGGATGTCGAGTTTGTCAGCGATGCGCTTGGCTTCCTCCGGTTCGAAGACCTCGTAGAGGGCCGCCTTCTTATGAGTGCTCAAGTTGTCCATCACCAGCGTGATCTCCTCCGCCTCAGGGTAGTGGACGTCGTAGTGGACGTCGACGAGATCTCTGACGGTGTGAGCCCAGTCTCTCATCGTGCGCCGTTCGCTCACTCGGACGTGGGAGCGACCCGTGAAGGGCTCCAGCATCATGAAGACGTTGGCGACCCCGTTGCGGACGTATTCATGGTGATACCGTGCCGGACACCCAGGCGCCACCGGCAGGGGCCGCTGCGTTTCGCCGATCAACTGCTTGCTTGTCTCGTCCAGACAAACCAACGGGTGCTTCGAGTCGTACGGCCGTTGATAGACATCCAACACGTCCTCCATCGCGCAGACGAACTCGGCACTGGGTTTGCCCGGCAGGCACCACATCTCCCGCCGCCAAGGCTTCAGCTCGTTTTTTTTAACGTCTTGCGGACCGTTTCCGGGCTGACACTGTCAACCAGCTCCAAGGCCACGAGGCGGTCTGCCAGCAGCTTCAGGGTCCAGTGCCTCCTCCCCTCGGGGGGCTCACTGCAGGCCAGAGCCACCAGATGGGCTTCGGCTCTGCCGTCGATCTTCTTTGCTTTCCGATTCTTCTGCTCCTTGCGCAGCAGCGACGCCTCGACGCCCTCTTCCACAAACCGCTGGCGCAGACGCTCCACCGTGCTCGGATGCACGTCGAGCGCGTGTTCGATCTGCTCATCGGTCCAGTGCTCACCATGCGGACCCTGGTCCGTCTTCAGCAGGATCCTCGCGTGCCGTTGTTTGTAGGCCGCCGCCTTCCCCCTCGAGATCAAACCGTGCAGGTGAGCTCGCTCCTCTGCTGTCAGCGTGACGATGTATTTCTTCGTGGGCAATGTCGATCTCCTCTCCTGACAAAGGGGCCTCAGGAGAAGGATACGAGCCCCGGCCTCAAAACGCTAGTTCCAATGTCCCGCAATCCTAACTGGATCAACCACTAGTGGAAGCCTGCATAAACTCCTTCGAGCACTCTCAGAGCAAGGACAGGCGTCTTCAGGTGGACTTCGCGGTGGGCGAGCGCGAGCTCACTATCGTCATCAGCGATCGCGGTCACGGCTTCGATGTAAAACAAGCTCTGGAGAAAATGAAGGAGCGTCGGGACCACGGGGAGATGAAGAGAGGCTGGGGCCTCGAGCTCATGGGTGAGTTCATGGACGAGGTCGACATCGACTCTGACGCCGACGCTTTGTCCCGATCTTAGTTGAAACAGCACAGGCTCCAATCGTTACGTTTTGATACGAGAAGCCCGTTGGAAGAAGTCTCGCATCGGTAACAAAAGGAGCCTGCAATGAGCAAGCTAGTAGCACGGAAGAAGGGCGTCAAACGAACGGTGAGCATCGGCAAGGTAGCACCCGAGACTGCAGAGCAAGTAGAGGACCTGGATGGCCGGATTGAGGCGATCCAATGGCTGATTCCCTTGGGGCTGCAGGCGGTCGCGGAGGAGCTGCAAAGAGCGGTCGTTGAGTTGGCTGGGCCGCGGTATCAGCGCAAGGGGTCGGATCAGCCGTTACGCCGCTGGGGGTCTCAGCTCGGGTCGGTGTACCTGGCCGACCAGAAACTACCCGTCGATGTGCCGCGGGTGCGCAACGTGGCCAACCATACCGAGGTCCCGCTGGATGTTTACCAGGCACTGCAGACGCCTCGACAGATGGACGAAGGTCTGCTGTTGCGGATGCTGAAGGGCATCGCCACGCGCAACTACGAGGCCTGCGCTGAGGCCGTACCCGAGGCCTTTGGTCTGTCATCCTCATCGGTGTCCCGTCGTTACGTGAAAGGCACGGCTCGAAAGCTGGCTGAATTCCAGGAGCGATCCCTGGAAGGATATGATCTGGTGGCGCTATTCCTCGACGGCAAGAGCTTCGCGGACGAGGATATCATCATCGCCCTGGGCGTCACCCTCGACGGACAGAAGATTCCTCTTGGCTTCGTGCAGGCGGCCACGGAACAACGAGCGCGTCTGCCGTCGCTTCCTGTCCGATCTGGTCGAACGCGGTATGCAGTACGAAGCCGGACTGTTGGTCGTCATCGACGGCGCCAAGGGGCTTTACAAGGCGGTGATGTCGGTGCTCAAAGGACATGCCTGCGTGCAGCGCTGCCAGTATCACAAGCGCCAGAACGTCGTGTCGTATCTGTCCAAAAGCGAGCAGTCCGGTATGGGTCGCAAGATGGAGGCGGCCTACGGCAAACCGAGATACGAGGCGGCACTGGACGCGCTCAAACCGGGCTTGAAGTTGATGAATCAGTCCGCCCTACACAGCCTCGAGGAAGGCATGGAAGAGACCCTCACACTCCATCGGTTGGGACTGACGCCGATGCTCAAGGATTCCTTCCGCACCACCAACTGCATCGAGAACGTCAACAGTCTCCTGGAGCAGCTCACACACAACGTGCGACGCTGGACCAACTCATCACAGCGTCACCGTTGGGTAGCCACGGCACTGCTCGACATCGAACCACGTCTGCGCAGGGTCAAGGGCTATCGCCATCTGCCGATGCTCCGGCAAGCCATACAAGCCGAACTCGGCATCAAACAGCTCGCGATGATGGGCTGACACACTCACCCGAGCCTGTGATTTGTTTCAACTGAAACTGGGCCTTGACCGGACGCCGACGGCACCATACTCACCCTCGTCAAGTACCGCTAACCACGCTAGCGAACGTTTCGTCTCAGACGTACTCGTCGTCTGTGTTGCCACGAGCCAGCCGGATGAGCCCTGCTCCTCCAACGCGCGCATCTGGTGCACGATTCGCAGTTGGCCTTGCTCCACCTCGCTCAGACGCATCGGCGGGAGCGCCGCGAGATCGTCCAGCAGCAGTTGCTGCCGCCGTTCGGACATGGCGCCGAGAACTCTGTCGAGCACTCCTTTGCCCGCCGCCTTGAGGGCGACGACCAGCTCCTTGTGATCGGCGTTTTGAAGCACCACATCGATTTCTCTGGAGTCGAGCCGGGCGATGTCATCGAAAACGAACATCTCGTCTCGAATCTGCGCCGCAACCTCTGGATCCTGCGCGTCCAGCCGGTCGAGGACGTTTCTCTCGAGGCTGGATCCGACCCGGTTCAGGATTTCGGCGGCCACCTTCGTTCCGTCCACCGACTGCTGGCCGGACAGAGCATCGCTCAGCTCCTCGACGAGGGTCTCTTCAAGGGCATTCAGAACCTCAGGCGACACCTGCTCGAGCGTCGCGATGCGATGCGCGACGTCTGACTGAAGGGTCGTGGGCCTCAGGTCCAGAAGTCCGGCAGCCTTGTCCGGCTTCAGCTGCGAGAGGATGAGGGCGATCGTCTGCGGGTGCTGCTGCGCGATGAAGGGCGCCACCTGAGCGGGATCCGCTCCGTCGAGCAGCTTGAAAGCGCTGGTTTTCCGGCGGCCCATCCGCTCCAGCATCTGCTGCGCCCTGTCGGTTCCGAAAGCGGATTCCAGCATGTCGCGAACGAACTGTTCGCCTCCGGCCGCCGGGAGTGCACCGGAAGACAGCTTTGCTTCGAACTCCGCTACCACCTACCGCTGCTGCTCACGGGGGACGGACTTGAGATCTGCGATCACCCTGGTGATTTGCTCGACTTCGTCGTCGTCGAGATGCTGCATCATCTCGGCGGCGAGCTCCTCGCCGAAGCTGACAAGCAGAGTAGCTACCCGCCGCCAGCCGGAAAGCTCGTCGAGCCCGTCTGCCTCCCCCTCTTCCTTCAGAGCCCTGAGAGCCATGGCCGCGCTTTTCAAGTCGGGTAGCTCTGACATTGCGGTGCCGTCAGCGGTCTCGAGTGTAAAGGGCCGGGGTCGAAGAGGCGGGTAGCGACTGGGATCAGCGAAAGAGAATGGCGTATGGCAGGGCGCAGAGAACGCCGCCGACGAGGAGGATCGGCCAGTGCGTCGCCCTGGCGCCGGCACGGGGCTCTTCCATCAACCACCAGTGGCCGAGGTTGCCGGCCAGGACGAGAAAGAGGATGAGGACTCCCATCAATCGGCGAGGCCCTTCAACTCGTCGCGGATTGTGGCGGCTTTCTCGAACTCCTCATCCTCAACCGCGGCCTCGAGCGCTCGTTCGAGTTTTTCGCGCTCGCTCAGCGGTTTCTTCGAGTGCAGTTCCTCCTCCAGCTCGTCGAGTGCCTGTCTCGAACGCTCGCGCTCCATGAAGAACTCCTCCGCCTCGATTTCTGGCAGGTTGTCGATCCTCTCCCTCGCCTCATCGACGCAGGCGAGGGAACGATCGAACTCCTCATGCTGGAGAGCCAGCATGGCTCTTGCGGTGGCGTGGATTCGCAGGATGTAGGGCCACCATTTCTGCAGATTCATTCTGTCGTCTTCGTGCGTGGCGTAGTTGTGCACGAATTCGAACAGCTCCATGTTGCGCTCGGTATCCCGAATGACCCGGTCGTATTCCTTGATCTGAAGCAGAAAGACGTAGCGCGCGTATACCCGGCTGCTTTCGTCGAACAGCTCCTTGCAGGAGTCCCTATCGAGACGGAACCCCTGGTCGCCGCCGCGGTGCCCAGATCGGTATTCTTCCAGCGTGACCCGGTAGTGATCGAGAACGAAATCCGAATCGTGTGGCCGCCTGCCATCTGGTCGACCGTCGAGATTGAGCTGCAGGATCCCCTGGAAGGCGCCCTGATCGACGCGGACCTGGATTTTCTGAACCCCGTCTTCGCCGACAATCTTGCGCACATTCGAATCGGGATCGTAGGTCCAGTCCTTGAGGATTTTGGCGATATCGCGGCCCATCGAATCTCCCTCGCTCTACGGCGCGGCATCGATCTGAAGTCTCAGACCATTTCCGTACGATATTCTCCTCCGTGGCAAAAGTCAACGTGTTTGTGAGAGGGGTGTTTGGCGCTGGCTTGACTCGCCACAGGCGTATGTAGATTTTGGATGTTACAATTTTGTCGTATGCAGCCGGCCGAGCAACAATTTTGTGGCATCGCTGCTGTGCACCGACCTATTCCTGAGCTAGGACATGTCATCAACCCCCGCTCCCGATCGCGGAAAAAGCGATCAGGTAGCAGCGCTTCATCACATCGGAGAAGTCCTTGGATCGGGCTCGCGCTTCGAAGATGCACTCTACGAAATTCTCCGGCAGCTCTGCGACCGCATGGAGATGCGCCGGGGCACTTTGAGTCTTCCACAGGAGGAGAGCGAGGTCGCCATCGACATCGCCTACGGCCTGTCCAAGTCGGAAATGGAGCGGGGTCGCTATAAGATCGGCGAGGGGATCACCGGCCGAGTCGTGGCCTCGGGAAAACCTGTTATCGTGCCGCGCATCAGTAGCGAGCCGCTTTTTTTGGACCGCACTCGGGCACTCACAACTTCAGAAAAATCACAGACTTCCTTCATGTGTGTGCCGATCATGCTGCGGCGTACGGTAGTCGGCACGCTGAGTGTTGACACCCCCTACATAGACGACTCAAGCCTCGAGGAGGACGTCCGGCTCCTGTCAATTGTCGCCGCCATGATCGCCCAGAACGTGGCCTCGAGGCGCCGCGCTCGGGAGGAACGGGAAAACCTGCTCGACGAAAACCAGCGGCTCCAAAGTCAGCTTCGAGAGCAGTTTCACCCTTCCAATATCATCGGTAACTCCCGGCCTATGCAGGAAGTCGGTGACCTCATCGGTAAGGTCGCACCGTCGGATGCTACCGTTCTGCTCCGTGGCGATAGCGGAACCGGCAAGGAACTGGCGGCCGATGCGCTCCATTTCGCCAGCCTGCGCGCCGCCAAACCCCTGGTGAAGGTTCACCTCGCGGCGCTTCCCGAATCGCTCGTCGAAAGCGAGCTATTCGGACACGAGAAGGGCGCCTTTACCGGGGCCACGGAGTCCAGGCAGGGCCGTTTCGAGCGGGCCCACGGCGGCACCTTGTTTCTCGATGAAGTCGGCGAACTGAGCTCCGGCATTCAGGTAAAACTGCTGCGCGTCTTGCAGGCCCGCGAGATCGAGCGACTCGGCGGTTCAGAGCCGATCCCCGTCGACGTCCGCGTCATTGCCGCCACCCATGTGGATCTCGAGGACGCAGTCGGTCGGGGACGGTTCAGGGAGGACCTCTACTACCGTCTCAACGTTTTCCCCATTTACATCCCGCCCCTTAAAGAGCGGCGGTCCGACGTGCTCATGCTCGCCGACGACTTCCTCGCCAGGTACGGCCGCAAGCACTCCAAGGAAATGAAGCGCATCTCCACGCCCGCGATAGACATGCTCATGAGTTACCACTGGCCTGGCAACGTCCGCGAGCTCGAGAACTGTATTGAGAGAGCCGTCATCCTCTCCATGGACGGGGTCGTTCACGGACACCATCTCCCACCCAGCCTGCAGACGGCCACTGCCTCCGGCACGACCCTCTCAGGCACCCTGGAAGTTATG
>CBDBIJ010000098.1:0-32807 GCA_965205655.1 Candidatus Latescibacterota bacterium
CATGCCGCTGGATGTTCTCCTGAGAGAACACTCGCGCGCGCAGCTCCTCGTCTTCGGTATCGACGGCGATCTCGATACTGCTGCGCACCTTGCCGTTCACCTGAATCGGCATCACGACGGTGTCCTCGGTGATCAGTGACTCGTCTGCCTCGGGCCAGGGCTGAACCGAGAGGTCGCCGCTGCCGAATCCGTAAAGTTGCCACAGCTCCTCGGCGATGTGCGGCGCCAAGGGAGCCATCAGAAGAATGAATGTCCGAGCCAGCGATTTCGGAACGGCCTCGACGCCGACGAGCTCGTTGTTGAGCTCGATGAGTGCGGCGATGGCTGTGTTGAAACGCAGAGCCTCGATGTCTTCCGTCACTTTGACGATGGTCTTGTGCAGCAGCTTCTCGTGAGGGAGATCTACCAGCTCGTCTCCGCCCGCCTTTGCTGACCCATCGCGGTCGACGAAATTGCGCCACACCCTGTGCAGGAAGCGCTGCATTCCTCGAATCCCCTCCATGCTCCAGGGAGCGCTCGCGTCAAGGGGCCCCATGTACATCTCGTACAGGCGGAGCGTGTCGATACCGTACTCCTCTCCCACTTCCTCGGGCGGCAGGCCGTTCTTGTAGCGTTTGCCCATTTTTCCGGCGAAGCGAGTCAGCTGCTCCCCTGTCTTCGAGTGAAAGGGCTCTCCATCGCGAATCTCAACCTCGCGAATGTCGACGTAAACACCGCGGCTGTCGGCGAAGGCATCGGCCGTGATCATGCCCTGGTTGAACAGTTTTTTGAACGGTTCGGGCGTTGACACATGTCCCAGATCGTAGAGCACCTTGTGCCAGAACCTCGAGTAGAGGAGGTGCAACACCGCATGCTCGGCACCCCCCACGTACAGATCGACCGGCATGAGACTGCGCTCCCTGCCCGCATCGCAGAACGCGCTGTCGTTGTCGGGGTCGATGAAACGCAGGAAGTACCAGCAGGAGCCCGCCCACTGCGGCATCACATTCAACTCCCGGCGACAAATCACCCCGTCCACGCTCGCGTTTATCCAGTCCTCGTCGGCCCTGCTCAGCGGCGGTCGAACGGGTGCGTCAGGATCGTCCGATGTGTCGGGACGAAACTCGTCCATCTCGGGAAGAATCACGGGTAGCGACGTGGCCACCGTGTATCCGTCCGGGTGTCTGGCCAGTGGAAACGGTTCGCCCCAGTACCACTGGCGTGAGAAAATCCAGTCGCGCAGTTTGTAGCTGACTGCCTCCCTTCCCACTGACTCGGACTCGAGAGCTGTGGTGATCCGGACGATCGCCTCAGGGGTAGACAACAGGTTGATCTCGAAGGGAGAAGCTCCGGTCGCGGGCGAATTCACGGAGACTCCTTCGCCCGAAAAACATCCTTTCGCCGACTCACTCTCAGCCGTTGGCTCCACAACCGAAACCACTGCGAGGCCGTATTTCAGCGCGAATTCGTAGTCGCGCTCATCGTGGCCGGGCACTGCCATGATGGCTCCAGTGCCGTAGTCCATGCTGACGTAGTCGGCGACGAAAACGGGAACTCTCTCTCCGCTGACGGGATTGATCGCCTGTAACCCGGTAAAAATCCCTGTCTTCTCACGCGCCTCCCGCTGCTGGTGCGCAGGGCGATTGACCGCACTGCTTACATACGAATCAATCGCGGCACGGATCACGAGGGATGGGTCGGATCCCTTCCACGACGGTGGCGTCGCTTCGGGCCAGGACTCCGGCACCAGACACTCCGGGTTCCCTTGCTCTACCATGGGGTGCTCCGGTGCGACGACCATGAATGTGGCGCCGAACAGAGTGTCCGGCCTCGTGGTGAAGACGTTCAGATGTGCGATCACCTCATCGGAATCGGCGGAAACGACGTCGAAGCGGACCGTGGCGCCGGAGCTACGGCCAATCCAGTTCTTCTGCATGAGCTTGATCGCCGACGGCCAGTCGAGCTCGAAGGTGCCGCCTCTTCCGTCCGGCAGATTCGGCATGTCGAGATCCTCGAGGAGGCGATCGGCATATGCCGTGATGCGCATCACCCACTGCGCGAGCGGTCGCTTATACACCGGGTGATCGCCGATCTCGCTGGTCCCTTCGTTCGTGATTTCCTCGTTTGCAAGAACAGTTCCGAGAGCCGGACACCAGTTCACCGTCACTTCCTTTTGGTATGCCAGCCGGTAGTTGTTCAGAACAATTTCCCTCTGTGCGGGGGTCAGCGATTCCCACCCCGA
Source organism: Candidatus Latescibacterota bacterium (assembly GCA_965205655.1). GTDB lineage: Bacteria > Latescibacterota > UBA2968 > UBA8231 > UBA8231 > CBDBIJ01. Next base: position 2,222 of record CBDBIJ010000098.1, read on the forward strand.
CTTTTCTTCAACTGCGGCGGCAGCTAAGTCCGCTTCAGTCAGCTGTCGCTCACTGGATTCGAACTCCGCAACCAGCTCGTCTAGCGCGCGCGCCTTTCCGCAGACCACTCTGCCGGCTTCGTCGGTCCATTTGCGGGCGGGATCTGACCAGCTGTTGAACAATTCCAAAAAGATCCATTGAGTCCATTTGTAGTAGTCCTGCCTGGACGTGGCGATCTCGCGATCCCAGTCGTATGCCATCCCGAGCGTCTGAAACTGCTGCCGGATGTTGGCTATGATTCTTTCAGTGGCCACGGCGGGGTGGACATTGTTTTGACGTGCGAACTGCTCGACTGGCAGGCCGAAGCTGTCGAACCCCATGGGATGCAGAACGTTGAAACCGCGCATGCGCTTGAATCTGGAGTAGATGTCGGTGGCGATGTATCCCTTCGGGTGGCCGATGTGCAAACCCTCACCGCTGGCGTACGGAAACATGTCGAGGACGTAGTGTTTTGGACGCTCTGGTTCATAATCGGGATCGCCAAGTGACGGAGTCCGATAGGTTTTATTTTCGAGCCAGTAAGTGCGCCACCTCGCCTCTATGTCTCGAAACGCGTAGGAGCCGTCGCTATTCATCTCATCCCGCCCGCTTGTTCATGGGTAGAGTTTCTGCAGCATCCTCGGGAAGGGGATGGTTTCGCGCACGTGCTGCGAGCCACACACCCAGCCCACGAGTCTCTCGAGGCCCATGCCGAATCCGGAGTGCGGCACCGAACCGTAGCGCCGCAAATCGAGATACCACTCGAAGGCCTCCCGCGGCAGCCCGTGATGTTCGATTTTCCTCTCCAGTACGGACAGATCATCTTCTCTTTGGCCACCGCCAACGATTTCGCCCACTCCCTCGGGGGCCAGCATGTCGACGCACAGGGCGAGATCGGAGTTTTCCGGGTCCGCCTTCATGTAGAAGGCCTTGACGTCAGCCGGGTACCGATGCACCAGCACCGGAGAGTCGAACTGGTGGGAGAGGATCGTTTCATCCTCTCCACCCAGATCTCCTCCCCATCGGATGTCGCTGCCGTTCTGAGACAGAATCTTCACCGCCTCATCGTAGGTGATTCGCGGGAAAGGCCTGGTCACCTTCTCCAGAGACGCCGGATCTCTCTCGAGTATTTCGAACTCCCGTCGGCACTTGTCCAGCACCCGGTGAATGACAGAAGCGACGAGGTCTTCGGCGATGTCCATGGCCTCCTCGAGTTCACAGTAAGCCATCTCGGGCTCGATCATCCAGAATTCTGTGAGGTGTCGCCGGGTCTTGGACTTTTCGGCTCTGAAGGTGGGGCCGAAGCAGTACACCTTGCCGAAGGCCATTGCCGCGGCCTCGTTGTAGAGTTGACCGCTCTGCGTCAGATACGCCTTGTCTCCGAAATAGTCGGTCTCGAACAACGTCGTCGTCCCCTCGCAAGCCGCCGGGGTCAGGATAGGGGCATCGATCAAGGTGAAGCCCCTTTCCGCCATGAAATCCCTGCACGCATCGACGATCTGACTGCGAACCCGGAGCACGGCGTGGGGTCGCGATGAGCGCAGCCACAAATGCCGGTTCTCAAGAAGGAAAGCGACGCCGTGGTCCTTCGGTGAAATCGGATACTCATCGGCGACGTGAACAGCGGCAATATCATTCACTCCGATTTCGAATCCAATCGGAGAGCGCTCGTCCCTCTTCACCGTTCCCACCAAGGTGATGGCAGACTCCTGCGTCAGCTCCTCGCAGAGCTGGAATGTCTCGGCCGAGACATCCCCTTTGAAGACCACGCACTGGATCACCCCTGTACCGTCCCTTACTTGCAGGAAGTGGAGTTTGCCGCTGGAACGTTTGTTGTAGACCCACCCTCGCAGTTGGACACTATCGCCCTCGAATGACGAGATGGCTTCGACAGTTGCCCTGACGGGCGCCGGCGAGTTGTCTGACTCAATTGTCATATTGCGCGCAAACGGAAAAGACTACCGAACAGAATCGGTAGTCTTTGTCTGATAAAACGGGTTCACAGCACCGCCTCGGGACGGCTGGCATCTCAACGGCGGCGCAACGCTGATCTTGTGCCCCCTCTATCGCCCGCCATCCTTGGCAAAGGTCGCCTTGTGACTGAGACGCATCTTCCCGGTGTTGTCGATCTCGAGGACTTTCACGGCAATCTTCTGGCCCTCCTCGACTACATCCTCCACTGTTGCGACGCGCTTGTCGTCTAGTTCGGAGATGTGGAGCAGTCCCTCTTTGCCCGGCAAGATCTCGACGAAGGCTCCGAAAGGCATTATTCGCTTGACGGTGCCCTCGTACTGACGGCCAATCTCGGCGTCGGCAGTTATTGCCTCGATCATCGCCAGCGCTTGAGCGGAGGCCTCTGCCTCCACTGAGGAAACGGTGATCGTCCCATCGTCCTCCACAGACACACTCGCTCCCGTCTTCTCGATCTCCCGGATCATCTTGCCACCCGGACCGATGACGGCTCCAATCTTCGCGGGGTCGATCTTGATAGATTCGATTCGCGGTGCGTACGGCGACATCTCCTCGCGGTGGGTCGAGATACACTCATTCATGATGCCAAGGATATGCATTCGCGCCTTGCGAGCGCGCTCGAAAGCTTCCTCGAGAATCTCGAAGCTGATACCCTGAATCTTGTTCTCCATCTGGACGGCCGTAATTCCGTCCTCGGTGCCTGCCAACTTCAGATCCATGTCGCCGAGAAAGTCTTCTGCTCCTTGAATGTCGGTCAGCACCTCCCACTTGTCCCCTTCAGAAATCAGGCCAACTCCGGAGGCTGTGACAGGCGCCCGAATCGGCACGCCGGCATCCATCAGCGCCAGAGAGCAGCCGCACACTGTGGCCATGGAGGTCGAGCCATTCGACTCCTGGATGTCTGAAACGAGTCGAATGGTGTAGGGGAACGAGTCGACGGAAGGCAAGACTGGCTCGATGGCCCGCTCGGCCAGATGCCCGTGTCCGATCTCCCTTCGCCCTGGACCTCTCGGAAACGACACTTCGCCGGTGCTGTATGCGGGGAAATTGTAGTCGAGAAAATACGACTTAAACGATTTCCCCTTCAGGTCGTCGATCATCTTCTCGTCAAGCTTGTTCCCCAGTGTAGCCACGCACAGCGCCTGGGTCTGTCCCCTGGCAAAGAGGGCAGATCCGTGAGCTCTCGGGAGAATTTGGTTCTCACATGAGACGGACCGGACTTCGTCGAGGGCGCGGCCGTCGATGCGCCGCTTCTCCTCGAGAACCATGCGCCTCATATCCGCCTTCAGCAGCGTATCGAGCACATCGTCGATTTGCCGTGTTTGCTCTGGAAATCGCTCGGCCAGCGCCGCCTGCACTTCCCCGCTTAACGCGTCGAGCAGAGCGCCGCGCTCCTCTCTCGAGTCAGTGTGATTCGCCTCGGTGATACGAGCCGCAGCCATCTCCCCCACCGCATTGACAAGCTCCTCATCCGGCTTGGCCGGCTCGAACTCCATGACCGGAACCCCCGCCTTAGAAACCAAGTTCTCCTGCAATTGCAGCAGGTCCTGAAGATTCTCGTGGGCGAAGCGGAGAGCCGCCAGCAGTTCCGTCTCCGAGACCTCGTGCGTTCCGCCTTCAACGGCGCCGATCGTGTCCCTGGTCCCGGACACGATAACATCCATGTCGCTGTCGTCGAGCTGAGCGATCGTAGGGTTGACGATGAGCTCGTCATCGATGCGCCCGATGCGCACAGCTGCTACCGGGGCCGCAAAAGGAATGTCCGACAGACACAGTGCCGCCGAGGCGCCAGCCATCCCCAGGACATCCGCGTCATTCTCGCCATCCGACGACAGCACCGTAATGAACACCTGCACCTCGTAGTTGAATCCCTTCGGGAACATGGGCCGTATCAGGTGATCGGTGAGACGAGCGCTCAGGGTTTCCTTCTCACCCATGCGGCCTTCGCGTCGAAAGAAGTTCCCCGGGATCCTCCCCGCTGCGTACGACTTTTCGCGGTATTCCACCGTCAGTGGCAGAAAGTCCCGGTCCGAAGGCGACTTCGATCTGCAGGCAGTGACGAGGACGACCGTGTCCCCATACTGAATCCAGACGGCGCCATGTGCCTGGTTGGCGACTTTTCCCGTTTCCAGCGAAAGGGTCCGCCCCCCCCAGTCCATTTCCATTTTGTGAATCATGTTGCGATCAGCTCACTTTTCCCACGTAAGGGATTTATTGAGGTTCGAGTGCTTGGCGTTTGAGGTCGTGCGTGGCGATGAACGCATTCGCAGATTTCTGTGACCGCGTTCAGCGGCGCAGCTGTAGCTCCTTGATAAGTGCCGCGTACGCATTGACATTTTCTCTCTGCAGGTAGTCGAGCAAGCGTCGTCGTTTGCCGATGAGCTTGAGCAAACCCTCTGCGGGTGGCAAAATCCCGCTTGTGCGTCTGCAGGTGCGGGGTCAGATTTCGAATGCGCTCTGATAGAATGGCGATCTGTGCCGCCGTAGCACCCGTGTCGGTCTCGCTCTTTCCGTGCTTGGACACGAGCTCTCTTGTTTTTTCAGCAGTGATTGACAAATGCCGGCTACCTCCGTTCGGATTATCTGAGAATCAGGCGAAAATTCGCCTGGCTGTTTCCACGTCCCTGCGTATCTGGTCTACCAGCGACTCCCTATCCGGGAATCGTTGCTCGTCTCGCAACCTGGCTTGCAAAGATACCTGAAGTGTTCTGCCGTACAGGTCTCCGGAGAAATCGAGAATATGCAGTTCGACGGACAAATCCCGCTCTCCAAAGGTCGGTCGTACCCCCACATTGACGATGGCGGCGTGATCATCCACCTCGCAGGCGTCGGCATTTCTCCCACCATACGCGGCCGGCAAAGACGCCGGGCGGCAGTCGGGCTAGCAGATTGTCGTCCACGGCGAGGTTTGCGGTCGGAAACCCGAGCTTCTTTCCACGTCCCTCGCCGTGCGCGACCACGCCGGAAAAATGACTGACGCCGTCTGGCTTCCGTGACTGCACCTTTGTGTCGTCGTCGCCTTCCTTCGAATTCGACTGAGCCAACACCTTCAGCGGTTGGATGGTTCGTCCATCCTCCGTCCATCGACCAATCCCGCACAGACGCTCGGCTTCGTCATACACGGCACATTCGACGTTGCGCGGCCCCGGCGGCTCTGCTGTTACGGGTATTCCGTGCGCAAAGGCCCGTATCCGCGACGGGGGCAGTAAAACAGGCCGCACGGCGCCCAGTGCAATTCGCGGCGGGACGAGCTGCTCGGCGAGCGTCCCGGCCTCGGCTGATCGCTGGATTCGGCTGACTGTCGACGCGATGGCCAGATCGAGGTTGCCGACTCGATGTCGGCGTAGCTCACCCACATAGGCGCCGCATCCCAGTGACGAGCCAAAATCCGCGGCCAGTGAGCGGATATATGTCCCCTTCGAGCAGACGATCCTGACGTCAAGATTGGGATATTCGTATGCTCTTATCTCCAGCTCTTCGATGCGCACTTGTCTTGCCCGCAGTCGCGGGGAAGGCTGGTCTCGACGCGCGAGGCGATGGCTTCTCATGCCGTTGATTTTGACCGCCGAATAGGCGTGGGGAACCTGCTCGATCGAGCCTTTGAATCGCTCCAGATGCTCGCACACAGACTGCAGCGAGGGCGCCACGGCCTCAGCCAACGGTGTAATCGGTCCTTGTGCATCTCCCGTCTCGCTCGTGCTCCCCAGAACAAAAAGTCGCCTGGTATTCCTTCTCGCGATCGCTGATCCACTCACTCAAACGCGTGTACGGGCCGAGACAGATAACGAGCACTCCTGTCGCCAGTGGATCGAGAGTGCCGCAGTGCCCGATCCGACGCATGTGGAGAGCACGCCTGAGCATCGCCACGACGTCATGGGAGGTAGGCCCTTTCTCCTTGTCGACGACGAGGAACCCCTGATATGGGTTAGCCATCTCGCTCTCAGGTGGCCGCGAAGGCTCCGGGATGCTCAGCGTCGTGGTCGATCCTCCGCCTGCTCTGAGACGAGCGATCTGGTCGCTTCCCCCGATTCCATAGCGCGATCTATCAGCGCACTAACACGGGCAGCTCTGTCGGCGGTATCGTCATACGCCACTGTAACCTCCGGCGCATGCCTGAGAGGCATCCGGTGCGCCACCTGATGTCTTATGTGTCCCACGGCTCGGTCCAGCGCGGCGAGAGCCTCTGCCCTCTCCTCTTCTGTTCCCAAAACACTCACGAACATTTTTGCGTGTCGCAGATCATTGGAGACCTCAGTGTCGACGACTGTGACGAACCGGATTCGGGGATCCTTCAGCTGCCGCACGATCTGACTGAACTCCCGATGCAGTGTCTCGCGGACTTTGTCGACTCTATGCCCTGCACTCATGACGATCGCCCCTGGCCGATATGAATCGTCGAGGCCGCACCAACCAAGGCCTCAGCAGTATTCGACCGACACCTCGAGAACCTGGACCCGGCCGTCTCGCTCGATGAATTCGACCACTTTCGCCAGTACGTCGCCAGCGTGCGTCGTCTCCGTGCTGACAACGGCGATGCCCACAGTACTGCGCTGCCACAGATCGGTGAAATCGACCTCAGAGATGGAGACGTTGAATCGATTCCGGACGCGCTCTTTTGAGGCTCTTCAGTACCTGGCGCTTGTCCTTGAGAGATCTGCTCTCAGGCAGGTGAACCTGCACCTCGCCAACTGCGACGACCATGGCTCGGGAGTTTCCCGGATGCGGCTGGCATCTATACGGTGCGGGCCGACTCCACGAACTCGACTGCCTCGAGAATGTCTTCGACCTGTATGTCCTCAAAACCCTCGACCGCGACGCCGCACTCATACCCCTCCAGAACCTCACGCACGTCATCCTTGAACCTCCGCAGGGAGGCGAGTCCACCTTCAAACACAACCTCTCCATCGCGCTGCACGCGAACGCGGCTATCCCGACTGATTTTCCCCTTTTGCACGTAGCATCCAGCGATCATGCCGGCACGAGATGACGAGAACGTCTCGCGAACCTGCAGCGCGCCGACTACTCGCGTCTCCACCTTCGGCGTCAGTAGCCCCGACAGCGCCGCCCTGAGCTCCTCGATCACCTCGTAGATGATGCTGTAGTCCCTGATGTCGACCCCCTCTTGAAGCGCCATGTTCCTGGCGGAGGGATCGGTCGACACCCTGTAGGCGATCATGATGGCGTTCGACGCGGAGGCCAGCAGGACGTCCGACTCGTTGACACTTCCCACATCGCTATGGATGATGGCGATGCGGACTTCCTCGTGGGTGATCCTACCGAGTTCCTGATTGATGGCCTCGACCGAACCATCCACATCGCCTTTGACGACGACGTTGAGCTCCTTGATCTTGCCTTCCTGAATCTGGTAGTGGAGATCTCCGAGGGTGACGACACCCTTCCTGCGAAAATCCTGCTCGCGTCTGACCTGCTGCCGCCGCTGGGTGATCTCTCTCGCCTCGCGCTCGGATGCGGCAACAGCGAACGTATCCCCTGCCTGCGGAACGCCCGGAAAAGCCGAGTACCTGCACGGGTGTCGACGGCGGGGCATTCTCTAATCTGCGCAAGTGTTCGTCCAGAAGCGCGCGCACGCGCCCTCCGTTGACGCCGGTAACGAAGGGATCGCCCACATTCAAGGTCCCCTCCTGCACCAGAACGGTGGCCACGGCTCCCCTCCCCCTGTCGAGCTGGGCCTCGATGATCGTACCCCGGGCCCTCTTCGCGGGAGTTGCCTTCAGTTCCCGCAGCTCGGCCTCGAGAATGACCAGCTCGAGAAGCTTGTCGATACCGGCGCCGGTCTTGGCGGAGATCTCAGCGTAGGGAACCTTGCCGCCCCAGTCTTCCAGCAGAACTCCCCTCTCTCCCAACTCCCGCTTGATGCGCTCCTGGTCAGCCGTGGGAAGATCAATCTTGTTGATCGCGACGACGATGGGCACATTCGCCGCCTTGGCGTGATCGATGGCCTCTACCGTCTGCGGCATGACACTGTCATCGGCGGCTACGACGAGTATCACCAGGTCTGTCACGCGAGCGCCGCGGGCGCGCATGGCCGTGAAGGCGGCATGACCGGGCGTATCGAGAAAGGTGATGGTGTGCTCGTTGTGCTTCACCAAGTATGCTCCGATATGCTGGGTTATCCCTCCAGATTCCCCCTCGGCGACATTCGTCTCGCGCAGGTAGTCGAGCAACGACGTCTTCCCGTGGTCCACGTGACCCATCACGGTGACCACCGGCGAGCGCGGTTCGGGTACGCCGGCGTCCTCTTCTTCCAGCGGTTCCTCGAGAAGGGCTTCCTCCTCCTCTTCCAGCGGTTTCGCATCGAACCCGAATTCATCGGCGACAGTGACGATCGTAGCCATATCGAGGCGCTGGTTGATGCTGACGACGACGCCGAGTTGCAGACAGGATGAAATTACTTCGTTCGGCCTGGCACCCATGTGCTCCGCCAGCTCGCCTACCGTCACGAATTCACGCACACGGAGAAGCCTCAGTCCCTCGCCATCTCCATCCCCGCCCTCCCTGGGGCCGCGATCGTAACGGCGACGCACCCTGCCCTCGGCGATTTGTGAGAGGGTTTTCCGGACGTTGTCCTGTACCGCCTGGGCATCGGCAGGTTTCCTCCGGCGCTGGCGTCCACCGCGCCAGCGGCCGCTCTGGTCGGGGGGAGTTGCAGGTGCGGGGGCCACCCCGTCTCGATCCGTCTTCTCTCCCGGCTGCTCGCGCTGCTCGACGGGCTCGTCTCGCCGCCGTCGCTTGCCACGCCGTCGGTCGTCGGCTCCCTTCCCGGGAATGGTCGGCGGAACGGCGCCTCTGCTCTGACCGCTTCCGCCCAGCTCTGCCTGTCTGCGAATGGCGCGCAAGCTGCGTTGAGGAGCATCGCCTTTCTGTGTCTCCGCCGCCGCTTCCCTTCTCGCCTTGGCGACCTCCCGCTTTCGCGTCTCCTCCTTTTCCTTCTGTCGCTGGACCTCCTGGATGGAGGATTTCTTCTCCTCCTCGATTTTCTTCGTTATCGCATCCAGCATTTCCTCGGTGACGACGCTCATGTGGGATTTCACTTCGAACTCCATGCTCTTCAGCATGGAGATGAGCGCGTCGCTGGAAAGCTTCTTTTCTTTCGCTACTTGGTAGACTCTGCGTTTTTCCACAAGGAATCTGTTTCGGCTCTAGCCGACATCGGCGTTTGCCCGCTCGCCGCCGTCGGCAACTGCCTCTGTTGGAATTTCGTCATCGCTGACCACGACCTCCGAAGACGCGTTCGTCACGCTCGTCGCGGCGGCGTCCTCCGTGGGCGTTGTCCCGTCGGCCCCGTCACTGACATCGTCCTCGGAACTGTGAGCAACCTCCTCATCCTCTTCGGGCTCTGCCGCCACAGCGCTGGACTCTTGGCCACTCCCCTCGGCCGCCTCTGCCTCATCTGCATTGACGCCGCTCTCATCGAGGTCAGGCGGGCCGGAATCCTGTGCCGAATCTTCCTGCGCCGCGTCCACCCTCGGCTCGTCTTCGATGACAGTGGGTCGCAGTTCCTCGCCCCGTGCCTCTGCTTCCACGACGTATTGCTCGGCGGCGGCTTTGAGCTCGGCTGCCGCCGAGTCCTCTTCCAATCCGGGCACCGTCTCCAGCATCTCGACGTCGGACTCCGCTACTGAGCGAATCGACAAAAAGCCGCTGGTTGCCAGACTCAGGCTGATCAACTCGCTCACATTCGGCAAGCGCCTGAGTTCCTCCTGACTACCTTCGATTCTCGCCCGGCGCGCCTGATACTGGTCGTCTGTGATGATGTCGAGTCCCCACCCGGTCAACTGCACGGCGAGGCGGGAGTTTTGGCCCGATCTCCCGATGGACAATGAGAGCTGGTCTTCGGCGACGATGACGGATGCGTGACGCCGTCGGATATCGATGACGACGCGAGACACAGTGGCTGGACTGAGCGCGCGGGGAGATGAATACCTCGGGCTCGTCAGACCACGGCACAATATCGATGCGCTCACCGCTGAGCTCGCGCACGACCGCCTGGACTCTGGATCCCTTGACGCCGACGCAGGCGCCAACTGGATCGACGCGATCATCGTTCGAGCTGACGGCGATCTTGGCGCGCTCGCCGGGCTCGCGTGAGACGGAGTGGACGGTGACGATGCCCTCGGCGATCTCCGGAACCTCGATAGCGAACAGCTTTCTGAGGAACTCCGGATGTGATCTGGACAGCAGTACCTGTGGACCGCGAGTCGACTTCAAGACCTCAAAGATATAGCCGCGAACACTGTCGCCCTGCCGATAGCGCTCGCGGCGGATCTGTTCCTTGAGTGGAATGGCGGCTTCGGCGCGTCCCAGATTGAGTACGATGTCGCCGTGACTGATTTGCTGCACCGTGCCAGACTCGATCTGTCCCACCCGACCGGTGAACTCGTCGAAGATCTTCTCCCTTTCGGCCTCTCGCACGCGCTGAATGAGAATCTGCTTCGCCGTCTGGATGGCGTTGCGGCCGAAGTCCGCGAGGTTGAGCTCCTCGTAGACGACTGAACCCAGCTGGGCCTGAGCGTCGATGACGCGGGCCTCCTCGAGGTCGATTTCGACCTCGGGTTCATTCACCTCCTCGACGACTGTCTTGCGGGCGAGCACGGCCATCCGACCGGTGTCGGAGTCGAAATCCACTTCGAAATTGTCGGTGTCGCCGTAGCGCTTTTTTGCCGCCGAGACGAGCGCATCCGTCAAGGTCTCAATAACGAGCTCGCGATCGACGTTCTTCTCTCGGGCAATTTGGCCGAGTGCCTCGACGATATTGAGATTGCTCATCTGGGCCATTCAAAACTCCGCTTCAATAGTGGCCTTGGCGATGTCGCCGCGAGAGACGTCCTCGCGTCCTCCAGAAGTGTCGATTTCGATGTGGCTTTCCGTCCAGTCCTGCAAGCGGCCCACCAGCGTTTTTCCCGATTCCAGCACCACTTTTACTCGTCGCGACCGCGCCCGGCTGAAGTCCTGATCAGTACTCAGTGGTCGATCCAAGCCCGGCGACGTGACTTCCAGTCGATAGCGGCCGGGGAAGGGATCCTCGACGTCGAGGACGTCAGCCAATTCGCGCGAAATCCTCTCGCAGGCATCGATCGTGATCCCGCAATCCCTGTGGACGAGGACTCGGACCCTGTGGCTGTTTGTTGTGCCGGCGAGCTCGAGGTCAACGAGAACGGCATCGCAGTCTGCGACGACGGACGCGACCAGCGCCTTGACTTTCGCACTCAGATCGGAAAGGTCGGAACGTGTGCCGGTCACGCAAAGAAGCCCACATAGCAAAAAGCGGGCTGAAGACGCCCACTGCACGTCGTAAAAATAGATATTTATATAGAGTTTGGCAAGAGTCGACGGAACCGGGGGAATGTCACCTGAAAACGCTTACACAAAGGGGCGATTGCAACAGGCCTATTTCGTTGAATATCAATCAGTTACGACAGTAATCGAAGTATCTCCTTTAATTCAGTTCGCATTTCTTGCATCCAGCGTTGCAATTCGACGCCGGGTCGCAGCTCGACGTCGCCGCCATCTGAAGTGTCGGTTGGTGCCATCTGAGCGAACTCTGGTACCTCCCGTCCGAGTACACCTTCCAGGGTAGCCAGATCCTCCCCCGTCCCGCGCAGCAGTTCCGGCTCTTTCTTCAGCTTCTGCCGCACGCCACGGGTGGAATACCGCTCTTCATACAGAAGCCGCTTTATGAGCAGGACGATGCCGATATCCCGTTCGCGATAGGCTCTATTCTTGCCGTGGATACGCCGGGGACGCAAACAACCGAACTCCTTCTCCCAAGCCCTCAGAGTGTAGGGTTGGAGATGGGTCATTTCCGCGACTTCTCCAATGCTGTAGTACAACTTTCTGCCGAGTGATCGCTTCACGATTGAGAGTCCTTCCCACCGAAACGAGTTTGCCCTCCTGGCCGTCCCCGAGACCTCCTGCGCCAGAGGATGCGCAGTGGTGTCCCGGCGAAACCGAACTCCTTCCTTAGGGCTTTCTTCACATAGCGTTTATACGCTTCCGTTACCAGATCGGGCCGGTTCGAAAAAATCACGAACGTCGGCGGTCCCACGCAGCTCTGGGTGGCGTAGAGCAGCTTGACCTCCTTCCCTTCAACTGCGAGGCCCAGCTGTGCCGCAGCGCGATCGACGCATCTGTTGATCTGGGATGTGGACACCCTCGAACTGTAGTTGTCGAATGCCTGGGCGACGGCTTCGAGACAACGGGACACCCGGCTTCCCGTGAGCGCGGAGATGCACATGACAGGATAATCGACCAGAAACGGAAAGCGACTCCTCAGCGCGCTCTCGTGCGACTTCCGATCTCGACTCTCGGCGTCGACGAGATCCCATTTGTTGAGAGCCACGACCATGGCGCAGCCCGAGTCGAGAGCATGCGCCATGATCCTGCCGTCCTGCGTCGTCTCGCCTTCGCCGGCATCGAGCAAAACGATGACGACATCGGCTCCCTCGATGCTGTTCGTAGCTCGCAGAACACTGTAGTATTCCACCTGGTCGCCGATTCGCGCCCGCCGTCGCAGCCCAGCCGTGTCCACGAGCGTGAAGTCGCGCGAGTTCCAGGAAATGCGGATGTCGGTGGCATCTCTCGTGGTTCCGGGGCGATCGTCCACGATTGAAACCCGGTAGCCGGCGAGTCGATTGACAAGGGTCGACTTACCAACATTTGGGCGCCCGGCGAGCACGACCCGAATCGACTTTCCCCCATGGGAGTCGGCCATCGTCTCCACGAGATCGAATCGCTCCACCACCGCGTCGAGCAGATCGCCGGTGTGACGTCCAGTTGCCGCTGAAACCCCGAAGGGCTCTCCGAGCCCGAGTGAGTAGAACTCGCTAATGTCACGCTGCTGTTCGGGGTGGTCCATCTTGTTCACCGCCAGGAGGCATGGCTGCTCGCGGCGCCGAAGCATATCGGCGACCTCGCGGTCGAGGGCAGTAACTCCGGCATCGCCGTCGCACAAAAAAATGACCAGATCGGCTTCATCGAGTGCTTGCTGCGCCTGTTCGCGAACGAGCCCCTGCAGCCCGACTGAATCGGGCACGTAGCCGCCGGTGTCCATGAGGGTGAAGGTCCTGCCGTTCCACTCGGTGTGCGCGTGGATGATGTCCCGGGTGATTCCCGGCGCGTCATCGGTGATGGCCTGCCGAACTTTGATGAGACGATTGAACAGAGTCGACTTGCCCACGTTCGGTCGTCCGAGGATGGCGACGATAGGTCCGGTCGCACCGCGCATGCAGGACACCGGCCTCACGGCGTCTCCCTCGAGCTCGGTTTCCACACTCGTCGTCATTCCTTCTTCCCCACGTAGAATCCCAGTTCCGACAGCTGCCGTCCGCTACCCACATCTGCCGTTCCATCGTCGCCGGTGAGCCAGTCAGCGACCGATGCGGCGAGGTCGTAGGATCCGACCCTCAGCGGCAGGCCGCACCCGTCTTCGAGCTCGGGAATCGTCATCTCGTCCAGAGTCAATCCGTCGCCGTTGACGCAGTTGGGCGGCAACAGGGCGACATCCCAGTTGCCACCGGCGAGCGCGGCCGAAATATCCGCCCCAGTGAGCAGTCCCGAAACGCTGATCCCGTGGCCGAAGAAGTCGTTTGGCACGACGACGAGCTCCGCGGCGAGGCCGCTCAGCGCGCTCAGCTCCTCGACGACAGGCGCCAGAAATCGGTGCGCGAGTTCACCGGTCACTATGGCCGCCCGCCCGGGCCGATCCGGCATTGCCGGGGACGACGTCCCCAGCTGTTTGAGTCTTTGCTTGCCGCGCTCCCATGTCTCCAGAAAGGAGCGAACCATCCCTATGCCGTTTTCAAGCTGTGGAAAGGCGTCGTAGTAGGCCGTGTCCGGCAGGCATCCGCCTGACAGCAGAAAGAGCTCGTCGGCGGCGTAGACGAACCGCTCGCTGAATCTTTTGACAAACTCACTCCCCCAGCGCTCAGCCTCGAGCAGGTAGTCGCGGGCCAACTCCTGAGAAACCGGCCTCAGCGCGGGCAGGTGAGATCTGAACCGGGTCAATCCGACCGGCACGAGCGCCACAGACCGCACGGCCGGATAGAATGAGCTCAGCTCATCGACAGTCCGCTCCAGGTGAATGCCGTCATTCCATCCGGGACACAGCACGACCTGGGCGTGCATCTCGATTCCGTTCACTGCCAGTCGTTCGATGCGCTCCAACACTGGCACTGTCTGCTTTTTTCTACCGAGCATGCGTTGTCGTACATCCGGATCCGTCGCGTGCACGGAGATATACTGCGGAGACAGCCTTTGGTCGATGATGCGCTGGAGGTCTGACTCCTTCACGTTGGTGAGGGTTACGTAGGAGCCGTGCAAGAACGAAAGGCGGTAGTCGTCGTCTTCGAAGTAGAGGGAGCGGCGCAGTCCCTTGGGCATCTGGTGGAGAAAACAGAAAACGCATTTGTTGTTGCACTGCCGCAGACGCATCTCCTCAAAAATCAGCCCGATCGCCTCCTGCGGCTGGCGTTCTACCTGGAGGGAGTATACTTCGTCTGCCCGCCCCACCTCGAAAGCGAGGACGTGCTCGGAACTGTGGACCTGGAAGTCGATGAGGTCGGAGATCTTCTCGCCGTTGATCGACATGATGCGGTCACCCGGCTCAAATCCCGCCCGCTCAGCCAGGGTTCCCGTCGCGATTGCTTTCACTGCGATCATGCTCTTCCCCCCACCCACTCTCTCAGTTCGACAGAACGAGGGTCATCTTGTTGCTCGATACTTGCTTGATATCGACGTCGAGGCCATCCAGGCCGGAGGAGGCGAGTTGCCGTGCCAGCGCGAATGCAGCGGAGCGCGAGCGGGCCTCGTAGATCGCCATACCCGACTCGTAAGACCGTTGATAGAGCTTCTCCACGTCTCGCACCCTACCGGGAAAGTCCCGTTCGAAGTGAGCGAGCTGCCCCTGTGATCCATGTACGATGAGCTGGATGAGCCGACCTGAATAGACCTTGTCGTGAAGATCCGCGATGAGGTCCTCGGCGAACTCTTCGGCGACCTGTCTGACACCCTGCTCTATTGCGCGAGCAGCGGCTGCTCGAAGACTCGAATCCGCGCCCCTGCCGACGATGCTACTCGAAGCCATGAGCTGTCCGGAGTCGATCCAGAATGCCTGCAGTTCAATCGTGGCGGCCGCGGAGATCAGCCCGAGGTCCGCCAGTGATCTGCCCGCATTCGGAATGCCAACGTCTGTTGCCTCGACGGTGGCGGTGCCGACGACGGAGATCTCGGCGTGGTTCGCCCCGTTGACAGCTCTGCTCTCGACGGTGTCAGGCACGACGAGATAGCGTGAGCCACCCACAGCGCGAAGAGCGCGAGCCACGGACTGCTCCAACGCACCCCAATTCGCGGCGGTTCGGGTCCTGCCGTCCTCGGAAACGAGGAACTCTTTGCTGGCGCACGAGATTCTAGGACGACCTGCCTCCTCGAAGAGCAGTTTCACGGCGCCCAGATCCCTGTGCAGATCCCCCAGATCGACGACCGCATCGACGGTGACGCGATAGCTGTCATCTTCTTCCCCGGCCCCCTGCTCCACAATCTCGAACTGACGCACGTACCCAACAGTTTGAGAGAGAATGTCGTCCTCGACAGCGACCAAATTCCGCACCCGGCTATGAGAGTATATGAGCACCCCGACGGCCTCCTCGACCGCCTCTCGCAAGGCGGCCCGCTTGGCCTCTTCGAAGGCGGCGGCAAGATTGCCGTCATGCACGGATGCCGAGCCCGTGGCTCTGACGCTCTTGGTCACGCTCGCGCCGGCGGAATCGCCGAAGCCGAGACTCAGGCAAACGCTCAGCAGCACGACAGACGCCATCGGGGTTTCATTCATCGAAGGTGCTGCGGACCATAGCGGCCGGCGCAGGTGACGGGAACGCGGCGCCCGCGGCATCGCCTTAAAACTCCATGCGGACTGCGTTCTGCAGCTCCCGAATGATGAGGAGCGCCTCGGCACCGGAGACCGTCTCCTGGGGGCGGAATCGACCTGTGATTTTGTCCGCCGACATGATACCCCGATCGACGTTGAGGGCGATGGCGTTGTACGAATAGGAATCGCCACGCACATCCGGGAAGGAAGACGGATCGCCGACGTATTTGGTGGGCAACCGACGATCGCCAGTGATGAGGGTGAGGATTCCCTCGTTCACCCGGGCGTAATTTGCCCTCGTGATCGGTTCGTCCGGCCGAAAGCTGGCATCCGGCATGAGCTCCAGGCCTGGCACTCCTAGTACCAGAACCTCCTCGATCCAGGGCAGGGCCCAGGAGCCGGCGACATCCTCCGACGACGGCAACCTCTCCGGAATCACGTCCTGGGGCGGTGCGAAGGACTGTCCCGATTCGACGGGGCGGCGCTGACGTATCAACCTGGCGAGTTGAAGCTCCTCCAGCAGAAGAACGGCGAGCTCGGCTCTGGTGATCTGCTCCACGAGGCCAATCCGAATCCCCCACTCGGAGCCGGGTGCGGCCCGCAGGACGGTCTGAATGCGCTCCACCTGCCGCAGTGATGGTTCGACCAGAGGGCCGCTGTTCATCTCCAGAACGCGTCCGAAGGACTCCGCCGCAGCCGCCAGCTCGCGCGCCTTCAGGTAGGTGATTCCCCGGTGATAGTAGGCCGCGGCATCCTCCGGCCGGAGACTGATCGCTTTCGAATCGGCGCGCAAAGCTTTCTTCAACCAGTCGTCGACGGCGTAACCGCTCTGTGTCCCCTCCGTCGTCAGCAGACGCCCCCTGGCGATATACGCGTCGGCAAAGTCGTTGTCCATGTGGATGGCCCGTTCGATATCCTGCCGGGCAGTCCAGAATTCCCCCTGCGCGACCGCCACCAGAGCGTAGCCAACATGCCACCCGGGAAAGTCGGTATCGAGGGCGCGAGCGTGTTCAAACTCGGATTGTGCCATCATCAGATCGCCCTGCTCGATTTTCGCAAAGCCGCGCCTGTAGTGGTTCTCAGGTGTGTCCAGAGGCAACTCGGGAGGCAGCTTTTTAGGCCCGCAGCTCGCGAAAGCCAGAATCGAGGTCGCTACGCAGATGCTTCGAAACATGTCAGAATTGTCGCCTGAATGATGAGAAAGCATGGAGCGGGAGACGGGAATCGAACCCGCGACATCAAGCTTGGGAAGCTTGCGCTCTACCCCTGAGCTACTCCCGCCCCGCGGGACTTCCAGCGAAGGACACAAATGATATCGAGCGGCACACGTGACACCGACCTAGACTTAATACAAATTGTAACATAACTGGGCTAACCCCAAGTGTCAACGCGGTAATCGGACTCGCGTACCTTGCCATCACATTGCTGATGCCGAGCTCGCGCAGTGAGCGAGAATGCGCTCCAGAGCCCCGTCCGGTCCCACGCGGTCGAGGTCGAGCCAGCGAAATCGTCTGTCCCTGCGAAACCAGGTCAGCTGACGCTTTGCGTACTGTCGCGACCTGCGTTTGATGGAAATGGTCGCCTCTTCAAGCGAGGTCTTTCCACCGAGGTATTGGAACAGCTCTTGGTAGCCGAGCGTATCCAGGCCGCAGCAGTCGGCACCGAATCCGCGTTCGCGGAGATCATTCACCTCTCCGACCCAACCGTCGGCGATCATGGTGTCCACCCGGTCATCGATTCGCCGGTACAGACGCTGGCGATCCATGGTGAGACAGAACATCAGCGGGGGGAGCTCCCTGATGGCAGTCGACTGCTGCCGCTGCGAGCGCTCCGACTGGGTCCCCGTTCCCGAATATGCCAGTTCGAGTGCGCGAACGATGCGGTAGGAATCATTTGGCTTCAAAGCCTGATGCGTCACGGGATCGAGCCTGGACAACTCTCGGTAGAGAGCCGACAGCCCCTCTTTGCGCACCCGCTGTTGCAGCTGAGAGCGCAGGTGGCGACCGGCGCCGTCATCGTCGAAGAAGCCGTCGAGCACGGCCGAGAGATACAGACCTGATCCGCCCACCATGACCGGGCATTGCCCGCCATCGACCAGCGCGTTGATGAGGCGGCGTGCCTGCCGACCGAATTCACCTGCACTGAATGCTTCGTCGGGATTCCGTATGTCGACGAGGTGATGGCGAACGCGCCGGCGCTGTGCGGATGTCGGCTTGGCCGTGCCGATGTCCATGTATTTGTAGATTTGACGCGAATCGACCGAGATAATCTCACCACCGATTTGATGGGCGAGCTCAATCCCCATCTCGGTCTTGCCGACCGCCGTGGGGCCAGCCAGCACGACGGCCTGACGATCCGGGTAGCGCCTCCTCGTATTCGGCGATGAGTCCATGGTGTTAATATATCCAGGTCAGGCAAGGTCAGCGAGGTAGCCCTATTCCTGTTATCGCCCGTATGTCAGAGTTGAATTCGTCACAGACGTTCGCCAAATGGCGCGTCCTGATTCTGCTGTCCTTTGCAGAGCTGCTGGGGATGTCCCTGTGGGTTCTCCGCCTCTGCTTCCGTGCCCGCCCTGGCTGAAGAGTGGAACCTGAATGGGGCGGATCAAGCCTGGCTCACGATGATGGTCCAGTGCGGTTTTGTCGCCGGGACTCTCCTCAGTGCGCTGCTCACCCTGCCAGACGTGTTCAGCGCCAAGAGAGTCTTTGTCGTCAGCTGCGTGCTTGGAGCGGACCGCCAACGCCGCCATCGGCCTCTACGCGCACGGCCTCGCATCGACGCTCACCCTGCGCTTCCTCACCGGTGTTTTCCTGGCCGGGGTCTACCCGCCTGCCATGAAAAATCATGGCCAGCTGGGTTCAAGGGAGGGTCGCGGCATGGCGATCGGGGTGCTCGTGGGTGCGCTGACAATCGGATCGGCGTCACCACACCTGATAAATACTGTCAGCGCCATGGGCGACGCTGGCTCGAGCGACCCTATCGGCGCGCCTACCTGGCGATCTCTCATGTTCTTCACATCTGCGTTGGCGCTGATCGCAGCCCTTGTATGCGCCCTTTTCGTCACCGACGGCCCCTATCACGGCGGGCGATCGAAGGTTCGACTGGCGCTTCGCTGCCAGATCGATGAGGAATCGCGGAATGCGCCTGGCGAACCTCGGCTACCTCGGTCATCAGTGGGAGCTCTACGCCATGTGGACGTGGCTGCCGATTTTCCTCCTTCACAGCTATTCTGCCAGCGGCGGCGATGATCCCACAACCTGGTCCAGCCGCGCTGCCCTTCGGCTGCATCGCCATCGGGGGAGTGGCCTGCGTCGCCGCAGGCGTCGCCGCCGATCGCTTTGGCCGCACGGCGATCGCGATGCTGTCGCTTTTCGTCAGCGGCAGCTGCTGCCTCGTCGTCGGGCAGCTGTACGGCGGCCCGCCTTGGATGCTCCTGGCCGTATGCGTCCTCTGGGGTTTCGCCATCATTGCCGACTCGGCCCAGTATTCCGCCAGCGTATCGGAACTGGCCGAGCCCGAATACGTGGGGACGGCGCTCACGTTGCAGACCTGCTTGGGATTCCTCCTGACCCTGGGATCAATACGTCTCATCCCCATTCTCGTCGACTGGGTTACGTGGGACCTGGGCGTTCGCCTTTCTCGCGCCGGGCCGGCGTTGGGACTGCTATCGATGCATAGGCTCCAGACAGACACCAGAGGCTTCCAAGATAGGAGGGGAGCGTCGATGAGGGCTCCTTGCGAATCTCCAACGTCATCGGCAATGCTCCCACAGGGAATAGAATGTCGTAGCGCCACTCGCCGACCTGTGTCAACGCAAAGAGACCTCCGTAAGCTGCCTTCGCTCACGGAGGTCTCTGATGGTCGGGGTGGGCGGATTCGAACCGCCGACCCCCTGCTCCCGAAGCAGGTGCGCTAGCCGGGCTGCGCTACACCCCGATAGACGATCTCTACGAAAATGGGCCAGGAGTCTGAAGAAGCCGTGACTCGTGGCCCATTCGCAAAATAGTGGTCGGGGTGACAGGATTTGAACCTGCGACCACCTCCACCCCAAGGAGGTGCGCTTCCGGGCTGCGCCACACCCCGACCCATCGATGATGGCGAGCTATACAGGATTCGAACCTGTGACCTCTAGCTCCGGAGGCTAGCGCTCTATCCAGCTGAGCTAATAGCTCACACGGGTCATCGCTCGCAAAGCGAGCGACACGCTCGGTTAGATGGCACGCTTCTTGTGCCGGTTCTTTCGCAGGCGTTTCTTGCGCTTGTGGGTGTTTATCTTATGCGGCTTTCTCTTCCTTCCACACGGCATCTTTCCGATCTCCTGTTGGCGGCGTTCCGTTACTCTCTACCCGAGCTCTCAGCTCCTTGGACGGTTTGAATACGGGCGCCCGCCGTCGACCGATTCTTACCTCCGACCCGGTCCGGGGATTGCGTCCCGTTCTCGGAGCGCGACTCACGGCTTTGAAGGTCCCGAATCCGCGAATCTCGATGTGTTCCCCGTTCTGAAGTGCCTCGATGACTGATTCGATGAAACCGTCCACGACTGCAGCCG
Source organism: Candidatus Latescibacterota bacterium (assembly GCA_965205655.1). GTDB lineage: Bacteria > Latescibacterota > UBA2968 > UBA8231 > UBA8231 > CBDBIJ01. The sequence goes on from CBDBIJ010000098.1 coordinate 22,643, forward strand.
TATCGGTTTTGGTCAAACCCGTCGCCTGCGCAATTCGTCGCACGATGTCAGCCTTGGTCAAGGCCGCCTCTCCGTAGATACATACGCTGGTGATATCTCTGAAATCGCAAATCAGAAAATCGATAATAACGAATGGGTCTGGGGTTGTCAAGGATATGAGGCCCAAAGACTTGACTCGTACCCCTGAGGCGTCGAACCGGTCGGATTCACTCTCCTTTGGGGATGACGAAGGCTTCCTCGAGATTGTGGAAATCAACGCTGGATTCGAGGAAAACCTGCTTGAAGAGCGGATCCCGTTCCTGCGCCAGAACCTCGACTACGTTCCCGATCGGAATACCCTTCGGATAGCGCCCGCCCAACCCCAACGAAACCACTTGATCGCCCTTTTCGATTTCACTCGACGCATCTACATAGCGCAGTTGAAACCGGTTTCCCGATACCCAGTATACGACCCCCTGCGCCCGTCCAGCCTGCACCACCGCGCTGACTCGAGACCTCATGATGAGCTGGACGATCGAACTTCTGGCTTCGACTTGGATGATGTGGCCCACTAGACCCTCGGTCGTCACCACCGGCCAGTCCTGACGGATGCCCTGATCCGTACCCACATTGATCGTAATGGTGTCGAAGATCTGATCCGGGTCACGGGCTATGACCTCGGCGGGAATGCTGACGGGCGTGCTCTCCCGCTGCTTGAACTTAAGTGCCCGGCGCAGGCGTCGGTTTTCCTGCTTTGCCTCCTGCAAACGCATATTCTCCAGCGCCAACTCGACGTTTTGCGCTAGCAGATAGCGCGTCTTCTGCTGGTTGCGACCGTGTTCGATAATTGATGTGAATAGCCACTGACTGGAAGCCCAGAACTCGCCACGACACCACTGCGCGATTGGCTCTTTGTGCGCAGGCGGCAATCCTATCAGTATCAGTGAAAGGAGAACCGCAAGTGCGATGGCTGCGTAGTCGCGATTGTGATCGAGCACGGGCGAGGCGACTTCGGGCGCGGGTAGTTAGAACAGGACTTTCTGATAACGATCGAACTCGTCGAGGACCCGCGCGTTGCCCCGCACGACAGCGGACAGGGGATCCTCGGTGTCCAGATAGGTGGGCAAGCTGGTGGCTTCGATGAGCCGTTCTTTGAGGCCTCGGAGTTTGCCGCCGCCGCCGCTGAGCACCATGCCCCGGTCGAGAATATCGGCTGCGAGCTCGGGAGGGGTTCGCTCGAGAGCGCGGCGGACACCGGCGACAATCTGCTCTACCGGGTCGCTCAGTGCCTCGCGGATTTCCCTTGAGTCGACCATGAGCGTCTTGGGAATGGCGGCCACCAGGTCCCTGCCGCGCACCGGCGCCTCTTCCTCGGGGTCGAGCGGCATAGCGGACCCTATCGAGAATTTGAGTTGCTCTGCCATCCGCGGCCCGATCAGCAGGTTGTATTTCTTGCGCATCCACTCGATGATGGCGAGATCCATCTCGTCCCCAGCGACCCGGATCGACTCCGGAGTAACGATTCCGGACAGCGCTATCACCGCGATCTCCGTCGTCCCGCCGCCGACATCGATGACCATGGAACCCACCGCCTGCTCCACGGGGAGCCCGATCCCGATGGCGGCTGCCATCGGCTCGCTGACGAGATAGACCTCACGGGCGCCGACCCGTTCACACGAATTGCGCACCGCCCTTTTTTCGACTTCCGTACTTCCCGAAGGAACGCTGACGACGACCCTCGGTCGAATGAAGAGCTTGTTTCTCTGCACCCTCTTGATGAAATGGCGAATCATGTCCTCCGTGACCTCGAAATCGGCGATCACTCCATCCTTGAGAGGTCGGATGGTCTCGATTTCCGAGTTCTCCCTCCCCATCATCTCCTTCGCCTCCGTGCCCACAGCGATCGCCTTTTTCGTCATGATGTGGCGCGCCACGATGGAAGGCTCGTTGAGAATGATTCCCTCACCCTTTACGTAGATGAGCGTGTTCGCAGTGCCGAGATCGATGCCAATGTCATTGGAGAAGAATCTGGACAAAAACGTCATGTACATCCTCCCGTCCGGTCGCAAGAAGGGCCTCTCATCGGGGCCGGCAGCATCCGCTTCGCCGGAGAAAGTCCGCAAAAACTCAAAGATGATGTGGGGAGGATGGTACTGCGTTGCGCGATGATGATCAGTCGTCCTTGTGCAGCCAGGTCCGAACCAGTTCAGCTACATCCTCACCGCGATCTTGGAGAATCTGCTTGAGCCGCTCCATTCTCTGATCGCGGTCTTCCTGGCTCGTCTCTTTGCTCTCGTGCTGTTCTTCCATAAGACCAATCGGAAGGGATGCGCGGGGATATGTCGAAGTCCTTATTTGTGGCCGCATTGCAACATCTGGCCATCGCCGCGAAAGGTAACCACAGAGGTGAGACAATGCCAGTTGGCGGTTTGGCCATTCAGCAACGTAAGCTTATATTATTTCGAGGCATGGGGGCGCTGGTCCCTATTCAGTGGCCAGTTTCCGCCACCTGTAGCGAGTTCGGATATGAAGCGAGCGGCACGATCGGTTCTGCGAAAGTTGGGAACCGACTTCAATATCGAGCAGGAGAGAGAGAGGCGACTGGAGCAGGACACGGAGGATGCGCGTCAGCGCGCCCGTCCTGAAGACAGCCGGGATGACAAGGGCATGAGCGAGATCCCGGAGGAATTGCTGACCGAGTCTGAAAAACGCCACGAGAAGTACCGGCGGCAGCAGGCGATGGCCGGCCGGGTAACACCGGCAGCCGAGCGGCTTCCGATCATGACCGCCGAAGAACGCCAGGCCCGAGACAAAGATCGGCCCAAATGGCGAGCCACCTCCTTCGAGGGGCCTATCGAGAAGCTGATCGACAAGTACGGCGACCTCGAGGAAGTCCAGAGACACCTGACGCTGGGGCAGTCGATGAAGTACGAGTTCACGCCAGACGGCAGAGTTCTCGACATGGATGGAAACGTCATCTACGACGGAGAAAAGCTGGTAGGTCCACCGAAGTAGCTCGTGTCTTCACAGCTCCCCCCATACCTCCCCTCTAAGCTGAGATTCCCCGGCGCAATGTTGCGGAAATTGGGATCAATGACCCTTCTCGGCGTGCTGTGCACCTGTGCGGGATCGACGGAGGAACAAAACCGTCGGGAAGTCGGCGAACTCCTGGCTTCGGGACGCCAGCAGACGGCTGATATGGAACTGCGCGACGCGATCGGTTCCTTTCGGATGGTCCTGCACCGCGATAGCACCAACGCCGATGCGATGGCAGGTCTGGCGCAGGTGTACCGACTCCAGAAGAGACCGACCGCCGCCGATGCTCACCTGAGGGCTGCTATTTTTTCCACCTACACTCGCGGGCTCGAACGGCTCGAGGAAGGAAATGAAGACGCGGCGGCAGCAGCGTTCGAACATGCTCTCCGCATTCATCCCGAGCACACCCTCGCCCTCATCGAACTCGGTAAGATGGCGCTGGGCAATCGGCGAAAAGATGAGGCGCTGTCCTATCTCCAAAGAGCTTTTGCGGCAAATCCAGACTACTCCCAGGTTCACGTCCACCTCGGCAACGTCTACGCGGCGCTGGAGCGCTTCGACGAAGCGAGGGTTGCCTATGAGCGCGCCATACAGCTCAACGCAAACGCCATCGGTGCATACGCCGGGCTCGGAAGTATTCTCTCTCGCCGAGAGAAATGGGCGGAGGCGGTTCGACAGTACGAAAAAGCCTTGCTCGTCGATCCCGATTCAGAAGCAGCGCAAGAAGGTTTGCGACAGGCACAGGCCAATCTTTGAGCCCCGACTATCACACCCACCATTCCAACTACATCGTGAGGATTTCGTGAACTCGACGACCCGGATCGGACTCCTTCTCCTGTCGTTGTCCGCGTGCGGCGGTCAAGAGGAGGAAGGCAAACAGACGGCACCCTCCTCGGCGGTGAAGACGCCGTATGGCAGCATCGAGGATGTGACATCTTACTTCGGCGCGGTGGAGTCCTTTATCCGCGAAATCTCGGAAATTCAGAACGAAGTTGATAAACAGCTCGGCTCATCCGGTAAGGGTACGGGAGCCAACCTCGGTCCAGCTGCCAGCGAGGCGGAGCCGCGCCTGCAGAAGCTATTGGAGGACATAGAGCTGATCGAGCCACCTCCGCTCCTGGCGCCCTTTCACAGGGACACCAAGAAACTGATGTTGCTTAGACTCGAGGGCTATGCCGCCCTTGTGAAGGGCTGGCAGCTCGAAACCGCTGGTGGCGAGGGGTTTCAGAGTCACTACGACGAGGCGACGACCAGGTTTGCTGACGCGAATTCGCTCATAGGCCGGCTCAACCTCGAAAAGCGCAACATCAACGAGTCAATTCTCGAGGTGCTCGCGGCCGCCAACCAGGCCTCGGCGGGATAGTCCTGAGTTTCCAACTCGAGCGTCGATATCCGCTCACGGGCAGGCTGGCCATTGTGGCGCTTGTCCTCTTTCTCGGCGGCTGCGATCGGGGTGGCTGGCAGCCAGGGTACTACTGGCATCTCGCTTCCGGTCAAATCCGGATTCTCTTCAATTGTCGCCCGATCGATGAGGTCCTCGCCGAGACGAGCTCGGATGAGCGCACCCACCGCCAACTCCTCCTCATCGAGGACCTGCGTGCATTCGCTCGAGAGCACATCGGCCTGACAGTCTCTTCGAATTACTCCTGCTACTACGACACTGAGGGGAAGCCGATTTCATGGAACGTAAGCGCCTGCCCGACCGACCGTTTCGAGCCCTTTACCTGGACCTTTCCGATAGTCGGAACAGCGCCGTATAAAGGGTTTTTTGACAAGGAGCGCGCCACCGCCGAGCGGGACGAGCTTCGGGCCGGCGGACTTGATGTCGTGATGCGCCCCGTTTCTGCGTACAGCACGCTGGGCTTCTTCTCCGATCCGGCGCTGAGCACTATGATCGAGTACCGGGAACAGTCTCTCGCAGATCTCATCTTCCACGAGCTGACCCACGGCACGGCGTACGTCCGGGGACATACCGATTTCAACGAGAGCCTGGCCTCTTTCGTGGGCAAGACCGGCTCGCTTCTGTTTCTCACGGCGCGATACGGAGCCGCCAGCGACCGTGTGCGCGCAGCAAAGGCACGGCGTGCCGACGACGAGCTGTTCAACCGCTTTCTCTTCGAAGCCGTCGCGTCTCTCGACAGCCTCTACCGTCAATCTCTTCCCGCTGAATTCGTCATGCGGGAGCGGGTCGAGCGTTTCGATGGCGCGAAGGAGCGATACCGCCACATGAGAAGCAGATTCAATTCATCCTCCCCGTACGACGGTTTTCTCGATTGGGAGGTCAACAACGCCCGACTCATGTCCTATCGGCGGTATCACAATCTCGATATATTTATGCGCCTGTATGATGGCAATGTGAAAAGCCTGGCTACCATCGTCGCTCGCAGCGCATCGTGCGAAAAAAGTGAGAATCCCTGGTCCTGCTTAGAGGCAGCATCGAGCGGCGAGCGCTAGATTTGAGGAGCCGATAAGCCCGTGGATACCGTGCTCGAGCGGTTCAGTCTGACAGATGAAGTGGCGCTCGTCACAGGGGCCAGTTTTGGCCTCGGACGAGGGATGGCAGAGGGTCTCGCCGAAGCCGGCGCCCATATCGCCGGACTGAGTCGGAACCGGGCGAACCTCTCCGACGTCAAGGCAGTGGTGGAGTCCGTGGGCCGCGAATTTCTGGAGCTGGAATGCGATGTCGGCGACAGGGATCAGCTCCGCCGAACCGTAGCCGAGGCCTGGGAGTGGAAGCGCCGACTGGACGTGCTCGTCAACAACGCCGGCATCATCGAGAGGTCTCCAGCCGAACAACACCCCGACCCGGCGTGGGATTCCGTTTTGAAGGTCAACCTTGACGCCGTTTGGTTTGGCAGTCAGGAGGCGGGGCGCCGCATGCTCGAGGCGGGTCGTGGCAAGATCATCACCACGGCTTCCGTCCTCACCTTTTCGGGCGGCATTCTCGTTCCCGGGTACGCCGCCGCCAAAGGGGCGGTCGGCCAGCTCACAAAGGCGCTGGCGAACGAATGGGCGGCGAAGAATATCAACGTGAACGCCATCGCTCCCGGTTACTTCGTCACCCGCAACACGGAGGCCTTACGCGCCGACCCGGAGCGATCTCGCGCCATCCTCGACCGGATTCCGGCTGACAGGTGGGGCGATCCAGAGGATCTCAAGGGTGCCGCAGTCTTTCTGGCCTCTCGCGCCTCCGACTATGTCAACGGGCACATCCTCGTCGTTGACGGCGGCTGGTGTGCGCGCTGAAGTCAGCTGACGGGCTGAACGCGTAGGATGCTTTTGAAATCCCGTCGTCGTCTCATCGCCATTCAGCTGTTCGCCTTCGGCCTCCTGAGCGTCCAGTCGATGTCGGGGTGCGCCCGAGCGCGACTGGCGCTTACGGGCTCGCTCATACAGGACGTGGCGGCTGCGGCGAGCAAGAATGACGACGTCGATCTCGTCAGCGAGGCGGCTCCGACCTGGTTGCTGCTGGTCGAAGGGCTCTTGGAGCGCCATCCGCACGACCGCAGCCTCCTGATCGCGGCTGCCGAGGCCTATACTTCGTACGGGGCCATCGTCGAGATCAAAGATCCCGAGCGAGCGCGGCGAATCTATGAGCGCGCAAAACACTACGGGCTCTCGGCTCTGTCCCGCAACGAGCGGGTGGCCGAGCTGCTGTCGGCTCCCTTTGAGGACTTCGAATCGGTACCTGCAGCTCTGGACAGTCGGGATCTTAAAACCGTGTTCTGGGCCGCCAGCAGCTGGGGCGCGTGGATAAGCGCGAACACGACCTCCATGGCGGCGCTCGCCCAACTGCCAAGAGTGATCCTGCTCATGGAATGGGTGCTGGAAGAGGACGAGTCCTACTACCACGGTAGTCCGCACATCTTTCTGGGTGTATATCACGCGGCTCTACCTCCGGCACTGGGTGGCGACGCCGAAAGGTCCCTCCACCACTTCGACAGAGCTGAGGAACTGAGCGGCGGTCATGCGGCGATGGTCTATGTCCAGAAGGCGCGCTTCTATGCGCGCCAAACCTTCGATCGCGAACTCTACGAGTCACTCCTTCACACGGCATTGAGCGTACAGGCTAACGGGATTCCGGAGTTGACGCTGCAAAACGAAGTGGCAAAACGAATGGCCATGAAGCTGCTCGATGAGGCAGATGAGTTCTTCTAAAAGACCGCCCTTTAGAGCGGTCTTCATCTGCATCGCGATGCTGTGCCTGCAGCTTTCCGCTTGGGCGCAGCAGCATACGATCAAAGTGGCTACCATCGCCCCCGAGGGCAGCAGCTGGGTCGCCGCTCTCCGCGATATCGATCGCGACGTACGAACACAGACAGACGGGACTGTGCGCCTGAAGATCTATCCCGGCGGTGTCCAAGGAGACGAAGACGTCATGATCCGCAAGATCCGCGTCGGACAGCTCCACGCCGGCGGATTCGGCGGAAAGGGTGTGAGCGACATATTCGCCGACGTCCTCGCCCTGGAGACTCCGTTTCTGTTCAATGGCTACGAAGAAATCGACTACGTCCTCGAACAGATGGCGGATTACTTCGAGGAAGGCTTCGCCCGCAACGGATACGTGCTTCTGGGATGGGCGGATGTGGGGTTCGTCTACCTGCTCTCGAAGATTCCGGTAGCCAGCGCCGAGGATCTCAAGGGTCCCAAGGTTTGGCGTTTGCAGCGCGAGCCGATAACGGAGGTTCTGTTCGAGAAGGCCGAAGTCACCTCCGTTCCCCTGTCGATTCCCGATGTCCTGCTCGGTTTGCAGACGAACCTAGTAGAAGTGGTGTACGCCTCACCGGCAGCGGCCATCGTGCTGCAGTGGTTCACCCGAGTGAAGTACATCACCGACCTGCCGATCAATTACGCCATCGGTGCCCTCCTCATGGATCGGCGAGTTTTCGAAGAACTGACGCCGGAACATGGGAGAATTCTGCGCGATGTGTCGCGGCGGCACATCCGCGCGCAAATGGAGAAAAGCCGCGTCGACAACGAAGATGCCCTCGCGGTGATGGAGCAGCAGGGACTGATCCGGGTCATTCCCCCTGATAGTGAAATCGAATCGTTCAAGGATCTGGTTGCCGACTCTCTGCCAGACTTGCTCGACAGCGCGTTTTCGCAAGAATCCTACGATCTCGTTCAGAGCTATCTGGCCGAGTTCCGACAATCCGGGTCAGCCTCTCAGTGACCGGCGTCGAGCGCGGCTCCACCCCTTCACTCATCCGAATCCATCACCGCCTCGAAGAGGGGCTGCTGCTCGTGTTAATGGCCTGCATGCTTCTGCTCGCTTTCGGGCAGATCGCACTGCGAAATCTCTTCGATATCACCATCCTCTGGGCAGATCCGCTGGTTCGGCACCTGGTGCTGTGGACGAGCTTTCTGGGAGCGCTCATTGCCACTCGCCAGGGCAGGCACATTCGCATAGACGCGCTGTGGCGAATCCTCCCTCCTGCAGGTCGCCGACTCGCGCACATGCTGACCTCACTCTGCTCGGCAGTCGTCTGCGCCGTCATGAGTTGGGTCGCCGTGCGCTTTGTCGCCGATGAGCGGACCTTTGGCGACGTGGGCCTGTTCGACCTCCCCGTGTGGCTTTTTCAGCTTGTGTTTCCACTCACTTTCGGTCTCATGGCGCTCCGGTTTCTCGACTCCTTCTGTCGCGACGGCGTCGCCTGGTTGAGAGGTCGACCTGCGTGACGAGCCTTGCTGCGGTCGTCCTCGCCGTCCTCGGGACGCCGCTCTTCGTCATCATCTCAGCGCTGGCGCTGGCCAGCTTTGCCGCCAGCGGCGCGAACCTCACCGTCGTCTTCATCGAGATGTACCGCATGGCGGACGCCCCGGCCATCACGGCCATTCCCCTGTTCGCCTTCAGCGGCTTCGTGCTCGCCGAGAGTGGCGCCGCCAATCGTCTCGTGCGACTCTCGGAGTCGCTCCTCGGATGGCTTCCGGGCGGCCTTGCCATCATGACCATCGCCGTCTGCGCTGTGTTGACGGCCTTTACCGGCGCCTCCGGGATGACGATCGTCGCCGTGGGAGGGCTTTTCTTTCCCGCTCTCCAGCAGAGTGGCTACTCGGAGAGATTCTCCCTCGGACTGCTGACAACGTCGGGCAGCATCGGTCTCCTCTTTCCTCCCAGCATCACTCTCATTCTGTACGGCATCATATCCGAGACACCGGTGGACAAACTCTTCATCGCCGGAGTGGCGCCCGGCGTACTCCTCGTCGCGGCGCTTGCGGCGTACGGCTATCTGATCGGCAAGGGGCAAACCGATGGGGCGGCGGCGTCTTCTCCCCCGCATCGGGACTCGTCGGCTCGCCGGATCCCGGCGATTCGGAGCGCGGTTTGGGAGTTGCTTCTGCCCGTTGTCGTGATCGGCGGAATCTACAGTGGCACGATAGCAGTGAGCGAAGCGGCCGCCCTCAGCGCCCTCTACATCCTCATCGTCGAGATGGCCATCCACAGGGAGATCACCTTCGGGCAGCTCCCCGGGATCATACGGGACACCATGGTCCTCGTCGGCAGCATCTTCATCATCCTCGCGGCCGCGCTCGCGTATACCAGCTTCATGATCGATACAGAGGTTCCTCAGAGACTGCTCGGATACATCGAGGCACATATCAGCAGCCGGCTCGTCTTCCTCATACTGCTGAACGTCTTCTTGCTGGCGGTTGGTTGCCTCATCGACATGTTTTCCGCGCTCTTCGTGGTTGTTCCTCTCATCCTCCCCATCGCTGAGGCATTCGGAGTCCACCCATTCACCTGGGCATCATCTTTATCGCCAATCTCGAAATCGGCTATTGCACGCCTCCGGTGGGGATGAATCTCTTCATCGCCAGTGCCCGGTTCTCGCGGCCCGTCCTCAGTCTCTACCGTGCCTCCCTCCCCTTTCTGGGCATCCTCTTGGTAGCCCTTCTCATCATAACATACGTACCGCAGCTGTCTCTGTTCCTGGTGCAGTAACGGTGGCGAAGAAAACTCAGACGCCCTGGCTGCGTGCCGTCGTGTTCGGCGTTCTGGTGGCACCTATCACCGTCGTCGGTCGCGATGATGCGGCCTTCCGGGAGTGGCTGGCGGAGCTTCGAAAAGAGGCTCTCTCAAAGGGGATCTCCCCAGCCGCGCTCGACCTCGCGCTGGATTCACTCACTCCGAACGAGCGCGTACTGGAGC
>CBDBIJ010000099.1:0-15491 GCA_965205655.1 Candidatus Latescibacterota bacterium
TCTATTTTAACGGACGGGATCTGCAACAGGTGGGCGCCGCCGAAATGCGGTCACTGCGCCGGCAGATGCAGATCGTGTTCCAGGATCCCTACAGCTCGCTCAATCCAAAAATGACGGCCGGTTCCATCATCGGGGAGGGGCTGAAAATCCACCGGCTGTGTCGTGGAGCGGCGGTGGAGCAGCGGGTGATCGAGCTGCTCGACATGGTGGGGCTGCCGGCGAATGCGAAGACCAGATACCCGCACGAGTTCAGCGGCGGTCAACGCCAGCGAATAGGTATCGCCAGGGCGCTCGCCGTCAATCCCAGTTTCGTGATGGCGGACGAACCGGTGTCGGCTCTGGACGTGTCGGTGCAGGCGCAAATCGTCAACCTGTTGCAGAGCTTGCAGCGCGACCTCGGACTGACGTATCTGTTCATCTCCCACGACTTGAACGTCGTACGTCACATCTCGGACCGGGTGGCGGTCATGTACCTGGGGAAGGTCGTGGAACTCGCTCCGCGCGAGCGGCTCTACAGCAATCCGTGCCATCCCTACACGAGGGCACTGCTGTCTGCGATCCCGGAGGCCCGTCCCTCGCGACGAGGTCGACAGTCCGTGCTGCAGGGTGATGTCCCCAATCCTGCCGCGATTCCAGCGGGATGTCCGTTCCATCCCCGCTGTCCGGAGCGCATGGACGTGTGCAGCAGGGTGACGCCTACGTTGGAGAGCATCGGGGACGAGGCCCAGGTAGCGTGCCTGCTGCGCTACCCAGACGATGTAAAACGAAAACTCGGGATCCCCCTGGTCGAGGGGCCCCGGCCACCTGCCGTACAGGCAGATCACCAGGAGAGCTGACAGCCTATGATGATCAAGTTGCGGGAGAGCACGGCCATCATCATGTGGATCGTGATCGTCGCATTCGTTGGTCTCATCGTGGTTGAGTGGGGTGCGGACTTTTCGGGGACATCGTCCGCGGGGAGCTCGGACGCCATAGGTGTCATCAACGGCCGCGAGGTTTCATTGAAGCATTTTCAGGAGGCAGTGCGGGCGGCCGCGCAACGCAGCGCCCGGGATAGCGACACACGCGATGACGGGGCCCTCGTTCGGCAGGTGTGGGATGACCTCGTAGGAGATCTGCTCGTGCGCCAGGAACTGGAGCGCGTCGGCATCGAGATCTCGGACGACGAGTTGGCGTACTACACTCGCATAAGTCCGCCCGAAGCGGTGCAGTCGATTCCGGAATTTCAGACCGACGGCGAGTTCGACATCCAGAAATACAACGAGTTCCTGCAAGACCCCGGTACCTACGCAAACGCGACCAACAAGAATTTCGTGATGTGGATCGAGCGTTCGCTGGCGAATCAGCTACTCAACTATCGACTCCGAAAGCTGTTCATGGAGACGGCGAGAGTCAGTCCGGTGGAGGTGCGGCAACACTACATCGACGAGAGCCAGAAGCTGACCGTGGAGTACGTGTTCTCGCCGGCCAGCGCCATCGCGGAGGATGCGGTGAGTATCGACGAGTCGCAGCTGCAGTCGCACTACGAGGAACTGGCCAGCGGCTTCCGACACCCCGACCAGATCAAGGTGGCTCTGGCCCTGTTCCGGAGACAGCCGAGCGGCGAGGACTCCGCTGCCGTGGAGAAAGATATCCGCCAGCTGCGCGAGGAAATCGTCGCGGGATCGGACTTCGAAGAGCTGGCCAGGATCATGTCCGAGGATGCCGCTACCGCCGCCGAGGGAGGCGATCTGGGGACCTTCGGCCGGGGTCGCATGGTGAAGGCCTTCGAAGATGTCGCTTTCGCCCTCGAGCCAGGCCAGGTATCCGAACCGGTCATGACACAGTTTGGCTGGCACCTCATCAGGGTCGAGGCGGAGGTCGAAGGCGAAGGTGACGAAGGCGAGCAGCGCCAGGCGAGGCATATCCTGCTGAAGATCAGGCCTTCGCCGGCAACGGAGGACCAGCTGTTCGAGACCGCCAAGGAGCTCCGCGAATTAGCTGTCGAGATGGGAATCGAGGCGGCGGTGTCGGTGAAAGGGGTGGAGTCTCGAATCCCCGATTGGGTAAACAAAAGTGCGGAGGCAGTGATCCCAGGACTGGACCAGGGGAGCGCCTGGCTCGTCAATTTTTTCATGGAGAGCGACATCGGCACCCTGTCCCAGGTCGGCAGTACACAGCAATACTACTACGTGGCGCAGCTGCTCGATCGCCGACCCGAAGGCGTATTCTCTTTGGGGGATGTTCGGCAGGGAGTCGAGCGATCGCTCCTGGCGCGGAAACGAGCCGAGGCGGCGGGCGAGACGCTGCAGCAGGTTCGCAGCCAGGTTCAAGCCGGCGCCGGCATGGAGAAAGCTGCGTCCGATGCGGGGTTGGGCCTGCGCTCGACGGACCCCTTCGCTCGTGGTGATTTCGTTCCGGACGTCGGTCGCAACAACACCTTCGTGGGCACTGCCGTCAAGCTCGAGCCGGGAGAGATGAGTGACATCATCTCCGATATGCGCGGGGCCTACCTGCTGAGACTCGTCGATAGGAGCGCCGTGGACGAGGAGGATTTCCTGGAAAGGCGCAGCGTCGTCGAGCAGGAGTTGCTCCAGCAGAAGCAGATGGAGGCGCTGCAGGCTTTTCTCACGAGGATGTACGACTCGGCGCAGATCGAGGACAACCGCCACCGGTTCTACACTTTCTGACAGGAGGAAATCTCTAGAATGCCAGCTACACCCGGGAAAACGGAGATTGGCTTCATCGGCCTGGGGATCATGGGAGCGCCGATGGCGCTGAATCTCATGAAGGCCGGGTTCTCGCTGAAGGTGTTCAACCGCTCCGACAGACCTCGAGTCCAGGAAGTCGTCGACGCAGGCGCGGCGCGCGTCGACTCACCGAAGGACGCAGCTGCCGGCAGCGACGTCACGATAACGATGGTCACCGACTCGCCGGATGTCGTAGACGTCATCATCGCCGATGATGGGGCAATCCACGGCGCCTCCGAGGGCTCGACGGTGATCGACATGAGCACGATTTCGCCGCGGGTAACCCGGGAGATCGCCGCCAAGTTGAAGGAGAAGGGCGTCGAAATGCTCGACGCTCCCGTAAGCGGCGGCGATGTGGGCGCCATCAACGGCACCCTGTCCATCATGGTCGGCGGCGATCAGGCGGTTTTCGACGAGTGTCTACCGATGTTCGAGGCCATGGGCAAAAACATCAATCTCATCGGCGGCAACGGCGCCGGTCAGGTGACGAAGCTGTGCAACCAGATCGGAGTCGGGGTGGCGAACATGGCCATGGCGGAAGCCCTCATGCTGGCGGCCGCTTCCGACATGGATGTGAAAAAGGTACTGGACGCGATCAGTGGCGGCGCTGCCGGTTCGTGGCAGATGACGAACCTCGGACCGCGAGTTCTCGAAGGCGACTTCGCCCCCGGATTCATGGTCAAACTGCAGCAAAAAGATCTCAAACTCGTCATGGAGGCGGCCAACGACGTGCAACTCGCTCTGCCCGCCGTTTCCCTGACTCACCAGTTCTTCAATATCGTCGAGCGGCATGGATGGGCGGAGGAGGGGACGCAGGCTCTCATCAAGGCGTACGAAGTGCAGGCGGGCAAAGAGGCGCGTAGGTAGTACGTCGAAAAACCCAGCGTGGATGGAATGAGCGGATCGTTGCAGCGCGCCGGCGTTCTGCTTCGCGAAGGCGAGGCGGCAGGCGTGTTGAAGGACGTGCAGGCGCTGCTGAGCGAGCGGGGCATCGACATCGAGACACTCGGCTGGGACGAGCCGCCGGTGGAGGGTCTCGATCTCGTCATCGCCATGGGTGGAGACGGGACGGTCCTGAAGGCGTTGGAACTGTGCCGCGACTGTCCCGTCCTGGCGATCAATTTCGGCACCGTCGGGTTTCTGACTGCGGGAGACCGGAACGACCTGGAAGAAATCGTTTCGAAGCTCGTGGCCGGTGATTACCTGGTGAGCGAGCGGATGGCCCTCGCGTGCCGCTACCCGGCCGGGGAGATACGGGCGGTGAACGAGGTGATGGTGCGCAGCAGCAACAGGTTAGGGTTTACCGACGTCTTCATCGACGGCACGAAGATTCGAACCATCGTAGGCGACGGCGTCGTCGTCGGCACGCCGACGGGCAGCACCGCGTTTCTCCTGTCTGCCGGGGCGCCCATCGTGATGCCGGACGTGCGCTGTCTCATACTGGACGGCATCAACGAGCATAACTTCACGTCGCGAACCCTCATCATTCCACCGGACTCAGAAATCAGACTCCATATCAGCCCGGAGACGCGGGAGCCGGAGGTTTACCTCACTTCGGACGGACGGCAGCTCGTCAAGCTCAGCCCCGGCGATGATATCCACATCCGCCGCGCCGAGACGACGGCCAAGCTCATCTACTTCGAGCCAGACTACTTCTTCCACAACCTATCGTCGAAACTGCGATGGTAGAAGACAGCGCCCTCGGCGCTGTCTTTTCAAGAACGTCGCTTTGCGACGTTCTTGTCGGTGGTTCCGCTCTCATAGCGGGACCACGTCTGTAGGCATTCTCGCCCCCGACAAACGCGACATCGCGACGCGACTTTTCGTCCGCAGTTACAGGATTCCGATACGCTCGGTGTCGGGGAGGTCGATTCGGGAGGGGGGGACGGTGATGTTGAGGTGGCCGACTTCGTCTGGTGTCAGGTCGGGGAGGCGTGACACGAGGTCGAGGAATCGGCCGAGCTCGTCTTCTTCAGCCACCCCATCGGCAAGTATTCGCAGTTTCCTCACGTAATCAGGACGCTGAAAAGGCCGCGCCCCGGCCGCGTGGGCGTGTGGGTTGTCGAGAGACTCGACGATGTTCTCGCCATCGCGCAGGCGCACCACGACTTCAGCGCCGAACTTCCGACGCATCGGATCCGGGTCGTGATAGGCGAGGGTCCACTCTTCGCTCTCTTCGGTGCGGATTGTGTGCCACAGGCGAATGGTAGACTGCCTGTGCGGTCGCTCCGGAGGGTAACTGTCGACGTGGTGCCAGCAGCCGTCCTCCCAGGCGACAGCCAGGATGTACATGGCGCTGTGATCGAGAGTTTCGCGGGAGGCGTTCGGGTCGAGCTTCTGCGGATCCTCGGCGCCGGTACCGATGACGTGGTGGGTGTGGTGACTGGTGAGGATGAGCGCATCCTCGACATCGTCGAGGGGAATGTCTCTGGCGTGAAGCGCAAATCCGATATCGATGAGGGCCTGGGCCTGATACTCGGCGGAGTGCTCCTTGGTGTAGGAGTCCATGATGAGTCGCAAAGGCCCGCCGGGCGGAGGAAGGGGCACGACGTACTCGGATTGAGGACCTGAAAGCATCCAGGCGATGACGGCGTCGCGGCCCTCGTAGATGGGTGAGGGCGCGCGCTCCGACAGGCTGGCGCGGCCGACTGCCTCGATCGCCGTCTTGCCCGCCTGGGCGGGGGCGTAGGCCTTCCAACTGGTGATGTCGCCCTTGCGTGACTGGCGAGTTGCGCAAGAGAGGTGGACGCTCTGATTCACCGCTTGAAAGGTGATGTCAACAGGCAGGCGCAGCGTCGTTCCGATTCCGGCGGCCACGGCAGGCGCCAGGTGAGCAACGTGGTCGATCTTGTGTTCGTGGAGACAGATGCCGGTGACGAGAGCCATCTGGGTCTCGTAGGCGGTGAGAATCCCCAGTGCGAGGTCGCGGCCGCTTGCTCCGGTCTGTTGGGCCACCGCGAGCACAGCTGGAATCGTATCGCCGGGGTGGGAGTAATCGGCGGCGAGGTAACAGTCGTGCATGTCGAGCTCGCGCACGGCGACACCGTTGGCGAGGGCTGCCCATTCGCAGTGGAAGGTGCGGTCAGCGGGCAAGCCGAGGATAGCGGCGCCGTCATCGCCGGGGTGAGGATAGCCGAATGCGAGCGCTCTGGCGGCGCGCACCGAAGGTCGGTTGAGCGCCGCGAGCCCGACGGCGGCGTTGTCGATGAGACGGTTGCCGATCATCTCCGCCACGTCCCGGTCCAGGTGAGAGTTTGCCGCGGACATGGAGGCGATTCTCCACGCCAGTTGATCCTCCTTCGGGAAGACCTCGCCCTCAGCGTGTGTTCTGACGATGTGATTCAAGGCGATTAAACGACGGACTGGTTGTAAGGCCGCAGTGGTCCACTAAAAGATCCTCGGAAGGATGCAACAGAGGCCTCTCTTCAAGGCGTGATCGATGGCAGTGCGCGCTTATGCAAAGATATGCCGAGATCATCGCGCGGCAACCGACGGCCGGGTCTGCGATCGATTGCCCGTGCGCGGGGAAACCTGTACTGTCTAGTTCATCATGAGCGCCACTACCCTCTTCGATACGCACTACGAGAAGCGCAAACGCGACCTGCTCGGCCATGCTCTGGAGCGCATCCGCCCGCTCTACACGGCCGAGGAGATGTCGGCTCTGCGCATCGATCCGGTGGATCCGAACCTCCTGTCACAGCGGTCGGGAAGAGGGTTCGTCAACCGCGACATCCTCGAAACGGTGCTGGGGAATCTACTCGAATGCATCGCCCCCGGCTCGCACAACACGCTCGATCCGAATCACCCGCAACACGATTTAGAAATGGCGATCGGCGAAGTGGCGGACCAGGTGTACGCCATGATCGCGCAGTCACTTCAGGCCGCCGGTGGACAGGACCAGCTCGAAGAGCGGGCACTCGTCTCGACGTTCGCGCTCATCTGGGAGTTGCCGGTGCTCAAGGCCAGGGCTCAGTGGAACAGATTCGCCTCACTGAAAGATCCCGCCGTGTGGGATGCCTACCTGCTGCACAGCTGCAACCTCAGCGTGGAGGAGCTCGAAGAGCTCGAGTTCGGCCGTCATATCGAGGCGGCGATTCGGGAGCGGGACCGCGATTCGTACAAGAGCTTCCTGGGTCAACTGGCCTGTCCCTTCATCTTCGATTACCAGATGCAGCTGGTGACGAGCACCTACCCGGGGTGGCGGGTTCTATTCTACCACGATGTAGCCCACGGGCTCACCCGCGCCGGTCCGCTGTATGACAATTCGCAGCTCGTTCGAATGCCGGTTCCGCTGCTCCCCCGAGCGATCTCCGAGTTAGGGGGGCGGTACTACCAAGCGGATATTCATCCGGAAACACGAATCGGAGACGCCAACTTTCTCGACCATCCGCACCGTGGTTTGACGACAGGACAAACCGGGGTCATCGGCTCGGGGTGTCACCTCCTGCCGTGCACCCTCGGGGGTCTCAGCCGGCGGCTGCGAAGACGGCATCCGTACATCGGCGACTACGTCTTCATCGGCACCGACGCGGACTTGCTCGGTCCGGTGAAGATCGGCGACAGATCGCTGATCGGTCCTCACACTCAGGTATACGGACTTGTCGAGATGGGAGAGGATTGCCGCATCGGATCGTCAGTCGTCATAGGCACGGTCAAAACAGCCCAGGCCAGCCCGGGCCGCATACTGATCGGCGATGGGGTGCAGGTGGGCGACGGAACCATTCTGGAGAACCGGTCGGAACTGGATCTGACGATTCCGGACAGCGAGGACATACCGGCCCGGAGCTACGTCACGAATGACGGCTGCGGGAATCCCAAATTCGGACGGGAATAGGCAAACGGAAACGGGCGTCCCGGCAATGCCAGGACGCCCGTTCAGATTAGCGGGCCCCGATTTTACTCAGACGGGGCCTTTGTTTTTGAGCTTGTGTTAGAAGCTCGTCCCGAATACGAGGTAGGCGATTTCCGAGTCCGGGTTCAGAATATAAGAGGCTGAGTGATCGCCCATATCGGCGCTGATGGAGAGGACGACCAGCTTCGGATCGTCGTCGTCAGCCGAGTAGCGCCCGTTGCCGACTGCCGCAGAGAAGGTCACGTCGACGTCATCGGTGGATGTCTTCGGACAGGGATAGTCTACCTGCGCGTAGAAGGAGTCGTCAGTATCACCGTGGACGTTGAAGGCTCCCATGACGCTGACGATGCCGAGATCGATCGAGCCCATGATCTCGATTGTGTGAGAGCCTGTGTCCTTCGTCGTAGTCGAGAAATTCGGCCGGCGGGTTGTAGTAATCGGTGACGGTCAAGTCCACGGACTCCATCGAGTAGGTCACGTACAGGTCGTTCTCGTTCGCAGCGGACGTTATCGACCACGACGACCAGGCGCCGATCTCCAGGTTGTCCTTGGCGCATGAGATCGATGGTTGAATGTTGACGCCGTCGCCACCGGCATCGCTGCCGCGAAACACGTATCGGCTCACGACGTCGGCACCGATGCCGATTTCGGCGTCAGCCGGGGCTGTCGCCAGGAGTGTTGCTCCGGCCAGAACTGCAGCGGCTAAGATCCTTGCCATTTTACCCTCCGGCTAAGATCCTTGCCATTTTACCCTCCAAGGTGTGTAGCCCGATCCGCTCGGGCCACTGTGGGTGTGGTGATGAAACTACACTGAATCAATTGGACGAAGTTGGTGCTGAAGTGGGATGTTTTACGCCATCGCCTGCGCAGGCTGCGCGCAGGAAAGACCTACCGGAGAGGGTGGTTCAGGGGGGAAATGCGAGAGGGGGAGTGACTCCATGCCCCAAAGATAGGGACAGTCCCGAAATCCGGCAATCAGAGATTGCGTTCAAAACCCGCAACGCTCGGCGGCGCGGAAGAACGGTTCCGACATGGCCATGGCGCCGCGAAAGGCCATATCGCTCGTGAACGGGTGCACGCAGATGAGACGAGCGCCGTTCTCGATGGCCCGGACTATGTTATCCTCGATCTCCACCGGGTCTTCCATGGAGCCGCTGCCGACGACGCGTCCCAGGCAAATTCCCCGAGATGCGGCGGCTCTAAAGAGGGCGTCGACGGCGTCCTCCACTTCGGGGAGATCACCCTCTCTCATTATGGCGTCAAAGGGTCCGACGAATCCGCAGGCACGGTTGCGTCCCTGGGCGGCCATCAGGTCGAGGAGGCGGTCGCGCAAATCGACGTCGAGGATGTACTCGGCAGTTTCGAATTGAAGCCAACCTTGCGTTTCCGTTTCCACGCCGCGCAGAGAGTCGGGTGTGAACGCGAAATTCCGGTCGCCATAGCGAATCGGATACCCGCCGCGGTCGTCCCGTGTAGCCTCGCCCGCAATCGGAAACGCGATCGAGCGATAAAATCGCTCGGCCTCTTCGAACGTCGTGCCGTAGGGTTTCATGGTAGCCCGGGCACCGAGTTGAAAGACATCACCGTGAGAGCTGAAGGCCTCGCGGTGCAGTCGTTGCATCGGCAGCAATCCGCATCGGCACTGCGTGGCGTTGTGTTCAGTGCCGTACCAGCCCTCCCACTGTTTGTGCTCGGCGTCGTTGGCAATCCAGGAAAACCCGGCCCTGGCCCACGTGTGTGCCTCATTCTCGCGAAACTGGTGCCACGGTATGTCGTTGAAGATTCCCAGGAGCGGTGGCGTCTCCTCGACGCTGGCGGCGCGGTCCAGCACCTCCTTGAGCGGGTTTCTGCTCGGATTCATCGCATAGGCGTGAGCGCGGCGGGCGAACTCCTCGGTCTCGAGCGGTCGAGATCCGCCGATCGCGTCAATCGCGGAAACAGGAGCGGTCACGGTTCATCCTCCAGTTGAGGTTTTACGCGGCAGTTGCTCTCGCATGATCGCACATTCGCCGCAAACAGCATTCGGAACAGATCGGCCTCGTGCGGCAGCGCTCGACCGCATGCCGTACCAGCAGCGCGTGGTATTCATTGTAGATGTCGGCGTCAGCGGGCAATGTGTTCGCGAACAGGGACTGAAGGTCGGTGTAGCTCACTTTCTCGTCGACGAGGCCGATGCGAGAGCAGATTCGCCTGGTGTAGGCATCGACGACGAAGGCCTCGCGCTGAGCGGCATACAAGAGAATCGAGTCGGCAGTCTCGGGACCGATGCCGTTGAGCGACAGCAACTCGTCGCGCAGATCCCCGCCGCTCAGAAAGTCGGAAACGCTCCCACCGTAGCGATCCACCACATACAGCGCCAGCTCGCCAAGACGCCGCGCCTTTTGATTGTAATACCGAGAAGGCCTGATAAGCCGGGCGAGCTCTGAGTGTGACAGGCGGCACATCCGAGCGGGCCGCAGAGCGTCGCTGCTGCACAGCGTGCGAATCGCTTCCTCGGCATTCGACCAGCCCGTGTTCTGCGTCAGAATGGCGCCGACGACAACCTCCCAACGCTCGCTGTCGTGAAGAGGCCGACTCGTTTCGCCAGGATAGTACTTCGGGGAGCTAGCGCCCGGCGTCGTCGTCGGCCACCATCCCTGAGGGCCGTAGCGACCGAGAAGGCGCCGGTAGATTCTCTGAAGTTTTCGCCTCACGCCACGGGAAGATGGGTTTTTGCGCGTCGGCAGGTCAAGGGCAACCACTTCCACAAGCAGCTTCGAGGCTTTACATTGTGCAATCTTTGCCACGCCGGAACACCTATCGAGGGATGTCGAGGATGCCTGGACGATACAAAGCGGCAGCGATCGGAGACACTGGCCGAGGCGGCTACGGTCACGGAATTCACATTCCATACAAAGGCCTTGAACACGTCGACTTCGTGGCCGTGGCAGACCGGGACGAAGAGGGACGGCAGAAAGCTCAGGAGGAGACCGGGGCGCCGCGCTCCTACGCCGACTACGAAGAGATGTTGAAGTCCGAAGAGCCCGACTTCGTCAGCGTCTGCCCGCGATGGCCGCAGCGTCATCGAGAGCTGATCACAGCCTGTGTAGACGCCGGCGCCCACGTCTACAGCGAAAAGCCGATGACCTCGACTCTGGAGGATGGAGATGCCATCGTCGCCAGGGCAAAGGAGAAGGGCGTGAAAATCGCGGTGGCCCACCAGGCCGTGTACCTGCCGCGGGTGCACGGGGTCAGGGAACTGGTGCGGGACGGGCTCATCGGCGACGTGCTCGCGATCTACGCCCACGGCAAGCAGGATAGCCGCGGCGGCGGCGAGGACATGATCGTTCTGGGTACCCACCTGTTCAATACGATGCGTTTCTTCGCCGGCGATGTGCGCTGGATGTCGGCGCAGGTGACCGCAGAGGGTCGAGAGCTCGAGCCCGGGGATGTGCGAGAGCCGACCGAACCTGTCGGACCGGTGGCCGGAGACTGTATCAACTCCTACTTCGCCTTCGAGTCCGGTGTCTCCGGGTTTTTCGATTCGCGCCGTTACGAGACGCCGGCTGAGCGCTACGGTATGGAGATAGTCGGCAGTGAGGGAATACTGGCGTTTCGGACCGGCGACGACTTCACGATCTATCCCCATCCGGTCCTCGACCCGTCTAACGCGGACCAGCAATGGGAATCCCTCGATCTCCCGGATCAGCCGTTGGGATCGGGCAATCAGCTGGCGATCATCGACCTCATCGACGCAGCCGAGAAGGATCGCAAGCCGATCTCGAGCGACGCCGACGCCGTGGCGGCGCTCGAGATGATTCTGGGCGCCTACGAATCGCAGATCACGGGCGCCCGAGTCGAATTCCCGATGCGCAACAGAGCACACCCGCTGGTGGCGTGGTCGTAGGCTGACGACCAATAGAATGAATCGGGAAACGGGCCCGGCAGTTCCTGACGGAACCCCAGACGAAAACACTCGACAGCCGTGGAGAAAGAGCGTTCGCAGCTACTACGGCGTCGTCGGTCTCTACACCCTGTCCGCCGCACTGATATGGGGTGTCAATACGCTGTTTCTGTTGGATGCGGGGCTCGATATCTTCGAGGTGTTCGTGGCCAACGCATTCTTTACGGCGGGCAACGTCGTCTTCGAGGTTCCCACCGGCGTCGTGGCCGATACCTGGGGCAAGCGAGCCTCTTTCCTGCTCAGCGTCACCATCCTCTTCGTAACCACTCTCGGATACGTGGGAGCGGCGCATGTGAACGCCGGACTGGCGACCTTCTGCGCCATCTCCTTTTTCATAGGCCTCGGCTTCACCTTCTACTCGGGCGCGGTAGAGGCGTGGCTCGTCGATGCGCTCAAGAGCGGCGGCTACGAAGGCCAGATGGATCGCATCTTCGCCCGCGGGGCAATGGTGTCGGGCGCGGCGATGGTCGTCGCCGCAATCGCAGGCGGTGTGCTCGGCAGCATTCATCTGTCCCTGCCATATGTCGTGCGGGCCGCCATTCTCGTCATCGTCTTCTTCTTCGCCCTCGTCGCCATGGTCGAACCCGGGTTCAAGCGCGCTTCGATCGGGCTATCGCAGTTCATGGTGTCGCTGCGCGAGACGGCGAGCACGAGCATCACCTACGGCTGGAACGAGCGGTCGGTGCGGCGGCTGATGATTTTTTCTTCGCAATGAATGGATTCGGGCCTGACTTTGCTCCATAGATACCTTATAATGTAAGAACAGCAAAGGAGATAAGTCAATGAACATACTGGACGTTGCCAACAGATTCCCGACTCAAGAATCCTGCATTGCCCACTTGGAAAGCATCCGCTATAAAGACGATGCTTATTGCCCGCGTTGTGGTAGCGTAGACGTAGCACGCAAGGCAGACGGCCAGCGGGTGGGACGCTGGAACTGCCACGACTGCAAAGCCAGCTTCAATGTCCTTTCCGGCACGATTTTCCAGGGCACGCATCTCCCACTTCAGAAATGGTTCTGCGCAATCGCCCTCATTGTGAATGCCAAGAAGTCCCTGTCCAGCCACCAGTTGAGCCGTGACTTGAGCCTAAATCAATCCTCTGCCTGGTATATGCAACAGCGTATTCGTTCGGAAATGGCTACGAAGCACGGCACCAGAATGTTACACGGCATCATAGAAGCTGACGAAACCTATGTCGGCGGGAAGCCTCGGAAGCGGCACCGCAACGACAAGACTCAGCATCCCAGGGGCCGTGGCACCAGCAAAAACGTCAGTTATCGGGGCCGTAGAACGCGGCGGCCGCGTAGTTGCTCAAGTAGCCAAAGACCTAACCGGCAAGGGCGTCTTGAAATTCATCAAAAGTACTGTGGATCCTGCCGGTTCCCACCTTATCACAGACGAATATAGCGCCTATAATGCGGTTGAAAAGTTCGTCTCCCGTTCAGTAATCGACCACAGCCAAACCTATGCCGATGGCGTGATCCACACTAACACCATCGAAGGCGTCTGGAGCTTGCTCAAGCGCGCCTGGTATGGGTCCCATCACCACTACACGAAGCGCTACACGCCCCTCTACGTCGCTGAAGCCTGCTACAAATACAACCACCGCAAAGACAACCACGCGTTTGACTCGTTCATGACGGATTGCTTCGCGTAACAACCGTGCGTTCTTTGCTGTTTCCGCAGCCACCCCCTTTCCATCACCACCGTTGACCTAAGGAGGACGCGATGGCCTACGAAGAGGAAAAAGCCAACATAGAGAGGAACCTCCGCTTGCCAGCACCTCGGGTCAGGAGGCTCTTCAGTATACGGAAGCCCTGGAAAGGATCAATAAACTACAGGGGGGGGAGACCAGCAGTCTTGCGAAGCGCGTTGATGCGCTGGAGGAGATTGTCGAGACGCTGATCCAGAAGATCAAGGTCATCGAGCGCCCCGCGAGAGGCCACATGGATTCGGCAAATCCAAGTGACTGATCCCGCTCGATCAGGCGCCGGATGCCCTCTCTCCATCTTGGTTTCAGTTTGCCGCCTTGCATGTCACTAATAATGGGCCTGGGTGCTTCCTCTAGTGGATGCTGTTCACGCAGCATCGCGAAGCAGCCCGGCCATCAAAAACTGCACCATCCAGAACCGCAGCAGAGCACACACCACCAAACAAAAAGGAAGGCGAAAATGCAAGACTGGTCACAGCTACTCAACCGCTCCGATGTTCTCATTCTGGATACAGAAACAACCGGACTGGGAGCGCAAGATGAGATTGTCGAGCTTGCCATTATAGACACAAACGGAACCGTCAAGTTTGACAACCTCATTCAACCGACAATTCCAATTCCGGAAGAGGCTTCCAGGATTCACGGGATAACAGATGATATTCTTCAAGACGACAATGCCGTGTCCTGGAATCAATATCATGTGGCAATAGTGAGCTTGCTAACGAAAGCCAGTTTTGTCCTAATCTACAATTCCGAAGAGCTAGGGTCAAATGGTGTGTAAACGACTCAGGCGGCGATCTTCTTCCTTTGCGCGATGGGTGATCCGTTTTCGTAGCACTCCCCGGCGTAGACGTCAGCCATGAGATGCGGTGCATTGAGTCGCCGGAATCGTTTCTCGGCCACCATCAGGACCCGCCAAATGAGGGCGGTGGCATTGGCCACCTTCCTGTATCGTTTGGCCGCATTGGTTCGCAACCGTACCGAAGCGAAGGGACTTTCGACGACGTTGGTGGTGCGCAGGTGTTGCCAGTGGGCCTCGGGAAAGTCGTAGAATGTCACCATACGGTCCCAATCGCGCTCAAGGATATCGACGGCGTCTGGACACTCGCGGCGAAACCGTTTGGCGAATTGATCGCGACGTTTTCGTCGCTTCCTGACGGGTCGGCGCGTACGGGATCTGTGTCAGCAGGTGCCGCCCTTCGACCTGCACGCGTTTTGGCAGCTTATCCAGCACGTTCAGGATGCGGTGATTCCAGCATCGCTGTTCAGCCGTCTCCGGCCAGACCTCTGCCAGGGCCGCCCAGATACCCAGGTGCCCATCCGCCACCAACAACTTCGCCACGCTCAGTCCGCGGTCACGCAGATCGCGCAGTACGCCCGCCCACGACTCTGTCGATTCGCGATAGCCCGGGACAATCGTCAGGACTTCTTTGCGCCCATCGCTCATCGCGCCGATGACCACCAGGAGAGCGGCTTTTTGCTTCTCAAGACCGGCTTTGACGTAGATCCCGTCCGCCCAGGCGTAGACGAGCTCGCGGTCATCCAGTCGTCGGCTGCGCCAGGCGTTGTATTCGACGATCCACTTCTCACGCAAACGAGCGATCGAGGACGCCGACAAAGGCGCTCCCTTGCCCAGCAGGCCGCGCAGCGCCAGCTCGAAGTCGCCCTGAGACAAACCGTGCAGGTAAAGCTCTGGCAGCAGCTGACCTATTTCTTGGGTGCGCCGGGCGAACAGCGGCAGTACCGCACTCTCAAATCGCTCTTCCAGACCCCGCACCCGAGGGCGTTTCACCTCGATCGTGCCCGAGGTCAAGGACAGTCGCCGCCGCTTCCCGTACCCATTGCGGTAGCCGCCGGCTGCGTCCAACGGTGCCTGTCGCTCGTACCGTGACCGTCCCAGCGCATGGGTGACTTCTTCATCCAGAACCGACTGCATCAGCGACT
This sequence comes from Candidatus Latescibacterota bacterium, assembly GCA_965205655.1. Lineage (GTDB taxonomy): Bacteria > Latescibacterota > UBA2968 > UBA8231 > UBA8231 > CBDBIJ01. The sequence goes on from CBDBIJ010000099.1 coordinate 15,182, forward strand.
GAATCTGCGAGCGTGTCCACTCTTCCAGCGTTTCGAACGTGGGCATGGACATTTCCGTCGTGCTCGGCTTAGGTTGTGCCATGGCGATTCTCCTCTTCCTGCCGGGATAGCCCCGGCGTTTGTGATGGCTAATTACAAAGGAAGGGTAGGGTCGCCGTCTGTCTATTTCCACACCTTCTGATTATAGCTCATTCCGAATTCGATATAACAATGATTCAGCAAACAGCTAGGAAGCATCAACTTATTTTCCCTGCCTTTCAGGCACGATGCATTATGAAAGATTATGCGGGAACACAGCGGTGGTGCAGTT
>CBDBIJ010000100.1:0-9493 GCA_965205655.1 Candidatus Latescibacterota bacterium
TGGAATTGGCATCATCCGCAGCTCCTGGCAGCGAACCGCCTCGGCAATGACGATCAACATCCCCGACGGCGACAACACCTACACTGGCCACGCCCACGACGACGGTCTGTCGGTCAGCTTCGTCGCTGGAGGCGTCCCCTTTCTGTGGCTGCCGGCAAACGAGCTCTACGACCACGTGAACGGGAAACGCTACTTCGGCATGGAGTTGCGGGGCTATCTCTACTCCGAGCTCTCCAAGAATGTGGTGCTGGTCCGGGGCGATCTCCGACAGCTGCCCGCGGAGCTCGGCGACTCCTGGGGGGCGCGGACGATTCACGTCGACAGCTCGCTCGAGATCGGCGGACGGAGGGCGCGACTCAGGACGAGCCAGCCCCCCCACCGCGGCAGCACACGCTGGTCGCGGGAGATCGGCCTCTATAATAATGAATGGGTGATCCGGGACCGGGTGGAGGGTAGTAGCGGCGGACGCCGACGCCACACCGCGCTGTTCCACTTCGCCTACGGGGTCGATTTGAGTGGAACGAAGGGGGGGGTCACCGCGACGCGCGACGGCGTCAGGGTGCACATTCAGTTCAGCGGGGAGCGTCTGGGGGCGATCCGGATGCGTCGAAATGTGAAATGGCTGCGGCCCAACGCTCATCGCAGGAACGAGCCGGCACCCTGGACGATAGAGGTGCGCTTCGGCGGCAGCGACGATGATTCACTGCTCACCCGACTCACCGTCCGCGAGTGACGCACACCCTTCACTCCAGCCAGAACGAGTAGAGCCTGGCCAGGTGGAGGTCGAATATGATTCGCACGGGCTTTTCGAATGAGAGACCGTGGCCCTGCGAATCCCATTTGATCTTCGCCTTCGTGTTGTCGCCGCTCAGCGGCTCGCCGATGACGGTAAACCCGCCCGGGAAGCGCTTCAGAGTTTCACCATCGACGATCTCAGGATAGATCGCTCCCCACTTTGCCTCGTAGTTCAGGTAAACGTCCTCGCCCTTCAGCATAAAGGGCTTTGTCGTAATCGTACCCGCCTCCTCCGCGTCCAGTGACACGAATCCGTCCATCCTCAGCTTCGCCAGAGACAGAGCCCCGCCGTCGTCGAGAATCTCGGGATCCACGTTGAGCCGGAAGAGCTCCCGGTTCCTGTTGAACACTTCATACAGCTCCTTGCCGCCCGGTATTCGCAGCGCGTTATAGTAGACGAAGATCTCGTCCAGGTCCGCGCGCACGATCGGGCGGCCGCACAACAGGTTCTGACTCGTGCCGTAGTTGACCCCGTCCCACGGATCGATCCCGACAAACGGCATTCGGTCACCGACGCGGTCCCAGTGTCTCAGGTCACGTGAAAAGGCGAGCTCGACCTGGTTGATGCGGGTGAAGTTTTTCTGCGGCGGGGGTTTGGCACCGAAGGGATTGAAGAGTACGGGAAACCCGAAGTAGCATCCTTCGTAAGGCATCACCGCCATCTGGTAGACCTCGGCGATGTAGTCGACATCATCGACGACGGGCGGGGTGATGTAAGCCGGGTTCTCGATCACCTCTCGGACACGTCGGCGACAGTTCTCGTGATCGATTTCGTCGGAGTGGAAGATCAATTGCGGCTCTGAGAAGTGCTCGAAGTCCTTGCTCGTAGACAGGAAGACGGAGCGTCCCCACTCGGTGCCGTGCTTGACCATTGCGATGAACTGACTGCCCACTTCGTCGCTGCTCGGAATGGGGGGCACGTCCAGGATGGTCCAGTCGAACCCATCCGGCGACACGGCGGGGAAACGGTTGCTCGCGTTGACGACCGCTCTGCGAGTGAACAGGCCCTTGTAGCGCCGCCGGGGATCGTTGTCCAGTTCGTCGCGAATGACGTGCGTCAGACACTGACGCTCGCTCCCCACCGGATTGTCGGCGATGTTGTTCTCCTTCGACCCGTTCCACTCGTACAAACCGAGCACCGGCCTCTCCCAGTTTTCTCCGTCCGTCGATGTGGCGTAGCGGACATTGTCGCCGAAATACCACCATTCCCAGATCTCCTTCTCCGAGTTCCACTGCGGCACGCTGCGGCTCTGCAGCGACCTCTGTCCCTGCGACACGTCGGGCCGAATGACAGGACCGCATTTCACCGGCGGATGCATCGTCCGCGTCCATCCGTGGTTCTGGACGGCGCCCGTCGTCTCCAAAGCGGAGTCATCGACGAACAGCTGGCGGTGCTTCTCAGGCTCGATCAACTCGAGACTCATTTGATTCCTCTTTCAGGCAACTCGGCCATCTCGGGCGCTACCCTCCCGTGCTCAGTCCCACGGCAAGGGCACCTCGAGACGATCGCCCACGGCGCGGGCGGCTTCCTGCTCCGTCTCGCCGTAGGGGATTCCCTCCCGCCGGTAGGTTGCGAATCGTTCCTCCTCGATCGTGCCTGGCAGCAGTGCCCGATCCGTACCCGGCATCGGTTCATACGTGCGCTGCACATCCCGTCCCATCCGGTCCACCTCGGCGCCAAACACTTCTTCGGACACGACGGCGTTGACCCGGATCGCCAGAACCATTCCGCCCCTGTAGCCCTCCGGCCAGCGCTTCCGCACCTCCTCGCACTCGGGAAGCGTGTATCCTGTCAATGCGCCGCCCATCAGGCCGGCGACGGCCGTGTAGCCCATACTCTTGAAGAATGCCGCCGGTATCAGCTCCAGCAAGTGGTCGAACTCCGCGCCGATCTGGTAGTCCGGCAGAACGCGCGTCGCAGCATCCAGCACCATCGGAGGGCCGTCTTTGGAAGGGATCGCAAAACAGATTGGCGGATTGCCGAAGTATCCGACCTGCGGTTTGTGGTCGGAGGCCTTCGCGTTCCCGAGGCCGTGATACCCCTGCACCGAGAATCCGATACACCCCCGCTCCAGGCACATCCGCGCGTAATGGCCGGCCGAACCGTAGTGGCCGATGTTGCGAACGACGCTCATCCCGAGTCTCTGCTCGAGCGCCTTGGCAATAGCCAGCTCGGTGGCCTCCACCATCGGCAGGTAACCGAGAGCGCCGTCTCCATCCACGACTGCCGTCGTCGGCGTTTCGCTCACGACCTCGATTTGAGGCCGAGGGTTCTGCTGGCCGCTCTCGTGGCGCTCGCAGTAGTGATTCACCGTAGCCGTGCCGTGGGTGCGCACACCCCGCAGGTCGGAGTTTACCAGCAGCCGGCTTATCATTAGCGCGGGTTCGGCTTCGAGGCCGGCTTTCTCGAAGCAGGCGCTTGCAAACTCCAGCAGACGCTCCTCCGTGACTCTGACGAATTCTTCCGGCGGCCGGTTCATCGTCTCCTCGTGTCGGTTTTCCTCGGCATCATTTGTCGGCGTCGACGGGCGAAGCAGCCGTAATTTAGTCGCGGGGAGGTCCAGGTGCGAGCCGGCACCGCACGCTTCCCGGAGCTTGGTGAGAGCGCCCTTCCATCTTATCATAGCGCCCCAGCTCACCTCCCAACCGGCGTATCAAGAAATGGCAACCCGTTCGAATTCCCTTCGGTCAGCTGAGGCCCTTGTAGAGCTGCTCGGCAACTCCCTGGACTACTCCGATGCCGACAGATCCTTCAGTCCGTTCTTCTCGGATCTCGGCCTCGGAATCGACGCAACCGGAGGAATCGCGTGCCTGTTTCTCCACTACAACCGCAGGGGCACGACATTCCTGAAACCCTTTCTACGAATGCCGGCCCCGGTGAGAGAGCACGAGTGCACGGCAGTCGGCATCACCCAGCACTTCAAGCGCGGTTCCGCCCGCGTCGCTTTCTGCAGCCACAACACCTGGGTCGTCGACTGCAACGGCCTGACAGCGCTCGAGTTCAATACGGGCGAGCACCCCGAGTTCACCGAGAAGCGCAGCGCCCGGGTGGATCCTGGCACCATCATCATCGAGGGCTACCTGCCGACCGTCGATCCCCGCGATCCCGACGCCACCTTTCCCCTCATCCTCGGCCTGAGGATCGCCAAGGGAACGGTGACCGCCGGGGACGGAATAGGACAATCGTTTCGGATCGAAGCCGATTCTCAGGGCCGGCTCGTGCTCGTCTTTTCCGTGCGGGTGCTCGAGGTTGATGACGAGTCGATTCACTCTCGCCTGAAAGACGCCAGCACCTCCTTCGATCAAGCCGTGCGACGCTCGATCTCCTGGTGGGCTGACGCCATCGGTGATCTCGACTTCGACTCCGATGACGCCTCCGAAAGTGTCGCGCTCGCCCGAGCCGCCTACACCCTCCTGAGCAACAGCGCCGCCTCACCGGGTCTGCTCGGGGGCCGCATCTGTGCGTTCCCGAGCAGAGGCACCTACCCGACAGCCTATCTCTGGGACAGCTGTTTCCAGAACCTGGGCACCGAGCTCTTCAATCCCGGTCTGGCGCGGGACAGCCTCCTGCTCTTCGTCGACAATCTCAGAGTCGACGGAAAACTGCCGGCCTTCATCTGCTCGACCTGGGTTCATCCCCAGCAGTCCCAGCCTCCTCTCATCGGGTGGGCGGGACGCCGTCCTCGTCCAGCAGACCGGAGACGAACAACTGGCTGCCAGGTTGCTGAGCGGACTTCGCCGCAACACAAAATGGTGGCTCTCACAACGAATGACCCGCTTCGGCCTCATCGCCGCAGCAAACGGGATGGAGCTGGGTTGGGACGACACCCGTCGTTTCGATCAAGGACCAATCGTCGCCTGCGACTTGAACAGCTACCTCCTGCTCCAGATGCGTGTTTGTGCGGAGTTCGCCGAAATGATCGGGGATGCCGAAGCCGCGCAGAAGCACAGCGCAGAGGCGGAGGACTACGCGTCGCGAATCGTAGAGGTCCTCTACGACGAGAGCTCGGGCCTGTTCTGGGATCTCCAGGTCGAGCACGGCGTTCCCGTGCGCATCATGACCCCCGCCTGTTTCCTGCCGCTGCTGGGAGATGTGCCGCTCACTGAACCTCAGACCAGGCGGGCAGTAAGGGACTATCTGTTGAACCCCGACCAATCGCTTTGTCCCGATCTTAGTTGAAACAGCACAGGCTCCAATCGTTACGTTTTGATACGAGAAGCCCGTTGGAAGAAGTCTCGCATCGGTAACGATGGGGAGCCTGCAATGAGCAAGCTGGTAGCACGGAAGAAGGGCGTCAAACGAACGGTGAGCATCGGCAAGGTAGCACCCGAGACTGCAGAGCAAGTAGAGGACCTGGATGGCCGGATCGAGGCGATCCAATGGCTGATTCCCTTGGGGCTGCAGGCGGTCGCGGAGGAGCTGCAAAGAGCGGTCGTTGAGTTGGCTGGGCCGCGGTATCAGCGCAAGGGGTCGGATCAGCCGTTACGCCGCTGGGGGTCTCAGCTCGGGTCGGTGTACCTGGCCGACCAGAAACTACCCGTCGATGTGCCGCGGGTGCGCAACGTGGCCAACCATACCGAGGTCCCGCTGGATGTTTACCAGGCACTGCAGACGCCTCGACAGATGGACGAAGGTCTGCTGTTGCGGATGCTGAAGGGCATCGCCACGCGCAACTACGAGGCCTGCGCTGAGGCCGTACCCGAGGCCTTTGGTCTGTCATCCTCATCGGTGTCCTGTCGTTACGTGAAAGGCACGGCTCGAAAGCTGGCTGAATTCCAGGAGCGATCCCTGGAAGGATATGATCTGGTGGCGCTATTCCTCGACGGCAAGAGCTTCGCGGACGAGGAGATCATCATCGCCCTGGGCGTCACCCTCGACGGACAGAAGATTCCTCTTGGCTTCGTGCAGGCGGCCACGGAAAACGAGCGCGTCTGCCGTCGCTTCCTGTCCGATCTGGTCGAACGCGGTATGCAGTACGAAGCCGGACTGTTGGTCGTCATCGACGGCGCCAAGGGGCTTTACAAGGCGGTGATGTCGGTGCTCAAAGGACATGCCTGCGTGCAGCGCTGCCAGTATCACAAGCGCCAGAACGTCGTGTCGTATCTGTCCAAAAGCGAGCAGTCCGGTATGGGTCGCAAGATGGAGGCGGCCTACGGCAAACCGAGATACGAGGCGGCCAAGGCGGCACTGGACGCGCTCAAACCGGGCTTGAAGTTGATGAATCAGTCCGCCCTACACAGCCTCGAGGAAGGCATGGAAGAGACCCTCACACTCCATCGGTTGGGACTGACGCCGATGCTCAAGGATTCCTTCCGCACCACCAACTGCATCGAGAACGTCAACAGTCTCCTGGAGCAGCTCACACACAACGTGCGACGCTGGACTAACTCATCACAGCGTCACCGTTGGGTAGCCACGGCACTGCTCGACATCGAACCACGTCTGCGCAGGGTCAAGGGCTATCGCCATCTGCCGATGCTCCGGCAAGCCATACAAGCCGAACTCGGCATCAAACAGCTCGCGATGATGGGCTGACACACTCACCAGAGCCTGTGATTTGTTTCAACTGAAACTGGGCCTTGACCCGACCATTTCTTCGGCGCCGTTCCCTTCCCCGTCGTCGCCTACAGCGAGGCGTCCTACGCGCCGGAAAGCTGGTGGCGGGGCCCGACGTGGATGAATGTCGCTTACCTGATGATCGAGGTGCTCGAAAAGACCGGCTACCCGGCCGAGGCGATGACAGCTCGAGAGCGACTTTACCGAATCATGATCGCCGACGGAAACTTGCGGGAGCTGTTTCACTCGCAGACCGGTGATGGCCTGGGTGCCTACGAGTACGGCTTTACCGCCGCGGTCTGTCTGCGCCTGCGCCGGGAGCTGGCGAGGGACAGCGCTACCGCTTGACCGGCCCGATCATTCTCAGAGCCAGTGCAGGTCTGGCGAATTTCTCGGGTACTACCCCGCCAAATTGATGCTCGACCTTCCCGGATTCGACCGCCCTACTCGAGAGCGCCCTACTCGAAAAAGGTTTACATGATATCATAGAGTTAAAATTGCATTCGAATGTAATATTGGCAATTTTACTTGCCAATTTGGCAATTTATTTTGCCAATTCTGGCGACGGCCCGGATCGTCCGTCCCGTCAATCGGAGCGGGCCCTCAGGATTCCGTCGAGCGGACTCTCGATGTTGACCAGATCCTCGCGTTGGACGTGGGTGTAAACCTCCGTCGTCCTCGAGCTCTTGTGGCCGAGCAGCTCCTGGATGTAACGCAGGTCGGTAGCCACCCTCGAGCAGGTGGGTGGCGAAGCTGTGCCGCCACGAGTGCACGGACACGGGCTTCCTGATGCCCGTCGACTTCACGGCTCTGGCGAACACCTTCTGGACCGAGCGCTCGCACAGATGTCGTCCCGGCCTGGCTCCTGTAAAGCCCTGGGTTTCTGGACACTGATTTGGCGGATGGTCAGGCCGCCTTGGACAACTCCTGCTGGAAGCTCCGGCGCACCTGGTTTGGCGTCTGAGAGTTGTGTCGCTCGAGGAGCCACTTCTCGTTGTAGACTCTCTTGAATTCGAGCAGGGCAAGACGGAGCTCTTCGACCGTGGCAAAGTATCGGACCCACAGGAGATTCTCCTTGAGGGTGCGGATGAATCGCTCGGAGCAGCCATTGCCCTCCGGGGCACGCACGAAGCTGGGCGACGACTCGATGCCCAGGAAGTCGATCTGTTTCTGGAAGTGGTCGGACATGTACGCAGAGCCATGATCGTGGCGCAGCTGCAGCCCCCCGGCGATACCCTTGTCGCCGCCGCCGAAGTGTTCGCGGACTCCCTGGTGGATCGGCTCCAGGGCCTCGAAACGGTCGCCTGTGGCCGCTGCATGAATGCCGATGCACTCCGAGCTGCAGTGGTCGACAGCCACGAAGACCGTAGCTGTGCCTTCGCCGGTGGTCACGGTGGTGGTCAAGTCGGTTCCCCACATCTGGTCTGGTCGATCGGTGGTGATCGTCCCGTCGTGTGCTTGCGGGCCCCTTGGCTGGCCGGCGCGTTGCGGCACCTGCAGGCCGTGCTCGCGCATCACACGGCGTACGCGTTCCTTCGAGGTGCGGATGTCCTGCGCCCGCAGCTGGGCCCACATCTTGCGGTAGCCTTCCCCGTGAAAGGGGGACGCCTTCAGCAACTCGCGAATCTTCTCAGCTAGCTCATCGTCGGTACACGGCCCTTGGGGACCTCGTTTCTTCCGCTCAAGACGCTCCTCCGGACGCAGAGCCGCCCGACGCCGATGCTCGTGGACGGTGGAGCGAGGAAACTGCCAGACCCGACACACACGCTGCAGCCTGTACGGCCGCTTCCTGGAGGGCGACTGGGTCTGGCTCATCGCTTCGACCTCCGGGATGCCAAAGGGAGTCCATCCTCCAGGCGATGGATCTTGGACTCCAGCAACTCGTTGTCCATCGTCAGATCCCCCACCTTCGCTTTCAGGCGGGCGATCTGTTCATCCCGCTCATCACGGGTACGGCTGTGCAGAGCTGACTCACCCCCACCCAGGAACTGCTCGCGCCACTCACTCAGCGTGGCTGCCATCACACCCAACTCCCGGGACAGGACCTCCAGGTCCTCCCCACGCAGCAGGCGCAACACCGCCTCCTGCTTTCGACGAGCGGAGAATCGGCCGACCCGAACACCCTTCTTCTGCTTAGTCATCTCGAACACTCCTTTCAGGTCCATGTGGACCCTCTAATGTGTCCAAGAAAACCCTGGGGCGCTGGACTCCGGGGAACAGCCACGTGGAGGAACGATACGCCTTCCAGTATGTGCGGAGCTCCTCGAGAATCGTCTTCGGCAGGAGCGTATAGCGGTCCTTACGCCCCTTTCCCTGCCGTACTCGAATCAGCATGCGGTCGCGATCGATATCTGAAACCTTCAGTCTGACAACCTCACCCACGCGCAGTCCACCGGCATACAGCAACGCCACAATGACGCGGTGCTTCGGATTGCGCACCGAGTCCAGCAGGCGGAGCACCTCGCCCTGACTGAGTACCTCCGGTAGCGCGCGCTGGCTCCGCGGCCTGCGTAGCCCATCGACGGCTGCCCGCTCATTTAGAACCTCGCGGTAGAAGAACACGAGCGCGCTGTAGGCGCAGTTGAAAGCCGCCCGGCTGATTCCCTTCTCTTCGATCAGCCACTGCAGGTGTGACTTCACCTCCGACTGAGGATCACCGCTGTAGTGGCGCTTCCACTGCAGGAACCGCCGGCAATAGCCCGTGTACGATTTCAGGGTCTTTCGAGAATAACCCTGAAGCTTCAGCTCCGACTCGAGGCGATTGAGAAGGACAACCTCTTTGTCTGAAAGGTCGGGATGCCTACGATATCTCCGCATGCCTTCCTCGGAGAGAAACCCGTGCCACCGCGGCCAGGTCCGATATCTCGAGAAAGACAAGCGATTTACGTTACTTTCGACCTTCCTGAAGCAGTTGCCACTGTGTAACCGAATACGCACTTTCGTGTCAGATAAGTAACACTCAACCGCCTGTACGCGAACCTTAGGTACAGGTAGTTGAACTAAACCGCTTTGCGGTAGCTTTCGTAGCAGCTGGTCTTTGACAATCGAATAGTGTGAGAGAGTGGTCCGTCGAGGGTCAAGTCCCATTTTCAGTTGAAACAGAGCACAGGCTCGGGTGATGTTCTCAGCCCGTCATCGCGA